>CAZRXG010000031.1:0-49882 GCA_964603985.1 uncultured Anaerolineae bacterium | reverse complement strand
TCGTCGGCTCATGCCGACAGTTTAGCTCGCTTTCGGTTTTTTGAAATGGCTTCTATTCTTCCCCGTCCAGGATCGCCCGGTACACGGGACATTCGTAGCCAATGTGTGCCTGGCAGGCCGCCGGGACATCGACCGGTGGATCAACGTCGAACCCGCGCAGCGCCCGCGTGACGTGGCACAGCGGCAGACCCATCACGTTGGCGAAGCAGTGGGCAAAGAACGTGACGGGGTGGAAGGCCGCGTTCTGGATGGCGTAGGCCCCCGCCTTGTCGAAGGGGTCGCCGCTGGCGACGTAGGCGGCGATCTCGGCGTCGGTGTAATCGCGCATCGTGACCGGGCTGCGCGCCAGTTCGGTGGCGTGGCGGCTTCCGGCAGCGTCGAGCAGCGTCACGGCGGTGTAGACGTGGTGCACGCGCCCGCGCAGTTGGCGCAGGATGGCCGCCGCGTCACCGGCCCCGCGCGGCTTGCCGAGCACGTCGTCGCCGTCCACCACGATGGTGTCGGCGGCCAGGATCAGCGCCGGGGGGGCAACCTGCGCGGCGGCGGCGCGGGCCTTCTCCAGGCTGAGGCGTCGGGCGTACCCGGCGGGCGATTCGGCGGGGCGGCGGCGCTCGTCGGCCTGCGGGGTGAGCACGTCAAACGGCAGCCCGGCCAGCGCGAGCAGCTCGCGCCGTCGGAGCGAGCCGGAAGCCAGGACGAGGCGCATCGGGGCTACACTTCGTCGTAGCGGAAGCAGCCAACCACGTGGTCGTTGACCATGCCGGTCGCCTGCATGAAGGCGTAGCAGATCGTCGGGCCGACAAAGTTGAAGCCGCGCCGCTTGAGATCGCGGCTCATCGCCTCGGATTCGGGTGTCTGGGCCGGGAGGTCGGCCATCGTCTTCCAGGCGTTCTTCTTCGGCCTGCCACCCACGAACTGCCAGATGTAGGCGTCAAAGCTGCCGGACTCCGCCTGCACCGCCAGAAACGCCCCCGCGTTCTGGATTGCCGCCCGGATCTTGCGCTCGTTGCGGATGATGCCGGGGTCGGCCAGCAGTTCGGCGACCTTCCGCTCGTCGTAGGCGGCGACCCTGGCCGGATCGAAGCCGTCGAAGGCGCGGCGGAAGTTCTCGCGCTTCTTGAGGATGGTCAGCCAGCTCAGCCCGGCCTGCATCCCCTCAAGAACCAGAAGCTCGAGCAGCTTCCGGTCGTCGTGCAGGGGAACGCCCCATTCGGTATCGTGATACTCGACGTAGAGCGAGTGTCCGCTGCCCCACTCGCAGCGCGTTCTGGTGTCCATGTGGTGCCTCTTCGCAGGTTTACGATCCACCGCACTATAATAGCAGCACAGCCGGGGCTGACCAAAAGATGGGTGCGCCGCCGCTTCGCGGCTCAATTTTGCCCGCCCCAAAACGGGGCTATAATCAAGAGCATAGGTGATGTTTTACTGTAACGACAAACATGGGAAGTCGAGCTGCCATGACCGATAACGACCACCCGATAACCCTCAAATCCCCCGAAGCCGTCGCCTACCGTGTGCTGAGCCTGGGCGCGCTCGTGATGCGTGGCGTGCTTGAGCAGCACTACCGCAACACAACCTCCCCCGAAGACCGCCAGACGACTGAGACCGGCATCCGCGCGTTGATCGGCTGGATGGTCGAGCAAAACCTGATCGAGCAGCAGACGGTCGAAGAAAGGCAGTGCTTCCGCAGGGCGCTCGGCGAATGGGACCGGGACTACCTCAACTTCGCAAGCTGGCGCGTCGAGGCGCTGGGCGTGCTGCTTTGGGCGCTTGTCAAGGCCGACAACCTGCCGCTCTACGACACCCTTTTCTCGGTTGGGGATGTCCTCGACGCGATCCCGCTCTACGATCCCGTCACCGACTTTGTGGCAGACGCCCGCCTGCGCCCCACCGACGAGATCACCCAGGCGCACGACATCGCCGACCTGTGGGACCGGCGCTCGTGGGTGACCCAGCAGCAGCAGTTGAACCTTGACCCGCCGCCCGGCACGACTTTCGAGCAGATCATTCAGGAGGCGGCTGAACAGGCCCACCTCACCGGCGATGTCCCCCCGCCCATCGACGGCGATCTCCCCGCCTTCGGCAAAGCCTACGCCACCCTCTCCGCCCGCGAATACCTCAACGCCACCGCCATCGCGCTCCAGCGGCACTTCGCTCTAAACTGGTTGTGTGGCTATCTGGAAGACTGGGACGAGACCATGCCCAACCTCTGAGTGTGTGCGGACCACGACCGTCACCGTCCGTGACTGAGCCAGCCGTAAATAGCACGTCGCAGAAGAAAACCCTGCCGGGTCCGGCGGGTGTCGGCAGCTTTTCGAACATTTATTCTGATGAGGTAATTGGCACAATCGGCCAATTTGCTCATAATTGTATGTGATATATCGCGTGTGAGGACGTTATATATTTGATTGGGAAGAATGGATGTGAGCAGCATGGATTTGAGGAAGTTGGTTATACGTATAGGATAAAGTCGATCTTCGCAACCCGCGCTACGCCCTCTCTATCTCAATCTCATTGGTACGATCAGGAACGCTGACGGGAGAAGTAATCATGGCAAAGTTAACCAAAATCGAAGGGATCGACGAGGCTACCGCAGAGGTACTTCGTGCGGCGGGTATCCGGACAACAGGCACTCTGATCAAGCAGGGGGCGTCTCCAGAGGGTCGGAGCGAAATAGCCGAACAAACCGGGCTTGACGAGGCGTTGATCCTGCGCTGGATCAGCCACGTTGACTTCTTCCGGATCAGCGGCGTCGGCGCGGAATATGCTGCTTTACTCGAATTGGCGGGCGTCCACGACGTGCCCGATCTGGCCTCACGACAGGCCGAGAACGTTTACCGTCTGCTGGCCAAAGTCAACCGCGAGCAGGCGTTGGTCAAGAAGCTGCCCACCCGGTACCAGATCAACGACTGGGTCAAGCAAGCCAGACGCTTACCGGCGCTCATCACTTACTGAGACAGGGACACCCGTCCGAAACCGGTGCAAAAAAATACCCGGCAAGGGGCCTGCGCCTCCTGTCAACGTAAGCCGGGATGGCTTAAACCCCTCCTGAGCGTGGTGTCCCTTACCACAGGGGACGTGTGTGGCTGGGACGGCGGCCTGACTAGGGCAGCGGCCCGAGGTGTATGCCCGACGAATAGGGTGGTTCGTCCAGCGGGGCCATCACGTAGATCGGCGCTCCGTCCGGCCCGGTCATCATCCACCCGTTATCGAAGGTCTGCCACACGCTGACTATCGACTCCTCTTCACTCACTGCCCAGCCGACCGCTTCACGGATGAAGGCGTTGTTGTTCCACACCTTACCGAACCCCCGCCGCGGCTGGAGCAGCCCCTGAGGTGGCTCAAGCGGCACCTCAATCTCTGCTTCCCCCTCCACAAAGGTGTCGTCCATGTGCCACCACGAGTCGGTCTCCTGTCCCTGCCGGATCGCCAGCTCTGACAGGACGAAGATGCTCCGGTCATTCTTCCGCCAGAACATCGCCCCGTGCTCGTAAAACTGGAAGACTCCTTCGACATCCTCCAGCTCACCGATCGAACAGCCCACCAGGCCCTGCGCCTGGGGGAAGTTCTGCCAGATCGGCGCGAAGGGCATCGACGGCAGCCTCTCGCACGTGAGCGGCGTCGGCGTGGGCGTCGTGCCGGTCTGCGGCGTGGGTGTCGGGCCGGGCGACCCGATGGGCAGCGTCGGCTGCTGCAAGACCACCACCGTCGGCAGCGGGAGAGTCGGCATGGGGGTGGGACTGAGCAGGTTGGGGATGGTCGCCGTGGGGATCGGCGTCGGCGAGAGCGCTACCGTCGCCAGCGACTTGCCCGGCGTCGCAAAGAGGTCGGCCACCACAAACGCCTCCTCTTCGGCAGGTTGTGCCCGACAGGCGGCAGCCAGCAGCATCAGGCCCACAACGGCCATCACGGACAGTATCAGGTGGCGTGACATTGGCTTCGCAGCTTGCATTGCGGGTGCCAGTGTAGCAAAATCTACGGCGAAAGGCCAGAGACAGCGCCATCTACCCACCGGCTTTGTGGGAATCGGCGCGCTTCCCAGGGCGAACGCAGCAAGTGCGGCGGCGTTCGTGCTGGCCGATTTGTCCCCAAGGCCGCACCCCCGAAGGAGCAGCCCTGATGAAGATCGACCGGATTGAATTGTTCCACGTCGCCATCCCGCTGCCCAAGCCGTTTTACCCCTCGTGGATTCCCGGCTATCCCCAAACCGTGAACCGCCTTACCCTGCTGCGCCTGACCACCGACGACGGCGTGCAGGGCATTGCAGCCGGTATGGCCTTCGAGCGTGAGCGCGAGGGCCTGGGCGGCCTGATCGGCCCCTACCTGATCGGCCTCGACCCGACCGACATCGACACCGCCCGCCAGCGCCTGCGCGAGGTCAGCTACCTGGGCTGGCGCAACTACTGGATGGAGGCCGCCTTCTGGGACATTCGCGGCCAGGTCGAGGGCCGTCCGGTGTGGGCTTTGCTGGGCGGAGAAGAAGGGGGCCGCGTCGAGGTATATGCCTCCACCGGCGAGGTGCACCCACCTGAGCAGCGCGCCGAGGAGGTGCTCAGGCTGCGCGAGATGGGCTTCAAGGCCGTCAAGCTGCGTGTCAAGAGCTTCGACCCGGCTGAGGACGTGGCTCAGGTCGAAGCCGTGCGCGCAGCCGTCGGCGACACGATGGACATCGGCGTCGACGCCAACCAGGGCTGGCCCGTCACGCTGGTCGCGGACGCGCCCATCTGGACGCTGGAGCGGGCGACCGACTTCGCCGCAGCGTGCGCCGACCTGGGCGTGGGCTGGCTCGAAGAGCCACTCGACATGTACGCCTACGATCAGCAGGCCGAACTGCGCCGCCGCTCCGCCGTGCCCATCGCCGGGGCCGAGCTAAACGGCGGCTGGCAGGAGTACAGTGTCATGCTGGAGAAGGGCAGCTTCGACATCTACCAGCCCGACTCCACGATGGGCGGCGGCATCGGCGATTCGATGAAGGTGCTCACCGCCTGCCGCGAGCAGGGCTTGGGCTTCACGCCCCACACCTGGACCAACGGCCTGGGTTTTCTGATCAACCTGCACATTCACGCCGCCGGGCCGCGCGATCACGCGTTGGAGTACCCCTACGAGCCGCCCGGCTGGGTGCCGGAGGCCCGCGACGGCATCCTGGCCGAGCCGATCCGCGTCGATGCCGACAGCACGGTCGCCGTCCCCGACGTGCCCGGCCTGGGCATCCAGCTCGACGAGGACAGGCTGGCCCGCTATGCCGAGAAGTACTTCGAGATCACCTCGCGCGGCATCGCGCTCAAGACCATCCGTGAAAAAGGGCTGTTCACCGCGCTGAAGATCTCACGCACGCGCAAGCGCTGAGATAACGATCACACGGGTGTGACCGGGGATGAGCTGAGTGGCTTTTGATTCGTTCTGGCAAATTGCTGGCATTGGGGGGCGCGGCATGCGCTCCCAATGCCGGTATCAGGCTTCCTCTCCTGCCAGAAATTTCCCCTTGACTCTCCCGTTGCGGGAGGGTGTAAGGTAAGGATGGTACAAACACAAAACAGCAAAGGAGAGGAAAATGCAGGCCATTTCTCAGTTCAGACACGGGCTGGCCGCCGAGCGTGGAGAGTCCGGCTTCAGGCGCGACGCCATCGGCTGGGTGCTGGTCGCTCTTAACCTGCTGGCCGCGATCAACTCGACCTACTTCTTCCTCGGCACCCTCAAGGCGGGCGTCGTCGGCTGGCTGATGATGAACACCTGCGCGCCGAGCATCGCCCTGTTCGTGGCCGGGTTCCTGGCTCGCAGCCCCCTGGTGATGGTCGCCGGTGCGGTGATGATGTTCCGCTACGGCACGGGCGGCCTGTTTGCCTTCAGGTGGGACGGGTACAACCTCATCCCCCAGATCGGCCACATCCTGATGACGCTGGCCGTCATCTACGTGCTGGTGGACATCATTCGCAACAAACGCTGGCGGACGCTGGTGTTGGGGTTGGTGCTGGGCCTCGCCATCGTGGCCGCGCTGGGATTTGCCCAACAGGCATGGTTCACCGCCCACCCCGGCGCGCTGGAGATGCTGTTCAGCGGGACATACCCCGTCCAGTAGAAGGTCGGCTGTCCGGCGGAGGCGACAGGCCCCCGGCCCTGTCGCCCCGCAGTCCCCGCTCACCTCGACGCATAGAAATCAACCACCGCCCTGGCGGTTTTCACCACATCGGCGCGCAGTTCGTCAGGCTCCAGCACTTCGATGCTGGGGCCTAACCCCAGGACCCTCATCAGGGCATCGCCCCACGCTTCGTACACAACGCGCAGCGTCACCCACCCCTCTCCATCCGGTGAGCCAACCTGCTCATATTTGCCGGTCATGTAGCTTTCAAACCACCACAGCAGATCCGGGTGAACGCGCACCGTGGCGGGGTACGGGGGGAAGGTTTCCAGCATTTTCTCCTCGAAGGCGCGACTCGAATCTTTCCAATACGCCGCCAGGTCGAAGTCGGGGGAGCGCTCGAAGACCGCATCCGTGAGTGTGACTTCTTGAAAGCGCGCGACGCGGTAGGTGCGCATCTCGCCGCCGCTCTCTTTTCCTACCAGGTACCAGATGTTGCCCTTTGCGACCAGCGCGTAGGCTTCGATGGTGCGCTTGATCTGAGCCCCCTCCACCGGCTGGTAGGTGATATCGACCTTGCGATCTTCCCACACCGCCTGCTGGAGAATCGAGAGGCAGGGCAGCGGCTCGACCAGTTGGAACCAGTCGGCAGGGTCAATATGCAGGCGCTGCCGCATGCGCTCGACCTCCTGGCGGTGAATGGAAGGCAGTGCGGCAAACAGCTTCAGCAGGGTGTCCTCCACCGCTCTGGCAAGTCCCAGGTCGCTCAGCGGCCCGGTATCGCTCGAAACAAACAGCGACATGACCTCCGCCTTGGAAAGCCCCGTGAGTGAGATGCGGTAGTTTTCGTCCAGGAAAACCCCACCGTTGGTGCCCGGCTGGGTGTATACAGGCACACCGGCAACGCTGAGCGCCTCTATGTCACGGTAGACGGTGCGCTCCGAGACCTCCAACTGCTCGGCCAGGTCCTGGGCGGTCATTCGCCCCCTCGCATGCAGCAGCAGCATCAGCGATAACAGGCGGTCGGCTCGCATCGATACATCTCCTTACTCGCTTCTCTCCAGTTTAACACACATTCCTGACACAGGGCGTCAGGAATCCTCTGCTATGATGCCGATTGGAGGTCGAATAAACGGCTGTTGAACCGAAAGGAGATTGACCGATGAGTGAGAACCCGATTGACGAGAACACCACCTATCATGTGCACCCGGTTGGCTACGTGCGCCGGACGGATGACGAGGTCCATGTGGAAATCCGCATGCCCTTCAGGTCGGCCTTGAAGCAGCTTGAGCACTTCAGCCACGTGATGGTGCTCTGGTGGGCCGATCAGCACGATAACCGGCAGGACCGGGGCATCATGCAGACCCGGCCGCCCTACGCCGAGTCAAGGGAGACCGGCGTCTTCGCGTGCCGGTCGGAGTTCCGCCCCAACCCTGTCGCCCTGACGACGTGCAAGCTGCTCGGCGTTGACGAGGCCGAAGGAGTGGTGCGCATTTCAAATATCGACGCCTACGACGGCACCCCGGTTGTCGATTTGAAAGCCTACTTCCCGGTGTGCGACCGCGTTCGAGAGGCCCGGATTCCCGAATGGCTCTCGGACTGGCCTGAGTGGATGCCCGATGAGGGATTGGGGTTGATGTGAAAGGATGACACCGATGAGCGAAGATGTTGAGATTATCGATGTGGATGAGACGAACGTCGCCCAACGCGGCTTTTTCTGCTTCAGAAGCAAACGCAAATCGCCCGGTTACCAGCAAAAACTGGGCTGGCTGCAGCAACGTCTGGCAAAAGGGATGCGGCTCAAGATCCTCTATGCCGGGGGCAGAGCCGCCGGTTTTATCGAATACGCGCCCGGCGAACTGGCCTGGCGGCCGGTCAGAGCTGCCGACTACATGGTGGTGCACTGTCTCTACCGCATTCGCCAGCACCGGGGCAAAGGATACGGGGCACGGCTGCTCGATGCCTGCATCGAAGACGCCCGGAGGACGCACAAACGCGGCGTTGCCGTGGTGGTTGGCGAGCGCACGTGGCTGTCGGACAGGACGATTTTCGACCAGGCCGGCCTTGAGTCGGTCGACCACGCACCCCCGGCGTTTGAGTTGCTGGCCATGCGCTTCGATGACGCCCCACCGCCCACCTTCCCCACCGACTGGGAGGAGCGGCTGCGGCGCTTCGGCCCCGGTCTGTCCGTCGTTTACGCGCCCCAGTGCCCTTACAATGCCGGTGCAGTCGAAACGGTGTTGGAAGTCAGCCGCGAGGCGGGTATCGAAGCGCGCGTGGTTGAACTGGAGAGCAGCCGGGACGCGCAGCAGAACGCACCCTCGGCGTTTGGCGTCTTCAATATCGTCTACGACGGCGAATTGTTAGCCTATCACCTGGTTGTCAAGGATGACCTGCTTGCGCTTTTGAGCGCACACGCGGCATAACACAGGTCCTCTCAAGAGGCAGAGGCTACGGGGCACACCCCGTGCTGCGTCAGCTTTACACCCCTCCAAAACCGACTATACTGAACCGGACGGTGTAACCCTTGACGTGTTCTCACCGAGGAGGTGCGACGATGAAGCGCAGCGCGGTTGTGCCCCTGATCGCCCTGGCCCTGCTGGTCATTCTGGCCTGCAACCTGCCGTTTGCAGCCACCGGCACCGCAGAAGACCGGTCGCCAACCCAGCCATCTTCCGCCCAGCAACGCCCCACCCAGCCGCCCCCACCCACCCCTGAGCCGTTCCCTGAAGCGCCCACCGCCCCCACCGACCTGAACGTCCCTCTGCGCGTCCTCAACCCGCTCAACGTCGCCCGCGCCAGTGAGCCGGTCACGTCCGGCGTGCCGCTCCCCCGTGAGGCGGGCATCACCGACCCTGCAAGTCTGCGCCTGGTGGACGCCGCCGGGGAACCTCTCCCGGCGCAGTTCACCCCGCTGGCGCGTTGGGGCGGTGCCCCCGACGACTCTGCGGCCCCCATCCGCTGGCTGCTGATCGACTTCCAGGCCGATGTCGATCCCCAGGGCACGGAGCACTACTTCCTCCAGGGTGGAGGCCCCGGCCCCGCGCCGCCCGCCGCGCTGACTCTCACCGACGACGCGGACGCGCTCACGGTGGACACCGGCGCCGCCCAGTTCAGCATCAGCAAGACCGACGGCACCCTGAGCGCGCCCGGTCTATCCGCGCCGCTGTTCGGGCAGGCGCTCTCCGGAAGCACGACCTACACCACCACCGGCCCCGTCACGGTCGAGGTGGCGCTCGAAGGCCCGCTGCGCGCCTCGATTCACGTCAAGGGTGCCTACCGCGACTCCGGCGGCGGGACGCTGGTCGATTACACCAGCCGCTACTGGTTCTACGCCGGGCAGTCGTCCGTGCGCCTCTTCCACACCGTCGAGAACAACACCCTCTGCCCGCTGGCCGAGTATGGTCAGCTTGATTGCTACCACATCGGCGACGGCGGCGGCGTCACGGTCGCCGATGTCTCGCTGGTCGTCCCCACCGACCTGGGCGGGGCCTTGACCTACCAGGCAGGCGGGCAGGGCGACCCCGCCAGCGGCGACCTGACCGCCGACCTGGTTCTCTACCAGGATTCCAGCGGCACCGATCACTGGGATAACTACCCCACCCTCACCGACTGGGAGGGCCGCTCCCTCGACGCCCGACCTCGCATGCAGGCTTACGTCACCTTTCGCGGCTACCAGACCACGCTCGGCGAGTCGGCCGTCGATAGCGGCGACCAGGCCGCCGGGTGGCTGAGTGTAACGGGTGACGGCGGCTCGTGGACGGTCGGCGTGCGCGATTTCTGGCAGAACTTCCCCAAGGCACTGCGCGCCGCCCCCGACGGCACGCTGGAGGTCGGCCTCTTCCCCGGCGAGTTCGGCCCGGACGACTACGCCTTCACGCTGCGCGCCGGGGAGCACAAGACCCACGAGGTCGTCCTGGCCTTCGACGCGCCCACGCCCGCACTGGCCGGGGCCGATACGCTCTTCGCCCAGGCTCCGTCCGAGTGGTACGTCGGCAGCCGCGCGCTTGGCCTGACGGCCCTGCCTGTCTGGGACGCCTGGCCCGACTACGAGCAGTACGTCGTCTACCAGCTTGACACTTCCCCCGACCACGAGGGCTTTGAGGATTACTTCGGCAACCTGATCGAGGCCATCGAGGGCAGTGACTTCTACGGCATTTTCGATTACGGCGACTGGCCCATCGACTACGAGGGCTACGAGGTCGCGCCGCTCAACGCCAAGTATGACAACGACTACGGCATGTGGCTCCAGTGGGCGCGCGGCGGCGATCCGCGCTGGTTTGGGCTGGCCGAGGCCGCCGACCGCCACTACGCCGACATCGACATCCTCCACAACCTGCACCAGCCGCGTCACTGGGGCGACGGCATCACCTTCGGGCACAGCTACCACGACGAGGACGGCCTCACCAACCCGCATCGCAACGAGGGCGGCGCCCATCCCGACGTCGCCTACGGCATGCCCGGTATGCTGCTGGTTTACTACCTGACCGGCTATGAGAAAGCCCACGAGTCCGCCTTGGAGCTGGCCGACTGCATCGAGTACCGCCTGCACAACGATTTCAACCTGTGCAGCTACTTCCCCGATTGCAGCGAGGAGGGCTACGCCCTGGCCGTCGGCCTGTACGACGCCGGGGCGCGGCCTGCCGCCAACAACCTGTCTATCATCGTGGAGGCCTACCGCGCCACCGCCGATCCGCGCTATCTGGCCGTCGCCGACGCGCTGGTCGACTGGGCCAGCCCCGCCAACCAGCCCTACATCGGCGGCCCCACCGGCGAGGATCTGGCGATGCGCCCCTGGATGCTCAACATGTACCTGCTCGCCCTGGCCGACTACCTGGAGATGCGCGGCGAGTTCGGCCTGGACGACACCTACGACGCGCGCGGCTCCTACCTGGCCTACGCCGACTGGCTACGCACCTACCCCTGGATCGACCTGGAGCCGATAGACACCGGCCCGTGTGCCGCCTACCCCTACGAGTGGTGGTTCGACGATCGGCAGGGCGACCCCGACGATGAGTGGTCGGTTGGCAACAACGTGCCCTCGATCAACTCCTGGCTGCTGCTGGGGGCCGATGCCATGGCCTACGCCTACCACCTCGGCGGCGACGCCGACTACCTGGACCGGGCCGAGCGTCTCTTCCGGACCGGCAGCCGCGATCCCTGGTACGTCGGCGATCCCAACATCTACGCCGAGTCCAAGGAGACGGCCAACGCCGTCGCCTACGGGCATCTGTTCCTGTACGTGTGGGCGATGAGGTGAGGGCGGCCCTCTGATCTTCACGTCGAAAAGACGATCTCACTGGCCGGGCGACCCTAAATCGGAGTATAATAATGGCATTAGTCTTATTGAGGCCGATTGCGCCGGTTGCGCTTGAGGGGCGTTGCGAAAGATTACGCGCCGAAGCGGCGTCTATCTGATGGTTGAAAAAATACAGGGGAGGAAGAACGGACAATGAAGCGAGTGGGGTATCTTGTTGTAATTCCGGTGCTGGCGATCCTGGCACTGATCCTGGCGGCGTGTGGGGCGCAGCCAACACCCGAAGCCGCGCCCCCCGCCGGGGCGGTCGAGGACGTGGCCGCAGAAGAACCGGCAGACATGGCAGTGGAGGAAGCCACCGAAGAGCCGATGGAGGAAGCCGCCGCAGGGTCGACCGGCGGCGGGCTGGTTTTCCAGATCGTGCCTGACGAGTCCGAGGTGCGCTTCGTGGTTGATGAGGTGCTGAACAACGCGCCCAAGACGGTCGTCGGGGTGACCAGCAGCGTGAGCGGCGAGGTCGTTGCCGATTACGCCGACACGAGCAGCGCGCAGGTCACGTCGCTCAGCGTGGACCTCAGCACGCTGGAGACCGACAACAACTTCCGCAATGGCGCGCTGCACAGCGTGATCCTGGCGACATCCAACCCGGATTTCCAGTACGCCACGTTCACGTCGACGGCCATCGGCGGCCTGCCGGAGAGCGTCACGGTCGGCGAGACGTACGAGTTCCAGATTACGGGCGACCTGACCGTGCACGGCGTGACGAAGGAGATCACCTTCGAGGCGAGCGTTACACCGGTCTCGGAGACGCGCTTGGAAGGCTTGGCTTCGGCGACCATCCTCTATCCCGACTTCGATGTCAACATCCCCCGCCTGCCGCCGCAGGTGGCGTCGGTGGAAGAGACGGTGGTGCTGGAGATCGACTTCGTGGCGGTCGCCGGGTAGGACACCGGCCGGTTGCATCTGCGAGCTTCGGTAATCTGGCTGCGCTCAAACGGGTGAGCGCAGCTTTTGTCTTTCCCTAGTTCGGGAGATATCAGGGCGTTTGCTACCCGCCCGCTTTCAGCAGTCATCCTCTTGTGGTCTTCGGTTTAACAATTTACTTCTTGCCCCCTTTTCCAACACTCACAGTTGTAGCTATAATGAGCACACTTGCCCCACTTTGCCGGAGTGTGCTCTAATGACTCACATTTTCATCAGCTACAGTCGCAAAGACTCAGACATCATGCAGCGCGTACACAGCGGAATAGCCGCTGCGGGTCTTGAGGTCTGGACGGATGAAAAGCTGACTCCGGGGACTCAATCGTGGAAGAACGCTATCGAACGTGCTATCGAAGAGGCTGCTTGTCTGGTCGTATTGCTCTCACCCGACTCGAAGCAATCGGACTCTGTTGAGCGCGAAATAGAATATGCCGGTATGCACGACCTGGCTGTCCTTCCTATCTTGATCCGCGGTGACAAGCGGGCCTCTGTGCCGCTCGAGCTGGCAACAACTCAGTGGCTGGACCTGCGGACGGATTTTGATGCTGGTATGCAAGAATTACTTGCCGCACTTCGTAGCCATCTGGGACTCATGGCTCCTACTGTGACCTCTTCTGACGAAGAGCAGACTGAGCTTTCTGCAAAAGCATCCGAATTGAAACAACAGTTTGCCAAGGCTGTAGAGGAGTCGAAATGGAATGCCGTCATTGAGCTTGGAGCACACCTACTTGAGGAACTACCCGATGATATAGATGTGCGTTTGACTCTCGCAAGAGTCTATTGGCAGTATGGCGGATCACTCCAAATTGAGGACGGAGCGTTTGAGGACAATCCTTATAAGCAAACCATGGCCTTATTCTATTTCGATAAAGCCATCATGCTTGATCCCGACCAGGCGGATTACTATTTCTCTCGCGGTATGCTCCACAAAAGGATGGGCGACTTCGAGGCCGCTATTGCTGATTTTCAGCGTGCTGCAAAGATGGGGCATGCTCGTGCCAGCTCACAACTCTCAAGGTCCAAACGATAGATAGAACTTCCGACGAATCTTCCACATCATGACCGGTTGATAAGTAGGCTGTCGCCCGCTGACCGTGCGAACCAGGCACAGTCGCCGAGCCTTCGCTTGGTGAGAGTCAACGCCAGGCTTTACGTTTTCCCCCCATAGGTGGCATCAGCCCCCGATGCCCAACGCCCGAAGATTCGGGGAAGCACTGTGGTATCAAGGACCGCTGCCGGCACGGCCCCCACTCCGTACGTGACGAAGCCCACAGGGTCAAGAGTCTCGCCAACGGCACCACGCCGAAGCCCATATGCGCTCGCCGAAGACTGGCGCAAAGACACCAATCACTGTCATAATCTCCGGGGTCAGATAAGGAGTTATCAATGTGAATAGTCTGCGCGCATTTTTCGAATCCCTGGCAGAAAGGTGGGATGCCGAGCAACCTCCTGACCGCGCCGAGGTATTGGGACGAATGCTGACCCCTTTCGAGGCCCTGTTACGCGATGCACACGCAATCCTGGAAGTAGGAACCGGCACCGGGGCGCTGATCCCCCGGCTGCGCGAGAAGGCCCCGGCTGCCCGGATCGTCTCGATAGACCTTGCCCGTGCCATGCTCGAACGCGCCCGGCGGCGCTGCCCTGATGCACTGCTGGTGCAGGCCGATACCCACCATCTTCCGTTCCCATCGGCGTCTGCCGGGGCGGGACTGTTCGATCTGGTGGTCTGCCACAACAGCTTTCCGCACTTTGCCGATCCGTCTACCGCCCTGGTTGAGATCGCGCGGGTGCTCTATCGCAGCGGTCATCTGCTGATTGTGCACGACTTGAGTCGAGAGCGGGTGAACGCCATTCATCGGGAAAGGGGAGAGCCGATCCAGAACGACCTGCTGCCGCCGGGCGAGGAATTATACCGGACGCTGGTCGACCTCGGATTTTCCGGTGTGCAGGTGCAGGACACAGAGAGCCATTACATGGCCGTCGGACAGTGGGATCATAAGATACCGTAGACTACAGAAAGGGGATCGCACCATGATATGTGATCGCTGCGGAGAGCACATCCAGGCCGGAGAAGAGGTGGAACATTATGGACAGACGCTTTGCGAAGATTGCTACATACAGGCTCTGTCGCCCGCTCGTGCCTGCGATCCGTGGGCTGTACGCAGCGCACAGTCTCTGTCCCAACTGGACGAGGGTTATTCCGAACTGAGCGCGACACAGGCAAATATCTTGCAGGTGTTAAAGGAAACCGGTGGAGCAGAACCGGAGGTTATCGCCGAGAAGCTTGGGATGAAGTTATCCGACCTCAGGAGAGAGTTCGCCACGCTGCGCCACATGGAGAAGGTGCGGGGCGAGTTGAGGGAGGGCAGGAAGATCATGCGCTTGTGGTAGTCAGGTGAGCGCTGTCTGCCCACGATAAAAAGCTTCGCCGGGGCGAAATACAGCCGTGTTCTGATCTGGTTTTTTGGGCTTCGATAGCTGCTCTTTCAACCCGACACCTTGCCCGGTTGTACCCTGGCTTCTTCCTCCGATGCCCAACGCTTGAAGATTCGGGGAAGCACTGCGACATCGAGAATCGCTGCTAATATGACCCCCACTCCGTACATGACGAAATCCAAGGGGTCAAAAGTCTCGCCCAACAGCGCCACGCCGAAGCCCTGTGCGATCTCCACTGCGGAAGCCGCTCCGAATACCAGGATGCCCCTGACGAACCAATGCCTCATCAGCCGGTGCTCGATCAGACACAGGAGAAAGTAGAAGCCAAACGGAATGAGGATGTTCAGCATATAGCCGTTGACAAATACCGGGAACGGGCCTTTGTAATGGCTGCCCGTAACGAAATGCAGCAGCGCAATCGGGACGTTCACCCCGATGGCTGCGATCACCTTCGGAGATACCTGCCGCGTTGCCTGCACTGCTGCTCCTCCTCGCCGGGGTGTGTGGAATGCCCCCACCACGACCGCCCGAACCATAGCCCTGGCAGGTGCTTAACCAACTTGTTAACCCCCAATCGTGCTGAACTGGCAAGCAAAATGCTCGCCTCAGGGAACCTGAAGGCGCTTGACAGCATTGGGGCTGGTCAGGTAGAGCATACCTTCGTGCTCTCTTGCAGTTGTAACATACGACACGGACTTACCTGTGGGATCCTGTAAGTTGTGAACTACATTCCCTTCGAGGTCCAGTCCCAGCACAAAACCATATCTCAGCGGAGGCAGTGGATATGAGACTATCCGGGGCAAGCGCATAAGCACCTTTCGCCAAAAAGGCGTGGCTTGCAGTGTCTCTATGACCGAACTGCGTGGCGTGATGAGGGCTACCCAGTACGTGTCTCGTTCATTCGAGGTAATTCCGTCTGGAAAGCCCGGCAGATTGTCAATGAAGATGTCAGACTGTCCTTCATTCGGGCCGGTGAGCCAGTAACGGGTGATACGGTAGGCCATCATCTCACTGACAAGAACGTAGGATTCATCTGGACTGAGCGCGACACCGTTGGCAAGGTACAAATCGTCCAGCAATACACGCGTCTCTTGGGTCGACGGATCATAGGCAAGCAGTCTTCCAAAAGGCCGCCCATCGAAGAAGTCCGACATAGCATCCTGGTAATAAGAGTCGCTGAAGTAGATGACTCCGTCGGCCCCAATGTCGAGCCCATTCGCCACCTTGATTGGTCTACCACCTGCTTCATCAGTTAGTACTGTAACAGAACCATCAGGCGCGACAGAAAGCAGCCCTCGCTCAAGATCGGCTACAATCAGGTTTCCCCCGGCGTCAAAGGCTATTCCCAACGGGCGGCCACCCGTGTCAGCAAACAGTGTGGGATCACCTCCCCCTTGCTCAAATCGTATGATGTGGCCTTCCTCCGTGCTCACATAAGCTCGCCCGCTGGCATCGAAGGCTATCTCCTCAGGATAAGTCCCCTCTCCAAAAAGCTCCGCTTCCTCCAGTCGGTTATTTGATTCATAAACCCCTGTGAGTGACGGAGCCTCAGGGGGAACGAAGGCAACAGGTTCGACAGAAACCGGCCAGAGCAAGAGATAAAGAAACAGCAAGATCACCAGTGCTATCAATGCCAAGCCAATCTTCTTCTTCATTTTCCTCATCCTAACGGATTGCGTAGGGTGGGTTGGGAGCGCTTAATCGTCCGCAGAGCCGATCGGCAGGCTGATCAGGAAGGTGCTGCCCTCGCCTTCGGGGCCATCCTCCACCCAGATACGCCCGCCGTGCGCCCGGACAATTGCCCGGCAGATCGCCAGCCCCAGCCCGAAGCCACTCCCCTCATCGTCCGGGCCGCGCACAAACGGCTCGAAGATCGTCTCCCGGTACTCAGGCGGCACCCCCGGCCCCGCATCCGACATGCTGAGCCGCATCTCTTCCTTGAACGGCCTGGCAACCTCAACCACGACGGCGGAGCCGGGCGGCGCGAAGCGCAGCGCGTTGTCCATCAGTTGCGAGAGCGCCTCGTGCAGCAACTCCTCGTCGGCCCAGACCATCGGGATGCCCGGCTCAACCCGCACATCGAACAACACCCCCAGCGGGCGGGCAGCAGGTGTGAACTGGGCGGCGATCCGCTCCACCATCGCCCCGATCATCGCCGGTTTCTTATCCAGGACGGCCTCGCCGCTCTCCAGCACCTCGACGATCCGCGCGCGCTCCACGGTTCTGCTCAGGCGGTTGGCCTGCGCTTCCACCAGGGTAAACGTGTCCTTTGTTTCCTCGGTGAGGGTGGGAGCCAATACGCGCTCCAGGGCTTTCAGCCCGCCGGTCAGTCCGTCGGCGGTGGTGCTCAGCTCGCGCAGGAAGCGGCTCAGCCCGCCCCACTGGAGGGCAACGTCCCCGGCAGCGGTGGTGTCGCCCGCGACCCGCCGGGCCAGGAAGTCAACCGAGTGGGAAGCGGAGACCAGGTACTCGTCGGAGGAGCGCAGCCGGTAGCTAAGCGCCTGGAGCAGTGCCACAGCCGCCTCGGGCTTTTGAGTGAGCAGGGTCTGCAAATCCTGGCGCGAGAGGCTGATCAGGCGCGAATCCTCGACGACGATCACCGTGGCCGAGCGCGGCTGGTTATCGAGCAAACTCACTTCGCCGACCACGTCACCCGGCACGCAGTCGCGCATCACGAGGGGCGCGCCGCTGCCCATCTCGTGCTGCACACGCAGCCGCCCGCTCCAGATGGCATAGGCCCGGTCGCTGGCGTCGCCCTCCCGGAAAAGCACGGTCTCGGCGGGGAAGGATTCTTCTTTGAGAGCATCCTGCATGATTTCGGGAGCGATCTCCATCAATGCACGGAGCAGGGGTGAGCGCTGGAGGGCCAGCTTAAGCTCGTCCAGGTCGTGGGGAGGGACGTCCGAATAACCACTCATGAATGTCCTCCTGTTCGAGGTTCCGCCCCTCAGGGCTGGTAGTCGCCGCCTAATATGACTTCAATGTCGTAGAGTCCGGCAGGGTTTGAGGCGACCACGATGGCCGATTCGGGGACGTTGAGAATCTGCGCGATGTAGCGCGCGGTGTTCGTCTTGCCGTTGTAGTTGTAGATGACGGTGTCCTGGTAGTCAAACCGGTCCGCGTTGCCAACCGAGACAACGTTGACCCCCATCCCGGTCAGCAGGTCGGCGGTTTCGGTAGCCAGGCCCTCGTGGCTCGTGCCGTTGACCACGCTGATGGTGGCCTGTTCGGTGGCAGCCTGCGCGGCCAGGTCTTCGAAGCCCGACGCACAGCGCCCGGTGCCGGTGAAGATGTCCATGACAAGTCCGTGGACCTTGTTGGGGTCGGGGATGAGCACCTGGCTGCCGTCGGGCAGGGTGAAGAGATCGACGTACTCGCCGTTAATGACCGCCGAGCAGATGGCGTCGTCAGGGAGCTGGGAAGCCAGGCGGACCAGGTCAATCAACTGGCGCAGGGAAAGATTGGTGTTGACATCGTCCTGCACGCTGGCGTAGATGTCAGGGGCCTGGGCCAGCAGGCTGGGAAGCTGATCGGAACTCAGGACGTGGTCACGAATGGCGTACAAGACCTGCTGCTGGCGGGCCGCGCGGTCGAAGTCGCCGCCGTAGGTGGCGCGGGTGCGAGCGTACTTGAGCAGGGTCTCGCTGTCCATGCAGTACTCGCCCGCATCGAGGTGGAAAGGATCGTAGCCAAAACCAACCGCCGCCGGGTAGGTCGGGTCGTCGATGGTCTCCTGCACGGTGATGGGGACACAGTCCAGGTAGTCGACGACCTCGGTAAAAGCATTGAAGTTGACGGTGACGAAATATTCGACCGGGACGCCGAACCGCTCGCGGATGGTTTTCATCGCCAGGGCGGGGCCACCCCCACCGGGGTAGTTATCGGCGTCGCCGCGAAAGTGGGCGTTGTTGATGCGGTCGAAGAGACCATTATAGTCGGGGATCTCGACCCAGACATCGCGGGGGATGGAGAGCATTCCGGCGGTGTTGTTCACCGGGTCAATGGTGAGCAGGATCATGGTATCGGTGCGCCAGGGGCCTTGCTCGCTCTCGCGCTCGTCGATGCCCATCACCAGCACGGTGATGCGGTCGCGGATGGTGATGGGGGTATCCTCGTCGATGACAATCGATTCACCGCCAGCAGCGTCCTCACCGGGCGGCGAATCGCCGGAGATGAACCCCTCGCCGCCCGCCCCAACCGGTAGATCGGCGACAAAACTCTTGACGCCGTTGAAGGTCGCATAGCCTGCCCCGACCACCAACACAATAAACAGCACAAACAAAGCGTAGATGACCCAATCAGGCAAGAAGGCCCCGGGACGGCCAGGGGTGATTTGTTGTGGCTTCTGAAAACGCATAAACGGTACTCTTTACCTGCACACCATCAAAGACCCAATGTGCGGCGCGGGATTATAGCACGCGGCTACGGGCGCGAAAAGTAATAGAGCCGACCGCCGGCAGTGACGTATACGTAAGGCGGACGATCCTGGTTATAGACGCCGGACAGGGCATTGAAGATCGTGTTGTCGGCATCCTTGTAGTTAGCCAGGAACACGCCGGTGGGAGCAGTTGCGTAAAGCCGCCCGCCGCCGGGATCGGCGATGAAAAAGGCACGGTCAAACAGGCTCAGGTTGAGAAACAGCGCAGACGGACGGGCGAGCGGCTGCGGCAGCCCCTCAAATTCAAAAGGTTCAGGCCGACCGAAAAAGTATTTGCTGATCCGGCCACCGGCGTGCAACACGTAGACGTTGCCGTTGGTGTCAATCGCCATGTCGATGGCGTCGGCCAGCTCCGGCTCGATGTCGGTGAAGTAGCGCTGCGGCGAACCGGCGTAGGCGTCGGCCCCGGCCTCGTAGCGCCAGATCTCGTTGGCCCCGGCGTCGAGGATGTAGAGATCGCGGTCGTAGATGGCGATAGCGCGCGGGTCACTCCAGGCCTCGTAGCCGGGCAGCAGGACGGCGGTCACGTCCCAGCTTGGCGAGTAGGTGATCAACAGGCCATTGCGCGAAAGGACGGCCAGGACGTTGCGCTGCGGGGCTCCGCCGTCTTCCATCCAGATGAGGTCGATCAGGCCGCTGACGACCTGATCACCGGCCAGATCGCCCTGGCGGGTGATGACCTGCGGCTCGCGGTTGACGAGCGATGTGCCGCCCTCGTCGAGATCCTCGCGGTAGAGGATGTCGTGGGTAGTGTCGATCAGGTAGAGATTGAGGCCCTGGACGATTGGGCCGTTCAGGACGGCCCCTGGCTGGTATTCGCGCAGCAGGGTGGGCGTGATGCGCGTGACGTGATCGTAGGTGTCGAGGGCGGCCAGGGCTTCGTCGCGTAGGCTGACGGTCTCCGGGCCGGGGGACCGGATCGTGGCGGCCTGTTCGAGCAGCGAGATGGCGTCCTCCCAGTGTGGTCGGGCAGACGCCTGATCGTCGGCCCCGGCGCGGGCCAACTCGATCTCGGACTGGGCACCGCGCACCAGGCGGGCGTACTCCGTCGATTGGCCGCGAAAACGGTAGACGAAGGTGGTCAGCAGGGCAATGAGCACCGCCACCGCAACGGTGACGCCAATCTGCATGGTGATGGACAGATGCAAGCGCTGGGCCAGCGGGTTCTCGATCTCGTCCTCAGGCAGCATCTTCTCGACGAGGGTTTTTGTCCCGTCGGTGGCACGGGCCAGGCCGAGCGCCGTGTCACGGCCCACCCGGCGGAAGAACGGCAGGGCAGCCTTTGGCTGCGATGCCTCAACGGGGGCTTCCGCCAGTGGCCGGGCAGGTGGGGCAGCGGTCTGCGGCTGCTCGCGGGGGGCCGGGCGGCGCGGCTGCGGCTCAGGCTCGGCCACGCCCTCCGGCAGGGGCGCAACAAACTTGATCACAACCCCGGCGGCGGACTCGCCTGCCACACCGCGCAGGTTGTTGAGGGCACTGTTTACCTCTCCACTCTCGACCGCCTGCTGGAGGGTCGTGCCGCGCAGGTGATCGAGTGAGGCATCGGCCAGGATCAGGAAATTGCCCGGCTGCACCTCGCGGTGGTAGAAGCGTGCATCCGGCTCGCGGTCAACACCCAGCGGCACAGCGCCCTCGCGCAGCTCGTCGCCGGAGGGCAGGCGCTCGACGCTGCTGTCACCGACGAGGAAACAGCGCGCCGGGCCGACCGCCGCCAGGTAAAGCTCCTGGCCGCGCAGGATGGCGCAGGCCAGCCCGACCGAAACGCGCTCGTCGCGCCCGGCGTTGTTCTTGAGAAGCGTGGTGTTCGCCGAGTCGATGGCCTTACGCAGGGCGGCAGTCACGCTGCCCGCAGTGCGGAAGTAGGTGCTGGCGATCTCTTCGGTCAGGCCTTCGTAGAAGGAAGCCGGGCGGCGCTGGTCCTCGCTGAGCGAGATCAGCGCAAAGAGCGTGTCGGCGTCGCGCCCGCGTGCCGTGCGGCGTGGGGCGGGTGTGGCAATTGCGCCCGGCGAGGGAGCGTTGATATGGCGGCCATCGACGATGAACAGGTGGCCGACCAGGGCTTCGAGTTCAGACGTGGTCATGCATCCTCAGCCTGGAACAGGACTCACAGGACTTCGGGCTGATTGTACCATGAGATCGGGAGGGAGGGACAAATAGCCGCCGGTTTTGGCCTGTGGCACATGGCCGACTGACTGATAGGGGCGATCAGGCCGGTGCCGCCAGTGCAAAAACAGCGGAGGCTCTCACCTCCGCCGCAATACAGGTCAGTGGATGCGCCCGGTACTGCCCCGGGGTCCGCAGCCAGCCCTTTCGATGGGGCGTTTCGTGGTCTGCACATGGGCCTTTTCCACTACCGCGCCCGGACCGGCCCCGTCTAATCTATTTCGCACCCGTGCACGGTGATCATACCACATATTCGTCAGAATCGCGTAAACGGCGGGGCCTCTCCGGGTGCGGGTTCGGCCAGAGGGCCTACCAGGCGATGTGGCTCACTCCTCCTCCTCGTCTTCGCCGCCGTCCTCTTTGCCACGCAGCTCCTCGTAGATGGCCTCCAGCCCCATCTTGATGCGCCGCTGAACCTCCTCGCGGTTGTCCTGGTCGTAAGGGAAGTAGGACAACATCTCAGGGATGAGCATGCCGATCTCGGAGCGCATACGTCCGGCGTAGTGGAGGCTGCTGACGCGACGGCGGGCGACGCGCAGGTACTCGGAGAGCGGTTCGGTTTTCGAGGCATCGGTGACCGGCCCGCGACCGGTCACGAACTTCCAACTGGCGAAGCGCTCGCGGCGCAGGTCGGTGAGCGTTTTCAGCCACAGTTTGGTCATTCCGCCATCAATGTAGGGATGCTGCCCGACGATGACACTGTCGCCGACGAAGGCGATTTTCTCCTCCGGCAGCATCACCCAGGTGCTACCGGCGGTGGCGCTGGGCCTGCTGACGAGCATGATCTCGCGCTCGCCACATTGGAGGTAGAGCGTGTCGGAGTAGGAGATCTGGGGAGGATGCAGCTTCAGGCTGGCGATCTCGACCAGCTCGTTATCGTTGGCGCTCATCTCCTCGGCGGCCTGGGAGATGAAGCTGTTCTTCAGGCCAAGGATGCACTCAGCCGCTGCCTGGTGGGCGACAACAGGCGCGTCGAAGTGGGAGTTGCCCAAGACACGGTCACGGTGGTGGTCGGTGTTGACGACGTAGAGCACCGGCTGAGGGCTGGTCGCCTTCAACCGGGACAGCCAGTGGCGGGCGTCGCGCGGGTAGGGCGGCGTGTCGATGCACAGCCAGCCGGCGCCGGTCAGCACCGCGCCGACCGTGACGAGCGCGTAGTCCGTCTCAACGTATACGTTAGGGGCCAGTTCTTCCATACAACAACCGCTGAAATCGCCTTGTACGTCTCATCCGGCGCAAAAAACGGTGTCCTCGGCCTCAGCGAGGGCCGCTTCAACCAGGGCCGCGTCGGCAGCCACGCCGCCTCCCTGCGCAAAGTCGGGTTTGCCGCCACCGCGAGCGCTTCCCAGGACGGAAAGAGCGCGTTCCAGGGCAGCACTCATATCATAGGACAGGTCTCGGCTGCGGGCCAGGATCAACTGAGCTTTTTCACCGGCCACGCCCAGCAGCGCAACGGTGCCGGGCGCTGCCACCAGGCGACCGGCCAACGCACGCACCTCGCCAACGTCGCGACCTTCGAAGACGCGGTTGATCACGCGCACGCCCTCGCGCACGGCGGTGGACCGAAGCAGGTCGGCGGCTTCATAATCGAGCAACCGGTTACCGGCGGCTTTGAGCGTCCTGCGCGCTGCCTTGAGATCGGCGCACAGGCGCTCGATGGCCTGGTCAAGCTCCCAGTAGCCAACGGTGAACTCCGCCGCCAGCCGGTTGACCAGCTCGTTTTTGACGCGCAGGTCGCGCAGGGCACGCCAGCCGCAGCGAAACTCGACCCGCATCTCATCGCCGCGCTTCTCCAGTCTGAGCACTTTGATCAGGCCAATCTCGCCGGTGCGGGCGACGTGCGTCCCGCCGCAGGCCGTCAGGTCGAAGTCGGCGACCTCGACGACGCGCAGGCCGTCGGTCGCCAACGTGTCGGGCATCTTGCGCATTCTGATGCTTTCGGCCTCCTCCAGGTCGATCACACGGGTGGTCACCGGACGGTCCTCGAAGATGACCCGGTTGGCTAGATCCTCAACTTCGTCCAGCGTCTCCGGGGAGATGTGCGGTTTGTCGAGGTCGATGGTGACGCTCTCTTCGCCAAGGTGGAAGCCGACGGTGTCGGCACCGGCTATTTGGATGAAGGCCCGCGTCAGGATGTGCTGGCCGGTATGGTGCTGCATGTGATCGAAGCGGCGCTCCCAGTCGACACAGCACTCGACCCGGTCGCCGGGCACGTCGGCGGTGAGCAGGTGCAGCACCGCGCCGTCCTCTTTACGGGGCAGCACGTCGATGACTTCAACCCCGGCAATTGTGCCGCCGTCGGCGGGCTGGCCGCCGCTGGCCGGGTAGAAATAAGTGCAGTCGAGGACGACGGCCGGATGGTCGTTGACGGCCAGCCGCCCGGTGACGCGGGCGGTGAAGGCGGTAGTATAGGCGTCGTCATAGTAGAGTCGCTGAGTCATGGCTCTCCCATTGAAGCTTTACCCCAGAATTATTATAGCGAACAGTCGGCGATTGTGGGGCGATTCTGGGACGATTCCAGGGCCAAAACCGATCCGAACTGCTATTCGCCGCCGTTGGGTGGGCTGGGATCGTGGCAGCTAGGGAACTGGTGAACATCGCGGGGCCATTGGGCGGCGTAGAAGGCCAGATAGTCGGCAGTGTGGGAGGCCCAGTAGTTCTCGTCGTGCCCGCCGACCGGGTTGACGACGTACTCCGGCTCGATCCCGCGCCGCCGCAGCAGGTTAACGAAGCTGCGCACATTCTCATCGACCAGGGAGTCATTCGCGCCGTGATCGAGGTACATCGCCAGACGCTCGATGCCGGAGGCCGTCTCCAGCATGTTGGTAGGGTTGAAGGGTGTATAGTCGCCCTCGTAGAAGAAGGCACTGTGCCCACCGACGCGGTCGAAGAGGTCGGGGTAGGTGAAGGCGATCCCGAAGGCCCAGTAGCCGCCGCGCGACAGCCCACCGATGGCACGGGCGTGCGGCTCATTCCAGGTGCAGAAGCTGGTGGCGAGGGTGGGCATCAGCTCCTCGATGATGACCTGGGGGTAGGGAGCGGGGTCGTAGCCGTGCTGGGCATCGTTGCCGTTGGGCATGACGATGATCATGGGCGGCAGCGCGCCCCGCGCGTAGCCGAGGTCGGCGGCTTCGAGCAAGCCCACGTTCTCCCACTGCGAGTCGTCCATGCCCTCGCCGAGGCCATGCAGCATGATGATATACGGGTAGCGGCGCTCGGTGACGGCGTAGCAGGGCGGCAGGTAGATCCGGTAGCGGAACTCGTGCCCGGTGATCTGGCTATGGAACGAGGTGCGGATGATCCGGCCCTGGGTCTCGTTGCAGGCGGGGATGTCCGGGGTGGGCGTGGGCGTGGGGGGCGTGGTGGCCTGCGGCGTGTCCGTTGGGGGTGTCGTCGGCGTGGGTGGGGGCAACGTCGGAGCGGGGGGCAGGGTCGGGTGGTTGGAGGACGCTGCATTGCCGTCAAAAGGAAGCAGCCCGCACCCGGCGACGACCAACAGGAGCACGGGGAATGACAAAACGCGAGAGAATGTGGCAGTGCGGCTCATGGGGAGGAATTATAGCCGCGTCGTGGTGGGGGAGGCAAACGAGGGGAGGCGATTCAGGGACTGTGCAGATTGTGCGGGTTAGTGCCCGGCCAGTCGTCCCCGGATTGTTGTCACGGGGGTGTGGCCACAGACAACAAAATAGCCCTTGACTTGGGGCGCTTCTTGATCTATGCTATTAATAGACTGACCGGTCGGTCTAGACTGATCGGTCTAGGTCGAATTGAGCAATTGCGTACACAGGGAGACACACAACATGCAGACGATAGTGGGGATTATGCTTGCCGTGACCGGCCTGCTGAGCCTGATCTTGATCTGGATCGTCGAGGGGGCTTTCAAGCGCAAAGCGCCCTTCGGCGAGGCGGCTGACTACGTGATCGGCCTGGTTTTCGGGGTGGGCATCGCGGCGCTGGACTACTTCGTGTTCATACCGGCGATCCTGGGCACGGCTCCGGAGTGGTTCCGGCTGGCCGGGTCGGCGTCCGAGGGGACGACCGGGGCGTGGCTCATCCTGTGGATCATCCGCCAGATCGCCCGCCCGCCGCTCAAGGACGACGAGGCGGCATGAGCCCGCGCGTCGAACCTGAGGAGCGCCGCCGGGAGATCCTTGACGCGGCGATGCGCTGCTTCGCGCGGGGGGGCTATCACGGCACGTCGATGGACGACATCGTCACCGAGAGCGGGCTGAGCAAGGGAACGCTCTACTGGCACTTCAAAAGCAAGCGTGACCTGTTCGTGGAGCTTTTTGACAAAATCGTGGTGGAGATGGTCGAGCCTTTCGAGGAACTGCTCACCATAGACGCCTCGCCGGTGGAGCGCCTGCGTCTGATGGCCAGAGCCGGTGAGCAGTTCCTTGAGCAAGGCCAGGAACTGCTGACGATGCCGCTGCACTTCGTGATTGAGATCTGGCAGGACGAGGACTTCATCGGGCATTACATGGAGATCATGGAGGGGTTCGCCGGCCAAGTAGTATTGCTGCTCCAGGAAGGGGTCGACAGTGGGGACTTCCGTGACATCGACACGGAGGCGGCGGCGTGGGGCATCATGGCGCTGATCGACGGCATCTTCCTGTACCGCATGGCCGGGATGCCGGGCGATGTCAGCCAGGAGCTTTCGACGATGGTCGATCTGCTGATCGAGGGGCTGCTCAAGCGGGGCGAGGAATGATCCGCAAAACGTGGTCGATGACCAAGAAGGAACTGCTGCACATCGTGCGCTCGCCGGGGACGCTGTTCCTGGTGACAGCCTCGCCGCTGGTGATGCTGGTGCTGATGGCCTACGCGCTGGCAACCGACATCAAGAGCGTGCCAATCGCGGTGCTGGATAACGACATGACGCCCCTGTCCCAGGAGTACGTGCGGCAGATCACGGGCGGGCCGGACCTGGTTCTGAAGGGCTACATCGACTCGCTGGAGGAGGCCAACAGCCTGCTGGAGCACAACACCATCCGGGCGGCGGTCGTGATCCAGGCGGGATTCGCGGAAAAGGTGAAGGAGCTGAGCGGCTTCCCGGTGCAGGTGGTGGTCGACGGGACGGAGCCGAGCGCGGGCGGCTTTGCCTTCCGGCACATCGTGGGGCACACCAACCACTTCATCGAGCAGCGGCTGATCGACGCCGCGCCGACGATGAACCTGCCCGACTCACTGGTCAGCAACCCGGTCGATCTGCGGATTCGCGTCTGGTACAACCCCGACCTGGACGCGATACAGGACGTGGTCCCGGCGCTGATCGCCGTGATCCTGAGTCTGCCCGCCGTCTCGACCTCGGCGGCAATCGCGCGGGAAAAAGAGCTCGGCTCGCTGGAGCAGTTGATCGCGACGCCGCTGAGTCGATTCGAACTGCTGGCCGGGAAGATGACCCCCTACCTGATCACGGGCGTGGCCGACGTGTTTCTGTCGCTGCTGGTGGCGCATACACTCTTCGGCACACACTTCCGGGGGAACCTGCTGCTGCTGCTGATTTTCTCGATTGACTACTTCATCGCCAACCTGGCCGTCGCGCTGCTGATCTCGATCTACTGCCGCACTCAGCAAACGGCGATGATGATGGCGATCCTGTTCTTCCTGTTCCCCGGCATGTTCCTTTCGGGCATCTTCTTCCCGCTGATCGCGATGCCACCCGCAGCCCGGATGGAAGCCAACATGCTGCCGGTCACGCAGTTCGTGACGATCCTGCGCGGGCTGTTCCTCAAGGGGATCGGGCTGGATGTTTTGTGGAAGAACGGGCTGATCCTGCTGGCGATGGGGCTGGCGGTTGGCGCGTTCAGTGTGATGCGCTTTCAGAAGAAGCTGGCGTGAGTGCCTGGGACGTTTGAGTATGTTCAGACGAATCATAAGCCTGGTTATCAAAGAATTTCTCCAACTGCGCCGCGACTGGATCTTCGTGCTGGTGATCCTGCTGGGGTGTGTGTCGGAGATGTCGGCCGTCGCCTACGCGACCGGGACGGAGATCGAACACCTGCCCGTCGCGATCTACGACTGCGATCACTCGGAGCAGAGCCGGCTGGTCGCCCAGACGATCTCGAACGTCAGAACGTTTGACGTGATCGAGCACTCGCCCATGATCCAGGATGCCGAGGCATCGCTCGACAAGGGGCAGGTATACGGGATCGTGGTCATCCCGCCGGGGTTTGAGGACGACCTCAAGAACCCGACGACGACGCCCAAAATACAGGTGCTGCTGAACGGGGCGGAATCCAGCGCGGCGGAGAAGGCCCTGAACGACATGGAAGGCGTGCTGAGCCGCTACGGAATGGACATCGCGCTGCAAATGACGGGGTTCGATGAAACCGAGATGGAGGACCTGGAACCCAGCGCGCGGGTCTGGTACAACGAGGAGCTGCGCCGGTCGAACTACACCATCCCTTCCGAACTGGGCTTCATCCTGTACATCATCGCGCTGTGGGTGGCGGCGCTGAGCATCACACGGGAGCGCGAGCTAGGGACGCTGGAGCAGTTGATGGTGACGCCGATCACGCGCCTGGAGCTGATGCTGGGGAAGACGATCCCGGCGGTCATCGTCTCGTACATCAACTTCCTGCCGATGCTGGCGGTGGTGGTGCTGGTGTTCAAGGTGCCGATGCGCGGCTCGCTGCCGCTGCTGCTGGTGCTGGCGTTCATCTACATCCTGGTGGAATTACAACGCGGAATCCTGATCTCGGTGCTGGCGCGCACGCAGCAGCAGGGCCTGCTGGTGGTGTTCATGATCGCGTGGATCGACATGACCTTCTCCGGGTACATGGTGCCGGTGGAGAGCATGCCGCAGATCTTCCAGACGCTGTCTAACTTCTTCCCCATCCGGCACTGGATGATCGTGATGCGCGGCATCATGCTGAAAGGGGTGGGACTGGAAGTCTTCTGGCCGCACATGCTGGCCATCCTGGGGCTGGGCGTGGTGCTGGCGGTGATCGCGCTGGTGGCGTTTAACCGGGCGCTGGGCGAGGAGTGAGGAACGGGTCTTGATGGCCGGGCAACTCACTCGGTAACCGGCTGTGGCGTTTTGGCCCAGAGGCCAAAACGCCGAGCAACTTGCTCGACGAACAAGTTGCCCGCACCTTAACAACCGAAAATCGACACGTAAAACGAATTTGACAGGAATCCAGAACGCTGGCGAGGTTGACAGGGGCGTGCCGGGTGGAGTATAATATGAACGAGCGTTCGTTCATATTATACGCAGGTGATACGTGCACCCATGAGTTCAACGGCAGCAACCTCTCGCGGAGAACAGACTCGCCAGGCCATCCTGGAGGCCGCCGAAAAGCTCTTCCTGAGCCAGGGCTTCAACGGCACGAGCATGCGCCAGATCGCGCGCCGTGCGGGGATCGCGCTGGGCGGCATCTACAACCACTTCGAGGGCAAGGAAGGTCTCTTCCGGGCGCTGCTCAAAGAGCGCAGCCCGTATGACGAGGTCATCGAGGCGATGGACGACCTGGAAAAAGGAGACGGCGAGCGCCTGGTCGTCGAGGCGTTCAACCGCCTGCAGGCCATCATGCAGCGTAACCTGGACTTCGTTAACCTGGTGCTCATCGACTTCCAGGAGAGTGACGGGAACACGCTTCGCGAGGTCCTGGCGGCGGTCGTGCCGCGCGCCCTGCGCTTCGGACGGCGCATTCAGGAGGCGGGCGGGCTGCGCCAGGATGTGGGGCACTACATGATCGTGCGCGCGTTCGTCAGCCTGCTGATGGGCTACACCTTCACCCAGTTGATTGCCTACAAGGACGAGCGCCCCCTGCTGCCCGGCGTCCCGGAGATCAGTGAGGTGGATGCCAGGGCGCAGATGATCGACTTATTCCTGTACGGTGCGGCTGCGGTGGAGAACGAGCGATGATTGGGCGCACACTTGCCATCATGCGCAAAGAGTTCATGCACATCGTCCGCGACCCACGCACGCTGGTGCTGATCTTCCTGATCCCAATCATCCAGATGACCCTGCTGGGCTACGCGGCGACGAACGACATCGAGAACATCGCGCTGGCGGTGCTGGACGGCGACCAGAGCGCAGACAGCCGGGCGCTGGTGAAGGCATACGAGGCAACCGGCTACTTCGACGTCACCGACTACGTGGAGAACGAGAAAGAGATGGCCTTCCTGCTCGACCGGGGCGACGTGCGGGCGGCGATGGTCATCCCGGCGGACTATGGAAGCAACGTGACGAGCGGGCGGAAGGTGGACGTGGGATTCGTGATCGATGGCTCTGACCCGACCGTCGCCGAAAGCGTGCGGGCAGCCGCCCTGCAAACCGGGCAGGCCTACCTGCAAGGCTCAGGCCAGGGTGGGGCACAATCGGCGGCGACGAGCCTGGTTGAAGTGCACCCGACGGTATGGTATAACCCCGGCCTTGAAAGCGTCAACTTCATGATCCCGGCGCTGATGGGGATGATCTTGCAGTGGCTGGCGATGCTGATCACGTCGATGGCCATCGTGCGCGAGCGCGAAGTGGGGACGATGGAGCAGTTGATCGTGACGCCCATCCGACCGGCGGAGCTGGTGGTCGGGAAAACCGGGCCTTACGTACTGGTCGCGTTCTTCAACCTGACGGAGGTGCTGCTGATCAGCGTGTTCTGGTTCGGTGTGCCGATACAGGGGAGTGTATGGTTATTGTTAGAACTTTCGAGCCTGTTTTTGCTAGGATCATTAGGAATCGGCATCCTGATTTCGACCGCAGCCGGGACGCAGCAAGAGGCAATGCTGATGAGCTTCCTGATCCTGCTGCCGTCGATTTTCCTATCGGGGTTTTTCTTCCCGCTGGAGGCGATGCCGTGGACGCTGCACACACTGAGCTACCTAGTCCCACTGCGGTACATGCTGATCATCGTGCGCGGGATCGTGCTTAAGGGAGTGGGGCTTGAAGTACTGCAGAGGGAAGTTCTGATCTTGAGCGCGTTCTGTCTGGTGATGCTCGTCCAGGCGGCGCGCAGCTTCCGCAAGAGTCTGGATTAATGGTATGAACGTAGAAGGAAAAGGATGAAAAACAACCAGAACCAACACGAAGTGATAATTGAAACCAAGAACCTGCGGCGCGTGTTCGGCAAGACGGTGGCCGTCGATAACCTGGACATGACGATCTACAGGGGCGAGATATTCGGGCTGGTAGGGCCGGACGGCGCGGGCAAGACGACGACCATGCGCCTGTTGGCGGCGATCATGGACCCGACGAGGGGATCGGCGACCGTCGCGGGGTTCGACACGGTGAAGAAGTCGGAGGCGATCAAGGAGCGGATCGGGTACATGGCCCAGATTTTCAGCCTGTACAGCGACCTCTCGGTGGACGAGAACCTGAACTTCTTCGCCGACATCTTCGGCGTGTCGGGCCAGGTGCGTAAAGAGCGCATCGAGCGGCTGTTGGAGTTCGCCCGGCTGACGGAGTTCCGTAAGCGGCGGGGAGGGCAGCTTTCGGGCGGGATGCAAAAGAAGCTGGCGCTGGCCTGCACGCTGATCCACGAGCCGGAGATCCTGTACCTCGACGAACCGACGACAGGCGTCGACCCGGTCTCGCGGCGTGAGTTCTGGGACATCTTGACCAACCTGCACGTGCAGGGCGTGACGATTGTGGTGAGCACGCCCTACATGGACGAGGCCGAGCGCTGCTCGCGGATCGGGCTGATGTACGAGGGACAGTTGATCGAGTGCGACACGCCCGAAGCGATCCGGCGGCGCGTGCCGGGGGAGGTGCTCCAGCTTCAGCCAAGCAACCGCCTGAAAGCGCAGGCCGTGCTGCGCGATACGCCGGGGGTCCACGAAGTACAATCGTACGGCGAACTGCTGCACGTCTTCGTGGACGACGCCGAGGAAGGACAGCACATCGTGCAGGAGGCACTGGAGCAGGCCAACGTCGGCGTCGAGATGATCCGGCAGGTTGAGCCACGCGTCGAAGAGGCATTTATCTCGCTGATCCGGCGGCGCAGCAGGGAAGGCGAACCGGCCAGCGCGACGACGTAGGACACAAACAGCAAATCCGATCTACGAGAGGACGCGGTAAACACGAATGAGCAGTGAGCCTGGGATGGTATCTGTACTCGAAGAGCGAGACGTAAACGACTATGCAATCCTGGTGGAGCAACTGACCAAGGATTTCGGCGGCTTCCGGGCGGTCGATCACATCTCGTTTGAGGTGCCCAGGGGCCAGATATTCGGCTTCCTGGGGCCGAACGGCTCCGGCAAGACGACGACGATCCGGATGCTGCTGGGGCTGCTGCGCCCCACCAACGGCACGGCCATCGTGCTGGGCAACGACATCACCCGCCACTCGGAGCGCCTCCGGCCACGCGTGGGATACATGTCGCAGCGCTTCAGCCTGTACAACGACCTGACGGTGATCGAGAACCTGCGCTTCTACGGGCGCACGTACGGTCTGCGGGGTGACGGCCTGCGGGAGCGAGTCCGGTTCGCGGTGCGGATGGCCGACCTGAAGGGACGCGAGCGTGAGCTGACCAAGAACCTCTCCGGCGGGTGGCGGCAGCGGTTGGCGCTCGGCGCGGCGATCCTGCACCAGCCGGAACTGGTGTTTCTCGACGAGCCGACGGCGGGCGTCGACCCGGTCTCGCGGCGCGGGTTCTGGGACCTGCTGTACGAGATCAGCGGGGCGGGCATGACGATCTTCGTGACGACCCACTACATGGACGAGGCCGAGCACTGCGAGGAACTGGCCTTCATCCACGAGGGACGCATCATCGCGCGCGGCTCGCCGCAGCACATCAAAGACACGATGATGCGCGGGCAGGTGCTCGAAGTCATCCCCGACGACCCGACGCGGGCGATGGCGGTGTTGAGTGAGGCGCACCGCGATGGGCGGCTGCCGATTGAGGAAGTGGCGCTGTACGGGACGCAGATTCACATCGTCGCGCCGGGAGTGGAGCAGTACATAGAAACGATTGGCAAGATGCTGAGCGAGCAGGACGTTGACGCCGGAGCAATGACGGTGATCGCCCCCTCGCTGGAAGACGTGTTCATCTCCTGCATCAGGACAGAGGCGTGAAAGCATGGACAGAAAACGATTGATCATCGGCGGGGTGTTGCTGGCGGTGCTGGTGGCAGCCATCGCGGTTGGTGCCTGGCACTACAGCACCAACGTCAAGGCACGCGAGCAGCTGCTTGAGCAACTGGACATCGAGGCCGGTAAGGCGGCGGAGGGCGGTCTGCTGGTATCGGGCTTCATCGAGGCGGAGGAGGTCGAGCTGGCCGCCGAGATCGGCGGGCGGGTGGTGGAACTGCCGTTTGAAGAGGGTGACGAGGTGGAAGCCGGGGACGTGGTCGTCCGGCTTGACACGGCGATCATGGAGGCCCAGCGCGACGCGACCAGGGCACAGCTTGACATCATGATCGCGGAGCGCGACCTGGTCGCAGCCGGGCCGCGCGAGGAGATCATCCACAAAGCGCAGGGCCAGGTGGCCCTGGCTAAGGCGACGCTGAACGCAGCCGAGGTCGCCTGGCAGGGCGCGGTCGCAGTGTACTCCAACCCGCAGGAGGTCGAGATACAACTCGTCGAAGCCAGGACGCAGGTGGCGGTGGCACAGCAGGAACTCGCGGCGGCACAGGTGGAGCTGACGTCATCGGGGCGGTCGCGTGAAGAGTACTATCTGGCGATGGGCCAGCTTGAGGAATTGGACTTCCACTTCCGTGGTAAAAAATTGTGGCTGCCGCTGGAGATGACATTCTCCGAGCAGAACTACCGGGAGGCAGAGGCCAACTACCAGAGTGCGTTGGAAGCTCTGGAAGGGGCAACGGCCACGCTGGAGACCCTCCAGCAGTACGTGGACAACCCGCGCGCGCTGCTGGTGAATGTGGTGGAGACCCAGGGCGCGTTCGAGGCAGCCAAGGCCGCACTTGACCGGGCCGAGGCGGAACTGGCCGACCTGGAGGCCGGGCCTGACAAGGAAGACCTGGACGTGGCCGACGCCCGTGTGGAAGAAGCGGAAGCGGCGCTGGACGTGATCGAGAGCCGCATCGAGCGGATGACGATCAGCGCCCCGATTAGCGGGCTGGTTTTGCAGCAGTCAATCCACGAGGGTGAGCTGGCGGTGGAGGGCGTGCCGCTGGTGACGCTGGCCAACCTGGACGTGGTCGAATTGACGGTTTACGTGGCAGAAACGCAGTTTGACAAGGTGCACCTCAACCAGACCGTCGAGGTCACGGTGGACTCGTTCCCGGATAAGACGTTTGAGGGCGTGGTGACGTACATTTCGGACGAGGCGGAGTTCACGCCGCGCAGTGTGCAGACGCGAGAAGAGCGGGTCAACCTGGTATTCGCGGTTAAGATACGCATCGAGAACCCGGATCACGCGTTGAAGCCCGGCATCCCTGCCGACGCGCTGTTTAAGTAGCTCATAGGGAGAAAAGGTAAGATGAGACGAGGCATCAGGCAAGCCTGTAATGCAGCGCTGCTCTTGTTTGTCGCAGCCTGGCTGAGTGCGTGCTCGGCGGCAGCCACCAAGGAAGCGGAATCCCTGGAGCCGGAGCCTATCGAAGCCTCAGGCTTCATCGAGGCGGAGGAGGTCGGCGTGGTGGCCGAGGTGGGTGGGCGCGTCGCCGAAGTGCTGGTTGACGAGGCGGACACCGTCACCGCCGGGCAGGTCGTGGTACGGCTGGACACCGGTCTGCTGGAAGCAGAGCGGGCACAGATACAGGCCGCCGTCTCGGTCGCCAAGGCCGACCTGTCGAAGATCAAGGCCGGGGCCGACAAGGAAGAGTTGGATGCGGCCAAGGCAACGATTGAAGAGATTGAGAAGAACATCACGGGAGCGAAGAACACCGCCGGAGCCGCGTGGAGCGCAGCCTCCGACCCGCAGGGCATCGACGTGCAGATCAGCAGCGCGGAGATGGAAGTAGAGCTTGCCCTGCAACAGATCGAGATCGCAAAGGCCGAGCTTGAAAAGGCAGAGTACTTACTGGTGACGCTGGAGCGGACGGAAGAGGACGACCGGAGCGAAGTAGCCATCGAATTTCAGGGGTACAAGGTCGAGATACTGAGGGCTAACCTGCGCGCGGCGGAGGCGCGTTACGAGGGCGCAAAGCAAAAGCTGGAACTGCTGGAGGGGCAGCGCGAGCGGCCCGTCTCTATAATCGCAGTGGCACGTAACGCCCAGGCTTCGGTCGGGGTGTACGAGGCACGTCTGGAGATCGCGCAGGCGGACTACGACATGCTGGTGAACGGCGCGCGGCGCGAGGAGATCGCGATCATGGACGCGCAGGTTGCACTGGCAGAGGCCAACCTGGCGCTGCTCGACGCGCAGATCGACCAGTTGGCGCTGGTCGCGCCGATTGACGGCGTCGTGACGACGCGGGCGATCCACCCCGGCGAGACGGCCTCACCGGGCGTCTCGCTGTTGAGCATCGCCGACCTGAGCGACCTCAAGCTGGTGGTGTACATCCCGGAGACGCAGATCGGGCGGGTGCGGCTCAACGTGCCGGTCGAGATCACGGTCGACGCCTATCCCAGCCAGGTGTTTGAGGGCCTGATAACCTACATCTCAGGCGAGGCCGAGTTCACGCCGCGCAACGTGCAGACCGAGGAAGAACGTGTCAACCTGGTGTACGCGGTCGAGATCCGGATCGACAACAAGGACGGCAAGCTGAAGCCCGGCATGCCAGCCGACGTGGTGATCGAGACGGTGGATTAGCCGGGACACCGGTCGGCAAACACACCGCCCGGCGGGAGACGGCTCTCCGGCGGGCGGTTTTGATTCCGGGGCGGGCGCTACTGCCAAAGACAATCAGCCTCCCAGCTCCAGGGTGGCAACGCACTCGATGTGGAAGGTCTGGGGGAACATGTCGACCGGCAGGACATCAAGCAGGCGGTAGCCGTGCCGAACCAACTGGCGGGCGTCGCGGGCGAAGGTGGCCGGGTCGCAGCTCACGTACACGATGCGCGGCGGGGCCAGCCTCGCCAGACCGTCGATCACGTCGGCGCTCAGGCCGGTGCGCGGCGGGTCGACGACGACGGCGTCAAACGGGCCGACCAGGTTATCCAGCACGGCCTCGACGCTCCCCTCAACCAGGTCGACGTTGTCCAGGTCGGCCAGGTTCTGGTCGGCGTCGGTGACGGCGGGCGGGTAGCTCTCAACGCTGACGACCATCCCGGCCCGCCCTGCAATGAAGGCGGTGAACAGTCCGACGCCGCTGTACAGGTCGAGCACGGTCTCGCCGCCCTGGAGCGCGAGGCGATCCAGGACTTCCCCGACCAGCACCTCGGCGATGGGCAGGTTGACCTGGAAGAAGCTGCCCGCCGTGACGCGGAAGGAGCGGTCGAGGACGTGGTAGGTGACGTGCGAGCGGCCGATCAGGTTGGCCGGTTCGTTGTCGCTCAGCAGCAGGTTGACCGAGATCGGAAAATCGACCTCGACTTCCGGGGGGAGGTCGTCGGCGGTCTGGATGACGATCATGCAGTCGTCGGGGTCGGAGCCGACCTGGAACCTGACGCGCTCGATCTCCGGCACGGGCAGCTCAAGCCCCTCGAACAGATCAAGCAGGGCCGGGTGCAGGATGTGGCAGGTCTCAATCGGGACGACGCGGGAGCCGCGGTCACTGTGGAAGCCCAGCCGTCCGTCCGGCGCAACGGTGAACGTGGCGTGCACGCGGTAGCCCCAGGGGTGGGGGGCGGGGACGGTCGGCCTGACGGGCGGGGTCTCGAATTTGCCGAGGCGCTCCAACTGGTCGATGAGAACGGCCTGCTTGTATTCGAGCTGGCGCTCGTAGGCGATGTGCTGCCAGTGACAGCCGCCGCACTTCCCCGGCCCGAAGTGGGGACAGGGCGGCTCGACGCGGTCGGGGGATGGTCGGACGATCTCCAGCGCCTCGGCGTGGGCGAAGTTTTTCTTTTCGCGGGTGATGTGGGCGGTGACGCGCTCGCCGGGCAGGGTGTAGGGCACGAAGATCACGCGCTTGTTGTGACGCCCCAGTGCGAAGCCGCCGTGTGCCATGGCGGTCAGGTCGAGCGTGAAGGTGTCGGTCATGGTTTCATCCCTTTGCATTGCAGCCGTTGGGTTCGTCGCTGCCTCTCAGAGACCGATCATACCACCAAAAGCGCGCTTGAGTGACAATAAGAAAATACCCCCGGCGGTGAAAGCCGTCCGGGAGTGTGCTGCTTATCAAGCGTAAAAAGTTTCGATCAGCTCTATCCGTCCACCCAGTTTGACAGGATAACCAGCTCCTTATTCGGTTCAACCGGATCGTTGGTGCGCAGGTGGACGTGGAAATCGTGTGGCCCGCCCATCCCCTCATGCTCCATTTTCAACAGCCATGTTTAATCATGTGCGTGTTCGGTCATGTCCACGAATTCACCGTGCCAGGTGTGGAGCCAGACTTGGCCTGTATATCCGTTGACACTCAGCATTCCTATCGTCCTGCCCTCGCGAAGAACGTGGATTGTGTAGTAGCCGTAGAACTCATCAACCTCATCATCAACCGTCGTTCCCGGCAAAGAACTGTCGAGTTCCGCCTGTGCTAATTCACGTGCTTCGCTGGGTGAAACGGACATCTCGCCTTCCGGGTCGCCCGTGGTATATCCACCCATCATGCCCCCCTGCCGCCCCATCATGCCGCCTCTGGGGCCGGTGGAGTTTCGCATCATGCCGTATTTGGTATTCCACATCATGTTAGGCCCCGGCTCAGGGAAGACGGCTGCCGTGTGCGGATCGATCAGTATCTCAAAGGCATTGATCCCCGTATCAACCTCACGAGCCTGGGCATAAAAGTGATTGTCAAACTGCATCACCTCGGCCAGCTCAAGATTGTCCCCACCGTACTCCTCGATATAGGCTTCGGCTACCTCAACCGCATCATCAAGCGTCAGGGTGTCTGAGGTGTCTCCTGTTTGCGGAACCTGACCGGCACCTGGAGCTGTGCCTGACATCATGCCACCGGGGCCATACTGGCTCATCATGCCCCCAAAACCCCACATCATACCACCGGGGCCGTAGTAGTCAGGCACAGCCGCCTGTGCTGTCCCGTTGCCAACGACATACCCGGCAGCAAATCCACTGGCCAGCAGCGCCATCGAAATGGCGACGATTCCACCAATCTTCAGCTCGTTACTCATACGTCTATTCTCCTTCGGCGCGCAGCCCGCAGCGCCTCTCAATACATCCTGAGTAGATAAAATACCAAATATTATCATATTTATCAAGTTTATTGTTGTCGTTGGGATGATCGCCGGGCACGGGGCGGGGCACCGACACTGTACCACCTCTCACTCGCCAGCCGGGGCACGAAGCATGTATAATCGCCGCCATGCAGGTTTCATTGATCGTCACCATCCTCAACGAAGGCGACTCGCTTCGTCGCCTGCTGGATTCCATCACTGCGCAGACGCGCCCGCCGGACGAGGTCGTGATCTGCGACGGCGGCTCAGCCGACAACACCCCGGCGATCCTGGACGAGTACGCCGACCGGCTGCCGCTGCGCGTGATCGAGCGGGCGGGCGCGAACATCTCGCAGGGGCGCAACGCGGCCATCGAGGCGGCGGCGCACGACCTGATCGCGGTGACCGACGGGGGCGTGCGCCTCGACCCGGCCTGGCTGGCGCGGCTGCTGGCCCCATTTGAGGCCGACCCATCGCTTCAGGTGGTCTCCGGCTTCTTCCTGCCCAACCCGCAAACGCCCTTTGAGGTGGCGATGGGGGCCACCGTGCTGCCGGAGCTGCGCGACATCGACCCGGCGACCTTCATGCCGTCGAGCCGGTCGGTGGCGTTCCGGCGGGAGGCGTGGGAGCGGGTCGGGGGATACCCGGAGTGGCTTGACTTCTGCGAAGACCTGATCTTCGACTTCCGGCTGGCGGCGATGGTGGGGGCTTTCGGCTTTGTGCCGGAGGCGGTGGCCCACTTCCGCCCACGCCCGACACTTCGCGCGTTTGCCCGGCAGTACTACCAGTACGCGCGCGGCGACGGCAAGGCCAATCTGTTCTTCCACCGCCACCTGATCCGCTACCTGACGTACCTGGCCGCGCTGCCGCTGATCGTCGCGGCGAGTGTGATGCTCAGCCCCTGGTGGCTGCTGGCGCTGATCGCGGGCGGGGTGTACATGGTCGCGACGCCGTACCGCCGCCTGCTGGCGCAGTGGGGCGACCTGGGGCCGGGCGAGAAGCTGGCCGCGGCGCTGTGGGTGCCCGTGATCCGCGTCACAGGCGACGTGGCAAAGATGGCCGGGTACCCGGTGGGGGTGGCGTGGCGGCTGCGTCACCATCCTCCGGACTGGCGGGTGACCTCATTGCCCCCTGGGGTGGCCCAATGAAGCGGTTACTGGAGAGAGACCGGTCTCTATCGGCGTGGCTGTGCGTCGCGGAGCGGCCCGGCCTGTGGCGGCGGCTGGCGATCCTGGCGACCCACTCCGGCGATGCGATGTACCCGCTGCTGGGGTGGGGGCTGATGTTCGCCTTCGGATCGCCGGAGTGGCGCTACCGGGCGTTGGCGCTGGCGGGCGTGGATCTGGTCACCCTGCTCGTGACGCAGGCGCTCAAGCTCATCTACCGCAGGCCGCGCCCGGAGGGCCGGTGGGGGATCATCTACCGGCGGCTCGACCCACACTCGTTCCCGTCGGGGCACGCTGCGCGTGGGGGCGCGCTCGGCCTGGCTGCGCTGCTGGTGGGGCCGGGGTGGTTCGGGCTGCCGCTGCTGGTGTGGGGCGCGCTGGTCGCCCTCTCACGGGTGATGATGGGCGTGCACTACCTGTCGGACGTGGTGGCCGGGTTCGCGGTGGGGGCGCTGGTCGGCGGGGCGGCGGCTGCGACGATCTGGCTCTGACGCCGCGAGCGTCTTGCCGCCGCCCGGCATCGCCTGTACACTGGTGCCGGGACGAGACCGCCGCACGTCATCCGAAGCGTGATTCTGGCGCGGGTGGGCCTGATAGGTTATGGTTTGTAAGGGCATCACGCGGCTGGCCCGGCGGCCACCGTTGCGACCGCGGCACGCGGTTGTATCCGGTTGATCATTCGCTCCCAGGAGTATGTATCTATGGGCAAAATACTATGCTCAACGCGGGGTGGAGAAGCCAGCATCCGCACGCAGGAGGCCGCCATCAGGCGCGCCAAAGAGAGCGGGGATGAGCTGATCTTCTTCTACGTGAGCGACGTGGAGTTCCTGGCCCGGGCCGACTACGCCCTGCGCTCTGACGTGGTATCAGAAGAGATCGATAAGATGGGCGATTTCCTGATGGCGATGGCCGTCGAGCGGGCCGAGAAGGGGGACGTCGCGGCGCGCTACATCCTGCGTCACGGGGAGTTCGGGAAAGAGTTGATGGCAACGGTAGAAGAAGAGGGGATCACGCTGGTGGTGCTGGGGCGGCCAGCCGACGAGGAGAGCGTTTTTAAGCTGCCCGCGTTGGAGAAGTTTGCCGCGCAACTGCAAGAGGACACCGGCGTCGAGGTGTGGATACCGCTGGCCGAGTAGCCCCCACCGGTCAGGGGGATGGAAGGGAGCCATGCCCATCCAGATCGGGGACATGACGCTATACAACGTGAAAGACCTGGCGGAGATGCTGGGCGTCTCGGAGAGCACGATCCGGAAGTACCTCCAGCAGGGAACGCTCAAGGGCAAGAAGATGGCCCGCAAGTGGTACGTGCCCGACGAGAGCCTCCAGGCGTATTTCATGGACTTAGACCTGGAGGAAGGCGGCGAGCAGAAAGCGCCTGACGGTTCGCCTGAGCCTGCCCCGGAGGCAGAAGCGGAACAGACCGGAGCGCCGGATACCTCCCAGGCGGTTACCGCGCCGGAGGGGCCCTCCCTGACGGAGGAGGGGCCTCCCCTGACGGAGAAAGAGCCTGCCCCGCCAGAAGAGGAGCCTGCCCTACCGGAAGAAGAACCCGCCGCGCCGGAGGTCGTGGAGAAAGCCGCCACTGCGCAGAAGGCCGGGGATTGGCGGGCGGAGGTGGAGCGGATCAGGGAAGAGATCGGGCGGCTGAAACGCGAAGCCGAGCGCATCGAGGACCTTTACGTCGATCCGGAAGATGAGTCGCCGGACACCCAGCCGTAAAGCGACTGCCTGCTTTCCGTATACACATATCCAACAGGATGATCGACAACATGCAGACCGTCGAAGTTCACCGCACAAATCGTCGCGACGTGCGCGACTTTTTGACTCTCCCCTTCAAGATTTACCGGGACATCCCGCAATGGGTGCCGCCTCTGATGCCCGGCGAGCGGGCACGCTTCAAGCCGGATTACGCCTTCTACAGGCACTCCGAGGCGGCCTTCTACCTGGTGCGTGACGAGACGGGCCGGGCAGTTGGGCGGGTCGCCGTGCTGGAGCACCGTCCCCACAACGCATACCGGGATCACAAAGACGCGCTGCTGTACCTCTACGAAGCCATCGACGACGACGAGGTGGCGCGTTTGCTCTTCGAGGCGGCGGCGGAGTGGGCAAAGGGCCGGGGGCTGGATACGCTGGTCGGGCCGAAGGGCTTCATGACCGGCGATGGGCTGGGCCTGCTGGTCGAGGGATTTGAGCACCGCCCGGCCATTGGCGTCCCCTACAACCCGCCCTACTACCCGCGCCAGTGGGAAGAGGTCGGCGGGATGGCGAAGGAGCTTGACTACCTCTCGGCCTACGTCTCGCGGAACGACTTCACTTACCCGGAGCGCGTTGGGCGGCTGGTGGAGAAGATCAAGCAGCGGCGCAACTTCCGCGTCCCGGTATTCAACAGCAAAACGGAAGTGAAGAAATACGCGGAGGTGATCCAGAAGGCGTACAACAGTGCCTTCGTCAACGTGTGGGCGTACACGCCGATCCCCGACGAGGAGCTTCAGGCCATCACCGACCGGCTGCTCCAGATCGCCGACCCCAGGCTGATCAAGCTGATCTTCAAGGGCGACGATCTGATCGGCTTCCAGCTTGCCTACCCGGACATCTCAGCCGGGATTCAGCGCATCAAGGGGCGCATCTGGCCGCTGGGGTGGCTGGTGCTGCTGGCGGAGAAGCGCCGGACGACGTGGCTGAACGTCAACGGGAACGCCATCCTGCCGCAGTACCAGGGCCTGGGGGCGAACTTGATCCTGTCCGACCAGATGATCAGGACGCTGCTCGACACGCACTACGAGCACGTCGATCTGGTGCAGGTGCAGGAGACCAACGCCCCCATGCTGGCCGACCTGCGCGAATTGACGGGGGCCGACGTTTACAAGCGCCACCGTGTGTACAAGCGGCGGATCGAGTAGATCCCGCTGCGCCCCTATCCCCGCGATGTCACCCCGTTGCAGGCACGTCGGGCGGTGTGCCTGCGGCCCACTCGCGCCAGGCGAGCGTCCACAGCGCCGACGAGAGCGCCTTCCCGGCTCCACTGATGACCCACACCAGCGGCACAAACAGGAAGCACAGCGCGACCAACAGCCCAGGAAGGAACAACAGCGAAGACAGGGCCAGGTGAACGCCCCACTGGATCAGGAGCAGCAGCAGGGCCGGGCCGGGGTTGGCGCGGAAGATCTGCCAGGCGCGGCGAAAGGAATCGAGCGCCCGCCGGTCTTCCAGCACACAGGCCCGCTCGGCGAGCGGCCACAGGAGTGCCAGCCCCGCCGACACGAGGGCAAGGGGACACGTCAGGGCGAGGACCGGCAGCGCTAGGCCGGGGATGGCGAGGGGGGCGGACAGCGTCTCGCCGATGGATTCCACGCCGCCGGTCGCCTCGATGAAAACCGTCAGGCCGATCACGACCAGGTTGGCGGCGAGGGTGATGGGTATAGGCGGGATCGAGGCGACGATGATCAGCCGCCAGGCGCGCTTCCAGCCGACGCGCCACGCCTTCCCGAAGCCGGTCTCGCCGCCCGACTCGACCTGATCCACTCCGGCGATCAGGCCGCCGCGCGTCACCAGGACGATGACGCCCACCACGATCAGCAGCAGGATCGACGCGCCGAACAGCGTCAGCAGGCCCTTGACGCCCAGCCGTCCCAACAGCCTGAGCAGGGCGTCCGGGTCGGTCCGGGGGAGCAGGGCCGGCACCGCCTCAAGGCCCGGAATCCCCGCCGCCAGTGCCTCGCTGTCGACGGGCAGGTAGCGCAGCAGGGAGGTGGTGACGCTGCGCGTGGTTCCCTCCCCGCCGACCAGCGCGATCAGCACGCCCAGGGCGATCAGGAATTTGTTCTTCCACAGGATGTCAAGCGCCCGGCTCAGCAGGGTTCCAACGTCCATATGGTGCCCTACACGGCGGGTGCCTGCTCGATGAAGATCTCTTTGCCCGTCCACTCACGCCAGGCCAGCGTCCACGCCGTCGAGAAGTAGGCGCTGATCGTGCCGCTGATGACCAACAGCACAGGCCACAGCAGGCAGCAGCAGGACATGATAAAGGTCGGGATGAACAGCAGCAAAAAAAGTCCGATCTGGATGCCGATCTGGATCAGGGCGAGAATGACGCCCTGCCCCAGGTTCTCACGCAGCACCTCCCATCCGCGCCTGTACGACTCGAACACGCCGGTGTCCTCCAGTATGCAGGCACGGTTGGCCAAGCCGCGCAGCAGCTCCAGCACCAGCGATACGATGGTCACCAGGCAGACGGTGGTTCCCACGACGACGAACATCCCCGAACCGGCAGCAGCCAGCGTCGTCTCGTCGAGGCCCCGCCCCTCGAAGTAGTAGGCCATGCCAAAGGCCAGAACAACCAGCGCCAGCACGATACCGGGGATGGCCGGGATCAGGCCGATCCCAAACAGTCGCCAGCCTTTCTGCCAACCGGCGTTCCAGGCCTGGCCGAAGCTCGACGCGCCGACCGTCTCGATCTGGTCAACCCCGGCGATCAACCCTCCGCGGGCGATTAGGCCCGCGACCCACAGGGCGATCCCGACGACGATGGCCACGCAGATCAGAGCAACGACAGCAGCAGCGCCCAGGGCAAAAAACGCCCCCAGCGCGCTGAAGATGTCCTCCAGCTCGTCCTGTGAGACCCCATACTCGTCAAAGTCGAACTCCTGGAATTCCTCCGGCCCCGCAAAAGGCTGCTGGCCACCGGAGGGGCCACCATTGCCGGGAACGTTGAAGTTTCCGCTGCCGACGCTGCCGCTGCCCAACGCGACCAGCACGCCCAGCAGGACCAGAAATTTGTTGTTCCAGAGGATATCCCAGGCGCGGCTCAAGAGTTCGCCAAAGTCCATGTTTTATTCTCCTTTGGGGTTGGCGAGCCGGTTCCACTCCGGCTCACATACCAATACGTCTGTCGTCGCTCAATTGTTGCTGAAGGTCTGCTCAACGAAGGCCCCTTTGCTCGTCCACTCACGCCAGGCCAGCGTCCACACCGTCGAGAAGTAGGCGCTGAACGCGCTGCCGATGGGCCACAGCACCGTCCACAGCACCGGCCACAACGGCCAACTCCAGGACGAAACAAGAACCGGGACGAAGGGCAGGACGAACAGCAACAAATTGAGCACGATCTGGATGACGATCTGGATCAGGATCAGGATGATGCCCTGCCTCAAGTTCTCGCGCAGTACCTCCCATCCGCGCCTGTATGACTTGAACACGTCGATGTCTTCCAGCACATAGGCGCGGTTGGCCATGAGGCGCAGCAGCCCCAGCACCAGGGGTACGATGGCCAGCAAGCAGATGATGGCCCCCACGACGATGGACATGCCTGCACCGAAAGTGTCCAGCGGATCGTAATCATAATACCCACCCATTGCCGCGACTCCGGTCAGAAATATGAGCAAGAAGATAACAGTGAAAATCATCCAGCCCAGCACGAACCTGGGAACGGCCGGGATCAGGCCAATCCCGACCAGCCGCCAGCCTTTCCGCCAACCGGCGTTCCAGGCCTGGCCGAAGCTCGACGCGCCGGCCGTCTCGGTCTGGGCGACACCGGCGATCAACGCGCCGCGGGCGATGGTGCCCACGACCCACAGCGCAATCGCGACGATGATGAGCACGCAGGTCAGGGACAATGGCCACTGCGATAACATCTGCTGCAGGGCGAAAATTGGCCCCATGCCCAACACGACCAGCACGCCCAGCAGGATCAGAAATTTGTTGTTCCAGAAGGTATCCCACGCGCGGCTCAACAGGACGCCAGAGCTCATGTTTCAATCTCCTTCGGGCTGACGAGCCGGTTCCACAACACACCTGATACTGCCCGATCGTTGTCGGGGGTCTGCCGGTCACGTCGTGAGCGTCGCCTGTATCGGCGCGGGGCTGGGAACGTGCCGCTTCAAGCTGTTCCGGGGTTGTCTTCTCTCTCCCTCGATGTGTGAGTATGGCAGATGATGTGCCTATTGTAGGTGGGGGGCGGGTTCGATGCAATTGGGATCATCGCCCACCCCACCACGCGATCACGTTCAGCAGTGTTGGCCTGATAGCCTCCAGGGCGCGCGCGCGATGGCTGATGCGGTTTTTGACCGCCGGGCCAAGCTCGGCCATCGTCGCACCGCGCGATTCGACGTAGAAAACCGGGTCGTAGCCGAAGCCATGCTCGCCGCGCGGCTGGTGCGCGATGCGGCCCTCGCAGATGCCTTCGGCGGTGTGTACATCGCCCTCCGGCGTGCCGACCGCCACCACGCAGCGGAAGCGGGCACCGCGCCCCGCGTCGGGCACGCCCTCCAGGTTTTCGAGCAGCAGGCGATAGCGGCCTGCGTCGTCGAGGCCCGGCCCGCCGTAGCGCGCCGAGCGCACGCCCGGCTCGCCGTCCAGCGCGTCAACCTCCAGGCCGGAGTCGTCGGCCAGCGTCAGCAGGCCGCTCTGCCGCGCGTAGGCCACCGCCTTCAGGCGCGCGTTCTCCTCGAAGGTCGCGCCCGTCTCCTCGACATCGGCCTCGATGCCCAGGTCGGCCAGTGAGACCCACTCAACCGGCTTGCCGCCGGGCGCAACGTCGGCCAGCAGTTCGGCGTATTCGCGCAGCTTGCCCGTGTTGTGTGTCGCAACCAGGATTTTCATGCGGCCACCTCACCGTCTCCAGACCAATTCGGCGAGCACGGGCAGGTGATCCGCGCCTGCGTCCGGCCCCACCCAGGCGCGCGTCGCCTCGAAGTCGCCGGTGTAGAAGATGTAGTCGATCCGCATCAGCAGCGGGAAGGACTCGTACCGGAGCAGGCGGCGGGGGTACGTCAGGCCGAGGCCCCACCCCGCCTCGCGGAAGGCATCACGCAGCCCGGCACGCCTGATGATGCGGTACACGTCATTCTGGTCGGTCATGTTGAAGTCGCCCAGCAGCAACGTGGGGCCGCCCGATGCCGCCATCTCCGACACCGAGGCGATCCCGAGGGGGACACCGGGATAGATGCGGATCGTCCTGCCGACCCGGCCCGGCGGGGGCGGGTGGGCGACGATCACCGTCAGGGATGCGCCCTCCACGTCGAGCGTTGCCCGCAGGTAGGGGTGCGCCTGCGCCTGGAGATAGAACATCTCATGTTCCAGGATCGGGTGGCGGCTCAACAGGCCGACGCCGGAGATGCCCAGGTCGTACAGGACGCGGTGGGGGTAGGTGTCCGCCAGCTCACGCTCCAACAGGTCGGCCCGCGAGGGGCTGACTTCCTGCAACGCGACGATGTCGGCCCCTGAGTCTCGCAGCATCTCGACCAGCGCATCGGGGTCGGTGGCGTTGATGAGCAGATTGTACGTCATGGCCGTCAGCGGCACACACTCGTCCGGCGGGCAGGCAGCGGTCGAGGCGGGCCCCTTCGGCAGGAACAGGCCGCCGAACAGCGCCAGGAACGCGACGACGCTCACCCCGGCCAGAGCCGCCCGCCAGCGCTGCCGCGCCAGAAGCAGCGCCGGAACCAGCACGAAGCCCGGCAGCAGCAGCCAATGCGCCAGGAAGGCCAGCAAAGCAACCGGCCACAGACGGTCGCCGGTGAGAGTGTGCGCGATCAGGTAGAGGATCACGAGGACGGTGTACAGGTCGGTGGCGGCCAGCAGCAGCCTGCCAGGCGATACTCTGGCGGCCAACCGCCGTGCGTTGCTGTCCGCAGGCTCAGGTTGGTCTTTCATGGTGTTTCCTTGCTGGCATGGTGTTCCTCTGCCGGCTGCGATATTCAGGCGTATTCCCGATCTTGCCCTGCTTGACAGGATTTGTATAGTTGTTTATATTATGACTACTAGTTATTCTTAGAACAACTACTGTGGGAGGAGGCGGGATCCTCCATTCTTGCGCCGCGAGGATGGGAGATCGCCGGAGTGTATGGAGCTTCTGGAAGACCTGATAGAGATCGGTTTCACCGAATACGAAGCCAAAGTGTACCTTGCCCTGCTGCGCGACAATCCGGCCACCGGCTACCAGATCAGCAAGAAGTCCGGCGTGCCGCGCTCGATGGTCTACGAGACGCTGAGCCGCCTGCACGCGCGCGGGGCGGTGCTGGAGAGCGTCGAAGGCCGGGCAACCCTGTACCGCCCGATCCCGCCCGACATGCTGCTCGACCGCACCGAAGCCGATCACCGCCGCCTGGTAACCGAACTGCGTAAGGGCCTGTACGAACTCTATACAGCGCCGGAGGAGGCGGGCATCTGGACGGTCAGCGGGCGAGAGGCGGCGATGGCCTACGCCGCCCAGATGATCCGCGAGGCACAGAGCGAGGTGTTCCTCGTGCTGACCGACATCGATCTGGACACCCTCTACCAGGAGATCGGGGTAGCCTGCCAGCGCGGCGTGGCGGTGAGCACGGTGCTGACCGGTGACGCCGAACTGGAGCACGGGCACGTCGTCCGGCACCCGCCGCTTGAAAGCAAGCTACAGGAGCTGACCGACACGCTGCTGGTCGTCGTGGATCGCGGCGAAGTGCTGATTGCCGGCACCGGCCAGGAGGAGACCATGGCCACCATCACCCGCAACCCCAACCTGGTGTTGATCGCCCGCCAATTTGTATGGATGGAGATGTTTGCACAGCGCGTCTATGCCCGCCTGGGGACGGATTTGCTTGCACGCCTGGACGCGGAAGACCGGCAGATCTTCGAAAGTCTGACCGACCAATAAGAGGAGCAACCGGCCATGATTGCCTCATTAACGGAAACTGCCATCGCGGCTACCATCACCGTGCTGGCAAATGGGCTGGGGGGATTGCCCTTCGTGTTCGTCCGCAAGTTCCCCGAAAACGTCGCCCGCATGGGCTGGGCGGTATCCGGTGGGCTGATGCTGTCCGCCTCGGTGTTCAACCTGATCATGCCCGGCGTCGCCGACGGCGGGATCACGCCCGTCGCGGTCGGCATCTCTGTCGGTGCCGGTCTGATGGCCCTGACCTCACGGTGGCTCGAACAGCACGAGTTTAAGGTCGATGGGCTTTCGGAAGCGGGTTCCAGGCGCATCATCCTGGTACTGGCGACGCTGTTCGTGCACAGCTTCCCGGAGGGGCTGGCGATTGGCGTGGCCTACGGCTCCGGCGAGGCCAAGTTGGGGCTGTTGATGGCGGTGGCGATTGCCATTCACAACGTTCCCGAAGGGCTGGCCGTCTCGCTGCCGCTGCGCGCCGAGGGAGTCGGCGGGTGGCGGTGCGTCGGCTGGGCGATCTTCTCCGGTGTGCCACAATTGATCGCCGCGATCCCGGCCTACCTGGCGGTCGTGGCCTTCCGGCCCATCCTGCCCTACGCGTTTGGCTTCGCGGCGGGGGCGATGATCTTCCTGGTGATGAGCGAGATGATCCCCGAAAGCCGGGACGACTCGCGGCAGCGGTTGAGCAGTGCTCTGGCCGGGATGGGCGGCTTCCTGACGATGATGGTTTTGCAGAACGTGCTGGTGTTCTAGCCATCCCGGTTGCAGGGGAAATTTAAGAGGCCGCCCGGCAGTGGGTGGCCTCTGGTGTTAAATCAGGTGAGTGACGCACGGAGATCACTGCCGACCCCAGGGGCCGGTGACCTCCTCGTCCTCTATCATCTCTTCCTCTTCCTCTTCGCGCTCAATGAAGCGCCGCCAGTACATTGCGCGGTCGCCCATCCCACCGACCAGCGCCGCGCCCGTGACGGCGCTCAGCAGGATGGCGTTGAAGACCGAAGCGCCCGGTGCCACCTCGCCCAGCCAGTAATAGCCGACCGCCATGACGACCGCCGCGCCGACGGTCAGGATCAGGCGCAGCAGCTTGTGGTTGAGCTCGTGCAGGGCCTCGACGCCCATCGCGCGCTCGACGACCAGCACGCCCGCCAGCGTCATGATCAACTGGATAATGACGGCCAGCGGGGAGATCGACCCGGCGGTGGCGATCAGCAGGACGTGGCCGGAGAGGGCCAGCAGCGTGGCCGGAACCTGCGCCTCCAACGCGCCCAGGCTGAGCACACCCAGCGGCAGGATGCCAAACTGCGCCAGACCGGGCGAGCCGACGATCAGCCCGGCCCCCAGCGGGTTCCAGCGGCGCGGGCGACGCCTGTCGAAGAACAGGTTGATGAACAGGTAGACGAGCAGCATCACCGCCGTGAGGACGGTCAGCGTAGGATTGCCGGCGGAGGCGGCAGCGGCCACCAGCCCGGCAAAGACGAGCGGCGGCCCGATCATGGCGTTGGTGATCATGGTCAGCGTGCCGAAGATACCGATCGTCCACAGCACCCAGTAGAGCGGTGATTCGTTCAGCAGACCGGAGAAGTAAGCCACGCCCAACGCCATGTAGAAGGCCCCCAACGTCTGCCGCAGCAGGCGCAGGACCGTCCCCACCTGGTTGCCACGGTTGGGGTCGGCCTGGACAGGCCACTGGCTGAGGACGAAGGCCAGCCCGACGCTGAAGAGCGCCAGAATGATCGCGCCAAGATTCGGCCTGGACAGACCGGCCCGGCCTGGCAGCAGATGAACGGCCAGCAGGACGAGCAGGCCCAGACCCAGGCCCAGCGGGCGCAGGTAGGGCGACTGCACGCGGCGGTTGGAAACACTCAGCGTCGCGGCGACGGCCCAGGCGGTGGCGATCAACAGCGGCAGACCGTTCGTGACGGCGAAGAAATCGCCCAGCGCGTTGAACGTCCCGGCCACGTTGTCCTTCCACAGCGCATCGACATCCTCCCAGCCGCCCCAGGCACCCTTCTCAAACAGGCCCAGGTACGACGTATCGATGGGGGTGGCGAGGACGTGCACCCTGACATCGTTCTGGAGCGGCGTGGGGAGCAGTCCCCCGGCATCCGGCCAGCCCAGCGTGACGGCGAACAGCATCGCCGTGGCGACGCCCAGCGCGGTCGGCAGGACGACGCGCCGCGCGCGCAGCCACCAGGGCGCGAGCAGCGGCACCAGCCAGCCGAGCGGACTCCCGGCGGCGACGGAGGTCACGACGATCAGCATTATCTCGCGTGAGTTGAGGCGCGTCCCGGCGATGACAAACAGGATCAGCCAGAAGACCGCCAGCGCCGGGGCGCGTGCGACCAGCGGCACGAGGATCAGGATCATGCTGAACAGCGCCCCGACCGTCGGCGCACCCAGCAGCCCGTAAATCAGAATGCCCGGCACGAGGGACAGCAGCGCGATCTCGAACAGGCCGCCCTGCACCAGCCGCGCAAGCATGACAAAGGTCGCCACGCTGAGGCCGACCGCCTGGAGCCACACGCCGATCATTTCGCGCCCGGCCAGCCAGGCCGAGGGCGGGTTCAGCGCGACCGTGACCTCGCCCAGGCGGGGCACTGCGGGCACGGC
>CAZRXG010000030.1:0-50968 GCA_964603985.1 uncultured Anaerolineae bacterium | reverse complement strand
GGCAAACCGGGCGGGGACAAGACGGTCTACGACATCGACGCCTGGTTCCCGGAGAGCGAGGCGGACGCGTTGTGCAAGCGCTTCGCACAAATCGTGCCGGACTACACATTGAAGCTCGCAGAGGCATTTTCTTTTGATGATGCGAGTGGCGTGCATGTTGCACAACTGAGGTGTACCTTCGATGGCCCGGACTATTCAGGCGAAGGTTACAATAATAGATTCGTTGTCAGTGTACAGGCATATAATTCCGCCGATCTAGCCGCACGAGGTAGAAGAGAAATATGTATCAACCCTGACCGACAGGACATCCAGGCATGTTTTAGCGCAGAGTTAAAGACATGGGAGTCTTCAAACACGACTTTAGTCACCGGCTCTATTGTTCATGAGAATACATTTATCAGTGTGAATCACCATGCAGCCAGTGAAGAGGCTGCTCGAGGAATCGTGGTTGAAGCGCTCCAGGAAGCCATTGCTATCATCAAGGAGAAGCAAACCCTGACACTGGACGAGGTGTTGGGCGAAGAGTGAGAAGCCAACTGTAGCCGGACATGAATACCTACTTTGCCAGGAGAAAACCCCCCATGAACAAGAACCTCACAATCCGTAGGATGGGGCCGCTGGTCGCAGCCGTGGCCCTGATCATGCTTGCCTGCACCTGCAGCACCTGCGGCCTGAGCGGCCTGTCGCTGACGGGGCAGGATAGCACGTCGATAGAAGAAGACTTCTATGAAGCCGCTCTGGAGCACGAGTACGAAGACCCCTTCGACCCCGAGCTGGTGACGATCAACGACGACGACGGCGACGGCCTGCTCGAAGCATCGTACCCGCTGACGGTAGGCGAAGAGGTCGCGCCGGGCGTGTACCTGGACCGCGTGCTGCACCTCGACCCCAACGGTGACGTGATCGAAGGGTCGGTGGAGCTGATCCTGGAGAACACCACCGACGAAGCGGTGGACGTGGTGTTCGAGGAAGAGATCCCCAAAGACGTGTTGGAGCACCTTGAGATGGACGACATCCAGGTGGGGTCGTCGGTGGAAGTGACCATCCTGGACGAGGACCCGCGCTACGAGGTGCGCGTCGCCAGGTTCGCCATTGGCCTGCGCGACACCATCGCCCTGACCAGGACGGACGAGGGGCTGGAGGCCAATGAATTATTCAAGAAAAATGGTATCTATTGGCCGCCAGGCTTCTTACCTGAAGAGGACATCAAAGATGTTGTGTCGCAGAATATAGACAGTCACGTCATGTGGCTGATGCATGCGACCGCCCGCGATTGGGAGTTCGCCAAACGGGCCGGGGAGTGCGTCAGGCTGTCGAGTGGCAGCGACCCGGCCTATCTGAGCCGGGAGGCCATAGAGTGCAACTGGTATCTGGTCTTTGACTTCCCCGACAAGTTCACCACCGACATCTGCCAGGAAGAGACGCTGATCGCCAACCCCTTCTCTCCGAAGCACGAAGCTTACAGAAGCAATCCAGACAAGCTGGACAAGTTGAAGAAGATCCAGAGCCGCGGGTGCCGGGACTTAATCGAGCGCAACCCCGACAACTGCATGAGCTACCAGAGTACAGGCACACAACTGGCCTGCCTCGAAGCACTCCGCTCATCCAACACCAGAGGCTGCCAGATGCTGGCGAAGCTTGACCCCGACGAGATCTTCGGCACGTTGGACTGCATGGACGAGGTGGACACCGATCACGCGCTCTTCTGCGCGCAGAACTACCCCGACCGCAAAGACCGGGAGCTGTGCTGCGAGCCCGTGCCCGACTACCTGAAGGACCTGTGCATGGAAGGTAAGCCCCCATTGGATAAGCTGCTTGGCGGTGACGGCATTTCAGACGAGAAAGCTAAGGAGATTTGCGAATCTCTGTCCTCGCTGCCACCGAGGCCGATATCAGACGACCCTTATCGCATGAGTTTTGACGAGGACCTTGAGGTGTTTGAACTCCAGTGCTTTTTTGAAAAGGATGATGGAGATGGTCTACACGCACTAATCCAACACGGTCCAGAGAAAATAATCCAATCGAGGTGGGACCAGATCCTCGAAGATTGTGAGGATGGTGTAGCGGCTCGTGAAGCGTTTACCGGTGTCGAATACGACGTAACCCGATGTGAACAGGATGAGGTGTTTGGGTCCGATCCTGACTACGTTCTCAGTCTCATTGGAAAGTTCCGTGCCAACTTTTTGTTTCGGCGACCAACTCCTGGAACCCTGATACGGATTAGAGAAGTCGATTGCCCATCCCCTGAAATTACAGACCTCATGCAGAACTTGATGGACGCTTCCGAAGACTGGGTAATCGGTAGAACCCTGACACTGGGTGAAGTGTTGGGCGAAGAGTAAGAGACCAGCTTGAGCGGTAGTTCGACCGGCTGTGGCCGCCGGGTCAGGCTGGCGGCCATGGCCGGTATACGTGTCGACACCGTCGCCGCGCTCCGCTCCGCCGTCAGGCTCACACAGGGGGTGCTGGAGTGCGGGGTTAGCCGTAAACCTCCGGGTTGACGCAGTTGGGCAGCCGCTCACCCTTCAGCCCGGCTGCCAGGTTCTCCGCGGCCATGCTCGCCATTTTACTGCGCGTTGCCAGACTCGAGCTCGCGATGTGCGGCACGATCAGGCAGTTGTCCAGCGTGAGCAGGGGATCGTCCGGTGAGATGGGTTCAGGCTCGGTCACGTCCAGAGCGGCGTAAGCGATATCGCCGTTCTTGAGGGCGTCGTAGAGCGCCACCGGGTCGACGACCGGCCCGCGTGAGGTGTTGATCAGCACGCAGGACGGCTTCATCACCTTCAGCTCACGCCCGGCGATGAGGTGGTGGGTCTCGTCGGTCAGGGGGACGTGCAGGCTGACAAAGTCGGACTCGGCCAGCACCTCGTCCAGCGGGCGCAGCTCGACGCCAAGCTCCTGAGCGACCTTCGGGTCGGCCAGGGGGTCGCAGGCCAGCACGCGCATGTCAAAACCCCCGGCACGGCGGGCCATGCCCTGCCCGATGCGGCCCAGGCCAATGATGCCCAGGGTGGCGTGGTGGATGTCGTGGCCCATCAGCAGGGTCGGCCCCCAGGTTTTCCAGCGGCCCGCTTTGACGTACCGCTCGCCCTCGACGACGCGCCGGGCGGCGGAGACCATCAGCGTGAAGGCGAAGTCGGCGGTGGTGTCGGTCAGCACGCCGGGCGTGTTACCGACCGGGATGCCGCGCCCGGTGGCCGCCGCGATGTCCACGTTGTCATAGCCAACCGCCATCTGGCTGATGACCTTGAGCTGGCTACCTGCGGCGTCCATCAACTGCCCGTCGATCCGGTCGGTCAGCAGGCAGACCAGACCGTCCACGCCCCTGACTTTCTCCAGAAGCACCTCGTAGGGTGGCGGCAGCTCGTCCTCCCAGACTTCGGCCTCGGCTACCTGCCTGATCCCGTCCAGCCCCGCGTTGGGGATGATGCGTGACACAAATACTTTGGGCTTTGCCTCCATTTGGAGTGTCTCCTCTCCGGTGGTGCCCGGCTTCGTCGCCCTCTTGCCTTTCCCGGCGGGAGATTATGGCACAAAAATCGCGTTGTGGTATTAGAAAATCCGTGCTACACTGCTGCCCATGACCTACGACTTCGCTCACCAGTTGGCCGAGGGCGAGGAGGGTGAGGCGTTCCTCGATGCCTTCTTCCGGGCGCGCGGCCAGACCATCCGCCCGGCCACGCCCGACGAGCAGCGCCAGGGCATCGACCGCGTCTTCACCACCCCCGGCGGGGACGAGTCGCGCGTCGAGTACAAGACCGACTACCTGGCCGCCAAAACCGGCAACGCCTTCGTCGAGACGATCTCGGTCGATACGCAGGGTAAGATGGGCTGGGCGCTCACCGCGCGGGCCGACTATCTGATCTACTACCTGCCCGGACGGGCGATCTACGTGCTGCCCTTCCTGTCGCTGCGCTGGGCGCTGCCGGGCTGGATCCGCGATTACCCCACCCGCTCGGCGCAGAACAACGGTTACGCCACACACGGCGTGCTCGTCCCGCTGGAGGAGGTGGCGCAGCTTGCCATGCAGCGCTTCGACCTCGACGCGGGGGTGGGCGACGGTCGCGACCGGGGATAGCCCCTCACCTCGTTGTTTTCCCCAACGGTTGACAGACAGAACTAATGTTCGTATAATTAACCCGAACATCGGGTCTATTCAGCCAAAGGACGAGACTCATGCACGATACGGTTTACCCCCTTCCCGCGCTGCGGGCGCTGGCCCTGCACACCCAGGGCTTGAGCGCGCCGCACGGTCAGACCCCCGCCCCGACCCCCGGCGCGATCTACGACGTGATCGAGCGGCTGGGCTGCTTGCAGATCGACACACTGCAAATGGTAGCCCGCAGCCACTACCTGGTCTTATGGAGCCGCCTGGGAAGCTACGACCCGGCCGACCTCGACCGGCTGGTCTACCGGGACGGCGAGCGCCGCCTGTTCGAGTATTGGGGCCACGCCGCCTCGATCATGCCTCTCGCCGACTATCGCTACCGCCTTCCCCACATGCGCCTGTTCGCCGATAACGCGAGCTGGTGGTGGAAGCGGTGGCTGGATGAGCCGGGCAGCGACCAGGTCATCGAGCACGTGCTGGCGCGCGTCCGGGCGGATGGCAGGCTGCGTGCCGCCGACTTCAAGCACGACGGGGCGCAGCGCGGAAGCTGGTGGGACTGGAAACCGGCCAAGCGCGCGCTCGAATACCTCTTCCGGCGCGGCGACCTGATGATCGCAGACCGCGTCAGCTTCCAGCGCGTCTATGACCTGCGCGAGCGCGTGCTGCCGGACTGGGTCGATGCCAGCGCGGCGTCAAAAGCGGAGTCGGATCGCTGCCACGTTGAGGGGGCGCTGCGGGCGCTGGGCGTCTGCCGACCGCTCCAGGCCGCCGAGTATGCTTACCTGAAGCGCGGCCCGGCCCGGCCCATCGTCGAGGGGCTGATCGGCGAGGGGGTGGCCGTCGAGGTTGCGGGGGAGTTGGCGGGTGGCGAGGTCGAGACGCTGGTCGTCCACCGTGACAACCTCCCCCTGCTGGAGCAGGCCGCCGACGGCGCGCTGCCTGCGCGGCGCACGACCTTCCTCAGCCCGTTCGACAGCCTGTTCTGGGCGCAGGGCCGCGACGAGGATCTGTGGGGCTTCCGGCAGGTGTTGGAGGCGTACAAGCCGGAGAAGGACCGCATCTGGGGCTACTTCTGCCTGCCGATCCTGCACCACGACCGGCTGGTCGGGCGCTTCGACCCCAAGTTGGAGCGCAAGACCGGCACCCTGCGCCTCAAGGCGCTCTACCTGGAGCCGGGCGTCGAGCCGGACGAGGCGCTGATCGCCGACGTGGCCGGGGCGCTGCGCGACTTCATGGCCTTCCACCGGGCGGCGGATCTGGTGATCGAGGGGAGCGACCCGGCGGATTTCGGGGAGAGGCTGCTGGCGGCGCTTGCGTGAGGGCTGGCGCGTTATCTGCCGGGCACCCATTGAAACTGCCAGAAGACACCAAGCGGCAGGCTGATCCCCAGTTGTCGCGGAACGAAGTCGGGGGCGGACGCAATATATCCTTTCTCGTTGCTGACGAAGAAGACCACCTTGCTGTCCGGTGACCAGATCACGTGTTCCGCGCCGGTCGAATCGGGCACCGTCTCATCCACCCTGATGCGGGTGCCGTCGGGCCTGTCGATCCACAGACCAAACGGTGGTGGGTGGGGGCCCCCGTCAAAGAACGGCATTTTGTACGGGTCAGATGTGCCACTCCAGGTGCAGTACTGCCCATCAGGTGACATAAGCGGCACGGTGTCCGTTGGCGCGTCCAATTCGGTGATCTGCCCGGAAGGTGAGATCTGGTATATTCTTCCTTCTAGATCCCCACCGTAGAATGTGTTTTGCTCAGCCGACCAGTAGACGTTCACAATGTCCGCCGAAAGGAACTCAGGCTCACCCTCCCTTAAGATGTACGTGCCAGGCCCATCAGGGGGAATGTCGTTTTCCTTGCCGGGGACCATCAAGAAGATGTCAACGATGGTGATCAGAGCGATGTTGTTGGTCAGATTGTAGGCGACCCCATCGAAGCATCCAGGCCAGATACTGTGAACTGTGCCATCCGTTACGTTAACGCTCCGCAGACCGGAAGCACATGTGCCGACGTTAGCACCGGTGCACAGCAGCAGTGTGTCAGGTGCAATCCAACCCTCATAGTCTGCTCCTTCTCCGGGGAACTCGGTGACGCCTGAGCCATCGGCACGGACGGCCCACACACGCCCGTCTGCGTAGCGACTTCCCGATCCCAGGAATATCTCATTGCCGGTGTGAACGATATACTCTCCGTCGGGTGACCACAGCAGGTTCCACGCGTGTGCTGGGCCGTCGGTCAGGCGGGTGATTTCACACGTAGCAGGCATGTACTTGTACACGTCGACGGTGGGGCCATCTATCGCGCCGACGAAGGCAAGTTGTGTGCCGTCCGGTGACCAGCGAAGTATCCCGGCCTGATCAAAGCAGGCTCTCCGTTCACGAATGAGCGAGGGATCCTGATCCGAAGAAGTATCACCTTCAGGTATAAGGGGTGTGATAAGCCGGTCGGCGCCGCCCGGAAACGCCAACATGTGCAGCCATACTGCCTTGCTGGTGGCGGTGACATAGGCGATGGCGTAGGTGCCGTCTTGCGCGGGGACGTGATTGACAGCGAAGTGTACGATCATATCCTGTGTTTGGTGAGTGAGTTGTGTCAGACCGGTGCCATCGGCGTTCATCGCCCAGAGCTGCATCCCCTCTTCTCCCTCCGCCGTAAAAACCAACCACGGCCCCTTATCCGAGGGCGGCACGCCGGTTGCCGGTGGTATAACCGTTGAGGCAGAGGGTGTTAGGGGAGACTCGTGTCTGCGTGGGGTGCGGGTCGGGCGCGGGGTGTTGGCCGGGCTGGGCGGTGGTTCTGATGTGTCCGTTGGTGTCATCGTTGCCATCTCGGTCGGCGGCGGAGCCTCCACGCCCGCCGTCTCCCTGGACGTGCACCCGGTCAGCGCCGCCACCAGCACAGCGCCCACTGCAACGATCACCGTGCTTCGGGCGGTCAAATCGCGCACCGTCGCACCCTCTCGGCCCTTCATTTCCCCGATCCTCGACATTCAGGGTGATTCATACTCGCCAGCCGATCATAAGCCGGGCTTTCATTGCCGCCATTATAATCCGCCTTTGAGTCGGTGAGAAGCTGATATTTATTAGGGGTACTGCTTCGAGAAGGTCGGATTGGTTTCCGTCGGCTGTTTGGGTATTATTCGGCTCAACAGGCCGACACTTATATTCACGGGCGCTGCCGAGAGCCTGATTTAAGCAAGATTTAGGGTGCAGAAGCATCCGGTGTCCTCCGGCAGGACCAGGCTCCGGCCATCACCGCAGCGCCGCCAGACACAGGAGACCATCATGAGTGAAGGTGAGTATCGCGTATACGGCTACCGCTGGGTGGTGCTGGGCGCTTTCATGTTCATCAACCTGACTATCCAGACGCTCTGGATCACTTATGCGCCGATCACAGGCCCTGCTGCGCAGTTCTACGGCGTTGGCGACCTGCAAATTGGTCTGCTCGCCATGTCTTTTATGATCGCCTACGTCCCGCTCTCGATCCCGGTCTCCTGGGTGATCGATACCTATGGCTTCCGTCTCGCCGTCAGCATCGGCGCGCTGATGATGGGCGTCTTCGGCGTGGCGCGTGGCCTGACCGGAGCGAACTATACACTCGTCCTGGTGTGCACCATCGGGATTGCCATCGCCCAGCCGTTCCTTTTGAACTCGTGGACGAAAGTCCCGGCCAACTGGTTTTCTCCGGACGAGAGAGCCACCGCCGTCGGCCTGGTGACGCTCTCCAGCCTGATCGGTACGGCACTGGGGATGGTGGTGACCCCCATCCTGACGGAGCAGATGACCATCCCCGCTGTGCAGTTGATCTACGGCGGGGTGGCCGCCTTCTCGGCGGTGCTGTTCGCCATCCTCTCCCGTGAGAACCCGCCCACGCCGCCCTGCCCACCGGGAATGGAGGTTCGCGCCCTGATGCTCGACGGCCTGAAGCACGCCCTGAAGGTCAAGCCCTTCCTGCTCTTCCTGGTTGTCACGCTCATTGCAATGGGTATCTATAACGGCGTCACGACCTGGGTGGAGAACATCGTCCGACCAAGAGGCTTCACACCCACCGATGCCGGGACGCTCGGCGCGCTGATGCTGGTCGGGGGGCTGGTGGGCGCGGTGATCATTCCCTCTTTCTCGGATCGGCAGCACAAGCGGCAGCGCTATCTCTTCCTGGGGGTCGCGATGGCGATCCCTGGCCTGATCGGGCTGACCTTCGCGACGAGCTACTGGCTGCTGCTCGTCTCGGCCTTCAGCCTGGGGTTCTTCCTGGTCAGCGCGTTCCCGGTCGGGATGCAGTATTCAGCCGAGATCACGCACCCGACACCGGAAGGCACGTCGAACGGCCTGATCCAGCTTTGCGGGCAGGCGGCAGTCGTGTTTGTATACATCATGGAGGCGATGAAGAGCGCCGACGGTTCGTTCACGCCATCGCTGCTGTTTGCCGCCGGGCTGCTGGTCGTGAGCACCGTGCTGGTCACCCAGCTCAAAGACCCGGAGAGGCCAACGCCTACTGGTACTTGATCCGGTTCACCAGCCCGGCGATATTGGCCGTTCTTTCTGTTAGGAGCCGTCTGGTAAATAGTGCCGTCAGGACACCAAGGAGACTCGCGATGAGCACAAGATCCCAGGGGCGATTCATCCTCACTGTGTGGGTGAGTGTGGCTGCATGGCTGTTGGTGGGATGCAGCAGCTACTGGGCTATGTCACCTACTCTAGCCGGGCCGATTGAAACTAACGCAGCGAACATCAAAACTGCCACCTCATGGGCTCAGACACGAGAAGCCACACGATCTGTCATGTCGACACCCGGCCCGACCACTTCCCCCGCGCCCCCCACGATGGAGCAGCAGCCGGCATCACCCCAGGATTCTGGCCGGGCAGGCCCGCCGATTGAGACGCTTTGCCTGGAAATCAACCAATCTTTCCCTGAGATAGCCGAGGAATTCTCGCTGCCGGTCCGGGACACAGCCGAGGCCATCTTGACGGCAATGGGGCTGACGGTGGTGGAGGTCGGCGAGGGCTGTGACGCGACGCTGCGGCTGTCCCTCACGGGTGAGGCCCTCTGGGCCCAATGGGAGAGTACGCCAAAGTGCTACAACGGTGCGAAAGTCACCGGTCAGGCTGTGCTCACCGTGAATGGAGAGGAGCCGGTGGGACGAGGTATAAGCGGGAAAGAGCCTATTCCAATTATAAACTACCACTGCACAGAGGAGCCAGCCGACGCTCCCTGGGAGCGGGCCTGGGCAGGGGCCTTGCTGGACGGGCTGGTGGCATTCTGGGGTCCATCGGCCCTGACCACGACCCTGGACCTGTCCCTGTCATCCAACCTGATCGAGGCGGTCACCGACACCGCCGTGAAGCTTGAAACAAGCCAGGCATTGGCGTTCCTGGAACAGATGCTGGAGCATGAAAACTCACGCTACTGGGAGCCTGCGGTCGAGGCACTGGAAAAGCTGGGACCGGAGGCCATTCCCCTTTTGCGGCAGACCATTAACCATCAAGACCCTGTTGTGGGCGCGAAGGCCGCCATGGCGCTGGGGGATTTGGGGCCTGAAGCCGTCCCTGTTCTGATACAGGCACTGGATGATGAATCGCCCCGGGTACGGAAAAATGCGGCCCGTTCATTGGGGAAGATTTTTTGGCCGAAGCCTCTGGAAGCCGTTCCGGCCTTAATCAGGCTGCTGGGCGACGAGGATGAGGAGGTGCGCTTTAGCGCCGAAGTTGCGTTGAAGGACATCACAGGCCAGGACTTCGGCCAGGACGCTGACGCCTGGCAGGCCTGGTGGGACGCGCAGCCATCGCAGTAACGTCGGCATTGATATAACCGGCCGGGCGCAGCCGGTCACTAACTCCTTCTTGCTTGTAGGGGCGAACCTGCGTGTTCGCCCCTTCCCCAAACTCGAACATGTCCCTTTCGTATCCATGACCCGGAACCTTACCCGGCCCTAAAACGTCGTATAATAGAAGCAGTATTCTGGTTCTGGTACATTGGAGGAGGAGAACCATGAGTGCCAAGAAACGCCTGTTGTACGCTCTGATCGCCGGGTTGGGGCTGCTGACCGCGCTGGCCGTCTCGGCCTGTGCGCCCTCGATGCCTACGTCAGAGTGGGAGGAGGCTCCCGCCGAGGAGGCTGCCGAAGAGCCGGCTTTCGAGGTAGAGGCCGAACGCGCGCCTGCGGAGGAGATGGCACCCCAGGCGGAAGAAGCAGCCGCCCCGGACGCCACCGGGGCGGAAGACGATCAGATGGACGCGCTGGCTGCCGCGCTGCCGCAGGATCGTCTGATCATCAAGAACGGCGAGGTGGCCCTGCTCGTCGAGGACGTGGATGTCGCCATCGACCGGGTGACGCAGATCGCGGTCGACAACGGCGGCTACGTGCTCAGCAGCCAGGTGTATCCCGTTGGCAGCGTCAAAGGCGCGACGGTGACCCTGGCCGTCGACTCGAACCGCTTCGAGGCCGCCATGCGCCGCCTGCGCGAGATCGCCACCGAGGTCTTGAGTGAGACTACCTCCGGCGAGGACGTGACCGCCGAGTACGTTGACCTCGAATCGCGCCTGCGCAACCTGGAGGCCACCCGCGACCGCATCCTCACCTTCCTGGATGAGGCCAAGACGGTCGAGGAGGCGCTGAAGGTCAACGAGGAGCTGGCCCAGGTCGAGGCCGAGATCGAGCAGGTCAAGGGCCGCATGAACTACCTCTCCGGGCGGTCGGCCTTCTCGATCATCACCGCCAACCTGGAGATGCCCGCGCCGACGCCCACCCCGACGCCGGTCCCCACCATCACGCCCACACCGACCCCCACGCCGACGCCCGCGCCCTGGTCGCTGGGGCCGCGCCTGAAGTCGGCGGCGGGGACGCAGGTCAAGGTGTTCCAGGGGCTGACCGAGGCGCTGGCCTGGATCGTGATCGTGCCCGGCCCGTACCTGCTGGCGCTGGCGGTGATCGTGTACGTCGTGCGGCGGTTTGTGCGCCCCCAGGGAGCGGGGCGGTCTGACGACGAGTCCGGATCGTCAGACTGAGCCTGTGCCACAGCCGCGAAGCCGCCCTCACGTGGGGCGGCTTTTTAGATTCCGGCATCCGCCCGCAGCGGGATACGTTGTTTGGCCCGCTCCCCGTCGATATACTGATTTTGTGGAATCTGGCCGGTTACCCGTATCCGGAGACCGGTCTTTTCGTCTTATAGGTAGAGCAAAGGGAGATAACCTTGGATCGTGAACAGCTACTGCTGCAACGGGCACGTCAACTCGACGAGCAGGCGCTGACCGAGATCTTCGACGAGTACTACCGCCCGCTGTACCGCTACATCTACCCCCAGGTCGGAGGCGCTCAGGCTGCCGAAGACCTAACGGCCGAGGTCTTCAGCCGCCTCCTGGAGTCGCTCCACGCCGGGCGCGGCCCACGGCAGCACCTGAAGGCGTGGCTGTTCCGGGTGGCCTACAACCTGGTGGTGGATGAGGCGCGCAGCCGACGGCGCTCCGCCGACCTCGAACTGAGCGAGGAGATCGCCGCCGGGGGGAAGGCCGTCGAGGAGCAGGTTCAGCAGGTCATCCTGACCACGGAAGCACAAGAGGCGCTGCAAAGCCTGACGCCCAAACAGCGTTCGGTCATCATCCTCAAATTCCTGGTCGGGATGGACAACGCAGAAGTGGCACACGTTCTCTCTTTGCCCGTCACCGCGGTGAAATCGCTGCAACACCGGGGACTGGCCGCCCTGCGCCGCAACCTGGGGCAGGCCGGGACCTGGACGGCGGAAGGGGAATTGGCATGAGTGCATATGATGATCGGCCTGACGATGTGGCCAGGTGGTTACGTGCAATGCAAGACAGTATTCCCGAACCCGACCCGATCCGGCAGGCTGCCGCCCGGCAGGCCTTTCTGAGGCAGGCCCACCAACTGCGGGTGCAGCCATCCACCCCCGGACGCAGCACCGTGCGTTCGTATCGAGAATCCATGTCGAATCTCTTCAGACGAAAGGACTGGTGGAAAATGTCAGTGTTAGTAAAGATCGCCCTGGCGTTCGTACTGCTGGCCGGTTCGGCGACCGGTACGGCCCTGGCCGCCAATGCCAGCGCCCCCGGCCAGCCACTTTATCCGGTTGATATGGCGATGGAGCAGGTGCAGACACAGTTGGCCTTCACACCGCAGGCGCAGGTGCGGCTCAACGTTCGGCTGGCCGCCGAGCGCGCCGAGGAGCTGAGCGACCTGGCCGAGGCCGGTGAAGACATCGACCCCGCCAACGTCGAGCGGCTGCAGACCCAGCTTGAGCTTGCGCTGCAAGGCGCTGCTCAACTCGACGACCCGCAGATGCTCAAGATCCTGAACCAGGTGCGCGAGATGGCCCAGGAGCGGGCTGCTCAGATGGCACAGCAGGGCCTCGCCGACGAGGCGAACATGATGAACCGGGTGCGGGCCCTCGCACAGCACGGCCTCGAAGATCCGGGTGGCTTCCGGGAGCAGGTTCGGAATGGCGCGGGTTGGCCCGACGAGGAAGACCCCGGTGAGCCTGAGACGATGGTCGAGGAAGAGCTTGAGGAAGAAGACGACCTCGAGGATACAGGCTCCGAGCAGGAGCAGGAGCGTGACCGCGACCGGGACGGCCAGTGCGATCCGGAGATCGAGGAATGCGAGTCTGAACAGGAGCAGGAGCAGAAGCGCGACCGCGACGGCCAGTGTGACCCGGAGGTCGAGGAGTGCGAGTCTGTCCAGGAGCGCGACCGGGATAAGACCTGCGATCCGGCCGTAGAGGACTGCGAGCCTATCCAGGACCGTGACCAGACACAGGACCGGGATCAGACGCAAGACCAGACCCAGGATCAGGACCAGACCCAGGACCAGGATCAGACCCAGGACCAGGATCAGGGCCAGGATCAGGACCAGACCCAGGATAACACCGGCGGTGGCGGCGGTGGTGGCGGCGGCGGCGGTGGTGGCGGCGGTGGTGGCGGTTCCAAGGGGGGCGGCAAGTAGACCGTTAGCCCGATCCAACCCTTTTTGCTCAACGGACGCCAGGCCCGGCAGCGGGTCTGGCGTTTTTTTGCGTCGGGGGCTGTAACATTTTCTGCCCTATAATTGAATAATATAGTGAGGACTCAACAGTTTTATCCGCCATGGCGAGGGACGTAATCATGCGAGCCGAAAACCGCGCGGAGGGTCAGGCCCGGCTCAGGGAGTTTATCCAAGAGGAGAGCGAGGCTTTGTTGGGAACGCTGCGCTTTTACGTTGTGCGTGCCGGGCTGGCCGAGACACGGCAGGCCGCGCACGTGGCCGCGGACGAGCTGCTCAGTGAGGTCGTCGTTGAGGCGCTGAGCCACGCCGGGCGGTTCCGTCCTGATGCCCAGCCGAAAGCCTGGCTGCTGGGCATCGCGGCCAACCTGATCAAACGTAGGCAGGCCGATCTTGCCAGGCGGGATCGGCGCGAGCCACTGGTGCGTGACATGATGCCCGATCACGAAGGAACGATGAGCGAGGACGAGCTTTTTGACCGGCTGGCGGCGCTGTCCACCGGCGACCCGGCGGCCAACCTGGAGCAGGACGAGGCCGTCTCGGCCCTGCTGGCGCACCTCTCCGGCGACGACCGGCGGGTCATCACGCTGGCCGTGCTGCACGGCCTGGACGGTCGTGCGCTGGCGCAGGAGTTGGGCATCCAGCCCGGCGCGGCGCGGGTGAGGCTGCACCGGGCGCTCGGTCGATTGCGCGCTTTGCAAGGTGAGGACGGGTAAGCATGGACACACAGAAAGCACGTCAACTTGCGCGCGAGAAGGCGCTTTACAGATATTCCAGTGCCCTGGAACGGGGCGACTTTGAGGCCGTCGCCGCAGTGCTGGCGGAGGCCGAACAGGATTCGGAGTTGGAGCAGATGATCCTGGAAATGAATGAGGTTTACCGGGGCGAGTGGGAGATGCAGCCGTCTGCGGCGCAGAAGGCCCGCCCCAAGGGACAGAGAGCGAAAGGTGGGCGGTGGCCCCGCTTCAACTTTGCGACCGCCGCGCTGATCGTGGTGCTGGTGTTCGTTTTCGGGGTGGCGGGCCTGACGCTGCTTGGCCCGGCGGTTGGGAACGTCTTCAGCAGCACTACCGCCAACCTCGACAGCGGCTACGTCCCCGACGGGGAGGGGGTTGCCTTTCCCACAGCCGTCGCCATGATGCCCACCGTCCCGCCCGTTATAGGGGTGCCCCCCGGCGCGTCTCCCACGGCCATGGGACTCCCCGGCACGCCGTTGCCCGCCGCGACGGCGGCCCATCAGGCGGGAGGGGGAGGCGGTGGAGGTGGAGGCCCAACCCCGGCCCCCGTCCAGCCGCAGGAGCGCATGATCATCAAGAACGGCGAGATGCGCCTGCTGGTCGAGGACACCGACATCGCCATTGATCAGGTGACGCAGATCGCGGTCGACAACGGCGGCTACGTGTTGAGCAGCCAGGCGTGGTCGGTCGAGTGGGGCAAGTCGGCGTCGATGACGATCGCGGTGCAGGCCGACAACTTCGAGGTGGTGATGCGCCGTCTGCGCGATATCTCGCTGGAGGTGCTGCACGAGTCGGCGTCCGGCCAGGACGTGAGCGCCGAGTACGTTGACTTGCAGTCGCGGCTGCGCAACCTGGAGGCCACCCGCGACCGCCTGCGGGCCTTCCTGGAGGAGGCTCAGACGGTCCAGGAGGCGCTGGCCGTCAACCAGGAGCTAGCCAACATCGAGGCGCAGATCGAGCAGGTGGTGGGTCGGATGACCTATCTGTCCGGGCGGGCGGCCTTCTCGACGATCAACATCAGTCTGGAGATGCCCGCGCCGACGCCCACCCCGACCCTGACGCCCACCCCCACGCCGACGCCCGCACCCTGGTCGCTGGGGCCGAAGTTCCAGGAGGCCACCGAGGCGCAGGTCAGGACGTTCCACTCGCTGACCGAGGCGCTGACCTGGATCGTGATCGTGCCCGGCCCGTATCTCGTCGTGCTGGGGCTGATCGGGTATGGTGTGTGGAGACTTACGCGCCGCCGGGAGAAGTGACCCCGTGATGGGTTGAGGTAGAGTACCGGTAGGCCCGGCCTTGCGATGGTGCAGAGCCGGGCCTACCTTTTTCCCGCTACTGGCCGCCTGCCTCCAGATCCTCGATGCTCTCCATGATCTCGGCCAGCACCGGCCGGTAGGTGTCGATGAGTGTTCCGGGGACATCCATCGACACCATGATCAGTGTCTCGTCCACGACCAGGTAATACTGGCACAGCGTTACGGTCTGCTCGCTGCCGTCTGACAGGCTCCTGGTCTGGGTGAACTCGACTCTGGCCGCCTCCCCCGCAGGAAGGCTGATGAACTCCGGCCCGACACTGATATCGTAGTCCCCCGTGCGCGCGGTGTGCTCCGCCAGGTCGGTAATCAGGTCTTCGAAATCAGACAACACGGGCTGGGGAAGGCAAGCGATGGTGAGCGGAATATAGCTAACGGGGCTGTCCTCCGGGGGAAGTTGGACGGCCAGCAGATCGCCGCTCTCCAGAAGCGTTTTGGGGCCCTCAGCGTCCTTACCGTCACCGTAAACCGTATAGATTTTTTCCTCATCATCGATGACGATCCAGTCGCCCGGCAGGGTAATGGACAAACCGGCATCAATAGATTCGTAGCGCACCCCATCATCCAATTCCTCAACGGGCACCCAACCACCCAGCTCCTCGACGGTCTTTATGATCTCGATAAACACCGGGCGATAGGTGCCGACCCCGTCTGCCGGGCAGCGGAATTCGGCGTAAACCTCGCGGCTCCCTACGCTGATGTTCGCCTGGAGGATCGCCTCCTCCCGTGCAACGCCGTCGATCTCGCGGGTGTTGGTGAACTCGGTCAGCCGCGCCTCTCCTTCGTAGAGAGCAATATATTCGGTCGAGATATCGGCAAGAGTTGTATCCACGCCCGGTTGGGACAGCCACCCACCTTGATGGAAGATCCTCAACTGCAATGGCACGCCGGAACCGGTATCCCAGGTGGGGATCGCGAACAGGTCGGCGTTCTCCAAAAAGGCTTTGGATCCGGGATCTAAGCCGAAGTCAGGGTCGGCGGCCAGTGCCGGGTCGGCTTCTGCTCCTTGCTCAAGCAGGGCGGCTGCCGCCTGTAGAGCGGGCAGTACGTCGTCCCAATCGGGCGGCAGGGCAATCGCCACACCTGCTTCGGGGAGCTCGTGGCGAGTCCACCCGTCCGGCAGTTTGGCCGGGGCCAGCGGAGGCGTGGGCGAATCCGGGACGGAGACCGGTGTGATGGGCCAGGTTGAGGTGGGGAGTGCCTCTTCGATAGGGTCCTCCAGCGCGGGGGGGGACACATGTATGGGAGGCACAGTGAAGCGGATCCCCTCGCCCGCAAAGGGCTCGGCGGAGTCTTTGTCTGAGAGGGCCATAGCGGCGATGCAGAAGGCAGCGGCGACCACGTAAACGCCAATGACCGCGAGGGCGGCCTTCCAGCACCCTTTGGATAGCCCCTTCTTATCGCCCGCTTCCTCGGTCATCGTACACCCCCTCTCTGGCACAGCAATTGGCGGAGACGGGTGAAGTATAGCACAGCCAACCGGGCAGGCGAATCCCACGCCGGGGGACGTTCGCAGCGTGCAGGAGGCTCTTTTTCCCCTGGCGTTGTAAGGTGCAGCTCGGCCCAACTGCATAAGTCCTACCGGTTTTGCCTGCGCTCAAAACAGCCCTATACTGAAGACGCGGGCCCCGTCCTCAACTTACGAGGAGCGAGCATGAGAGTACCCCTGAGCGATCTCGACCTGATGCCCCCCTCAATCCGTAGTGCGTTGTCCAGGCGTCGAATCAGGCACACCCGGCAATTGCTGAACGCAGCCGCGTGGCCGGATGACCGGCGTAGGTGGTTGAAGAAAGCGGGGGTGTCTGAAAGTGAGCTGCGTCCCTGGCTTGTGGCCGCCGATTTGTGTCGCATCGAGGGTATGCCGCCGCAGGTGGCACAGCAGATCGCGCTGAGCGGTGAAGTCGACAGCGTCCAGGCACTGGGGCAGGCTTCAGCCGCCGCCCTTCTCACCCACCTGCGTGAGCTTGCAGCCCGGAGCGCCGCACCTGGCGAGCCGCCGGGTGAGGAAGATCTGGCGCACCTCATCGGCGTCGCACAAACGCTGACCCCACGCCTGATCTGGGACGCCCGTGAGGTAGACCACTTCGATGACATACTTCAGGCTGCGCACGTTCGCTCCCTCAGAAAGCATCGTCGAGACGGCCTGAAGTACTGGCTGCTGTTCGTCAGCCTCCCGGCGGCCATTTTTCTGGCATTGGCATTAATAGCGGACCGCGAAATCGCCGCACGCGCTGCCGGCCTGCCCGATTCCTTTGGCCCTTACGTCAAGGCGGGTCGTGGCGCGCTCCGGGTATTTGTGGGTAGTGCCAGTGTCTTTGCGGCATTGTGGCTCGTTCCGATGATGCCCATCATACAGTTGTTGGATGCGCTCAGGTTGTCGGTGCTAAAGATACTGCTGCCGCGTCTGGTGCGCGGGCGCTCTACGCGGCGTCTGGCGCTGCTGGTTCAATACGGCGATGATTCGCTGACCGCTTCCGTCGTCAGATACACCTTCCTGGGCCTCGTGTTGCTCACTGCGCTTGCCCTGGTCGCCATAGTTATCACCCCAATTGAGGAGAATATGGCGCTGGCAAACAAAGTGGTGCTCATTGGCACTGCTTTCGGTGTTGTGTTTGGGATTGCGTGGATTACCGGCGATACCGTCTTTCTGACGCGCCAGTTGCGCGGCGGCGTTGCGGTGCGCCAGGCTGCCTTGCTGCGCTTCCTGCTCTACCGGCTGATAGGCACCATCTCTGGGTCCATGACGGTGTGCTTGACCGTTGTCTCCCTCCTTTTTCTGGGAAACGCCGCCAACCGGTGGGTGGGCGAGCGGTTGTTCGCCCCCCTCTTCGAAGCCCGGATGGCAGAGGTTCGGGCCGCCTTTGAGGATCTGCCGGCGCAGGACAAGGTACACTTTGACATAGACCAGGAAGCGTTCCTGAACACGTTGGAAACCGAGCTTACCCCCCGGAATATGTGGTTTTCCGACGACGCAGTGATAGAGGCCAGATCCGTTGCCGCAACAATTACGGTGTGGGTTCTGTTGGTGCCGACGGTCGGGTACTTCCTGGTGCCGTATATTCTGATGCAGCGCTTCAAAGAGGTGGCGAGCTTCATCGTTATTGCCGTCCTGGCATCGCTGGCCGAGTCGGCGCTTACCAGGCTGCTAGGCTCGACGACCGGGCTTCCGGCGGGTTCGGTGCTGGGTGTCGTGCTGCTCTTTGTGGTGATCGTCTTTAACGCAGCCGCATTCGAGACCGTCGAAGCGCTGGGCACGGACGACACCGAGGACGAGGTGGGGGCGTTCAAGCTGTGCTCGGCCTGCGGGAAGCCGCTCCCGGCGCAGGCGCGTTACTGTCTGGTCTGCGGCGCACAACAGCCGGAGCGGGCGAAGGCCGGTAAAGCCTGACGTGGCTCACGAGGAGAACTGGTGATGAGGAACACGACCCGCGGTAGCCCGATCACCGCCGCGCTGCTGGCGCTGGCGCTGGCCGCGCTGGCCTGCAACCTGCCGTTCGCCGGGGGCGGTGCGACGCCCACCCCGGCCCCGGTCGAGGAGCCGACCCGGCCACCCGCCACCGAAGCACAGCCCGTCGAGGAGCCGCCCACCGCCGCGCCGCAGGAGCCGCCGCCGGGCGAGGCCACCCTGCCCGATCAGCCGCCGGACTTCGCCGACTTCCCCGCCGTCATCGCCGACTACCTCTCGGCGGGCGGGTCGGCGGAGGGCCTGGAGTCGACGCTGCGCGCCTGGGGCAGCATCATCGACCAGCGGGGCAGCGTGATCGCCGGCGCCGACCTGACCGGCGACGCCGTCCCCGACGTGATTGTCGTGGCGTATGCACCGGAGGCGCAGGTGCCCGACCCGGTCCTGTGGCCCACCAGTCTGATGGTCTTCGGCAGTGAGGATGGCACCTATCGCCTGCTGCACATCGTCCGGAGCGGCGACGCCCCGCACTTTCATCTGACCATCGTCAGCGTGGCCGACATCAACGCCAGCGGCGCTGCCAACCTGGTTTTCACCTCCTCGACGTGCGGCGCACACACCTGCTTCGTGGGCGTCCACGCGCTGGCCTACGACCCTGCAAGCGGCGAGATGGTCGACCTGCTCAGTGGGCAGGTCGCTCGCCCGTCCGGCAGCGCGTCTGTCGTTGACGTGGACGGAGACGGTGTCAGCGAGATCCTCGTCGATGTCGGCGGGATCGGCTCGGTGGGGGCCGGGCCGCAGCGCACCTACCGCGAAACCTACGTGTGGGACGGTGCGCGCTACGTGCTGGGCGGGACGGTTACCACGTCCGAGCTGTGGCCGATCCACTATCTTCAGGATGCCGACGCCGCCGCCGAGATGGGCGATTACGTCGCCGCGCTGGACATCTACCGGCAATTCCTCGACCAGGACGACCCGCCGGTATGGACGGGAGACCCGGATGAGATCGCCGACCTGCGGCGCTACGCCCGCTACCGCGTCATGCTGATCCACGTCCTGCTGGGCGACGACGTCAGCGCCGAGGCCGTCTACGAGTCGCTGCGCGGTGAGGTGGCGGGGGACGTGGGGCCGGAGGCGGGGTTCGTTGCTCTGGCCGACGTGTTCTGGGAGTCCTACGCCCAGACCCGCGACGTGGGCCGGGCCTGCCGGGCGGTGGTCGAGTACGCCGGGAGCCACCCCACCACCTTCGAGATCCTCAACCTGTTCGGCTACGCCAACCGGCAGTACGCGGCGGAGGACATGTGCTCCTTTGGCGGGTAGTGGCCGGGTGGCCGGGGGCTACACTTCCTAGCACCACCGTACCCCCTACGGTATAATCGGCCCAATTCCATCCGATACATCAGAACGGAGCGCACGCTGGAATATGGACATAACCTGGTACGGGCATAGCTGTTTTCGCATGATGGAGCGCGGCGTTGCCAGCATCGTCGCCGACCCGTTCGATGACAGCCTGGGCTACGAAGTGCCCCGCCTGAAAGCCGACATCGTCACCGTCAGCCACGACGCCCCCGGTCACAACGCCGCCAAGAATATCAAGGGTGCAAAGCATGTCCTGACCCGGCCCGGCGAGTACGAGATCGGGGGGGTGTTCATCACCGGTGTCGCCACCTACGATCCGGAGAAGTCCCCCGAAGAAGTCCGGCGCAACATCATCTTCGTCTACGAGTTCGATGGGCTGACCGTCTGCCACCTGGGCGATCTCGACCACGTGCCCGGCCAGCCGCAGATCGAGGCGCTGGGGCCGATTGACGTGCTGATGGTGCCGGTCGGTGGCGGCGGCGCGCTGACCAGCGGCCAGGCCGCCGAGGTGATCAGCCTGATCGAGCCGAGCGTCGTCGTCCCAATGCACTACAAGACCCCTGCCACCACGCTCGATCTGGACCCGCTGGACAGGTTCCTGAAAGAGATGGGAGTTGCTGCCGCTGACGAGGCAATTCAGACGTTGAAGGTGCGGCACAGCAGCCTGTCGGAGCAGACACAGGTAGCGGTGCTGCAATACGAACACTGATTCGGTTGGTTGGGGGGATGGCCCATCCTGTCGGGGCCATCCCTGTGTTGTGTGTAACCGGGGCCTAAAACCCCACCTTTCGGTAACGCTCACCCGATTGCGTTGCCGGGAAAGCTCTCGTTATGGTCAAGTTGCTGATGAGCTGGGACATCAAGCCCGGTCGTGACATCGAGTACTTCGAGTTCATGGTCAAGGAGTTCGTGCCGGGCATCACTCGACTGGGCCTTCAGCCCACCGAGGCGTGGCTGTCCGTCTACGGCGACGGCCCCCAGGTGCTCACCGGCGGCATTGCCGAAGACCTGGCGGCGATGAAGGAGATCCTCGACAACGACGACTGGAAATCCCTGCATGGCCGCCTGCTGGAGCTGGTCGCCAATTACCAGCAGAGGATCGTGCGGGCGACGGGCAACCTCCAGATTTTCTAGCCCCGCCCCGGACATCTACCCTTCCAGGGACGGGAGCACGCCGCAACGACAGGGTGGCTCAAGCCTCTTGCGCCATTTCGGGCCTGAGCTGAAAAGCAAAACGGCGACCGTGTGGCGGTCGCCGCAGCGAATCCGTCGAGTGAGCGATCACTCGTCTTTGCTTTTTGTGGACGGCTCCTTCGCTTCGCTCTTGTCACTCTTGTCGCTCTCGCCGCCGTCTTTGCTGCTGCTCTTGGCCTTGCTGAAGGTCGAGCTGGAACTGGAGCCCCGGTTGTCGGTGACGTAAAAGCCGGACCCTTTGAAGATAATGCCTGCCGGCTGGATCAGCCGGTGCACCTCGCCCCCGCATTCCGGGCAGGTAGTGATCGAGTCGTCGTCGAAGCTCTGGCGGCGCTCAAACCGGACTCCGCAGTCCTTGCATTCATAGGCGTAAATCGGCATGACGTTCCTCTTACAATTGATCTGGGCTGATTTTATTCCCAACTCAACCAACTTGCAAGCCGCGCTTGCTGCCCGCTTATTATATGATATACCACCGCCGCGTTAGATCTGCGTAAAATTTTGCTAACATCTTCGTCTGATTCCCGCCCGCGCGGCTCCATCCGGTGCCCTGAAAACGGGGGTCGAGAAGAAGGCTACTCCTGCCTGGGGCCTGGTTTGCGGCTGCTTCGGGTGTATTCTTCCATGCTCTGACGGCTCACCAGCCAGTCGCGGCCCACCTTGCGGCAGTCGAGTTTTCCGCTCCGGCACAACTGCGCCACCCAGCGCGATTCGTGTTCGACGCCAAGCATCTCCGCCGCCTCTCGTGACGTTATGTATGTCCCGGACGGCGGGAGGTTCTTCTCGCTGCGAAGCTGATCTTCACGCCGCCTGCCTGCTTCGGCCATTTGCCGGTATTCGTCCAGAATGGAGTCGATCTCCGCCCGGTGATCGTAGTAGTAAGCCAACGCCGCGTGGACCTTTGCAGGTGTGATACCGGCGTGTCTGTACCCCTCGGCAATCTCCTCAGTGGTTGCGCCGGACAGGTACATGCCCGCGATGATCTCCACTCCTATGCGTGTGCCATCGATGCGAGCGCGGCCTCCACATACGCCGGGCGTCTTGACGATGTAATTGTTGCCGATCACAATCGTCTCAACCATGCGAGCCTCCACATGAGGAGATAGTGCTGACGGAGATGGTTCTGCCCTGGATACTACACTATAGTGTATTAATTTTCAAGCCGGGCTTTGGGCGAAGACGACCTCATCGCGCCAGAAGCAGGCCGCGTTGAAGCACATCCCCCGGCAGGGTACAATAGCGCCACTTTGCCGAGATGACCCAGAGATGCCCCGATGCCTTTTCGCAAAATCCCGCTCAAGCCTGCCACGCTCCTGGCCGTCGTCGCCGCGCTGCTGATCACGCTGGCGCTGGCCCTCGACCTCACCCCCCTGCTGCGCGGCGGGGCGGGCTGGCGCTGGCCCTACGAAGTTCCATCCCAACCCGCCCGGCTGCTGCCCGGCGTCCTCGCCCTGGTCGCCTATCTGGGCGTCGGCGGTTGGTGGCTGGTGAGGCTCTCGCAGCGCCCGGCGGAGGATGAGACGCCGCACGCCTTCATCGCCTTCTGCTTGCTCGGCGGGATGGGCGTGCAGTTTGCGTTCCTGGCGTTTTACGGCCCCCCCATCGAGCAGCTATTCCTGCGCACCGTCTCGACGCTGAGCGGCGGCTTTTACGAGGTCGGCGTGGACATCGAGGATGTCCCGGCCTTCCTGCGCGCCTACCCCGACTTGATGCCCGGCTGGACGGCGCACCCCAGCGCCCACCCGCCGGGGATCGTTCTCTCGTTCTGGGGAGCGCGCCGCGTGTTCGAGTGGCTGCCTGGTCTGGCCGACCGGCTGGCGGGTGTGTTTCGGCCCTGGCAGTGCCACCACCGTGTTTTGATGGCCCGCTCCGATGCCGCCATCGGCGCGGCTGTCCTGGGCATGGCCTTGCCGCTGTTGGGGCTGCTTTCGCTGTGGCCCGCCTACGACCTGGCCCGCCGGGCCGCCGGGCGTGAGGCCGCGCTGCGCGCCGTGCTGTGGCTGCCCCTGCTGCCCGCCTACGTGATGTTCACCCCGCAGTGGAACCAGTTTCACGTCCTGCCGACGGTGGTCGGGCTGTGGCTGGCCCACCGCGCGCTGACCCGCCTCAAGCCCTTGCCCTTCGCATTGGCCGGGCTGGTGACCTCCCTGGCGACCTTCCTCAGCTTCTCCAGCGTCAACCTGCTGGGCGTGCTGGGCGTCTACGCGCTGGTCTATCTGGCCCTCGTCGGGCGGCACACCTGGACGCGCCGCGACTGGTATGCAGTCGGCGTCGGCGCGGCGTTGTTCGTCGCCGGGCTGGCGAGCGTCTGGCTGGTCTTCTACGCCCTCTCCGGCCATACACCCTTCGACCTGCTGGCGAGCGCGATCACCACCCACTATGGCCTCCGGGAGCCGTACCTGCCCTGGCTGCTCTTCTTCCCGCTGGATCTGATCCTGTTCTCCGGGTTGGCGCTGGCGATCCTGGCCGCCGTCGTGGCCGCCCGTGCCGTGCGCGATGCCATAACCCGGCGCGGCGAACCGCACCCGGGGGCCGTCCTGCCGGTCACGCTGCTGATCTGCGTCCTGGGGCTGGACTTCTCCGGCGTGGCGCGCGGCGAGGTGGGGCGGCTGATGCTGTTCCTGATGCCGCTGATCGTCATTGTCGCCGCGCAGGCGCTCGCCGCGAACCGGAGCGACGGGGCTGACACCTGGGCAATCAGTCTGGCGCTGGGCGTGCAGCTCATTGTGATGGTGGCCTTCCTGCGCGTCATCGGCACCGGGCTGGCCTTACCGCCCGCCCCGCCCTTCGTCGATCAGCCGCCCCCGGTGCAGTTCGCTGCGCAGGCACGCTTTGACGATTCCGCCGGGGGGCGGGCCGACCTGATCGGCTACGATGCGGCGCTGGCTCCCTCCGGTGACGCGCTCGCCCTGACGCTCTACTGGCGCTCGGTGGCGCGCTTCGACCACGCCTACTTCGTTGGGGCGGTCGTGATCGGCCCGGACGGCGCGCCGCTTGGCATGTACGACTGGCTGCCCGTCGATGGCGGCTATCCGACAAGCTGCTGGCGGCCCGGTGAGGTGATCGCCGACCACATCGCGATCCCGCTCGACGCCGCGCCGCCCGGCGAATACTGGCTGAGTGTCTCGCTGTTCGACTTCGACACCCGTGAGCGCCTGGCCGTGAGCGTCCCCGGCCTGGGCGCGGACACGCAGGTCGGCCTGGGGCCGGTCCCGATCCCCTAGCCGCGCGGTCGCCTACCTTTCTCGCGGAGGTTTCATCATGGCATGGCATCGTATTGTACCGGTCGTCGTCTCCATCCTGGTGATCATCGCCGTCGCCCTCCTGCAGGACCTATCGCGCCCCCTGGCCGCCATCACCGCCGCGATGCCGCTCGGCCTCCCGCTGGCGATGTGGATCGTCTATGCCGCCGAAGGGGGCGACCGGGCCGCGATGGTCGAGTTCACCGGGGCGTTGTTTCTCAGCCTTCCCCCGCTGCTGTTCTTCGCGCTGGCGGCGTGGCTGGCCGCGCGCGCCGGTTGGAAGCTGATCCCGATGCTGGTGATGTCTTACGCTGCCTGGGGAATAGGGCTGGGGCTGTTCTTCGGCCTGGGACGGCTGCTGGGGCGGTGACTCCGCGCCCAGCCCGGGGCCGGTTTTCTCGACCTGTCCTATAATGGGGTGCAGTTTCGTTCCATTGCAAGCCAGGGGGGAAGCATGCGCCGCATTGACATACAGACCTGGTCACGACGCGAGCACTTCAGCGTTTTTAGCGCCCGGGACTTTCCACACTTCAACATGTGTGCGAATGTCGACCTGACGACGTTCTATCCCGCCCTGAAGCAGCGCGGTTTATCATTTACCGTGGCGCTCGTGTACGTGCTCTCACGAGCAGCGAACGCTATTCCTGAGTTCCGGTATCGCATCCGACCGGGAGAGGTGGTAGAGCACGACATCGTACACCCATCCATAACCATTCTAATCGATGGGGATCTGTTCGGCTTCTGCGTGATGGACTATCGTGAGGACTTCTCGGAGTTTGCGGCCGGGGCTGCCGAGCGGATCGCCTACGCGAAAGAGCATCCAACACTGAAGGACGAACCCGGACGGGACGACCTGCTGTTCATGAGTGCCATACCCTGGGTGTCGTTCACGAGTGTCATGCATCCGCTCCATTTGCACCCGGTGGATTCGGTGCCGCGCTTTGCCTGGGGGAAGTACTTCGAGGAGGGGGAGCTTTTGAAGATGCCGTTGAGTGTGCAAGGACATCACGCCCTGATGGACGGACTGCACGTGGGGAAGTACTATGCAGAAGTGCAAGACTGCCTGGACCATCCTGATGTCGTTCTGGGTGAAGCATAGGCGCACGGCAATAGAGTGGGGCATCGGCCGGATCGGGGAGGGGCGAGGATGAACACCACCGCAAAATGGGTATGGATCGCCGCGCTGCTGCTGGCGGCGATGGCCTGCAACCTGCCGCGCGGGGCCGGGCCAACGCCCTCGCCGACGGTGACGCAGACCCTCAGCGAGGCGGATCGGGCGACGCTCAAAGCGGTGGAGTCGACCGCCACCGCCGCCCAGAAGCAGATCGCAGCGCTGGCGAAAACCGGCACGGCTGCCGCGCAGGCCGGGGAAACCGTCTCGCCGACCGCCGCGCCGCCGACCACCGCCCCGACGACGCAGGCACCCGTCCCCGTCACACCGCCCGATGTGACCCTGCCGCCGCCCCTCACCGCCACCGTGACCCCCTTCGAGTACGTGCTGGTCGAGTCGTTCACCGCCACGCCGGAGCTGATCGACCCCGGCGACGACATCACGCTGAGCTGGGAGACGGTCGGCGAGACGGCGATGCTGTGCACCACCATGTCGACCGGCCAGTTGAGCACCTGCTGGGACGTGTCGCCGGTCGGATCGCAGGTGGTGTCCACCCGCGACAGCGTGCGCAACTGGGCCGTCTACGTGCTGTTCGCCACCAAAGGTGACCTGACGGAGGCGGCGACCGTCTCGGTTGAGGTGCGCTGCCCGGATACCTGGTTCTTCGAGGACCCGCCCGACGCGTGCCCCGGTGCTCCGGCGGTGATCTCCGATGGGGCCGCCGAGTACTTCGAGCACGGGCTGATGATCTGGGTGGAGGCGCTGGATATGATCTTCGCCCTGTACGACGGCGGCGACTCAAAACCCTGGCGGCAGACCCCCGATCCCTGGGAGCCGGGCCTGCCCGACAGCGACCCGGAGATCGTGCCGCCGGAGGGGTTTTTCCAGCCGGTGCGCGGCTTTGGGATGGTGTGGCGCAACCCGGACGGCATGGTCTACACCACCCGCGAGTGGCTGGGGTGGGCGCTGGGGCAGGAGTTCGCGATGGAGGCGGGCTACCAGTGCGACTCCGCGCCCAAGTACGTTTTCTGCTACCTGCGCGGGCCGGAGGGCGTGATCGTGCTGGAGCCGTACGGCTCGGAGTGGCATCCCTGGACGGGGCCGGGGGAGTGACGGCCTTATCCGGAGTTTGACTGGCAGGACATTGGCACCCCATTCACCGGGGAATACCGTCAGGCTGCTATTTCAACTTATCTAGAGCCTCGGAGGCGGCCCGGCGCACATCCTCGTCCTCGTCCTTGAGCGCGGCGGTGAGCGGCTTGCCCGCCCGCGCGTCGCCGATCTGCCCCAACGCCCTGGCGGCGTGCCCGCGCACTTGCCATTTCTCATCCTTGAGCGCGGCGCTGAGCGGCTCGACCGCCCGCGCGTCGCCGATCCGCCCCAGCGCCCCGGCGGCGCACCCGCACATATACGCGTCCTTGTCCTTGAGCGCGGTGATGAGCGGCTCGACGGCGGGGGCACCGATCTCAACACATTTCTGCCATTCCCGTTTTGCTATCCAATACTGTGCACCATTTTCGTCCAGATCAGGTTCCCAGCCCAGCTTATCCAGCGCCTCGGCGGCATACCCGCGCACGTACGCGTGCTTGTCCTTGAGCGCGGTGATAAGCGGCTCGGCCGCAGGCCCGCCGATCTGCCCCAGCGCCAAGGTGGCGGCCCCGCGCACATAACCGTCCTCGTCCTTGAGCGCGGTGATGAGTGGTTCGACCGCCCGCGCGTCGCCGATCTGCCCCAGCGCCCCGGCGGCGGCCTTGCGCACACCATATTCTTTCTTGTAGTCCAGTGCCTTGATCAAACCCTTGATATTGCTCCTTTCTTTCATCTTCTTTACATTGGGCGGCCCAAAGAGTGGCATGATTTTGCTCCTTTGACACGTCCAGCGCATCAAGCGCGCCCGGCAGCAAAGCATTGGCCCGTTCGAATAATGCCGTGCAATCAATTGGAGGTGCATTGGGGGACTTCGGTGGTGCTCCAGGCCCGGCAGAAACCGCCGCAGAGGTAGCGCAGCGCACACCGCGCGGGCCGGTGATCGGGTCGCCGGTTAATCCCCCTCGCCGAGGTCGTCCAGCGCGGCGAAAATCGCCCCCACCGCAACCGAGAACCCCGGCAGCACGTCGCCGCCGTCGAGCGTGTCGCCCTCGCCGAGCACGCGCACCGGCTCGCCGGGGGTGTAAACCTCGATCTGGGCAAGGGTGGGGTACACCAGCCACAGCAGGCGCGTGCCGCTTTCCATGTAATCGCGTGCCTTGCGCCGCAGGTCCGCCGCCCGGTCGTGCTCGGAGATCACTTCCACCGCCAGCGCAGGGGGAAACGGCAGCCAGTCCCCGCGCGTGATGGCCTTCAACCCCTCGCGGGAGTAAAAGGCGATGTCCGCCGCGCGCAGTTCGGGCGGCTCCTGCCGCATCAGGAATCCGGTCTCCGCGCCGAACACTCGCCCCAGCTTATGCTCGCGCGCGAACCGGCCCACCAGAAAAGCGATCTCCTCTACCAGCAGCCCGTGCCCGGATTTTGTCGGCGTCACCGATGTGCCCCCCTCCGCGTCGACGGTTTCGGGGCCCATCGGCACCGCCCGGCCATCGACGTACTCGTAGCGCCTGCCCGCGTACTGCTCAATAAATTCCTCGAAGCTCAGCGTCTTCGACGGTGCAATCTGACTGCCCATACCATACCATCCGATCCACATCCGGCCCGGCCACTCACATCCCAATTATACACGTAGCGCGCCGGACGCACTCCTACTCCGGCAGCACCCACGCGATCCGGTCGTACGGCGGCACCGGCACCAGCAGATAGATCTCCACCCAGTTGTTCCACATCACGTAGTGCTCGTCGTCGTAGCCCAGATCGATGCGCAACCCCTTGACCGCTCCCCCCACGTCGAGCGCCTGCCCGACCCCGTAGCCGGGCACGTACATGTGCGTGTAGAGCGCGATCACGCGCGGGTCGGTGGCGATGATGCCCCGCTGGACGGGTGTGCCGGTGCCCGAAAGCCCGAAGAAGGGGTCGCCGGGCTGCTTGTGACCCGCCGTCAGCGGGCTGTAGGAGGTCGCCAGCACGCGCAGCTTGCGCCAGTAGTGGAGCTCGCCGTAGGGCGTCTCAAGCACCCGGATCACGATCTTCGTGCCGTAGGCGACGACGCGCGCCTGCGGGTGACGCGCCACCCACTCGCCCTCGGTCACCCGGCTGACCTCGACGCCGTCCTCAGTGCGTACCCGCACCCGCCGCTCCAATATTCCCTCCTGCCCGGCCTGAAGCTCGCGCTGCTGGTCGAGCACCAGGTCGGGGTCGGGGACGTAGGTCGTCTCGAAGGGGATCGGCACCGCCTGGACGAGCGTCTCTTCGCGGACGCGTACCACGCGCACCACGTCGCCCGCCCGCAGTGACGCGTCGGCGGGGGGCAGGACGTAATCGCCGCCGCCCGGTGCCAGGCCCAACTCGTCCAGCAGCGCCCCGACGGTCGTCCGGTGGGTGCGGTGGGCGATGATCTGCCCGTCGGCGTGGACGGTGACCGGCGTGGCGCGCTCGATGGTGACCTCGATCTCCTCCCCCGCGATGGCCGTGCCGGGCGGCGGCGCGACCCGGTCGGCCTCGTACAGCGCGTACCCCGCCGCTGCGAGCGCCTGCCCCAGCGTGGGCGCGGTCGTCTCAAAACTGACGCGCGTCTGCTCGCCGCCGGGCACAACCTCGTTGACGATCACCCGCCTGGCCCGCACCACGCTGATCTCGCGCGGGAGCGGGGGAAGTCCGGCCAGCGCCGGGTTGGCCGCGATCTCCGGGCCGCTGGGCTTCGCGGCGCGCTCGACGCGGGCCGCGTCGGACGGCCCCAGGGCGATCCCCAGTTCGGCCACGATGCCAAGTGGGTCGGTCAGGTGCGTCGGCGCGATGCGTGTCTCGCCGTCGACGTGAACGATGACCGGGCGCTGGTGGGCCAGTGTGATCACCATCCCGGCCTCCAGCGGCGTCCCGGCGGGCGGGTCGATGTACAGCGTGTCGTCCGGCCTGATCCCGGCCGTGCGGGCCGCGCCCTCGACCGTGCGGCGGTGCGTTGCCACCTCGACCGGCTGGCCGTTCACCACCAGCGTGACGTGCGTGCTGGTCGCCCGCCAGGTCGACAACCCGGCCCCCAGTGCCAGGATGGCCGCCGCCCAGGGCATGAGCCGCCACAGGAAGGTCAGCAGGCCGGAGTGCGCGCGGTACCAGGGGTGGCGTGTCTTGCGCTCCCCAGGCTTCCAGACTGTGGTCGGCTTCTCGCCCGGCAGGGGCAGCCGTCGGTTGAAGTTGGACATTGTAGGTGCCCTGCTTGGATCGGTGGTAAGCATCAGCCGGTAAATAGAAGGTGCAGGGGAGAGGGCCAGGCATCCCTGCGTCACCCGGACAATCCGCCTTATGGCTGCTTCCTCTCGGACCTGACCAGATTCGACGGCGTCCGCCGCGCAGGACCCAACCCTCTCCGCTGCACCCTCATCACCGGCTGGCAATGCGGACGGTTGGGCGTGGAGCCGAGTCTAGCGAAAGGGGGGGGAGTTGTCAACGCAGCCAGAAGGTCGCTGTGTGTTCCCTCCGCATTCTAGGGAACTACGATCACCGACTCCAGCTCGTCGTCACGATATAACACATCCAGACTGCGGCTGGTCAGATCAAATAATGACACTTCACCACGATTACCATCCGGGCCTCTCACAAAGATTATCCCCTGGCTGTCAGGTAACCATTCAGCGGAAAATACTTTGTCAATCTCGCCGATCGTCTCACCGGATATAAAATCGATAACTACGTAGTGTTCAGAGCGACCGTACAACAGGTACTTCTCATTGGGTGAAAGCTGTAGCTCGTTTAGGAGCGCATAGTAGTTGCTGATAGTGCTATATGGTAAAAACTGATATTGCTGCGTGTCCAATCCAATCGTGTAAAACATGGCAGGTCTGTTGCCGTGTCCTTTAAAAGTCAGTACCTGCCTTGACTGGAGAAGATCAAACGCGTGGATTGGCGCAGGTAAGTAAATCCGTTCAGTGGTTAAAGTAGCTGCATCAACAAGGTATAGTTCGATACTCCCAGCGGCGATAGCCACAAATTGACTATCGTTTATCCAGTGTGTCTGACGCCAATCCAATGAAAACTCACTATGCTTACAGTCCTCCTGAGTGATGTCAAAAACACAGAAGACGGGATAATAACCATCTTCAACAAAGTAATCTAATATTATCTTTTGCCCGTTGGGTGAAATGGCAACAATAGTGAACAGGCCGGGATATTCAAACAAAGTTCGTTCTTCTTTTGTACGTGTATCAATCTGAATGAGCCGATACAGCTCATTTCGTTTCACCCCTCCAACGCTACTTGGACCTAACAGTGCATAGATGTAACGACCATCTGAGCTTATCTCTGGGGTACTTATCAGAGCTTCTTCCTGATCGGTCAAGGTTACGTATGAAGCGGCACTCTGCCTGGACGGATCAAGTAACCACAGTCCCTGGGACTTTTCAATAAGAATGGTGCCCGTCTCCAACCCACCTGTTGAGGTAATAGTTGGTGGTACTGTGCCTGGGGGAGTTGAATTGTCTTGTGGTGAATGAATACACCCGGTCAAAACGCCGGAAATCACAATGGAAAGACCGACCAGAGTCTTTAAGTGAGGAGTATCCATTAAACTAACCCCTTTACTCCTTTCTCATACCGCCGTGAATGAGATGCTTTTTTGACAACTTGTTCGCGCCCCCTCACGTTCCCAGGGGCTGTAACCCTTACTCAAAATCGGCTATACTGAGAGCGGCGAAAGTCCAGTACTCACCTGGTGCACTCTCTCCCCAAGGAGACCCCCTCAATGTCGGTGATTGAGCACTCAAACCCCTATGCGCGGTGGCTCATCATTCTTGGTCTGATCTCATCCGTTGCAGCAGCGGTATTCTTCGTGGTAAACATTGAGGCCCTGGAGATTGGCTTGGCGTTCTGCTTTCTGCCGATCCTGATTGCGGCGAACATGCTGGCCGCCCTTATCTATGTTCATGGGCCTGGCCCGTTACCAATCATACCGTTCTTGGCTGGCGCACTGTTTGCGGTCGGCGGAACCGCTATCGATGTCATAGCTACAGTAGTCAATGACCCATTTCTCACTCAAGAGGCAAACCCTATTGCAAGAGCCTTTCTCGATGCTGGATTTGCTGCTCTATTTGTCTACGGGTTCGGGGCAGCAGCGCAAATCCTCGCTGCCTTGCTCACCTGTCTTTTATGGGCAGCGTTTCTCCGCCACTCGCCAGAGACAATAAAGTCCGCGCTGGCAACGAATCCCAAGAGTGCTATGGAGTTTATTAAGGCTGCTGGCGGGGCTGAACATCTTACCTGGAGGCAGTGGATCATACCGTTCAAAATGTCAGAACTGCCAAAGGCATACCATACGCTCTGGTTCATAGCCGTTATGCTGGTTGGTGCTGATTTGGGGCGCTGGTATCTTGGACTAGAATGGTTTGCTTTGGTTCCCAATGTGAGCCTTTACCTTATTGCAACAATCGGCATGTTGGCGGCTCTCATTCTTTATCTCTTATGGCTGGTTAGGCAATATCAAATCGCAAAACAGTAGACGCTCCGCTCGGCGTCGTTTCAGGGTTTCTCCCGTGAATAACCGTCTGCTTGTGCACCCGGAAGGGGCTGCCATCGCCGGGAATGGCAGCCCCTTCCTGAGATGAATGTTGTCGTCTGGGCACGCCGCCGTACCGGCTACGGTGCCCTGATGATCAGGCTGTCGCTCTGGCCGGTCAGCAGACCGCCCGACACCTGGTCCGGGATGCCCGATATCACGTGGCTGATGTGGATCTCCACCGTGTTGGGCGAGTTGCCTCCCTCGTTCAGGGCGACGACGGTCACCGTGTTGGGGCCGGGGTTAAGCTGAACCGGCACCTCGAACCACAGGCCGGTCAGCGTGTAGCCAGCCAGCACCTTCACACCGTTGATCAACAGGTCGACGATGTCGCCGTCAACCAAGGCGTTGTCCCGCAGCGAAATGATGATGTTCCGCTGGCTGACGTCAACGTCGGTGAAGCTGCCCAGTAAGCCGGAGTACGTCCCGGCAGGCGGGAGGTTTTCGTACCACAGCTCCCTCGACTCCTGGGTGAAGCACTCCTCGCTGCCGTTGTACGCGGTGAGAGTCCACCAGCCCAGGTAGTTGGTATCCTCGTCTGGCAGCCAGAGCGGGAAGATGCCCGAACTGGGGTCGGCCACGGTGTTGTCGTAGACGCGAACGTGCGTCGCGCCCCGCACGCTGTAGACAAGCTGCCAGTCGTAGTCGGCGTGAGATGGCGCTAGCTCGCCCTCAAACAGGTCGATGATGGGCAGCACGCACGCTCCCTGGATTGTGAAGTCTACCAGGTACTTCTCTACACACTGCCCGCCCTCTGTGCACAGGTTGAGGGTGGCGAACATTTCCCAGGAGCCTGGCGGGAGGTCTTTGACAACCCACTGGGCGTACAGCTTCTCGCCGGGGTCAAGCGACTGGCCGTCGTGATCGCAGCCGTTGGGCGAGAGCGTGAACGGGTTGGTCTCCGCGAAGTGCGGCTCGACCTGTAGCACGCGCCAGATGCCGTCTTCGTATCTGGAAAGATCGACCAGCCCGGCCGAGACAAAGCTCAACTGGCCGGTGTTCTCAAACTCAAAAATCACCAGATCCTCGCCTGCACAGGTGCCCATGCCGAAGTAGCTCACCCGGTATTCCGGTGCCGAAACAGACGTGTAGTTGACTGTCATTGCGTGGCTGGCGTCAGGCATCCGGACGGTGATCTGCTGCTGGCCCGCGTGGTCACCGCCGTCCGGTACGCCGCTCCAGGCGATGCTTCCTGAGAGCAGCATCAATGCCGTGATCAGGCAGAAAACCATAAGGCTGCCTGGGGTTCTGAGCCGCTTCCCGGACGGCCAGACAGAACGGGCCTGGTGTGTGAGTAACATGCTGCATACTCCTGGCAAGTTAGTCGAGCTAAGCAAAGCTGCCTCCCAGATGTACCGCCGCCATTATGCAGGAAACACCGGGCGGTTGTCAATTGTAACCCGCCGCGAAGGTTGCACTTCGTTCAATGGTCTCTGTCGGAGGCCCGCTCTCGACTCGTGGATGGCAGTCGCGCGGACTCCAGCCGGGCGGTATGCGTGCATCCAGAGATGTTCGTGCGCTATAATATCTGTTGAGGGATGAGACGCAGCCCCCGGTTCATCGGACACAGTATCAACCGTGCCCACGTCCGGCTGCCTGGGGTGAACCCACCTGCAACCACTCAGGGGATGAGAGCATCTAATAGTGATGGGCGAACCGGTGAGCGTGTGACGCGTCCCGCAGGGTCCGGCAGCAGCCGGGGCAGCCGGGCACCGGCTGCGTATGTAGATAACTATCTTTAGAGCGTATAGAAAGGATATTAAACATGCCAACAGATACGGTTAAAAAGCTTAACACACTGGTTGCCGACTTCACCGTCTTCTATCAGAAGCTGCGGCACTATCACTGGAACGTGCAGGGGGAGCAGTTTCTCCAGCTTCACGCGAAATTTGAGGAGATATACACAGAGGTCGGCGATGTCATCGATGAGCTGGCGGAGCGAATCGTCGGCCTGGGGGAAGTGCCGCCGCATACCCTGGCCCACATGCTCAACACGACATCGCTGAAAGAGGATGAAGAGGTGCCGGCGGCGCACGTGATGGTCAAGCGCACGATTGCGGACATTGAAGCTCTAAACGCCGTCCTCGTGGATGCCCTCAACACCGCCGAGGCAGGCAGCGACCGCACCACGGTCAACCTGCTTGACGGCATTCACGACGGGCTTGAAGGTCACCTGTGGATGCTTAAGTCCTGGCAGGGCAAGTAATAATCAACCGGCCGGTTGCATTGAGAGCGAGGTGGATTCTTGCCACCTCGCTTGTGCGTTGTGAAGGCAGTTCTACCGACCCTCATGCCGGGGGAGTCCGATGTAGCGCGGCGTCCGCTCGCAGTAGCGGGCATACTCCTCGCCGAAGACCCGGCGCAGGTGCTCTTCCTCGGTGAGCACCATCATGTGCGCGATCGCTGCGTAGACGAGGATGGCCACGATCATGTGCCACGAGTACCACAGCAGCAGGAACGCCAGCAGGAACACGCCGTATCCCACCAGTTGCGGGTTGCGCGTCCGGCGATAGATGCCCGACCGCTTCAGCACGTTGACCTCGCGGCCAAGCATGCGCAGGAACGAGGCAAACACACCCACCCCGGCCCCCAGGATGCCCAGACCGAGGATGCCGATGATGATGCCAAGCACCAGGCAGAGGGTGCTGCAATGCACTTCCGGCCAGCCGCTATTGAGGTATATCATGTAGACCAGCCAGGCGTGCAGCCCGAAGACCACGACCTGGAGAATGGCCCCCAAAGGCGTCAGTCTGCCGTGCTGGAGGTAGTCACGGCCTACGCGGCGGAAGATGAGGTATGCCGCCGCCAGGACAAGCGCGGCAGTGGCCAGAAACATGGCGGTAAACATGGCACAGTCCCCTCCGATCTCGCAGTGCCAACCCGTCTGTGAGCCGCCTGCTGGCCGCTCGCTTATGGTTCACGCTTGGGGAAGCCAATGTAGCGTGGCACCCGCTCGCAGTAGCGGACATATTCCTCGCCGAAGACCCGGCGCAGGTGCTCTTCCTCGGTGAGCACCATCATGTGCCCCATGGCCGCGTAAACCACAACCAGGACGACGGCGTACACGTACCACATGCTCCACAGCAGCGTGAACCCCAACATGAACAGCCACCCCCCTACGAGCTGGGGATTCCGGCTCCAGCGATACGTGCCCGATTGTTTCAGCACGTTGACTTCGCGTCCCACCATCCGCCGCACGCCAAACACCCCGACGGCAGCCACCACGGTCACAAGCCCCGAAGCCATGCACAGAACCCCCAGCATAAAAGGCAGGCCGGTGTCGTGCAGCCTCGGCCAGTCCGTGCCGACGTACCCGGCCTGCACGAGGCACGCGTAGGCAACAAATATCGCCACCTGAAGAGTCGCCGTTGACGGTGTCAGCTCACCGTGTTCGCGGTAGTCACGGCCCACGCGGCGGAAGATGAAATAGGCCGCCACCAGGACGAGCGCGGCGATAGCCAGATACACGGCGGTAAACATGGTACAGCCTCCCTAAGCCCGCGATGCCGTCTGCACGCCCATCCACCGGCGTGCAGATGGGCGCGGCGGATGTGAACCTCTGGTTCATATTTTACATAATAATGGTTCACATGTCAACGGCCCGCAGCACGGAGGAGACATCTCCCACCCGAAAGTCAGCCGCCAGCCGCCATCTGATCGACGCCGACCAGCCAGCGGTGCAGCGGCATCATGGCCCGGCAGTGCTCGAAGCACACGTCGAGGAACTCAGGCGACGTGATCACCCCCGGATCGATCATCGGCGGGCAGGCATACAGGCAGTTGTAGCGCAGCAGGTCGGCGCGCCGGTGTGCCGGATCGTATCCGGCGGGCACGCGCTTGTAGTGCTCGCCGCCGACCCGGTAGTCGCCCGCCCCGGCCAGCGACGCCAGCGACGCCTCCAGGTCGGCCCCCGACCGGTCGTCGGCGACCGCGTCGCGGTAGGCCGCCAGCATGGGTCGGGAGAAGCGGTACACCCCACAGTAGATCATCGCACCTTCCGGACTCAACTCGAAGAAGAAGTTGGGGCGCTCCAACTTACTGCCCGCTCCCTCCCAGAAGGTGATCCCCAGGTTGGTTTTGTACGGGGTTTTATCCTTGCTGAAGCGGATGTCGCGGTAGATGCGCATCAGCGACCCGCTGCCGTTGGTGCGCGTGTCGTAGACCATGCCCTCCGAAAGCGTCTGCAGGCGCGCGCCCATCATGATCACGAAGTCCAGCGCGGGCGTCTGCGCGTGGTCGATGTAGTCCTGCTTGTGCGCCTGGAACCACTCGCGGTTGTTGTTGGCGGCCAGTTCCGCCAGGAACTTCAGGCCCTCCGCCGGAAAACCGGGAAACTCTGCTTCTCCCATCACGTCACCCCTCCCGATGAAGCGAACAAATGTTCTGTCGCCTGCCAGGATAACATAAACAGCCGCGTCTGTCAAACGCAAGAGCGAAAATCTGTGTAATCCGCGTCATCTGCGGACTGAAACCTCCCGACCTGCGGATCGCCAGCTTCCCAACCGCGTAAGTCCTACGCCAAAAGCAGCCGGGGGCGGGATCGTCGATCCGCCCCCGGTGCCGCTCACTTATCCAGCCAGTTCACCAGCACCCGCAGCACCCGCTGGCGAAGCGTGGGCCTGGCCCCGTTCTGGCCGTTCAGGTCGTTGCCCATGTAGCGCTGCGCGTTCTCGTACCGGCGGTTGATGGCCGCGCGCTGAACCAGCGCCTCGGCGATAGCCTGCTGCATATCCACCCAGTAGCCGCACCGGACGCACAGGAAGATCTCCTGCACGTCGGCAGCCCAGGGTGAGAAGCGCCCCCCGAAGGGCCGCATCGGGCCGCCGCAGAAGGGGCACTCGATCTTGCATGTTCTTGTGTTGTACATGATGTGCCTCCTTGTCCCCGGTCTCGCCGGTAAGGTGCTGGCTGGATGGTGTGGGTCTGGGCCCACACAAAAAAACAGGCCGCCGCACATTGGCGACGGCCTGAGTGAACGCTGCTAAAGCTGCGAAACGGCTACACCGTTCCACCTGCCTTTCCGCTGCGCGAAAGACCTGCCGCGTCGTGCGTGCATGATCCGGTCGGGATGCCCATTAGCGTTATGACGCCGTCGAAGCATGCATCCCCATCCCTGGTGAGTGGGAGCAGCGTCGACTCGCCGCCATGCTGCCCAAAGTGCGGGGCATAGCCCTGACTACCGGTATTCAACTTGTCCCATTTACGGACTGACTGTCGTGCACTCATGATGTTTTTTCCGTCGTTGCTCTGCGTGCGACGCGCAATCATACCACAGCCTTAAGGGATGGTCAAAAAAGTTATCTGCCGACGCCGTGATCCCCGGCCTGCTCGTCGCCGGGAGTATCGGCCATCTCCCGGATGCGGGCCAGCATCTCCTCGTCAGACATCAGACGCTCCGCCGGGCGGTTGAGCCGCCGCGCCAGCCAGTAACCGGCCAAAAACAGCGCGGCGGACAGCAGCGGGGGGATCACCCAGATGCCGATCATGAACGCCGTCTGGAGCGGCGTTTCGGGCGGCGCCCACCCTGGGAAGCCCGGGCCGGGGTTCGACGGGTCGTAGGGGAACTCCGGCAGAACCAGCCGTCCGACGACGAACAGCACCGGGCAGGAGAGGTATCCCGCCACGAAGCCGACCAGGGGAAACACCACGAACTGCCAGCGCTTTGACCGGTTGAAGCTGTCCATGCTTGCACCTCCGGCATCGGGGATGTGACACCGCCGAGTATAGCCGAAATGTCCCCGCGCCAGTAGTCTCAGCAGCCCCCGATGCGCCCCGCGCCCTCGCTTTGCGGTACAATCTACACGGATGTACCTGTCATCGGAATCACACTCTGCAACTGAGGAGTAACAACCGCATGAGCGATAACGGGCACAGCCCGAACCAGGAACGAAGGAAAATGCCGCTGCCGCGCAGCTACGTCGCCAAGCCTGTCGATCCCAAGGCACAGGAGGCGATGCGCCGCGCGGCTGAAGGGGTGATGACCGTCGAGGACGTGACGCTGGGCGAGCACCACGACCCGATCCGGCTTCGCGGGCGGCTGTTGATGCCCGCCGACAAGGCTTTCGCCCACCTGCGCCCGCAGTTCGAGGCGGTGGGACACACGCCGCTCCTGCGCCGCGAGGAGGGCCTGGACGTGATCCGGGCGCTGCCGATCGTCTTCGGCAGGGAGAAGCAGGGCATTCCCTGGATGGCGATTATCCTGCTGGTGGCGACGATCTTAAGCGTGCTGTCGGTCGGTGTGGTAAACGAGTTAATACCAAGATATCCGCTGGTGTTCGAAGCGATCGGGGTGGCAATCACCGGTGACACATCACTGGCAACACATCCCGAATTCCTGCCAACGGCTGCTGAATGGTGGGACGTGATCAAAACGGGGCTGCTCTACACGCTGGCCCTGCTTGGTATCTTGGGAGCGCACGAGATGGGCCACTACCTGATGGCCCGCCACCACAAGGTACACACCACGCTGCCCTTCTTCATCCCCTTACCGATAATCGGTCTTGGGACGTTGGGGGCGGTGATCGCGATGCGTGAGCTTTCCCCCAACCGCCGGGTGCAGTTTGACATCGGCGTGGCCGGGCCGATAGCCGGGCTGATCGTGGCCATCCCGGTGTTGATTGTCGGGCTGACGCTCTCCGAGGTGTCGACACCTGAAGCCATCCTGGCAGACACACCTGAGCCATTAAGGGAGTACATGGGCTTCACGCAAGAAGGGCAGTCGCTGGCCTACCTGGCGGCCAAGTATCTGGTCTTCGGCCAGGTCTTACCCCAGGGCGACCTAGACGTGTGGATTCACCCCGTGGCCCTGGCCGGATGGGTGGGTTTGCTGGTAACGGCCCTCAATCTGCTGCCCATCGGCCAGCTTGACGGCGGCCACGTGATCTACGGCCTGTTCGGCAAGGACGCCCGCAAGGTGCGCGGCCCGGTCATCATCGCTTTGCTGGTGATGGCAATTCTTGGTTACATCCGGCAGATGGCCGCCCAGTTGCCCCCTGAGGGCGTCCCGGGCGACGGCCTGATCCGCGCGCTGGCCGGGCTGCCGATCCCCGGCTGGAGCGGGTGGTGGGTGTGGGTCCTGCTGGCCGTCTTTGTGCTGCGCAGGCACGCGCCCGTGCTGGACGAGATCACCGAATTGGACGGCAGGCGCAAGGTGCTGGGCGTGGTGATGCTGATCGTCTTCATCCTGATCTTCACGCCGGTGCCGTGGCCGATCGAGGCCGAACCACTGGCGGCTGCGCTGCGCTGGCTTGTGTAGGGGGCGAAAGCGACAAGTCGCGAGTTAAAAGTAGGGGTGGCTCCCATCCCCCTACCGGTTGATCACCACCGAGGTCGGGTAGGGCAGGTCGATGTTGTGCCGGTTGACGGCCTCCTGGAGCGCGGTCACGGCGGCGGTGTGGGTGTCCACGTAGCTGTAGTTGGCGGTGTCGATGTAGTAGTAGAGCGTCCCGGCGACGGCGCTGTCGCCGAAGTCGTCCAGCGAGACGAGCGGGGCCGGGTCCTCGACCACCCCCTCGACGCCCTGCACTGTCTCCAGCAGGATGCGGACGGCCTGCGTCAGGTCCTCGCCATAGCCGATCCCCACACTCACTTGGCGGCGGCGCACCGGGTACACGCTGTAATTCTTGACCACGCTGGTGTAGACGATGCGGTTGGGGATGACCACCTCGGTGCGGTCGAAGGTGATCAGCGTGGTCGCGTGCAGTTTGACGCCCGTGACCGTGCCCGTCACGTCGGCCACCTCGATGGTCTGGCCGGGGGCGAAGGGGCGCTGGAGCAGGATCAAAGTCCCCGCCAGCAGGTTCTCGATGATGTCCTTGAGCGCGAAGCCGACCACCAGCCCGCTGATGCCCAGCCCGGCCACCAGCCCATAAACGTTGACACCCAGCACGCTCAGCGTGAGCGTCAGGGCCACCATCAGCGCCAGCACGTAGATCAGGTTGATGATCAACTGCTCGACCTCTTCGGGCGCTTCGGCCCGGTCGGCGATGCGCCGACCCCAGCGGCGCGTCTGCCGGGCGAAGATGAACATCACCAGCCCGACCAGCAGCCCGGCCACCAGCCGGGGCGCGTAGGCGATGATTTGATCCAGAATGGTTTGGACCTGCGTCAGCAGGTTGGCGAGTGCGTCGCGCACGGTTGTCTCCTCCTTGATTGCAGTGCGGGCGTCACATCGGCACGACGCACTCCGGCGAGTCGTTGGCCGGGTTGTTGACCAGCATTGAGACCGCGTGGGCGGCCATCTCCGCCGCCGGGTAGGGCTTCAACAGGCCCTGAAGCGTCTCCGGGGCGCGCTCTGCCGGGTCGAGCCAGTCGCCGCACGCGTCGCGGGCCAGGATGGCGGGCATGCGGTTGTGGATGGGCGCGATCAGGTCGTTGGGGGTGGTGGTGATGATCGTGCACGAGCGAAGCTCGTCGCCCTCCGGCGAGTGCCACACCTCCCACAGCCCGGCGAAGGCAAACGGCTCGCCCGACGCCATGCGCACGTACACCGGGGTTTTGGCCTTGCTGCCCGGCTCCTTCTTCCACTCGTAGAAGCCGTCGGCGAAGATCAGGCAGCGCCGCCGCCGGTAGGCCGCCCGGAAGGACGGCTTCTCGGCCAGCGTCTCGGCGCGGGCGTTGATCATCCGGTTACCGATTGAGAGGTCCTTGGCCCAGGAGGGGATCAGCCCCCAGCGGAAGAACGTGATCGCGTCGCTGCCGTCGTTGGGGACGGCGGCGACGGGCTGCGTCGGTGCGATGTTGTAGCGCGGCGCGTGCATCTCCGGCGGCCTGAACTGGGGGAAAGCCTCCAGCAGCTCGGAGATATCGACGGCAAGCGTGAAGCGTCCACACATAGGCTCACGTCCTTTCAACCGGTGCGGTTTCCTCCGGCCTGGCGAAGCGTTCTACCGAAGCGTTCCACCGAAGCGGCCTACCCAGGGCGATGATAGCATGCCGTGATCGGGTGGGCAAGGGCAGGAAGTGAGCGCGATCACGAATCGAGACCGGGCCAGATGGCTGGTCTCCTCTTTTCTACAATCGTGCCCCGCACGGCAATCACCTCACTTGGTGGTCAAAACAAACCCGCCTATAATATTCAACGATGACTCTCAACTCCGGGCACGAGGTATACGCTATGCGTCATTTCTGTGTTCTTGCTACCTCGATTCTCCTGCTCACCGCCTGCGGGGCGGCGGCTGCATTGGGGCCAACCATCACGCCGGTTCCACAAACGGCCACCCCAACTCCTCCGCCAACGTACACATCATCACCAACCGCCACTTTTACCGCAGCGCCCACCCCGACCGACACACCTCTCCCACCAGGCTTCGAGCCGGTGACGTACAACGCCGACTGGACGCCAGTGATAGAGGAGTTTGGCGGCGTAGAGATGGCGCTCGTCCCGGCGGGGTGTTTCATGATGGGCAGCGAGGAAGGACTGGACGACGAAAAGCCTGTTCACCAGGTGTGCTTCGAGGAGCCGTTCTGGGTCGACGTGTACGAGGTGACCAACGCCCGGTTCGCCGAGTTCCTGAACAAGATGGGCAACCAGACCGAGGGTGGTGAGACGTGGCTTAACGCAGATGACGAAGACGTGCTGATCGGTGAGAGCGGCGGCATCTGGGCACCGCTGGAGGGGTACGCCGACCACCCGGTGATCGAAGTAACCTGGTTCGGTGCGGCAGCTTACTGCGAGTGGCGAGGGGCGCGCCTGCCGACCGAAGCCGAGTGGGAGTATGCGGCGCGCGGCCCGGATGGGCCGGTGTATCCCTGGGGGAATGATTTTGATGGTACGTTACTCAACTTCTGTGATATGAATTGTGAGTATGGTTGGGCTGACAGAGGCGTAAATGATGGGTACAGACACACAGCCCCGGTCAGCACGTATCCAGGAGGGGCGTCGTGGGTAGGCGCGTTGGATATGGGCGGCAACGTATGGGAGTGGCTCAGCGACTGGTATGATTATGGTTCTGGCTACTATGCTGACGCGCCCACCCTGAATCCGCAGGGGCCGGAAAGCGGGTCCTCCCGCGTGATGCGCGGCGGCTCGTGGGACTTCGGCTACAGCAGCGCCCGCGCTGCCGCTCGGAACTGTAAAGATCCGGGCAACTCGGGCAACGACTACGGTTTCCGCTGCGTGGGTATCATCCCTGTTCTTCCATAGCTCTGAACCTGACCTCTCTGCGGGCCGCCGTCGCCGCGCCCGGCGAACGGTGATTGGGTGCCTGACAACCTCGGCCTGCCCTCCCCCCGCGACCCGGTTTGACGCTGCAACACCTCCCGTGATATAACACGTGTCATCCGACCTGCACGAGTAACGCCGGGAGAGAGCTGCGATGACTCCTCAGATGATCGACCGCTACGAGATCCGGGAGCAGCTTGGGCGGGGCGGCATGGCGACCGTCTACCATGCCTACGACCCCCACTTCGGGCGTGACGTGGCGATCAAGGTGCTGCCGCGCGAGTTCCTGCACGATCCCACCTTCCGCGCCCGCTTCGAGCGCGAGGTGAAGGCCATCGCCAGGCTGGAGCACTCGGCCATCGTGCCGGTGCACGACTTCGGCGAGCACGAGGGGCAGCCCTATCTGGTGATGCGCTACATGCCCGGCGGGTCGCTGGCCGAGCGCATCAAGGCGGGGCCGCTCTCCCTCGACGAGGCCGTCACCACTCTGGAGCGCGTCGGCGCGGCGCTGGACAGCGCGCACCGGCAGGGCGTGGTTCACCGCGACGTGAAGCCGGGCAACATCCTCTTCGACCGCCATGGGGATGCCTACCTGTCCGACTTCGGCATCGTCAAGCTGAGCGAGGCGACGGCGCAGCTGACCGGCAGCGGCATCATCGGCACCCCGGCTTACATGGCCCCTGAGATGGCCGATCCGGGGGGCATGTCGCCGCTGATCGACGTGTACGCGCTGGGCGTGACGCTCTACGAGATGCTGGCCGGGAAGCTACCCTACCGCGCCGACACGCCGGTGGGTGTGCTGATGGCCCACATGAGCAAACCCATCCCCGACGTGCGCCTGGAGCGCCCCGACCTGCCGGAGAGCGTCCAGGCTGTCATTGAGTGGGCGATGGCCAAGGACCCGTCCGAGCGTTACCAGAGCGCAGGCGAGATGGTAGCCGATCTGCGGGCCGCTGCCGTCACTGCCCCCGCCGCGCCCGCCACCGTCACTGCCCCCGTCGCCCCTGCTGCCCCCACCGCTCCCGGCGAGTTTGCACTAGAGACAATGCCTGCCCCGCCGCCACCGCCGGAGCCACCCCCCGAAACTGAGGCCGTCCCAACCAGGCCCGCACCCGCGCCCGCGCCCGCCCGGCAGCGGAACCTCACCCCCCTGTGGATGGGCACAGGTGGTGTGGTGTTGGTTGGACTGGTGATCGGCGGATTGGCGATCGCCGGGGTGTTGGGGCCAACACCGGAATCGGAGCCAGCCCCCGAAGCAGCGGCGGAGGCGACATCCAACCCCATCCTGGGGCCAACTTCGATGCCAACGGCCATGCCCACCGACACGCCTCTCCCGACGGGCTTCGAGCCGGTGACGCGCAACGACGACTGGACGCCGGTGATAGAGGAATTGGGCGGGGTGGAGATGGCGCTCGTGCCCGCCGGGTGCTTCATGATGGGCAGCCAGTCCGGCGAAAGCGACGAGCGCCCGGTGCACGAAGTGTGCTTCGAGGAGCCGTTCTGGATTGACGTGTACGAGATGACCAACGCCCGGTTCGCCGCGTTCCTGAACGAGGTGGGCAACCAGACCGAGGGCGGTGCGACGTGGTTTGACGCAGATTCCGAACATGCGCTGATCCGTGAGAGCGGCGGCACCTGGACGCCTCTGGAGGGTTACGCCAGCTATCCGGTGACCGAAGTAACCTGGTTCGGCGCGGCAGCTTACTGCGAGTGGCGGGGTGCACGCCTGCTGACCGAAGCCGAGTGGGAGTATGCGGCACGCGGCCCCGATGGGCCGGTGTATCCCTGGGGGAATGATTTTAATCTGGATAACGTGGTATGCAGCGGGAGCACAAACTTCCAATCCCAGGAGGTGGGCAGCAGGCCGGGGGGCGTTTCGTGGGTGGGCGCGCTGGATACGAGCGGCAGCGTGTGGGAGTGGGTCAACGACTGGTATGATCCCGGCTACTATGCCGACTCGCCCACACAGAATCCGCAGGGGCCGGAGAGCGGCTCCTCCCACGTGCTGCGCGGTGGCTCGTATGCCGAACCCAAAAACGATGTCCGCGCTGCTCTCCGGTTCAGGTACGATCCGGTTGATTCGTACAAACATCTTGGTTTTCGCTGCGGGGGGACCGTCTCTGTTCTTCCATAGTGACCTCAGGTCGCCTGCCTGCCCTCCCCCCACAACCCGGTTTGACGCTGTAACACCCTTCATGATATAACACGTATCAACCGACCGCACGAGTGATGCCGAGGGGGCTGCGATGACTCCGAGGAAAATCGGTCGCTATGAGGTCAGGGAGCAGCTTGGGCAGGGTGGCATGGTAACCGTCTACCACGCCTACGACCCTCCCCTCGGGCGTGACGTAACGATCAAGGTGCTGCCGCGCGAGTTCCTGCACGACCCCGCCCTCCGCGCCCGCTTCGAGATCGAGGGGAAGATCGTCGCCGCGTTGCAGCATCCCCACATCCAGCCCATCTACGACTTTGGCGAGCACGAGGGCCAGCCCTACCTGGTGATGGGCCACATGCCGGGCGGGTCGCTGAGCTACCGCATCCGCGAGAGCGGGACCGGACTGCCGCTCGGCGAGGTGGCGCGCATCACGGCACAGATTGCCTCCGCGCTGGATTACGCCCACAGCCGGGGGATCATCCACCGCGACGTGAAGCCGGGCAACATCCTCTTTGACTGGCAGGGTAACGCCTACCTGTCCGATTTCGGCATCGTCACGCTGAGCGAGGCGACGGTGCAGTTGACCGGCAGCGGCATCATCGGCACGCCCGCCTACATGGCCCCTGAGATGGCCGAACAGAAGGACATCACCCCGGCGGTTGACATCTACGCGTTGGGTGTTGCCCTGTTCGAGGCGCTGACCGGCAGGCTGCCCTTCGATACCGACACGCCGCTCGGTATGCTGATGGCCCACGTGAACAAGCCCATCCCCAGCGTGCGCCTGGTGCGCCCCGACCTGCCGGAGAGTGTGCAGGCCGTCATTGAGCGGGCAATGGCCAAGGACCCGTCCGAGCGCTACCAGAGCGCGGGCGACCTGGCAGCCGATCTACGGGCCGCCGTCGCCGCGCCCGGCGAACGGTGATGGGGTGCCCGACAACCTTTGCCTGCCCTCCCCCCGCGACCCGGTTTGACGCTGCAATACTCCCTGTGATATAACACGTATCAACCGACCGCACGAGTGATGCCGGGAGAGAGCTGCAATGACTCCGAGGAGAATCGGTCGCTACGAGGTCAGGGAGCAGCCTGGGCAGGGTGGCATGGTAACCGTCTACCACGCCTATGACCCCAACTTCGGGCGTGACGTGGCGATCAAGGTGCTGCCGCGCGAGTTCCTGCACGACCCCACCTTCCGCGCCCGCTTCGAGCTCGAGGGGAAGATCGTCGCCGCGTTGCAGCATCCCCACATCCAGCCCATCTACGACTTTGGCGAGCACGAGGGCCAGCCCTACCTGGTGATGGGCCACATGCCGGGCGGGTCGCTGAGCTACCGCATCCGCGAGAGCGGGACCGGACTGCCGCTCGGCGAGGTGGCGCGCATCACGGCACAGATTGCCTCCGCGCTGGATTACGCCCACAGCCGGGGGATCATCCACCGCGACGTGAAGTCCAGCAACCTCCTCTTTGACTGGCAGGGTAACGCCTACCTGTCCGGCTTCGGCATCGCCAGGATGGCCGAAGCGACGGCGACCGGCACGGCCCTCGTTGGCACGCCCGCCTACATGGCTCCCGAGATGGCCTCTGAGGGCGGGCTTTCGCCGCTGGTGGACGTGTACGCGCTGGGTGTGACGCTCTACGAGATGCTGACCGGGAAGCTGCCCTTCGACGCCGACACGCCGCTCGGCATGCTGCTGGCGCATGTCACCGAGCCTGTCCCCGGCGTGCGCCTGGAGCGCCCCGACCTGCCCGACGCAGTGCAGGCCGTCATCGAGCGGGCGATGGCAAAAGATCCGTCCGAGCGCTACCAGAGCACGGGCGAGTTAGCTGCCGACCTGTGGGCCGCCGTCGCCGCGCCCGGCGAGATCATGCCGGAGATGATGCCCGTCCCGCCACCACCCGCCGAAGCCAGGCCCGCACCCGCCCGGCGGCGGGAGCTTTCCCCCCTGTGGATGGGCATTGGCGGGGTGCTGCTGGTTGGGCTGGTGATCGGCGGATTAGCGATTGCCGGGGTGTTCGGGCCAACCGAATCCGCGGCGGAGATGGCATCCGACCGCACCCCAGGGTCGCCTCCGACGCCAACGCCGGGGCCCACCCTTACCGGGGAACAGCGTGCCCGCCAGTTGGCCGAGGCAGGTGTGAGCAGCAACGACGAGTGGACACCCTACACTGAAGAAATCAACCTGGTCGAGATGGCGCTTGTCCCGGCGGGATGCTTTATGATGGGCAGCAACAGCGGCGGCGGCGACGAACAACCCGTCCACGAAGTGTGCTTTGATGAGCCGTTCTGGATCGACGTGTGCGAGGTAACTAACATCTGGTTCGCCTCGTACCTGAACGAGACGAGCGACCAGACCGAGGACGACAGTGAGGAATGGTTTGGCGCATATTATCGTGGGATCGATGAGCGCGGCGGCACCTGGATAGTGGAGGAAGAGTACGAAGACCACCCGGTGATCTCGGTAGCCTGGGACGACGCGGCAGCTTATTGTGAGTGGCGAGGCGCTCGCCTGCCGACCGAAGCCGAGTGGGAGTACGCGGCACGCGGCCCGGATGGGCTGGTGTTCCCGTGGGGAAATGAGTTCGACTGTAGTCTGGGCAACTTCGACGACGAAACACAAGAGGATTCATACGTCGTTAAAGGGGGCGTAAACTGCGACGGCTTTGCCGACACAGCACCCGTGGGCAGCTTCCCCGGTGGTGCCTCCTGGGTGGGTGTGCTGGATATGAGCGGCAACGCGTGGGAGTGGATGGCCGACTGGTACGACGTCGACTACTATGAAACGCTGCCCAGTCCTGTAACGAATCCAACCGGACCGGACGGCGGCACATTGCGCGCGCTGCGAGGCGGCTCGTGGCACCTCAACTATGCGCTCAACCTGCGGGGGGCCTACCGTTTCGGGGACGAAGCGGACAGCACGTGGCTTTACCCCGGTTTCCGCTGCGCCCACTCATATGACGATTGAGCATTGTGTGCCGTCACACTTTTACGAGGTCCGCGAGCAGCTTGGGCGGGGCGGCATGGCGACCGTCTACCACGCCTACGATCTGCGAGCCGCCATCGCCGCACCCGGCGAATAGGTACCAGAGACGATGACCATCCCACCGCCCCCCGAAACCGGAGCCGACGCATCCGCCCGCCAGCGGGAGCTTCCCCCCCTGTGGCTGGGCATCGGCGGTATTGTGCTGGTTGGTATTGTCATAGGCGTGTTGGCTTTAGCAGGTGTACTGGGCGGCGGCGAAGGTCAACCAACGCCCACTGGCAAACCTGCCCATGAGCCGGTTGCGCAAGCGACAATAGACTCGCCTTCCACCGCAGCAGAACGTCCCACACAAGAGCCAACTGATACCACAACGCCCACTGGCACACCAGCGCTGGTGCCCACTCTTACCGGGCAGCGTGCCCGCCAACTGGCCGAAGCAGGCGTGAGCAGCAACGGCGAATGGACGCCCTACACCGAAGAAATCAACGGCGTGGAAATGGCCCTAGTCCCGGCCGGGTGCTTCATGATGGGCACTCGGTTTGGTGATAGCAGCGAACGCCCGGCGCACGAAGTGTGCTTTGACGAGCCGTTCTGGGTTGACGTGTACGAAGTGACCAACGCCCGGTTCGCCGCATTCCTGAACGAGATGGACTACCAGACCCAGGGTGCTGAGGCGTGGTTTGCCGCAGATGCCGAAGACGTGCTGATCGGCGAGAGCGGCGGCATCTGGGCACCACTGGAGGGTAAGGCCAACCATCCGGTGAACACAGCAACTTGGTTCGGCGCGGTAGCTTACTGCGAGTGGCGGGGTGCACGCCTGCCGACAGAGGCCGAGTGGGAGTATACGGCACGTGGGCCGGATGGGCTGGTGTATCCCTGGGGGAGTGTCTTCGTTGCAGATAACATAGTGTACGAGCTAAACGCTCCAGGAGGGCCAGCCAGAGTTGGCAGCAGGCCAGACGGTGTCTCCTGGATTGGCGTCTTTAATCTGGGCGGCAACGTATCGGAGTGGGTGGCCGATTGGTTCGACGCCGACTACTATGACACGCTGCCCAGTCCTGTAACGAATCCAACCGGGCCGGATGGCGGTACATTTCGCGTGCTGCGGGGTGGCTCGTGGATCAGTATGTCGCGCAGCATGCGCGCTGCCGAGCGTCGCCGCGCCCGCCCAGACAGCGTGTATCTCGACGACTACGGTTTCCGCTGTGCCCGCTCTTATGAGCCGGGTGCGCAAGCGGCAGCAGGTTCACCACAGGCGTCGACTGATACCGCGACGCCCACTGACACCCCAACGCCGGTACCCACCCTCACTGGGGGACAACGTGCCGTCCGCCAGTTGGCCGAAGCAGGCGTAAGCTACAACGATGAATGGACACCCAACACCGAAGAAATCAACGGCGTGGAAATGGCTCTAGTCCCGGCTGGGTGCTTCATGATGGGCAGCACAGATGAGCAAATTGACTACGCGGTGAACATATTGGATGGTAAGCGCGATTGGTTTACAGACGAGCAGCCGGTGCACAAGGTGTGCTTTGATGAACCATTCTGGATCGACGCACACGAGGTAACCAACGCCCGGTTCGCCGCGTTCCTGAGCGAGATGGGTAACCAGACTGAAGGTGGGGCGACATGGCTCGATACATCCCATGGATATGCACCGATTCGCGAGAGCGGCGGTGTCTGGGTGCCGCTTGAGGGTTACGCCGACCATCCGGTGATCGAAGTAACCTGGTACGGTGCGGCAGCTTATTGCAAGTGGCGAGGTGCACGCCTGTCAACAGAGGCCGAGTGGGAGTATGCGGCGCGTGGCCCGGACGGGCTTATGTTCCCCTGGGGGGACGAGTTTGTACCCGACAACGCCGTATACGTTGAGAACTCAGACGGCCAGGCCTGGGAGGTGGGCAGCAAACCGGGCGATCTTTCCTGGGTGGGCGCACTGGATATGAGCGGCAACGTATGGGAGTGGGTGAGCACCTGGTACGCACCCTATCCATACGATCCGGCGGACGGACGTGAAGAGCGGGACAATCCGGGTGGTTACAAGGGTCGCGTGCTGCGGGGCGGCTCGTGGTACCTCAATACGCTTGCCCTGCGCGCCGCCAGTCGGGGCAGGAGCGATCCTGATGACCCACGGGATATCTCCTTCGGCTTCCGCTGCGCCCACTCATATGACGATTGAGCATTGTGTGCCGTCGCGCTGTGTTTTGACGCCTGAACATCCCTCGTGATATAACACGTACCAATCAACCGCATGAGTGATACCGGAAGGAAGTTGCGATGACCTCTCAGACAATCGACCGCTACGAGGTCCACGAGCAGCTTGGACGGGGCGGCATGGCAACCGTCTACCATGCCTACGACCCCAACTTCGGGCGTGACGTGGCGATCAAGGTGCTGCCGCGCGAGTTCCTGCACGATCCCACCTTCCGCGCCCGCTTCGAGCGCGAGGTGAAGGCCATCGCCAGGCTGGAGCACTCGGCCATCGTGCCGGTGCACGACTTCGGCGAGCACGAGGGGCAGCCCTATCTGGTGATGCGCTACATGCCCGGCGGGTCGCTGGCCGAGCGCATCAAGGCGGGGCCGCTCTCCCTCGACGAGGCCGTCACCACTCTGGAGCGCGTCGGCGCGGCGCTGGACAGCGCGCACCGGCAGGGCGTGGTTCACCGCGACGTGAAGCCGGGCAACATCCTCTTCGACCGCCATGGGGATGCCTACCTGTCCGACTTCGGCATCGCCAAGCTGAGCGAGGCGACGGCGCAGCTGACCGGCAGCGGCATCATCGGCACGCCCGCCTACATGGCGCCTGAGATGGCCGGTCCGGGGGGCGTATCGCCGTTGATCGACGTGTACGCGCTGGGTGTGACGCTCTATGAGATGCTGGCCGGGAAGCTGCCTTTCGACGCCGATACGCCGCTCGGTTTGCTGATGGCGCACGTCACCGCGCCCGTCCCCGACGTGCGCCTGGTGCGTCCCGACCTGCCGGAGAGCGTACGGGCCGTCATTGAGCGGGCGATGGCCAAGGACCCGACTGAGCGCTACCAGGGCGCGGGCGACCTGGCAGCCGATCTGCGGGCCGCCGTCGCCGCCCCTGCCGCCGTCACCGTGCCCGCCGCCCCCGGCGAGTTTGCGCCGGAGACAATGCCCGCCCCGCCGCTACCGCCGGGGCTACCTCCCGAAACTGAGGCCGTCCCGGCCAGGCCCGCGCCCGCCCGGCGGCGGGGAATACCGGGCTGGGTGTGGGCGGTGGGTGGGCTGGGTGCGCTGATCGTCGTGGGACTGGTGGTTGGGGTTCTGGCGCTCGGCCCCCTCGCCGGAAGACTCTTCGGCACGCCGGAGCCGGGCGAGGAAGCTGCGCGCAGCGAAAAACCGGCCCCGGAGTCAACTTCGATACCAGCGACCATGCCCACCGACACAATGCTAGGGGCCGCCGAACCGGTCACTATCGAATGGTGGCACATCCAATCCGACCCAGGCCCGCATCAGGATGCCTGGCAGAAGATGGCTGACGCCTACATGGCAGAGCATCCAGACGTGACCATCAACATCACCATTCTGGAGAATGAAGCCTTCAAGTCGAAGCTGACAA
>CAZRXG010000029.1:46731-56563 GCA_964603985.1 uncultured Anaerolineae bacterium | reverse complement strand
GTGGCCGTGCCGGGTGAGGCCCGACCGGCTCCGGCAGCGGGCGTCCTATCGTGTCCTACACCGCCCTGGCAGGACGTTCCACGATCCTGACTATGAAGCCCAGCCTGGCGAAGTGGACGACATCGCCATCGGCCAGGATATGCTGCTCATCGGGCGGTATCGCGGCACCGTTGCGATACGTGCCGTTGGTGCTGCCCAGGTCGACCAGGGTCAGGGCCGCCTGGCCGAGACGGATCATCGCGTGCCGCCGTGAGACGCCCAGTTCCGCGCCCTTGTACGGTTGCAGGTCGATATCGGCCATACCGCCCCGTCCGACGACCACGTCGCCGCGCAGTTCCAACCCTATGGCGTCCTGCGACTCGTCGACGGGCAGCAGCGCGATCCGCCACACTGCCTCGACCGGATCGTGCGCTCCCTCCGGCACTGCCCGGAACTGCAAACCGCCGGAAGGCAGGTCAGCGCCGGTAAGATGCCTCGCCGCCGCAGCGTCGATGTGATGTGCGTGGGAAGGTGGAATGAGCGCCGCCTCACCCTTTGCGACGCCGTAAAAGGCCGCCCTGTCCGCCGGGTCATTCAGGTCGATGCCCTGCTGCTGCGCCTCAAGAACGTCGCCCTTCAGGTTGAACCGCCCATCGTACCGGCTGCCGTTGGGCATGATTGCGCCGCGCAGCGCCCGGGCCTGCACGATCTGCGCCTCGGCTGCCAGCGCCATCTCCTCCGATATCCGTCTGTCGATGTTGAGCCGTGCCTCCTCGTGCTGCGCCCCCAGCAGCGCATCCTGGAGGTTGGCCTGGCTGAGGTCGGCTCCGTCAATCTCCGCTTCGCGCAGGTTGGCCCCCCGCAGGTTGGCCGCCCGCAGGTTCACCCCTTTCAGGTTCGAGTGGGCCAGGCGTGCCCACCGCAGGTCGGCCCGGTTGAGGTTCGCTTCCCGCAGGTCCGCGCCGAACAGGTCGGTGCGCTGCAGGTTGGCGTCGCTCAGGTCGGCCCCTCGCAGGTTCGCCCCGCGCATATCCACCCCTGTCAGTTCGACCCCGGCCAGCAAAGCGCCCTGCATGTCAGCCCCTACGAGTGCGAACCGGTACTCGAACTCCAGCAGGTCCCCCTCGACAGGTGGGATCTCGACCGTCGGGGCCTCAGCAGGCGGTGGCTCGGTGGGGGGTGGGGGCGGTGCATCCACCAGTCCCGCCGGGGTTGGGGGGGCTTCCTCCACAGGGGGTTGTCGACCCCGGACGCGGGCCTGCCGGATCGATCCGGCTTCTTCCAGGCGCGCTTTGATTTGCGGGCCGAGGGTGCTCCACACCCCCAGCGTCACGATGCCGACCACGATGATCAGGGCTGCCAGCCAGTACACACCGGCTATGAGCGCAGCTGTCCATGCCGCGCACCACACCATCCCCACCCACAGTATCTCTTTGTGGTGGCGTAGATTGATCCCGGACACCGTCGTTCCCCTCTGGTACTGCTAAGCCGTCGTTATCTATTTAGTGGCCGTGCCGGGTGAGGCCCGACCGGCTCCGGCAGCGGGCGTCCTATCGTGTCCTACACCGCCCCGGCAGGACGTTCCACGATCCTGACTTGGAAGCGCAGCCTGCCGAAGGCGACGATATCGCCGTCGGTCAGGACGCGCAGCATTCTCGGCGGCAGCCAAACACCGTTGTGCCATGTGCCGTTGGTGCTGCCCAGGTCGACCACGGTCAGGGTCATCTGGCCGGGGTAGATTATCGCGTGCCGCCGCGAGACGCTCTTTCCGCCCTGGTATGGTGTAAGGTCGATATCGGCCCAATTGCCCCGCCCGACAAGCACGTGACCGCGCAGGTCCAGCCCGATGGCGTCCTGCGACTCGTCGACGGGCAACAGTGCAATCCGCAGCACTGGCTCGGTCGGATCGTGTGTTCTCTCCGGCACCACCCGGAACGGCACATCCGGCACCGGCAGCGGCTTGTCTTCTGCGACGCTGTAAAAGGTCACCCTGGCCGCCGGGTCGTTCAGGTCGATGCCCTGCCGCTGCGCTTCGAGAACGTCGCCTTCCAGGTCGAGCCGTCCATCATACCAGCTGCCGTCGGGCATGGTCGCGCCGCGCAGCGCCCCGGCCTGTGCGAGCTGCGCCCCCAGCGTGGCGTCCCAGAGGTTGGCCCCGCGGAGGTCGGCCCCGTCGATCTCCGCTTCGCGCAGGTTGGCCCCCCACAGGTTGGCCGCCCGCAGGCTCGCCCCTTTCAGGTTCGAGCGGGCCAGGCGTGCCCACCGCAGGTCGGCCCGGTCGAGATTCGCTTCCCGCAGGTCCGCGCCAAGCAGGTCGGTGTGCCACAGGTTGGCGTTGCGCAGATCGGCCCCTCGCAGGTTCGCCCTGCGCATATCCACCTGCTGCAGATCGACCCCGGCCAGCAAAGCGCCCTGCATGTCAGCCTCTGCGAGTGCGAACCGGTACTTGAATTCCAGCCGATCTCTCTCGGCAGGTGGGATCTCGATGGTCAGGATCTTGGCGGATGGGGACTCGATTGGTGGGGCTTCCTCCGGAGGGGGCGGCCTATCCTGGACGCGGGTCTGCCGGATCGATCCGGCTTTTTCCAGGCGCTCTTTGGTCTGCGGGCCGAGGGTGCTCCACACCCCCAGCGCCACGATGCCGACCACGATGATCAGGGCTGCCAGCCAGTACACACCGGCTATGAGCGCGACTATCCATGCCGCGCACCACACCATCCCCACCCACAGTATCTCTTTGTGGTGGCGCAGGTCTACCCCCGACATCGTCGTCCCCCTCGTACCACTACGCCGTTGTTATCTATTATCATACCCTAAAACTGGGGCGCAGAGAGGCAGGATTTCTGTACTACGGAGCAGATGACTGGATCGGCGATTCCGATCCGGCTGCGGGTAACTTGGTGAAGATAGACGACCGGCGCGCGCCGCTACTCCTTCTTTGCCTTCTTTGATTTTTTCTGTTTGGCTTCCTCGGCCTGCTTGCGCAGGTCGTCGGCCATCTCGGCCAGGTCGCGGAAGTAGTCGGTCTCGGTGATCTCGCGCACGTCCTTGTCCACCCTGGTGCGGTCGACCTCGATACGCAGCCGCCGGATCTCGCGCTGGGCTTCTTCCAGGTCTTCCTTCACCTCGCCGAAGCTCTGGGCATTCTTGATCGCGATGGCCGCCTGCGTACCGAACGCCGTCAGGATGGGGATGATGTCCTGCTCGAAGAGGTCCTGCTGGTAGCGGTTGTCGGAGTACAGCACCCCGACCATGTGCCCGGCCAGCGCGAGCGGGATGCACAGGATCGAGCGCAGTTGCTGCGTGACGATGCTCTCTTTGCCGCCGAAGCGCTCGTCGGTCTGCGCGTTGGTCGTCAGGATCGGTTTGCCGTCTTTGAGCGCGGCCTCGATCACGCTGCGGCTGAACTGGATCTCCGACTTGTCGAGCGACTCCCGGTCCCAGTTGCGCGCGCCGCGCGGCTGCAGCTTGTTGTGCTCGTCATACAGCATCAGGTAGGTGCGCTCTGCGCCGGTCAGGTGGATGATGGTGTCCAGCACCTCCTCAACCACCCGATCAAGTTCCAGCGACGAGGTGATCAGCGCCGAGGTGCGCACCAGCTCGTTGAGCTGCCGGAGCTGTTCGAGCGTCTGCTTGCCGCCCACCAGCGTGGTGGCAAGATCCTTGCGCAGGCCCTTGATCGCCTGCTCCACGTGAAACGAGGGTTTGAAGCCCTTATCGGCCAGCATCTCGAACAGAACGTTCAGCACCGATCCGAGTTGGTCGGCGCTTTGCTTCAGCGCGGTGAGGTTCTGCTCCAGATCGCTGCCCGGCGTTTTCGATTGGTCGGTCATCTTTCTCCCTGACTTCCTGGATTATGGGTGGACGCGTCGCGATGCCCGTATTGTACACCATGTCGCGCCGATCACAATCCCGGCTGGCCGGGGCACAAAGCAGCAGAAAACAAAAAAACGAAGTGACACGCGGCCCGTCCGGCGGGATGGGAGAGCCTTCGTGTCTTCGTTCTTTGGTGGCCTGGCGTCGCTTGTGGGTTTTCTGTTTTCCGCCGGAGGAACGGGCTGTGACTTACCCGATCTCCAGGTTGGCCCGCTTGCCCTGCCGGGCTGCTGTAACCCGCAGCAAGGCCCGCATCGCGTTTGCCGTCCGCCCTTTGCGACCGATCACGCGGCCCATGTCCTCTGGCGCTACGCTCAACTCCAGGTTGACGGTCTTTTCCCCCTCGAATTCTCTCACTTCGACCTGTGACGGGTCTTCGACGATTGACTTCGCCATGTACTCGACCAGGTCTTTCATGGCCGTCATCAGATAGGCACCTCCTCCCGGATCGCAGTTGGCCCGGCCTCGGTTTCAGGAGAGGCCAGCTTACCGGTCCAGGTGGGGAGCCAGGCGGCGGATACGTTGTTTGTCCTTGGCGCTCTCGACTTCGTGCATGCGCTGAAACTCGCGCTTGGCCCGCTTCGACCTGCGGCGGCGCAGGTGGCTCTGCCCACCTTTGGTGCGCATGATTTTGCCCGATCCCGTTTTGTGGAATCGCTTGGCCGTTGCCTTGTGAGTCTTGAGCTTGTACTTCTTCTGCTTCTTTTTCTTGCCCATGATTCCTCCTCCTCACCACGTCAATCGGATGGGGTCTGTCCCCGACTCGGCAGGGAAAGCCGGTGCTCCGCTCATCGCGCTGATGCCCTGTAAAGCTGGTTTTTATCCCCCATCGCTGCTGCACTCCGCTGTGTCCTCCCGTGCATGGGGGGGACGGATGAGCTCTTGGGCTTCACAAGAGGGTGAGCAAGCAATGTGTCGCAGTGATGCAAAATCCTGTTTAACGACGGATCACTAATAACCTTTTCTGCGCCGTTTGGCCTCGCGGCGGCGGGCGCGGCGGACGGCTTTCTTCTTCTGAATGCGGCGCAGTTCGCTCTTGCTGACGTACCAGCGCTTGCGGCGTGCGTCGCTCAAGATGCGGCTCTTGACAACCTTCTTGCGGAAACGCCTCAGTAGTTGTTCCTGGCTTTCACCGGGGCGAAGTTGTACGCTTGCCAAATTTTTGCCTCCTGTTATCTATTCTGCCACATTCGCCTGTCGTGCTATCTGGGCGGCGCGTCGGCTGTCGCCTCTTCGCGCGCCTGGATGTTCTCGCGGAGTATCGTGTTCAGGTACTGGTTTGCCTCATCGATGCTCATGCCGTGTTGGAGCGCGACCTCGCTGGACAGCAGCTGCTCGGCCTTTTGTTTGAGGTTAATGTCCCCGGCGTTGAGTTTTTTGACGTGCTCCAGCCATCGCAGGTCGCGCAGCGCCTCGGCTATCTGTAGCGGGTCGCCACTGTAGATCTGCTCGGCTACGTCTGTCTGGCGCTTCTTGTAATTGTCAGATAGTTCGTCAGGCGCACCGGTCAGCACCTCGACGATGGAATCGAGGTTGCTCATCACCGGGCGCAGGCCGGTTTCCTCGGCCCGTTTGACCGGGATCATCAGCGTGCTGCCGTCGTTCACCAGTTCGATGCAGTAATAGCTTCGCTCAATCCCCTCCACCTCCGCCTTCTGAATGTCGACCAGCGTACCTGCGCCATGGCTGGGGTGTGCGATTAGACTACCTGTTTTGAACAAGACGTGTACTCCTTTCACCGCTCATTCCGCTTCGTAAGCATCGACCTGGGGGCCGCCCCTATTTCCTCCGGCCAGGCTGTGCTTCGGGGCTACGCAGGCGGTTCCTCCGCGGACGGTTCCTCCTCAGGTAGCTCCCCCTCGATAAAGCGCGCGTGCATCCACGTCTCCTGCTCCTCAGCCGTCACCGCATCCAGGCTCAGGCCGACTCGCTTTCGCTCGTGGTCGATGCTGATGATGCGCACCAGTATCTCGTCACCTGGCCGAACCAGCTCCTCAGGCTGGGGCCCGTAATTCGACATCTGGCTCTTGTGAAGCAGCCCGGTGACACCGGCGGGCAGCACCACAAAGACGCCGAAATCGGCGATCCTTACCACTGTGCCGGTCACCAGGTCACCCTCCTGGTGGTGCTCGTCGAGAGTCTCCCAGGGGTCGGGCAGCAGGGCCTCGCGGTTCAGGCTGATCCGCTCGCGCTCGACGTTGACCCTATCGATCAGCACGGTCACTTCGTCGCCCACCGACAGCACGTCGCTTGGGTCTTTGACGTAGCCCCTACCCAGTTTGGAGATGTGGATCAGGCCCTCGACGCCACCAATGTCGACAAATGCGCCGAAGTCCACCAGCGCGGTCACGTGGCCGTCCACTACCTGCCCCTCTTCCAGTTCGGCCATGCGCGCTTGGCGGACTGCGGATCGGGCTTTCCGCTCGGACAGGACGAGCCGGTTGCGTCGCTGGTCAATCTCAATGACCTTCAGGGTGAGCGTTTCCCCCACCAGGTCAGTCTTGGCGCGCGCGAGGTCCTCGCCCGACATACTGCGCGGGATGGACGTGACGTGCGACTGAGGGATGAAGCCCATCAGGAAGCCGCAGTCTACCAGCAGTCCTCCCTTGTTGTGGCTCACAACTTTGGCCTCTATCACCTCGCCGCTGTCCAGCAGGTTCTTGAACCGCTCCCACTCTGCCCGCTGTAATGCTTTGTTGATCGAGACAATCAGGTCACCCTCGTGGCCCCAGGGCTGCATGACGTACACGTCGACCATTGCGCCGCGTTCCAACGCCTCCAGAATCCCGTCCTCCAGCCGGTCGAGGTCCTGGCGTGGCACGATGGCGTCGCGCTTCAGCCCCACGTCGACCATCACCTCGTTCTCGTCGACGCTCAGGATTTCTCCGGTCAGGATCTGCCCGCGCCTGGGTCGCTGGTAATCGAAGTCGTCCAGCAGGTCGGCAAAGTCATACTGCTCCTGTTTCTCGTCGGGCCTGTCGATTGTCAGGGTGGATAGGCCGGTGTCCATCATTTGGGCATTCGTCAATGTTTATCCTCCTCCTTGCCTGGTTGGAGCAAACAAAAAAGCTGCTCCCCGCGCCCGTCCCTTTGGAGCACAGAAAACAGCCGTTGTCCAGATGCCGGATTGTTGTGATAGGCGATCGCTAAGCGTCTGGGTTAGTTCTCAGCTATCTTGTACCTGCCCGGATGCCAGCAAACTATGTTTTCACAGTCACATATTGCTCGCGACCAGTACTAATAGGCCCTCGCTCACAATTGCGCCTATAAGGGCCTGATTCGTCTATACCCCTCAGGTGAGTAAGAAAATCTGACAATGTGATTATACATTACGACGCCCGTTGTCGCAAACGGCCATGCAGCCGTGATAACACGACATTGTTTGTAAATTGGGGCACCGAATCCGTGCAAACCACGTACAGAGCACCGCTGTTGCCCCGTTGAGTTAGCTTTTGCCCCCCTCCTTGGGCTTTCATCGTCGCTGCGCTCCGATGTGTCCCCCCGTGCACGGGGGGACGGATGAGCCGTCAGGCTCACAGGGGGGTGAGCAGCACATCGCAACGATGCAACACTGCTTAACGGAACACTATGGCTCCTCTTTTACAAACTTTGTCCTGCTACTTACCGAAAAAAGGCTATTGACTCTCCACCGAATGTATGATAGAGTGATCTACGATGACTCTGGTGTATTGATTATGGCTGCACTGACCAACCACTCAATACTGATTTTTGACGTAGCTCTTCTAATCCTTATCGGGATTACGAAGCTTTTTCCGGTTGGGAAGGTGTAGCACCCGGCACAGCGCCACAGCACATCAGCCGCCTCCCAACCGGAAGGCGGCTTTTGATTTTGGGCGCATCGTAAACTGTAGGAAGAAAGACGTGCAACCCATCGCCGGCCTGTTCAGCCTTATCATCGCCATTATCGGGCTCCTTCTCCTCATTGTGGGGAAGGAGCAAGAGGCGGTTGAACCGGTCCCGGTCAGGCTGAGGTGCAGGTAGAAGGTTAGACAGCCAGGCCAGCAGCGAACAAAGGGACAGTGAGAGCCGCCTCGACCAGCGAGGTGGCTCTCTTAAGTTGAGGAGGAGTTGCACGGCGATGATTGAGGAGAGGGCACCAATGAAACCACAAACGTATCCACAACACGAGTCGGGCTACGGCAGCGATTGGGCCGAAGATCCGCGCGGCCCCTGGGCCAACGCCTGGCAGCCGGTGTGGGACGGTCATCCCGCCGCCGGGGATGATACCACAAAGGACGCCGTCGAGCACTTCGCCGCCGATCCGGTCGATACACCACCGGCCCCGGACACGCCCCTGCTGTAGCGCCCGGCGAAGCGCCGCCCGAACACTCACCACGCAGGCACCTCCGGCCCCGCGTCCGCTTCAGGCCAGGGTGCCAGGGCGGGAGTGACACCGCTTACGTCTCTCCTGCGTCCCCCCAATCCGGCGCTGCCAGCCGCAGCACGCTGTGCAGCAGCACGTTGCCCGCGTTGACGCAGTCCTCGTCGCGAGTCAGCTCGCGCGGGCAGTGGCTTGCGCCGCCCACCGACGGCACAAAGAACATCCCCGCCGGGACGATCTCGGCCATGGCCTGTGTGTCGTGCCCGGCGTAAGACGCCATCCGTTTGTGACTCAGCCCCAGCGCACTGCACGCCTCCTCGATCGCGACCATCACCTCGCGGTGCATCGGGGCGGGCGGGTGAAATCCCACGCTGTCCACCTCCAGGCTGAGGCCCTCCACCTCGACGATGTGTAAGGCTAAGCTGAGCAGCGCCTCGCGCATTGCCTCCAGCACCGCGCCATCGCTGTGACGGAACTCCAGCGCCAGCCGCGCCTCTGCCGGGACGATGTTGAACGCCCCCGGACGTACCTCGACGATACCGCAGTTCATCACGCCGCCTTCGAAGCGGTTCACGACCAGCTCGCGCGACTGGCGGACGAACTCGCTGACGCCGCGCATCGCATCCAGGCGGCGGTCGAGCGGCGTCGTCCCGGCGTGGTCGGCCCGTCCCTCGAAGGTCAGCCAGTACGCGGTGAGGCCGACGATGCCCGTCACCACCCCGATGTGGTCCCTGGCCTCCTCCAGGCGTGTTCCCTGCTCGATGTGCACCTCGACCCAGGCTTTGATCGTCGCCGGGTCACGCGCCGCGGAGAGCGCGCCCTGGCGCGTCAGACCGGCGGCGGCCATCCGTGCGGCCAGCGCCTCCCCACCTCCGCGAGGCTGGTCGAGGTCGTCCTCGTCCAGCAAACCGGCCAGCGCGCGGCTGCCCATCAACCCGCTCCACGTCCCTTCCTCGTCGGTGAAGTTGATCGCCTCCAGGTGAACCGGGAGGTGCAGCCCGGCCTCCTTGATCGTCCGCAGCGCTTCCAACGCGGCGACGACCCCCAGCGCCCCGTCGAAGCGCCCGCCGTAAGGCACGGTGTCGAGGTGCGAGCCGAACAGCACCGTTTGTGCGTTGGGCGAGTCGGCGGGCAGCACCGCGCTGAGGTTGCCGATCCCATCCCGGCGCACCTCGAAGCCCGCCTCCCCGGCCCGCGCCCGGAACCACTCCCGCGCCCTCAGGTCGGCGTCGGAGAGTGCCGGGCGATGCACCCCGCCCTCAGGCGTGGCCCCGATTTGAGCCAGGTCGGCCAGGTCGGCCAGCAGGCGGTCGCCGTTGATTCGCAGATCGTCGCTCATAGATGCGCCTGTTCCCTCGTTGCTGCGAAGGTCAATTCGCCCTTGCGATGGGGTGTCCTACGTCTCGACGATCTCCATTGTAGTCAATTCGGCGCAGAGTCAAAATCCGCCCGGAGGGGTCTCCGCCCCCGCGCGGCAACGCGATGTGCTATGAGTTTGTTCTTCCCCATTGATGCACCTTGAGCATTTAATCCGGCCATGATGGGAATATGGCTCGCCCGGCTTCCCCCCCTCCCCCCAGCGCGGTCAGGCGCGGAATGTGGGGGAGGGGACGGGGGTGGGGGGAAAACAATGGG
>CAZRXG010000029.1:43359-46721 GCA_964603985.1 uncultured Anaerolineae bacterium | reverse complement strand
CCCCCCCCCGCGGGGGGGGGGGGGGGGGGGGGGGGGGGGGGGGGGGGGGGGCCCCCAAAACAATGGCCGGATCAAATTGTTGAAGTTCGTTGAACCGCTCCTACGTCCCCACCGTCGCCGGAAGCGCATCCAGCGCGGCCAACCCCAGCGCCTCCTGGTACACCGTCGAGATCGCCCGGCCATCGTCCGCCTGCCCGGCGGCGATCTCGGCGCGCGTCAGCCAGCGCGTATCCGCATCGGTGGCGAGCGGGAAGTCGGCCCGCTCGACGTGGAAGAAGTCGAACGTGTAGCGCGTCAGGATGCCGTAGGTGGCGCTCGGCTTGATCGTGCCCCAGTCGGCCTTGAGGAGCGTCAATGGGCAGTCCGCCGGTCGCGGCGGGCGATCCAGCCCCAGCTCCTCCCCGATCTCGCGCCGCAGCGCGGCAGGCGCGTCGGCGTCGCCGGGATTCTGCTTCCCGCCGATGGACTGGTACTGCGCGGCGTGGCGGTCATACTGCATCAGGTAGCGATCCCTACCCTCACCGCCCGCCTTGATGATGGCCTGCACCACCCGCACCACGCGCCCCGGCGTCGGGTCGTCGACGCGCGCCAGCCGCGCCGCCTCGATGGCGCGCAAAAAGTCCACCCCGCGCGGCGGCTCGGCGTCAAGGTCGCCCCAACGCAGCCCGACCGCCACGCCGTCGCGCAGGTGGGCGCGCAGGCTGTCGAGGATCATTATCGCCACCTTGTCGGCGGGGGCGAGATGTCCGTCCGCATCGTGGAGCAGGCCCAGCAGGCGCAGCAGGTCGACCACCCCGCGCGCGTACTCCGAGGTGGGCGCGCGCGCGTCGAGCGCGGCCTTGAGCGCCTCCACGTCAATTCCGTCCGGTGATGGTGTCACGTTGCCGTCCCTTCTTTCTGCCTGTCAATCCGCCGTAGTGTACCCGGCCTGCCGCCAACGGGCTATTTGTTGGCGCGATTATCCGGTACAATGCAGCCAGACACTACACGCATCCCCGGGAGGCACGCCAATGATTCCCGACGACAGCACAAGAAACGCCCTGTACGTGACCGTCACTGCCGCGCTGCTGCTGGTCGCGCTGGCCTGCACCTGCGGCCCGTTGACCACGCTCTCCAACGCGCGGGCCACCGCCGCCGCGGCCAAGGAGACTGCCGGGGCGGTTGCGACCCAGGTCGGCGAGCACCTGCCTACGCTCCAGGCCGCCGCGACCGATGTCAGCGAGTACCTGCCCACACTTCAGGCCGGGGCGACGCAGTACGGGCCGCTGCTCGACGCCACAACCACCGCCGTCGTCGCCACCGCCGACGCGTTGGGCGGCGGCGCGCCCGACGTTGCCGTCCCCGACCTGGCCGGTGACGCGCTTTACGACGGTGGCGACGGCCTGCAAACGACCACCATCAACCCCATCGACCCCGGCCAGTCGGCCACCGCCCGGCTGGATAACGTCTTCCACGCGCACAACTGGCTGCTGGTGGGCGTCGCCGGGCAGACCGTCACCGTGCGGGTGAACGGTGCCGAGGGGGCCGATCCCTACCTCAAGCTGATCGACCAGCACGGGAACGTTGTCGCCGAGGACGACGACGGCGGCGGCGACCTGAACGCACTGATCGCCCTCTCGCTGCCGGAGACCGGCCTGTACACGCTGCGCGTGACGGTTCACGTGCCGGGGGCCTATACCATCAGCGTCGAGTAGGCGCTCGCCCGGAACCGGCAGCCGTAACGCCCGGCTACGGGGGGTGTTTTCGCGTCGGGTTGGTGTCGGATAGAGTTAGGAAGTCCGGCACTCGTTCGCTCTGGACAGCCGCCGGATGGTGGGAACCAGGTCGGTGTCCATCGACGCCTTGGGCACGAAAGCGTCTGCGCCCGCGTCGAGGGCTGCCTGGCGGTGGTGAGGGCTGTCCAGCAAGGTGAGGATGATCACCGGCAGGTGGGGATGTTGGGCCTTGATCTGGTGGGTCAGTTCGATGCCGCTGGTGCCGGGCATAGCCAGATCGACGATCATCAGGTGCGGCCGCACCCGCTCCAGCAGCGCAAGCGCCTCCTCGGCTGAGATGGCGATCCCGGCGACCTCGATGTCCTGGTACTCGCCCAGGAACTCCTGCGAGAACGCCAGGAACTGCTGATTATCGTCCACCAGAAGGATTTGTTTCGGTTTTGCCAACTGTTCAGTCATTGGCCTGACCATCGAGCAATTCGCCTCATCCTGAAAATCACCCCAGGCTTACAAACCTGACAGCTAATACGTTAGCATACTTCGCCCCGGTGGTGAATAGGGAACTACCCTACTATGCCGGGTGTACTCAGTAGACGCTGAAAATCAGGCTTCAGGGGGTGGCCTGGAGCCGTCTGGAGCGGCGCTCACGCGCCATGCATGCCTACGGCACCTCGCCCCCCAACGCCTTAATGCGCTCGCGCACGGAGTCCGATATAGCATCCTCGGTGTTGTAGAGTTCCAGGAACTTCGTATAGTCGGCGATGGCTTCCTCCGTGTTTCCCAGCTCATCGTGGATGCCGCCACGGCTGAAGTAAGCTCCGGCGTTCTGCGGGTTAAGCTCGATGGCGCGGGTGAGGTCGGCCAGCGCTGCCTCCAGGTTGCCCAGGCTGTAAAGGATGACACCCCGGTTGAAGTAGGCCTCGGTGTCTTCCGGATCGCGCTCGATGGCTCGATTGAGGTCTTCCAGTTCCGCCTGACGTGGGCCGGTCAGGACGCACGCAATCACCCCGGCCAGCAGCAGCACACATGCGATCGCCGTGTATGCGCGCTTCATCGCCACCTCCTCGAATGACCCGCTCTGTCGATGGCGCAGTTGGTGTGCGTGCCTACGGCACCTCGCCCCCCAACTCCTCAATGCGCTCGCGCGCGTGGGCGCTGCGCTCGTCCTCCGCAGGGTGAAGCATCAGGAACTGGGTGTAGTCGGCGATGGCTTGCTTTGCGTTTCCCAGATCATCGTAGACGGTGCCCCGGTTGTAATAGGTCTTGGCGTCCTGCGGGTTGATCTCGATGGCCTGGGAGAAGTCGGCCAGCGCCGCCTCCGGGTTGCCCAGGTTGGTGTGGGCCATGCCCCGGTTGTTGTAGGCCAGGGCGAGCCGGGGATTAAGCTCGATGGCCCGGTTGTAGTCGGCGATGGCTTGCTCTGCGTTTCCCAGTTTGTCGTAGAGGAAACCCCGGTTGTTGTAGGCCAGAGCGAGCCGGGGATTAAGCTCGATGGCCCGGTTGTGGTCGACCAGCGCCGCCTCCAGGTCACCCAGTTCGCGGTGGGCATTGCCCCGGCTGTTGCAGGCCTGGGTGAGTTGCGGGTTAAGCTCGATGGCGCGGTTGAGGTCGGCCAGCGCCGCCTCCAGGTCGCCCAGGGCGCGGTGG
>CAZRXG010000029.1:0-43259 GCA_964603985.1 uncultured Anaerolineae bacterium | reverse complement strand
GGTTGGTGTAGGCCTCGGCGAGTTGCGGGTTGATCTCGATGGCCCGGTTGAGGTCAGCCAGTGCCGCCTCCAGGTCGCCCAGGGCGGCGTGGGTGACGCCCCGGTTGGTGTAGGCCCCGGCGAGCTGCGGGGCGAGCTTGATGGCGCGGTTGAGGTCGGCCAGCGCCGCCTCCAGGTCGCCCAGGGCGCGGTGGACGTTGCCCCGGTTGGTGTAGGCCTCGGCGAGTTGCGGGTTGATCTCGATGGCCCGGTTGAGGTCGGCCAGCGCCACCTCCAGATTGCCCAGGTTGGTGTGGGTAAGGCCCCGGTTGTTGTAGGCCTTGGCGAGCCAGGGGTTAAGTTCGATGGCCCGGTTGTAGTCGGCCAGCGCCGCCTCCAGGTCGCCCAGGTCGTGGTGGACGATGCCCCGGTTGTTGTAGGCCTTGGCGAGCCGGGGATTAAGCTCAATGGCCCGGTTGAGGTCGGCCAGCGCCGCCTTTAGGTCACCCAGGTCGCGGTGGGTGACACCTCGGTTGGTGTAGGCCTTGGCATCCTCTGGATTACGCTTGATGGCCCGATTGAGGTCTTCCAGTTTCGTCTGCGGTGAGTCGGTCAGGCCGCATGCTTTCACCCCGGCCAGCAGCAGCAACGCCGTGATTGCCATGCGGGTGCGGCTCATTATCGCCTCCTGTTCAAAATCCGGTCGACCGAGTCCGCGCCACCCAGCCGGGCAATTCCCCCCTCTCCTAGCGCTCGAAGAGCGCGGTCGGGAGAGGGGGAGGCCGACCGGAGGTCGGCGGGGGTGAGGGCGGTGAGAAAGCAGCGCATCGCAACGATGCACAATCCCGCCTGACAGTGCCTAGCTGCCTTCGGGTTTGATGATCCCGTGCATGATCGCGAAGCGCACCAGTCCGGCCACGTCGCGGATGCCGAGCTTGTCCATCAGGCTGGCGCGGTGCTTCTCGACCGTCTTGATGCTGATCCCCAGGTGAAAGGCGATGCGGCGGTTGGTGTTTCCCTCGGCCACCAGTTGCAGCACTTCCCGCTCGCGCGGCGTCAGGCGGTCCAGCGGCGACAGGCCCTCCTGGTGGCGGGCCAGCAGCTCCTCGACCGCCTCCGGGCAAAGCTGCTCGGAGAGGTAGGTCTCGCCGGAGACGACGGCCCGGATGGCTGCCGGTAGCTCGTCGGCAGCCGAGTCCTTGAGCAGGTAGCCGTTCGCCCCGGCCAGCAGCGACTGGGCGATGTACTCGTCGCGGCGGTACTGCGAGAGGATGATGGTGTACGGCGTGTGTTCCAGGTCCTGCAGGCGCTGGGTCGCCTCGATGCCGTTGAGGTTGGGCATGGTGATGTCCATGATGATCACATCGGGGCGCAGTTTCTCGGCCAGTGGGATCACCTGACTGCCGTCCTCGGCCTGCCCGACGACTTCAAAGTCACCGTGCTCCTCCAGCAGGGCACGCAGCGCCTCGCGCACCAGATGGTGATCCTCGACCAGTATCAGGGTGATCGGTCTCATGGTTCTGCCTTCTTGTGCGGCAAGTATACCCTGATCGTCGTCCCCTCGCCCGGCACACTGTCGATCTGCATCTCGCCCCCGGCCATGTGGACGCGCTCCTGCATCCCCAGCAGACCCAGCCCCACGTCGGGCCTCCCCGCCCGGTCGAGCAGCCCCACGTCGAAGCCCTGTCCGTCGTCCTCGATGGCGAGCGCCAGCGCGTTATCCGAGAGTTCCGCGCACACCGTCGCCTTCTGTGCGTCGGCGTGGCGGATGACGTTGGTCAGCGCTTCCTGCACCGCGCGGTAGGCGGTCAGCTCGATCTCCGGCAGCAGCCGGTCGGCCAGACCCTGGTGCCGGTAGCCGACCGCCAGCCCGGTGCGCTGCGAAAAGCTGGTGCAAAGCCAGGCCAGCGCCGGTTCCCAACCCAGCTCGTCTAGCAGCGGCGGGCGCAGCTCGTGTGACAGGGCGCGCACGTTTTGCAGCGTCTCCTCGACCAGCTCGTTCAGCGCGTCGAACCGCTCATGCGCGGCCCCGGCCTGCTCCGACAGCGTGCTCTCGACCATCCGCAGCCGCATCTTGGCGATGGTCAGTGCCTGCCCGATCTCGTCGTGCAGTTCGCGCGCGATGCGCTGGCGCTCGTCCTCGTGCGCCCTGGTGATCTGCGTCGTCAGCTCGCGCAGGCGCTCCCTGGCGAGGACGTGCTCGCTGATGTCGTGCACGATCCCCTCCAGCCCGGCCAGTTCGTTGCGCTCGTCGAAGAGCGGCGTCATGCGCATCTCGATGTGTACGATGTGCCCGTCCTTGTGAAACCAGCGAATGACGCAGTAGCGGCGCGGGCCTTCCGGGTTAGCCAGGTCGGAGATGGTTTCCTCGTAGCTCCGGAGGTCGTCGGGGTGGATGATGCGGTAGCCCAGGCCGGGGTCGGCGTAGTACTGCTCCGGTCGGTAGCCGGACACCTCGGTGCACGCCGGGCTGACGTACTCGTATCCGCGCGCGTACGTCCAGCGGAAGATCATGTCGGGGGCGTTCTCCGCGATGCGCTTGAAGCGTTCCTGGCTTTCCAGCAGCGCCTTCTCGGCCCGCTTGCGCTCTGTGATGTCCAGGTGCGAGACGACCGCGCCGCCCCGCTCGCCGGTCAGCGGCATCGCCGACAGCAGGAACCAGCGCTGCTTACGGGGGGTGGGCAGGGGATACTCATACGTAAACTCGGCCTGGCTGCGCTTCAATATGGCTTCCAGGCCGAGTGCGATGGCGTGCGCGTCCCTGGCCGGCTTGCCCTGCGCCTGGCGGTTGACCTCCACGTAATTCGTTCCCATGTCGGGGCGTAGCGGGGCGGGCACCCGGTTGCCCCGTGTGAAGCGGCTCCACGCCTCGTTGACGGCGATGACGTCCCCGTTCCGATCCAGCACGGCCACCTGCGCCGGTAGCGAGTTCAACACCGCTTGGTTGAGTCCTTCACCGGGCCGGAGGGCGCTCTTCGTCTGCTCGCCGTCGTCCGGCGGCAGGCCGTAGCGCCACGTCAGCCAGGCGGCGCTCCCCAGACCGGCCAGCCCGGCAGCGCCCAGTGCCACGCTTGCCGCAACCGGCAGGTGAAGGGTGGTCGGAGTGAGGCACACTGTGAGGGTGAGGCCTACTATGCTGCTGGCCGTCATCAATACCAGAACCGGCAGGCCGGGCCTCAGGCGGGGGGGCATCGTCTGTGCTCCAACTCTACTTGTGGCGGCACTGCGAGAGCCGTCGGCTCAGGGTTATCGGGGGGGTGGGGCAGCACCCGTTCAGCCGGGTGTGAATCGTGCTATCGCTGGCTGCCCCGGACGGATGGCAGGAGCCACCGGCACAGTGCAGATCCGGTTAACTTCGCCCACTTCGTTCGGTTGTTTTTATTCTACATGTCCCCGCGCTGGTTGTGCAAGCCTGCACTTTTTGCCGGGCGTGCCGGTTCAAGGTTGTGAATTAAGAGCATGGGCTCCTCGTTAAGAGGAGCCCACATCGTGTATTCAGTTGGAACCGGGAAGGCCGTCCCTGAAAGATTTTGGCATGATCTTCAGAACCTCTCCCGCGAAGGCCTCGTGGAAGCATATCTCTATCTTGCTGTAACCATCGCCATCCCGGACAAATGTTGGATTGTAGTAAAACATGCGCTCATTGGCGATGGTCTGCGCTTCGGCGACAAACGTCTCCATCACCGGATGCCACCTTGGAACCAGTGACGGGTCGGGCGCAAAACCGGCAAAGCAAACTCGTTGAACGTCAGGCGACTCCCAGTTGAAGGTGTAATACACGGGTATCGCCTGTGCGCAGTACGAAAGCACTTCGTCATCCGGCACCTCGAATCCCAGATCGCTTAGCAGGTGTGCGACCCTCTCCGGCGTCAGTCCCCCGATCTCCCATGCCACGTAGTACACATTCATGGACTTGGATCGGAAATCCACCCCAACCACGTGCACCGGGTCGAGCTGGTGTTTTTCGAAGTAGTCGAGATTCGCCTCTACCCCATCCGGCAGACCGGGTGTTTTCAGGACCTCTTGCAGGGGCACCGAGTTGCCAAGGAAAGTCCATATCTTTTCAAGGCCGTAGGACGCCCCTATGTCAATGCCCCATCCTGCGGTTTCGCCGGTCATGAGATTATCGGCGATGTACGGGATTATCTTCATACTTGGATGGCCGTTGGCCTCAAGAAGCCCATTTTCGACAGCCGTTACAAATGGATCGTGAGGCACCGTCAGATTAAAGTATCTTGTGTTGATCCTCCTGTTCTCCCTCGTCGTTGTCCGGTATGCTGAGCATCCCGCTTCAAACGGCTCTCTGAACACGTCGAGTGCTCTCATCAGAGCCGACTCGTCGTATTCGGCGCCTACGTGCCGCGCTGTGGTTGCGATGGCCTCGTTGAGTTGGTTGATGCTGCACACTTTCTGAAAAGTTGTTCCCCGTATCATCTCACCCTCCCTCTGCACTATGTTAGGAATTACATGACTATCTCCAATGCTTTGGTAGACCCGCTAATACCCATTCATCGTACGAAGGTGTGTCTGAAACACACGTCTCTGCAAGACGGTCCCCCCATAGATCGGCCTTACGCTACCTACCGATCTGCTTGCCTTTAAATCGAGCGGACGCAGGCCCGACGGGTTAAGAAAGTTCCTCGCGTGGGGCCCGCCGCGCGTGTTCCAAAGCCTCTTCGACGGTGCCGTATATTGCCACATTCAGGTTGCCGTATTGGTCTTGCCCTGCGCTTCTTGCTACGAGCTGCATCAATTCATTCGGACTGACCAGGATGTTGTGGAGCCGTGGGTCGCGAGGCGACCCTGGGGCCTTCTTGCGAGAATATGCCATGGCAATCACAGTCTCGCTGAAGTTTGTCTTGATGTCCCGAAGATCGTTGATGCAGAAGACCGCCTCGTCCTCCTCAATGAGCGCATCGATTGCCGGAAAAGATCCTGGTATATCCTTACCCACATCCATCGGATCTTTCCAGGTGACCAGGATGATGGGTTCATTTTCAAAACGTTTGACTTGAAAGCCCATGATCGTTTACCTCCCGTGTACGAAATCTAATGTGTCGTGAACAGAAAAGCATCTATCCCGCCATTCTAGGGGTGTGCAATGGTCGCTGCTATGTCGATCCAGACTAGATTTCTCTCTCCTGGAAACCGGTTGTCTTTGAGATAGGTGGGGAGATGGTGTTCTAGCTCTCGTGAAAGGCTGAGTTTATATTATTATAACATGTTACATGTTGTTCTCAAGCAAAATTGACACCTGCCGGAGTTATACAGTTCACAGCACTCAGATAAGGTGGCTTCAGCCCCTTGCAAGGCGCAATTCGCGCCCAACCGCGTAAGTCCTAACCTGCTAGCTCGCGGGTGGAAGGATACGGCGAGTGAGGCTGCACCCGCGCTTGACATGTCATCTGCCGACTGGAGTCCCCATCTGTTCAGATGTCCGTGTTTTTGCCTCTAAACGGTGTCTCGGAGGCAAACAGTCTCGCTTCTATGGCTCAACCGGTCTGTCTCTGAGCGGGCGCACCACGCGCTGAATGATTTCCACGTTTTGGGCAGCATCGGCTTTCCCTCGCTGGCTCACGTTTACGAGCCCTTCCCCAGCTTGATGTCGGCCACCGACTCCAGGATCTGGTCGGGTATGTAGGGATAGCGTGCCACTTCCTCTTTCTTGGTCACGCCGCTGAGCACCAGGATCGTCCCCAGGCCGCTCTCGATCCCGGCGACGATGTCGGTGTCCATGCGGTCGCCGACCATGATGGCGTTTTCCGAGTGCGCGCCGATCCGGCGCAGCGCCGCGCGCATCATCAGCGGGTTGGGCTTGCCCACGAAGTACGGCTCGACGCCCGTCGCGGCCGTGATCAGGCGCGCCACCGCGCCGGTTGCGGGCACGGTGCCGCCCTCACTGGGGCCGGTCACGTCCGGGTTGGTTGCGATGAATCGCGCCCCGTCGTTGATCAGGCGGATGGCGGTGGTGAGACTCTCGAAGGTGTACGTTTTGGTCTCGCCCAGGACGAAGTAGTCGGGTTTGTGCTCGGTCTGCACGTAGCCGATCTCGTGCAGGGCGGTGGTCAGGCCCGAATCGCCGATCACGTAGGCCGACCCTTTAGGACGCTGCTGGTCGAGGAAGTAGGCGGTAGCCAGCGCCGAGGTGAAGATCTGCTCTTCAGGGATATTTAGCCCCATCGCGGACAACCGGGCGTGGTGATCGCGGGGCGATAAACGTGAATTGTTGGTGAACACCATGAACGGGATGCTGGCGTCGTGCAGCCGGGTGATGAACTCGACCGCGCCCGGGATTGGCTTGCTCCCGGTGATCAACACGCCGTCCATGTCGATCAGGTACGCACGAGACATAATGCCTTCCCTTCTTCAGTTGGTTTGTGCGGCGTTGGTCATCCGGGTATCGATCCTGGCCCTTGTGTGCACCATGATTATACCAGCCCTGTAAGAGCATGTCTAAACCTGTGAGCGGGCACGAGGCCAGCGCCGAAAAACCCTTCATGATAAAATGACTGAGATACGTGGATGGAAGGTCCTTAACACAGTCTTATGGGGGAAAGACCCTATTTGGGTCATCTGCTCCGCTTTGTATACTGTTAGTACGAAATCTCGCCTGCACGGCGCGATATATGATCTTGGGTTGGTGTAAACATATGTATTGCCAGACACGGTGAGGATTGGGATGATGTCTGAATTTGTACAGTCCATTCAAAACGATCTTCTCGGCGCTCAGGACGGTCAGGGGATCACCATTCTTCTGGTCGACGATGACCCGGCCATCCTGGAGGGGGTCGTTGATCTGCTGCGTTTCTACGGTTACAACCTGATCACTGCCATCGACGGCAAAACTGCCCTGGAGCTTATGCAGGGCCAGACGCCCGATCTGATCATCTCCGACATCATGATGCCTGAGATGGACGGCTACGAATTCTACGAGGCAGTGCGCAGCAACGCCGACTGGGCACCTATCCCCTTCATCTTCCTGACGGCGCGCGGGCAGACGGTCGATGTCCGGCGCGGCAAGAGCCTGGGGGTCGACGACTATCTCGTTAAGCCCTTCGAGCCGGAAGACCTGCTGATCGCGATCCGCACCAAGCTACAGCGCGTGCGCGATATCCAGTCTGTAACACAGGTAGAAGTCAGGAAAATGAAGGAGCAGATGATCACGATCTTCAGCCACGAGCTCCGCACCCCGCTGACCTACGTGTACGGGTACATCAACCTCCTCCGGGAAGGCATCTCCGACGCCGATCAGGAGACGATCAACGCCATGCTGGAGGGCGTGCAGCGTGGTGCCGAGCGTCTGGTCAGGCTGGTCGAGGATCTGATGCTCCTGGTTCGCATCGACAGCGGTCTGGTGGAGATGGAGATCGACCATCGCAGCGTCCCTTGCGACCTGAGCGCAGTTGCCGGGGAGATCGTGGAGGCCGCTGCCCGCCTGGCTGAGGAAAAGAACGTCCGGCTCGAGGTGGACGTTCCGCCGGATCTGCTTGTCTCCGGTGTGTCCGTCCACCTGACCGACGCGCTGATGCGCCTCGTCGAGAACGGGATCAAGTTCTCCAAGCGCGAGGGCGGCGTGGTCTCGATTACGGGCCATACCCAGGATGACCGGGTGGTCGTCGCCGTGCGCGACGAGGGCATCGGTATAGCCCCGGAGAGGCAGCAGGATATCTTCAATCGCTTTGTCCAGATTGACCGCGACGAGATGGAGCAGCAGGGCACCGGGCTGGGGCTGCCGATTGCCCGCAGCCTGATCGAGCTGCACGGCGGCCAGATCACGCTGGAGAGCCAGCCCGGACAGGGGAGCACCTTCTATATCACACTGCCCCGCTCCACCTGAACGGCTGAGTAGCAGGCAGCGCGTCGCAAGGATGCAGCACCCCGCTTAACAAAGCGCAAGCCGCACCAAGCCTGCCGCCCCCCTCTCCCAGCGCTCGAAGAGCGCGGTCGGGAGAGGGGGAGGCCGACCCGGAGGTCGGCGGGGGTGAGGGCCGCTGAGCAGGCAGCGCCTCACAGTGATGCAGAATTCTGTTTAACACCGGTGTTGGACATGAGCCGAAAACCTACCCCTGAAAGGACGGGGGTGGGGGGGCAAACGCAGTAAATCCGCGCAATCCGCGAAGTCTGTAGACTGAAATCTCCCGATCACCCTTCGTCCGGGGTCAGGTCCCGCTTCATCTCAATGCGCGAAAACGACTCGACGTACCTGTGCGCGCGGAAGGCGTCCAGGTAAGGGACGTCGACCGGGATGTTCTCCGCGATGGTGTCCAGCCCTGAGAACTGGCTGTGCAGGTGGTGCAGCAGGCTGTAGGCCGGAGGGGGATCGCCGGGCTCGACCGAGTCGAGCATGACGCGCTTCAATTGCAGCGCCGAACGCTCGAAGCTGATCCAGCCGCTGGCCTCGCTGGCGTGGTTCACCACGTGCAGCCCCTTGACGTTGCCCAGGTTGATCAGCGACTCGGTCTGGTTTGTCCAGGCGGGGTAGTGGGTGCGGTTGGTGGAGTGGTCGAGGATCTGCGACTCGTCCAGCCAGGTGCACGTCGTGGGTGGCAGCGCCGGTGTCTCCGGTGGGGGGCCGGGCGGGCGGCGCAGAATCGTCAGGCTGCGTAGCTCCTCAAACCCTAACCCCTTGAACAATTTGTAGGCCGGCGTGTTGCCTGTGATGACCTCCAGGTGGACCACCGATGCCCCTCGCTCGATGGCCTGCCGGATGGCGTACTCTATCATGACGCGGCCTGTGCCGCGCCGCCGGTTGGTGGGCAGCACCCCCAGGCGCGTCAGCCAGGCCCGCTCCCCGCGCAGACCCAGCATACACAGACCCAGGATCGCGTTGCCCTCGACGGCGGCTACCGATGCCTCCAGGTCAATGTCGTACACGTCGACGTATTCCTGGAGCCGCCGGGGGCTCATCGGCATCGGCACTAGGTAGTCCACGCGAGTCTGGTTGTAAGCGTCGGTTAATTCTTCAATTGAATAGCGGGCCGCAGAGACCAGATCCACAGTGCATACCTCCTGACGGGTGGGCGATCAGCCCGCCCGCCTTTTGAGGTACGATGCGATCTGGTGTGGGAATTCGCGCGTGTCGATGGGCTTGGGAATGTAGCCTTCGCATCCATAGGCGCTGACCATCTGGCGCGCGGTCTCGCTGGGCCAGGCGGTGACGACCACCAGCGGCGTGTCGGGCAGGCCATCGCCCTGTTTGAGCCAGCCCGCGACGGTCTGCCCATCCACGTCGGGCAGGCCCAGGTCGAGCAGGATCAGGTCCGGGCGTTCTGCCAGCGCGACCTTCAGCCCCGTCTCCCCGTCTTCGGCCAGCAGCACGGCGTAACTGTGCTTTTCGAGCACCCGCCGCATTAGGGCGGCATTTTTGGGATTATCTTCGATGATTAAAATCGTGTTGGACATTAACTTTCACGCCCGTCCATAGTAGAGACTACTTGCCGTTCGACGGTGATGGGCCGGCAAACTTCGCCAGTACCTCTCTGAGCTCGTTCCGGCTGATCGGCTTTCGCAAATAGTCGTCGCAGCCCGCGTCAAGATACCGTTCCCGGTCGCCAACCATCGCGTTGGCGGTCAGGGCGACGAGGGGGATGTGCCCCAGTTCGGCGTTGGCCTTCAAACGCCGGGCGACCTCCACCCCGTCGATGTCTGGCAGGTTGATGTCGATGAAGATCAAGTCCGGCAGAAGCTCGGCGGCCAGCTCGAGACCGCTGCTCCCATCCGGTGCCTGGGTGACTTCGTGGCCTCCGTTCTTGTCCAGCTCGATCATACGCTTGACCAGGCGGAAGTTCTGGAAATTGTCCTCGATGTATAGTATCTTGCTCATTGCAGCACTCTTCCCACTTTAGGTGTGCTCCCGGCCAGTTCTACGATTGTGACTTCTCTTTCGCGCTGGCATCGGCTTTGGCTGGCGCATCGTCGGCCTTGGCTGGCGCACTGGCGGCCTTGGCTGGCGCATCGTCGGTCTTGGCTGGTGCATCGCTGGCCTTGGCTGGCGCATCGTCGGCCTTGGCTGGCGCATCGTCGGCTTCATCCTGCGTGGCAAGTTGGCCGTTGGTGTGCATGAACCCCTCGACCTCTTCGATGAACGTGCGTGTGTTGATTGGCTTGGTGATGTAGCCACTGCACCCGTAGGTCATCGCCCGGCGCTGGGTGACGGGGTCGGTGCTGGCCGTGACGGCCACAATCGGGATGTCACCCGGCAGGCGGTTGATCAGCGCGGCAATGGTGTGCCCTCCGATGTCCGGCAGCCCCAGGTCGAGCAGCACAAGGTCGATGGTCTGGTCACCGGCTATCTTCAGCCCCGTTATCCCTTCGCTTGCGTGGATTACCTTGTGTTCGTGGCGCATCAGGACGCGTGTGACGATGTTGGCACTGTTTTGATCGTCTTCGATTAGCAGAATGGTAGCCATGATCTCCCCTTACCTGTTAATTTTAGCCTCAATAGCCCTATCCGTTATCCCTTTGCTCAATGACCTTGTAAACATGTTCCTGTAGCGTCGACCGCTCGACAGAGCCCTTGATCCAGGTGGCGTCGACGTACTGTGACAGCAGCGCACGCTCGTCGGCGGTCAGGTCTTTGGCGGTCAGCACGACCACCGGCACGTCCCGCGTGGCCGACTTGAGGCGTAGGTGCTTTAGAATGTCGAACCCGCTGATGTCGGGCAGCATCAGGTCGAGGATGACCAGGTCGGGGGTGTGCTGGTCCAGCAGGCGCAGCGCCTGTTCACCCGAATGCGCTTCCAGGATACGGCACGGCACGTGCTGCTCAAGCGTGCGCCGTACCAGCCGTCCGTCGAGCGGGTTGTCCTCGATCAGCAGCAGGGTGTGCTCGTATGCTTCCTCATCCCGCGTGGCCCTGGTTGGTTGCTCGCTCTTTGCTTTTTTCTCACCCGGCCCGGCGGCAGGCGGGGGCGCGTCGTCCGTCTCCGCTTCGCCGCCCAGTTGCTCGACGACGTGCTGCACCAGGTCGGCGGTTTTGTAGGTGCCCTTGGGCCAGACCGACACGCTCTGGCCCTCAAGCCGCTTCCGCTCCTCGACCGTCAGGGACTTGGCGGTGACCACGATCACCGGGATGTCCTGCGTCGCCGCGTCGGCTTTGAGCCGGCCCAGCACGTCGAAGCCGTCAACCTCAGGCATCATCAGGTCGAGGATGACCAGGTCGGGCTGCCGCTCGCGCACCAGCTCGATGCCCTCCGCCCCGCTGTGCGCCTCGAAGACGCGGTACGACTTGTGCCCCTCTAGCAGGCGGCGGATCAACCGGCTGTCGCGCGGCGTGTCGTCGATCACGACGATGCTCGTGATCTTCTCATCGAGCCGCTCAAACGCCGCGTTGAGTCCCTCCTCCGGCAGCCCCCACTGCTCCGAGAGCGGGCTGCTGACCTCGATGCCTACAATGTGCTGGTCGCCCAGGATATACTTCTCAACCGGCATCGTGTGCCCGGAGGCGCTGACGACCACCGTCTCGTCCGGCTTGATGATCCCCTCGGCCAGCAGCTTCTCCAGCCCGGCGAAGGCGACGGCAGCCGCCGGTTCGACCGAGAAGCCCTCGACGCGCGCCAGGCGGCGCATCGCGCGGAAGGCGTCCCCGTCTGTGACGGAGGCCATCGCGCCGCCGTGCTCCTTGATCGCGCGGTACAGCAGCGTGTAGGCGTGGCCGGGATCGCCCGTTGCCAGCACGGTGATCGCGGTGTGCGGCGTCATCGGCTCGGCCGTCTCGCGCCCTGCCTCGAATGCCTGCGCCATCGGGCTGCACCCCTCGGCCTGGATGATGCCCATCTGGGGCAGTTTGTCGATCAGCCCCATGCGCTTCAACTCGCTGAAGCCCTTCCACACGCCTACCGGGCCGATGCCGCCGCTCACCGCCTGGATGTACCAGTCTGGTGCCTTCCAGCGCAGTTGCTCGGCGATCTCGAAGGCGATGGTTTTCATGCTTTCCTTGCCGACGATGGCCTTCGCGCCCCGGTCGATGTGCAGGCCGTGTCGCTCGGCAAAGCGGGCGGCGACGACTTTGGCCTGGTCGTAGGTGCCGGTGACTTTGATCACCTCCGCGCCGTACAGCGTGGCCTCGCGCATCTTCTCCACCGGCACCATGCTGGGGACGAACACCCACAGCTTGATCCCGGCGCGGGCGCAGTAAGCGGCGTAGGCAGCCGAGGCGTTGCCCGTCGAGGCCATGACGCACTCGTTGATCCCCGCCGCCTTGAGCGCCGACACCGCCAGCGAGGCCTGCCGATCTTTGAAGGAGCTGGTCGGCGACTGGCGCTCGTCTTTGATGTACAGGTGCTTGTGGCCCAGTTCCTTGCCCAGCTGCCCGGCGCGCAGCAGCGGTCCCCAACCTTCGCTCATCGACACCCGGTAGCGCGACGCGATAGGCAGAAGCTCCCGGTAGCGCCACAGGTCCTTATTGCGCGACCACAGCGCCCGCGGCCAGCGCTTGGCGACCGCGTCGTAGTCGTAGCGCGCTTCCAGCCACGGGGAGCCGCACTTCTCGCACGTGGTTTGCGTCAACGAGGGGGGGGTTGTGTGGCCGCACACCATGCAGGCCACCTGGGTAAACGTTTTTGAGGTTTTTGTCATGGTTGCTTGTCTTGCCTGCCTCCCCCTGCCCGGTACCCGGCCCCGGTCGGCAGGGAGAGGCGGGAGCGTGTGTCGTCGCTGTGTCAGTCCCCGGCGGCCTTCGCCTTGCTGGATTTCTTCGGTCGTTTTCCGTTAGTGCTCTTGCCGTCGGCGGACTGCTTTTCTTCCTGCTCGTCCCCGTCGACAGGTTCTGGCTGGGCAGACTGTGTGATCGGGATCTTGAAGGTGAAGGTGCTGCCCTTGTTTACTGCGCTTTCAACCCATAGCTCGCCTTGGTGCAGGTTGACAAGCTGCCGGGTGATCGTCAGGCCCAGGCCGGTGCCCCCGGCTTTGCGCGTGGCCGACCCGTCTACCTGACGGAACTGGTCGAAGATGGTATCTCTGTACTGCTTGGGGATGCCGATGCCGGTGTCCTCGACGGCCACGTACAACCAGCCGTCCTCAACCCAACCTGCGAGCCTGACGTGTCCCTCGTCGGTGAACTTGATGGCGTTGCTCAGCAGGTTCCAGATGATCTGCCGCAGGCGGACGGTGTCGGCTTCCACCTCCGGCAAACCCTCGTCCAGTTCGATCATTAACTCGATATGGGGCTTATCCCTGAGCAGCACGCGTGACATGTCGACCAGTTGCGGGATTAACGTCTCGACGTTGATCATCTCCACGTTCAGTTCCAGACGCCCGGCCTCGATCTTAGACAGGTCGAGGATGTCGTTGATGATCGCCAGCAGGTGGTGCCCGCTGGAGTGGATGGCCCTGAGGTCGTCGATCGACATGTCGTCGACCGATTCGCTCAGTTCGTCGATCAGCAGTTCCGAATAGCCGATGATCGAGTTGAGCGGTGTCCGCAGCTCGTGGCTCATCGTTGCCAGGAACTCGGTCTTGAGCCGGTCAACCTCGCGCAACTGCTGCGCGGTTTCGAGCGCCTGCTCAAACAGGCGAATGCTCTGCACCCGCGCGGCGGCTTGGCTTGCCGCGCTGCCGATCTGGCGGATGCTGTCCTCGTCCATCTGGAGCACGTCGGCGGACTGCCCCAGGATGATGCCAATCCACTGCCCGCCGGTGAACAGCGGGAAGCAGGCAATGCCTCTCATCCCCAGTTGCTCCAGGAACACCTGGCGCGTGTTTTCGTCCGCGTGCTCGTACGTGCCTATGTCTTCGACGACCAGCGGTGTGGTGGGCGTGAGTGTGTCCATCACCGGGAACTGCTCGATGGTGTGCACTGTGCCGACCGGCAGCACCGGCTCCTTCCCACTGGGCTCCCAGATCGCGACGATGGTCATCTTCTCCGGCTTTGTGTCTTCCCACGCGCGGTCGAACAGCAGAATGCTGGCCCGGTCGAGCTGCTGCAGGGCTGTCGTCGCAACCGTGGCTTCCAGCACCTCGTTGATGGTGGTGGCGTGGCTCACACGCTCGCTGCCGATCAGCAGCATCTCGGTCTGGGCCAGGGCCTCCTGGATGCGCTCGAACAGGCGGATGCTCTCCAGCACCGTCGATGCCTGGTCGACCAGGCTGTTGATCTGGCGGGCTTCGTCCTCGGTCATGTCCAGCACTTCAGAAGATTGCCCGGTCGCGAAGCCAAACCACTGGCCGCCGGCCTCCAGCCGGAAGCCAACGGTGCTCCGCATACCTAACTCCAGGAGGGCAGTCTGTGTGCTCTCGTCGATCCGCTCGTCTGCCAGGATGTCGCGCAGGATGATCGGGCCACCTTTTGCCAGCAGCCCGACGGCCGGGATCCGATCGAGTGGATAGACTGTGCCGATGGGCACGAGCGACTCTCCGCCGCTGCGCTCCCACACAGCCGCGACCATCGCCGTCTCCGGGCTCTTATCGCCCCAGGGGTGCGCGAAGAAGAAGATGTTGGCACGGTCAAGGCGCTGCAGTGCCGTCGTCTCGACCAGCGCATCCAGCACCTCGCCGGCAGTGGTGGCGCGCACCACCAGGTCGCTGCCGGCGTACAGCGCCTCGGTCTGGGCCAGCGCATCCTGCGCCTGTTCGAACAGACTCGCGTTCTGCACGGCCACCGCGAGCTGGTTGCCGACAACGCTCAGCGTGCGGACTTCGTCGTCGTCGAAGTGGGCGGTGATGTTGTGCTGCACGTCCAGCACGCCGATCAGCCGCTCACCGGCCACCAGCGGAATGGCCACCTCGGATTTCGTCTCCGGCAGCAGTGGGTTGGGCAGGTAGTCGGGCGCTGTGGCCACGTCGTTCACCACGACCGCCTCAAGCGCACGACCGGCGCGTGCCACAAGGCTCAGTTCCGCGCTCAGGGGGATGCTGTGTCCCTGCTGCTCCATCATGGCTCCGGCTTCGCCCAGCCCCGCGTACACCGTCAGCACCTCGCCTGTCTCGTCGGGCAAGTACACGTGCGCGTGGTAGTAGCCAAAGGCGTCGCTCAGGCGCTCAAGCGTCTGGCGCAGCAGCGTCTGCGGGTCGAGCAGTGTGGTAAGCTGCTGGGCGATCTCGTAGGCGACCAGTTGTCGCTGCCGGACTTCCTCACGCTCGGTAACGTCACGCCCGATCCCCAACGTACCGATGATGTTCCCTTCAGGGTCGTGCAGCGGGATCTTCACCGTGTCGAAGATGTGCTCGGAACCGTCTGTGAAGAGAACCACGTCGTAGGGATTGTGCACGATCTCCCCCGCTATCGCGGCTTCGTCGTCAGGCCGGAAGCCGCGAATGCCACGCTCCGGGTCGCCCTCGATCAGCTCGGGCGGGACACCGATGTCGTAGTCGTCCTTGCCTATGATCTCCTCAGGGGAGGTGCCGTAGAGCTGCTCGGCGAACAGGCGGTTGCAGAGAATGTAGTGGAAGTCGTGACCCTTGGCCCAGATCCAGTCGGTGCTGGCATCCAGCACGGAGCGCAGCAGGCCCTGCGATTCCTCAACCTGCTCGAAGGTGCGCGCGTTCTGAATCGCCACTGCAATCTGGGCGGCCAGTGTCTCCTGGACGCGGATGTCGCTCTCGGTGAAGCGGTTGAGTTGGTCCGACTGCACGTCCAGCACGCCAATCAACTCGTCGCCGACCACCAGCGGGGTTGCTGCCTCAGACTGCGTTTCCGGCAGCAGCGGGTTGGGCAGGTGGTCCGGGGCCTGGGTCACGTCGTTGACCATGACGCTCTCGCGGCTGCGGGCGCTGCGGGCCACGATACTGTGCTTGTGGTCGAGCGGGATCGCGTGCCCTCGCTCGGCCATGGCGCGCCCCACATCGCCCGCCCCGGCGGCCAGCACCAGTCGTTGGCCTGCCTCGTCCAGCAGGTAAATGTGCGCGTGGTACAGTCCGAAGCGCTCTTTGGTCAGGTTAGCCACGTTCTCCAGCAGCGTTTGAACCTCCAGGGTGGTGCTCGCCTGGGCGCTCACTTCGGCCACCGTCCCTAGCTCGCGGGCGCGGGTTTCGGCCTGCTCGAAGGTGCGCGCGTTCTGAATCGCCACTGCGATCTGGGCGGCCAGTGTCTCCTGGACGCGGATGTCGCTCTCGGTGAAGCGGTTGAGTTGGTCCGACTGCACGTCCAGCACGCCAATCAACTCGTCGCCGACCACCAGCGGGGTTGCTGCCTCAGACTGCGTTTCCGGCAGCAGCGGGTTGGGCAGGTGGTCCGGGGCCTGGGTCACGTCGTTGACCATGACGCTCTCGCGGCTGCGGGCGCTGCGGGCCACGATACTGTGCTTGTGGTCGAGCGGGATCGCGTGCCCTCGCTCGGCCATGGCGCGCCCCACATCGCCCGCCCCGGCGGCCAGCACCAGTCGTTGGCCTGCCTCGTCCAGCAGGTAAATGTGCGCGTGGTACAGTCCGAAGCGCTCTTTGGTCAGGTTAGCCACGTTCTCCAGCAGCGTTTGAACCTCCAGGGTGGTGCTCGCCTGGGCGCTCACTTCGGCCACCGTCTCCAACTCGTGGGCGCGGGTTTCGGTTTGCTGGTAGAGGCCGATGGCTTGCAGGGTGCGGCCAAGCACAGCCGCGAAGCTGTTCGCCAGCGCCTCGTCGTCTTCGCCGAATGTGCCACCGGCCCGATCGGCGAAGTAGACCCGTCCCACCACGCGCTCCTCTGCGGATACCGGTACAACCAGAAACGCTTTCAGCGCCGCTGCATCCTCTTCCGTCTGGCCCTCGATCAGGGCGCTGAAGCGTCCAGCGATCTTGTCCGAGGTGCCGTAGTGGATGAGCTGGTCGCGCTTGCCTTCCCGGTCGAGGATGGCAAGCGCCGCGTAGTCGGCGTCGAGCAGCCCGGCCATGCCTGCCAGCGCGCTGTGGTAGGTCTCCTCGTCCGGCGTCAGCTCAGCCGCCAGTGATTGTGTGATCTCCTGCAGCCTGCGCAAACGCTCGGAGAAGCCCGCCAGACGTTGCTCACGCTCGGCCAGCTCGTCGAACGCGCGGTACTGGTCGGTCGCCTGTGCGACGCGTCCGGCCACGTCGTCGATCAGGGCGACCTCCTCGTCTGTCCACTCGCGTTCCTGATCCTCACCCACCAGGATCATCCCGATTTGCTGTCCGCGCAGCGCGATGGGTCGCTGTAGGTACGTCTCACCGGCGTCCTGCTGGATAGCCAGTTCACTCAGCGATACCCCGCCGTCAACCGGCTTGGGTGCTTCCAGGTCGTAGTGGTAGGCCACCCGCTCGCCCTCGGCCACACGCCCCAGATAGGTCTGCCAGGCTTCGCCCGTCAGCCGCCGGTTGATCGCCTCGGCCCGCTCGATGGCTGCCTGGGCTTCCTCAAAGGCGCGCGCGCCGTGCAGCGTGGCCGCCAACTGACTCGCCATCGCCTCGAAAACAGGCTGGTTCTCCGGGTTGAAGGTCCCCGCTCTCGTAGCCTGCATGTCCAGCACGCCGATGATCTCGCCGTGCGTCTCCAGCGGGATAGCCAGCTCCGAGCGTGTGTCAGGCAGCAGCGGGTTGGGTAGGTGAATGTCGCTCTCCAGCGTATTGGCCACCAGGACTGACCGCTGATCACGGATGGCGCTCGTCACAATCGAGGTCGCGCTCATGTCCAGGTGGTGCCCGATCTCCGCAAGCTGTCGCCCCACGTCGCCGCTCCCGGCGCGCATGATGGCGTGCCGCCCGCCCTCGTCCAGTAGATAGATCTGGGTGTAGTACAGGTTGAAGCGCTCGCGGATGAATTCCACGATCTGGGGCAGAAGCTCCTCTTCGCTGAAGATGCTGGTTGCCAGTTGCCCGACCTCAATCGTCGTCGCCAGGTCGCGGGTGCGCGCCTCGATGCGCTCCTCCAGCGAGCCGATCAGATCTCGTAGCTGGCCGGTCATCGCGTTGAACGCCGAGGCCAGCACGCCCACCTCGTTCTTGCTCCTGATCTCGGCCTGGATCTCCAGATCCCCACTGGCGACGCGCAAAGCCGTCTCCGTCAGCGAGCTGATCGGCTCGGAGATCCGCCGTGCCAGCATCAGCCCGACGGCAAGCGCTGCCAGCGTTGCAATCACTGCCATTCCGATACCGGCTGCCTGTGCCTGTTGGGTGGCAACCAGTGCCTGCGACTGCTCGATCTCGGCCAGCAGCGCGGCCTGCAATTCCGGTATGTAGCGGTAAGCGCCGAACACAGGTACGGGCGGTTCACGGTAGCCGGTATATGCGTCTCTGCCGTTTTCCCCGGCCAGCGCCCGGTCAATGCCTGTGCTGTGATAGGCGCGGATAGGCTCGTAACCCTCAAAGCGGCTGGGCGTCAGCAGGTAGTTGTTCTCGATGCTGACCAGGTACGTCTCGCCGGTAGCGCCCAACCCGGTGCGGTTGGTCATGATGTCGCCCAGCACACTCACGTCAAGCTGCGCCGTCAGCACGCCGACCACATAGCCGCCCTGGTTGACGATGGGCCGCGTGACGTACATTTCCAGTCCCCCGCTGCCCAGCCCGTAGTAGGGTGGCTGGACGTAGCCGTCCGGCAGGCTTTTCTCAAAATACGGCTGGCTGGTGACCACCTTGCCGACGTCGGCCTCATCGGTCGACAGTACGACGTTCCCTGATATGTCGTAGACGAACAGCCTGGTATACAGGGGATTATCTTCGAGACCGGCCTCCAGAACCTCGGTCAGCTTTTGCTCCCGTTCCGGCAGTGGGCGCTGGAGCTGGCTGGCGAACTGCCCCTCGCGGTCGCCGCCTGCCAGGAACAGGTTCAGCGCCAGCTCGTTCTGCTCGACCCAGCGCACGATCTGGTCGTGCCTCAGCTCCGCCACCGCGTCGAGCTGGTCGAGCACCTGCTCCCTGGCCTGCGTGCTCGTCCGGGCCAGGATGACCGATACAACCACAAGCACCGGCAGCACTGCCAGCAGGATGAAGTACAGGACCAGGCTCCAACGCAGTTGCTGCAAGAAAGGCAGCGGTTTTCCGGTTGATGCCTGTGATGGTTTGGTTTCACTCATAGCTACCCCCGTCATGCCCGCCTGACTTGTCCTCTTGTGTGCCAGGACGTCTAGTCACCGTAAATCTTCTCCAGAAAAGCCAGGGTGTAAGCATCTTTAACGTTCATGGGCTGCACGATCCCCTGGTCAAGCAAAATGTTGTATGTCCGCAGCCACATTTTATCCGTCATCGTGCCCGGCTGGCTGCCCGTTGGGGTGAACAGCGGCACCGCGCGGCGCATCGACTCAAGCTCAAATTCGGGATCTCGTTCCGGGTTGCGCTCGATCGTCAGATCGGTCGCCCTCTCCGGGTCCTCCACTGCGCTCTGAATGCCGCGCAGGGTGGCCCGCAGGAAGCGCTCCACCACGTCGGGCCGGTTGGCGATCATGTCTTCGGTGGTGAAGATCACGTTGGGGTACATATCGATCCCGTAATCGGAGACCAGGATGGTGTTGTACTCGTACCCCTCCGCCGACAGCGTGACGATCTCGTTAATGACCCACCCGTCGATCACGTCGGCCTCGTTGTTGAGCAGCGGTGCGATGGACGGGTCCAGGCGCTCACTTATGTCGACCTGCGCGGGATCGATCTCCTGCGCGGCCAGCAGGGCCTTCAGGAGGATGTCGCTCCCGGAGGCGGAGGCCTGCACCCTCTGGCCGACCAGGTCCTGCGGGCGGACGATGTTCTTCTCGGCCAGCGAGACCAGGGCCAGCGGGTGGCGCTGGAACAGCGCGGCGACGGCCACCAGCGGTGCGCCCTCTGCTCTCGCCTGTAAGACGACCGCCGCCTCGTTCACGCCGAAGTTGGCCTTGCCTTCCAGCACCTGGCTGACCGGGTCGATGTAGTTGCCGTCGTCGTCAAACCCGCCCGCCAGCACCTCGACATCGAGGTTTTCCTCGACGTAGTATCCCTCTTCCTCGGCCATGTAGAACCCGGAGAATTCTATGGTGTGAATCCACGACAGTTGGATGCTGGTCGAATCCATTGGTGCGTCGGACCCTCCGGCTTCCGTCCCCCCACTGCTGCACGCGGCCAGAAGCAGCGCAACCAGCGCCGCGATGATGAATGACCTGTGCCTGTGGCCCATTGTTTTCGTCCTTTGCAAAGTAGTGTCTCGTTGTCAGGTTGGCTGCGGCATGATCAGGCATCCGCCTCGCCGCTCTCGCCCTCCGGCTGCGGCTCCGGCGGCGTGTCGCCGTTCCCGGTGTCGACCTTTAGCTCGATGGCCGTGTAGGGCACGCGCAGGGCTTTGCCCAGTTCGCGCACCGTGACCTGAAGGATCTCCTCCAGGTTAACCGCTTCCTGGATGCGCCGCGTGATGGCACCCACTGCCTGCTCGTGGCGGCTGGTCCGCTCGACCGCCTCGAAGAGCCGGGCGTTGCTGAGTGCGGTCGCGATCTGCCCGGACAGCAGCTCCATCACGCCCTGCACGTCCTCATCGAAGGCGTTCCGCGTGTCGGCTTGCAGGTCGAGCACACCCAGCAGTTGGCCGCGCGCCACCAGCGGCACCGCCAGCTCGGAGCGCGTGTCGGGCAGCAGTGGATGGGGCAGGAAAGTCTCCGACTGCGTGACATCGTTAACCACCATGCTCTCCCGGATTCGGGCAGCCAGCGCCACGATGCTGTGCGGGTTGACCAGCGCGATGGCCCGCCGCTCGGCGACCATCTGCCTGCCGATGTGGCCCGCCCCGGCGGCCAGGGCCAGCGTCTGACCGGTCTCGTCCACCATGTAGATGTGCGCGTGGTACAGTCTGAAGCGCTCCTTGGTCAGGTCAACCACGTCCTGCAGCAGGCGTTCCACCTCCAGGATGGTCGCGATCTGGGAGTGCACGTCGGTCACGATCTGTAGGTCACGCGTGCGGTCGGCCACGCGCTGCTCCAGCGTGCCGACCAGCCCTTGCAGGTTCTCGGCCATCGCGTTGAATGCCTGGGCCAGCATGCCGAACTCATCCTGAGAGCGGACGACGGCCCGCGCGCTGTAATCACCCTCGCGGCCCAGTTGTTCGGCGGTGTCTGTCAACGTCCCCAGCGGGCGTGTTATTCCTCGCGCCAGCAGGAGCGCCGCAATAACTCCGATGCCGGCGATGATGGGCGTTGACACCACGCTCGTGTTAATCGCCCTGTTGATCGAGGCGAACACCTCGTCGCGCGACTGGAAGACGACCACCTGCCAGCCAAGCTCGTCGATGGCGGGCACACGTCCGTTGGTCGTCATGGGAACAACGACCGCCGCGAACTTCTCGCCGGTTTCGTCCGCCACCAGGTCCAGGTTGCCGTCCTCCGGCGTGGTGCCCTTCTCCAGCAGGGGGATAAGCTCGGCAAGCTTTGTGCCGTACGGCACAGAGTTCGGCCCGGCCGTCAGGCGTCCATCGTGTGAGACGAGCACCGCGTACCCGGTCTCGCCCAGCTCGAAATCCTGGATCAGATTCTGAAGCGCTGAGAAGCTGTAGGTCGTGCGCAGCACGCCGAGCCTTTCCCCTGTGTCGTGGGTGTAGATGTCCATCGCCATGTTGATGCTGTAGACGCCCGCGCTCTCGTCGTATTGGACCTCGTCGGCGATGTAGAGAGCGCCCTCACCCCGATTCCACGCTGCCTGCCACCATTCCTCGTCGGCCTGGTAATAGTCGGTGGTGCGGTTGGTCGCCGCAACGTTCGCACCGTAGATGTCGGTGATGAAAAGCTCCGCGTGGGCGGGAAACTTCTCCCGAAACTTAAGAAGCTCTGCGCTGGCCGGGCTGCTCAGCACAGACTGCACCAGTGGGTCGGTGTCGTCGTCCGCGGCGTCGGCCTCGCGCCACTTCAGGTCGCGATCTAATATCAGGGCCTGGATGCTCGACACGCTGCTGTCGTCGTAAGCCACGACGTGCTGTTCTATCGCCGTGCGCAGCGCCTCGTTGTCGGCCAGGACGGTGAGTGCATCGACCTGCGCGAGCAGGGTCTGGATCAGGATATTGGCCTCGCGCTCGGCCATAGCGTGCAGGCTGTTGTCAACCGCACGCGTCATTCCTGCGCGGCCCGTTGCCAGCCCGATGGTCTGGGTGATGAGCACCGGCACTGTCACCGCCAGGATCATCGCCAGGATCAGGCGCATCCGCACCGAGAAACGTGCACGTCGTTGTCCTCTCGCTTGTGACGTCTCAGTCATTTTCGTATATCCCCTGTTTTAATCATCCTGGTCTCACAGCCCACACTGCACGCGGGCCGTTAGGCCAGCGCGATGGACATTTCGCTAACGTATCTTATGTCTGGTTGCCCACCGGGAGCGACCCCTCCCCGGAGTCCTCACAGCACCTATTGTTGATTGTATACGATAGACCCGGCCCACTGAATGGGGTGATACCCTACTATAATACTACGAACAAAATTTTCGCGCTGGGCATCTGGCCGCCTGGGTGCATTTCAAGTTAGTGGCATGTATACATGACTGAGATGTTTTTCAAGTGTAGGTTTTGTGTTTATTGCCACCGAGGTGAAATGCGCCCTGGCGGCCTCAGTGCACCAACCTGCCCGCTCGTGGTAAAATCAGGAGGCAGCCAGACTGGAATGGTAAACGAGGTGTCAGATGGTGAACTTAGAACACGATATAACCCCCAAAGTGCTCAAGCTGTACCTGGAGTTGTGCCAGTACCCTATCCTGGGACGGCGCATCCGGCAGAGCATGCGTGAGGAGATCTTTTCGCGCGGGATCATCTCCCCGAAGGCCTTCGAGGAGGAGGTCCGCGAAAAGGCGGTTCAATCCCAGGTGCGCGAGGGGATCACCGACCCAATGGGTCAGGAGCCATCCGACATCTGGAAGGAGCGCGTCGAGCACACCCGCGAGCTGCTGACCGTCTTCTACTTCGCCCACAACCTGCCCCACGTTCTGTTCCAGGAGATCGTCGAGGAACTGATCGCCCAGCGTGTGCCCGACCAGCGGGTCATCCTGTCCTTCAACCCGGAGTTGGCCCCCTGGAGCCTGTTGTTTGAGCAGGGCGAGCTTTACGAAAACTACCCCCCGGAGATGCGCGCCCCGGTCGAGCACCACTTACAGGAGATCATCGCCGTGATCGTCAAGGGCATGATCTCCGACCACCTGTCCTTCATCCGCGTCGCCCGCGAGTACTTCACCATTGCCGACCTGAAGAAGATCCGCGCCAACCGCATCGGGCGCGGCAAGATTGGCGGCAAGGCGGCTGGCATGCTGCTCGCCTACAAGATCTTGCAGCGCGAAGGCCAGGCGCGCGGGATCGACATCGATGAATTCATCACCATCCCCGACTCGTACTTTCTCAGCGCGGATGCCTACTACGACTTCAAATCGTCCAACGACCTGTTCTACCTGATGAACCAGAAGTACAAGTCGCCCGATCAGATCAAAGCCGACTACCCCAGGATATGCGAGGCCTACCTTTCCGGCAGCCTGCCCTCCTACGTCGAGGAGGAGTTGGCCGTGATGCTGGAGCAGCTTGGCAACGCTCCCCTGATCGTGCGCTCGTCCAGCCTGCTGGAGGACAGCTTCAACACCTCGTTTGCCGGGAAGTACGAAAGCCTCTTCCTGCCCAACCAGGGCACCCTCGAAGAGAATCTGGCGGTCTTAGGCAGGGCCATCATCCTGGTCTACGCCAGTGTCATCAACCCCGATGCCCTGATCTACCGCCAGCAGATGGGCCTGATCGACTACGACGAGCGCATGGGCGTGCTCATCCAGCGAGTCGAGGGGCGGCAGTACGGGCAGTACTTCTTCCCTACCATCGCCGGGGTGGGCTTCAGCCACAACCCCTACCGCTGGAGCAAGCGTATCAGGAGCGAGGAGGGGCTGCTGCGTCTGGTGACCGGCCTCGGCACGCGGGCTGTTGACCGGGTTGGCAAGGATTACCCGCGTATGGTGGCGCTCAGCCACCCCGAGCTGCGCCCTGAGCGCAACACCAGCATGCAGCGCCACTATTCCCAGCACCTGATGGATGTCATCGACCTGGAGAGCAACACGCTCAAGACGCTCCCCATCGGCGAGGTGCTCAAGGCCGATTACCCCGGCCTGGGCGGCCTCGTCTCGATTGACCAGGGCGGCTACCTGCAACCGCTGACCGGACGCCCGCTGTCGCTTGAGCCGCACCAGATGGTCGTCACCTTCGACCGTCTGCTGTCGCAGGGGCCTTTCGCCGAGTTGATGCGGGCGGTGCTCGACATCCTGGAGGAGGCTTACCAGCGCCCGGTTGACGTGGAGTTTGCCGGTGACATCCCGACCACCCACCCGGAGCCGAAAGTCCACCTGGCGCTCTTGCAGTGCCGCCCGCTGAGCCACCGCCGCCCGGCCAAGCTGTACGATCTGCCGCGCAACATCCCGGAGGAGGACATCCTCTTCACCGCCGATCAGCAGGTCCCCCAGGGATACGTGGACGGTATCCGCTACATCATCTACGTCGACCCGCGCGCCTACGCCCACATCCCCGACGCGCAGCAGCGCATCGAGGTCGCGCAGGTGGTGGGCCGCCTGAACCAGGCTCTCGACGGGAACGTGTTCATCCTGATGGGGCCGGGGCGCTGGGGGTCGTCCAACCCGCAGTTGGGCGTCAGGGTCACGTACACCGACATCTACAACACCCGCATGCTGATCGAGGTCGCCCACGCCGACCGGGGCAGCGTCCCTGAGGTCTCCTACGGCACCCACTTCTTCCAGGACCTGGTCGAGTCCGACATCTACCCCCTGCCGCTGTACCCCGATGATCCGGACATCGTCTTCAAGGACGCGTTCTTTCACGATGCCCCCAACGCGCTGGCCGAGCTGCTCCCCGACGATGGAGCCTACGCTTCCTACGTCAAGGTCATCGACCTCCAGGCGACCGACGGCAACCGGACGCTGACGGTCGTGATGAACAGCGAGGAAGAGCGGGCCATCGGCTACCTGGTTGCGGGCGAGGATGCCGGGTCAGAATCATCCCCTGAGCTTGAAAAGACTGCCGACCACGAAAGACGGACCTGAACATGGATAAGATTCGAATCGCGACGATCATATCGACGGTTTTGCTGATTGCTGCACTGCTCTTTGCCGTGCTCGGCTTTTCAAACGCGCGCAACAGCGAGGTTCCCGTATCGACCGTCACCATCTACATGATGGTCTCGGCGGCGCTGTTCGCCATCCTGGCCGTGCGCGGCCTGGCGCGCAAAGAGATGTGGCAGCGCTTCATGGGTGTGGCGGCGATTGTGGCCGCCGTCTACATGGTGGGCATGGCGATCCTGTTCTTCAGCGTTTTAAGCAAGATGGTGTCCGCCTACTGAGCGCCGCCCCCTGCCGACTCCGGCCACCGGGCCGGTTGACTTGTAACCGCTCCCTCACGCGCTAGAATCAGGATAGTGTAATCTATCCTATTAACAGCCAAGGAGCGGTAGATGCTGATCAGCAAGAAGTTAAACGACGCGATCAACGCGGAAATCGGGCTGGAGTTCCAGGCCCACCTGCAGTACCTGGCCATGGCCGTCTACTTCGCGGCCCGCAGCCTGGATGGACTGGCAGCCTTCTTCTACAACCAGGCCGAGGAAGAGAAGGTGCATGGTCTCAAGCTCGTCAAGTATGTCAGCGAGGCAGGCGGCGAGGTCGTCATCCCCGATATCCCGGCCCCCAAGCACGACTTCGCGAACGCCGAAGAGGTGATGCAGCTCTTCTACGACCAGGAGAAGCACGTCACCGGGCAGTTCTACAACATGGTCGAGATGGCCCTCAGCGAGCGTGACTACACCACCCACAACTTTCTACAGTGGTTCATCGAGGAGCAGCTCGAAGAGATGGCAACCTCCTCCAAGCTGCTTGACCTGGTGCGCATGGCCGGTGAGGGCCAGCTCCTGATGATCGAGATGATGATCGACAAGGTCGAGGCCGGAGCGGCGGCGCTTGAGCCGGGCGGGGAAGAGTAACGCCGGTCTTGCCCCACACGCAAACACAACCTAAAAACGCCCCCCAACGTCCGGGGGGCGTTTTGCGTTAACCGTTTCAGTTGGTGGAGGGCGGCTACTCGATGCTGCCCTCGTAGATGCCCATCACGGTGTCCAGGAACTTGAGCGCGTCGTCCCACCCGCGCTGGAAGGAGTTGCGCCCGATGATCGAGCCGAAGCCGCCGCCGTCGCGGATGGCGCGGATCTCGTCGAACACGGCTTCATCATCCTTGGCGGCCCCGCCGGAGTTGATGATGATCCGCCGCCCGTCAAACGAGCTCTGGACGAGGTGCGCCACGCGGTCGGCCAGCGTGTCAACCGGGATGTTGTACTTCTCGTAGACCTTGCGGGCCGCGTCCTGTGCGATGTGGGCGCTGGGCAGCTTGACCTTGATCAGGTGCGCGCCCATCTGCGCGGCGATTTGAGCCGCGTAGGCCACCACGTCGATGGCCGTCTCGTCTTCCTTCTTCAGGTCGCTGCCGCGCGGGTATGCCCACACCACGACCAGCAGCCCGGCTTCCTTGGCCTCCTCGGCGATGGCGCGCAGTTGCTCGTACAGGTTGCGGCGCAGTTCGGTGCCGGGGTAAATGGTGTAGCCCACAGCGATGCAGCCCAGCCGCAGCGCGTCCTTCACCGACGCCGTCTGTGCTCCGATCGGGTTGGTCTCGTTGTACAGCACGTCGTGGCTGTTCAGCTTCAGGATCAGCGGCACCTGCCCGGCGAATTCGACAGCGCCCGCCTCAAGCGATCCCAGCGGGGCCGCGTAAGCGCTGCACCTCGACTCGATGGCCAGCTTGAAGTGATAATGTGGGTCGTACCCCGCCGGGTTCGGCCCGAAGCTGCGCCCGGGGCCGTGCTCGAACCCCTGGTCAACCGGCAGGATCACCAGCTTGCCGGTCCCCCCCAACCGGCCATGCGTCAGCAGGCGGTACAGGTTGGTCAGCACGCCGGGATTCTGGCCCGCGTACCAGCTCATAATTTCGTCAACCGTGCGGGTTGGCGCCATGACTTTAACCATTTCCAGATTACCTCCGTAATGTATCTCTATCTTCTCACGGGATAAGGCTCATATCGCTTCCGGTCACCGATCAACCTGGTCAGCCGGTGGTGGCGTCTGTCTGTCCCCATTTGTCCGCCGCTGCTGTGGGCAGGTGCGGCACAGTCAGGTTGTGCGGAACGCCCCGCGCGATTGTAACGCGCCTGCCTTGAAAAGCAAGTGACATTTGACCGAAGAAAGAGTAGGAGTTATGCAGTTGAGCGCCTCCAACCGTGCCACAGTGGGACAAAGGTGTAGAAAATCTGTGTAATCCGCGCAATTTACGGACTGAAACCCATCGACCCGCGAGACGCCAGCCTCCCAACTGTGTAAATTCTGAGCAAAACTATAGGGGGACGAGTCTGGGACCCGTCCCCCTGTGTGATCGTGCAGTCTGCGGCCCGAATCGCTACTCCTCGCCGAGCGGGCCGGTGCCCAGCAGGTCGTCGGCCACGTCGTACTCCTCGCGTGCCGATGTCAGGTAGCGGTCGTTCGAGTTGCGCAGGCGCGTCGCCAGCGCGTGCGCGAAGCGCTGCCACAGCCGCGCGGCCAGGTCGGGCGACTGTCCCATCAGTTCGAGCAGGTCGTCCCGGTCGAGCGTGATCACCTCGGTCGGCTCCAGCGCCGTGACCGTCGCCGAGTGCGGCGCGTCGATGATCAGCGATACCTCGCCCAGCACCTCGCCCTCGCCCACGTCGATCAGCGTTGTCTCCTGCTCCGACCCATTGGTCAGCGTGATGCGCGCCAGCCCTTTCGTGATCAGGTATAGCTTGTGCTGCTGCGAGCCTTCCTCCAGGATCACGTCGCCCTTGAGGAAGAACTCGCGCCTGCTGATCGAGCGCAGCACCTCGATCTGTTCCGGCGTCAGTCCTCTCAAGAAGGGGATGTCGTCCAGCGAGGGGAAGCCCATCTCTATCGCAATGCGCTCGAACTCCGCCCGCTGCGCCTCCCGGATCTGCTGCTCTTCCTCGCGATAGACGTACCCGCGCCGGATGATCTCCTCGAACGCATCCTGCAGATCACCGCCCGCCAGCTTGCGCAGCGAGCGCCAGCGGCGTTGGAAGGCCAGGTATCCCTCGAAGGGGTTATCCTGCGGGATGGCTTTAGTTTTCGCCAGCCAGATGTTGCGGATCGTCTCCTTGGCATCGTCCACCCGGTCGTCGGCCAGGTAGTCCAGCGCCAGGATCAGGTTGGTCTTGAGGATCTTGTCCTCAAGCGTGTCCTTGAGGAACTCGCCGGGGTAGGGGTCGAAGTCCTCGGCGCTGACGATGGTCATGTTGACGCGCGGCTTGTAGCCGTCGACATCCTCCTCGTGAGGCTGTGCCTGCTGCCCGTCGATCTTGGCTTTGGTGTACAGCAGGCGGTAGATGTCCTCCCGGAAGCGCTGCCAGGTGGGATGCGTCTTCGGCGGCGGGCGGTGCTGGACGTAAAGCTGGTTGTCGAGGAAGAAGTTGAAGCCGAATATGCGCGCGTTCAACACGTAGTCGGTGTCCTCGCCGCGCGTGATGCGCGGGTCGAAGGGCACCGTCCGCATCAGCGCGCGGTGGATCACCATGCAGCCGCCAAAGGCGAAGGGCGTCAGCTTGAGGCGCGGCTCGCCGGGGATGATCGTGTCGAACGCCTCGCGCTTGCTGCCGAAGCGATCCCAGTACGTCATCCAGTGAATCTCTTCCGGTACGTCGTCGTAGTAGGTGCCCCTGGCGTTGACGTAGTACCCCGCCACCCCGTCGATGGTCTGCCCCATGAAGCGGCTGCCGATGAACTCGCGCGCCTTGGTCATGAACGCCGGGTCGTCGAAGTACTCGTCGTCGTCGATCAGCACCGCCATGTCCGCGCCCAGCACGTAGGGCACGAACATGCACATGTTGCGGATGTTCGAATAGCCGGTCAGCGAGATCACACCGGTCAACTCGCCCCGCCCGGCGGCCTCTAGTTCGCGGTGAAGCGCGTGCAGGTGCGAGTGCGAGACCACGTACGTCTCGACCGGCGGCGCGGCGGCCCGCACAATCTCGTTGACCCGCGCCTCGACCGCCTCCTCGATGTCAGGCGCGGTCGCGCAGGCGAGCACCACCAGCGTGAAGTCCCTGTCTTCCAGGAGGTGCAGCGACTCCAGCGTTTTGCTGAGCGTGTCCTCCTGGTCGAGCGCCGTCGGATGATCGTAGACGGCGTCGCCGGGCTGCCAGTCGGCTGTCGAGTCGCGTCCCCAATAACTGGGGATGGTCATGACTGCTTTCATCAGTGGTTCGTGGCGGTATAGCACTGTTATCCGGTCCCGTGTGCGAGTTTGTGTTGTGTCTGGTTGTCGGAGCCGCGAAGTGTCTTCGCGGCGGTGTGTTCAGGAATGGCCGGTAAGAACCTGCTGTCAGGCCGGTCAACAGCGCAGAAAGGCCACCTTCTCCTTTCTCAGCCGGGCCTGTCCGGATTCCGGCTGAATCTTACCACAAACCGCTCTCCCTAAGCTACCGACGGCAGTTGGCTGCCCTCTTCCCCGACCGGCGTGCCTTCCGATACCCACCCCAACGCGTCGAGCAGTGCCGCCCAGCCGTTCATCAGGCGCTCGTAGCGCTCGATCATCTCCGGCAGCTTCGCCAGCGACGCGTCCAGCGCCGACGGCAGGCACTCGAAGCGCTCGTCGCCCAGCGCGCGGGCGGCGCACGGCCCCCCGACGCTCAGTCCCTCCCGCTGACGGGCTATCGCGGTTTCGAAGTTGGTGCCCAGCCGCCCGGAACTTTCCAGGAACCAGGTCAGGAACGGGTTGCGCCCGATCCAGCCCAGGCACGCCCGGTGGAAGCGGTCGCGGATCTCCTGGCGGTCCATGTCCGGCGTGCGTGGGAAGTCGTCGTAGGTGTCGTGGAAGATGCGCAGGTCGATGTCCAGCGCCAACCCTTGCCCCTCGTGCACGGCCTGCCCCAGCAGCGTGTCCTCACCGCGCCCCAGGATGCACCGTCCGTTGGTGGCGTACGTTGTCGAAAAGAAGGGAGCCAGTCGCCGGGGCCGATCCAGGCTGAGGCCCAGATTGCCGCCCAGCACCTTGTCGGTTGGGATGGGCGGATCGGGCGTCTCCGGGCCGAAGTTCAGGCAGCCGTGCTCCTCGCACGCGGCCATGTAAGCATATGCCATGTCCTTACGCAGGCCGCTCAACAGAGCCTTCAGCCCCTCAAAGCCCATCGGTGGGATGATGTAGTAGCCGGAATAATCGCTCGTCGTCGCCGCCACGTCGGGCATTGTCAGGTAGTCGAGGTGGCTGCTCACAAAGTCCACCTCCTGCCAGGTGGACTGCCCCTCGACGTATGCGGTCAGCACGCGCGGCTCCATGTCGCTGTCGACGAACAGCAGATAATCCACCCCGTCCACCAGTGCCTGAGTGAGCACCGTGTTGCGGTACGCCCCGTAGGGCACTTCGCGGTGCTCGCCCCAGCTCGGCACGTTCAGCAGGTCCTTCACCTCGTCCGGTTCCATCCCGGCGACCAGGAGGCGGTTCTTGAGGCGGGCGTCGCCGTGCGCGCACAGCACGTCCACGTCGATCTCTCGTTTGAGAATCCTGACGGCCTTCTCGTCCACCCCGTGAGAGTAGGCCACGATTAACCGGTCGATGTGGTGCCCACACTGGCGGGCATTGTTCAGAAAGTCCAACAGCGTCGCAGGGTTATCCAGCCTGCGGGTGATCAGCCCTATGGCGATCCTTTCGTCGGGAGAGGCCCCGTAGACCTTCCCTTCTTCCTGTACAGCCACGAGTCGGTTCCCCACTTCCTAAAACCCATACGGCTAACGATACTCCTTGTTAAGCAGCTTCTCCGGCGAAGCCGGAGGTTGAATAGAGAAAAGACAGTCGTTGTGGAACAAAAAACGGATGCGACAGAACCCTCACACATTTTTCATTATATCATAAGCCGCCGTATTGTTTTGAGATTGTAACCTCTGCGGTTGTGTTCTAACCTGGGGGTGAGTGTCCGAACGGGTTTACCCAGTAGTTGAGACGATCAACCTGAGATGAGGAACCGTAAGCGGTGAGGACCGCCGTTGTGATCGTGAGCATCCTCACCGCGCGCCACCGGGCGAGGGACGACCAGATGCATCTTGAGTATTTAATCCGGCCATGATGGGAATGTCGGTTCGTTCGGCTGCCTGGCTGCTTGGCTGCCCCCTCCCCCCAGCGCCGTCGGGGCGCGGAATGTGGGGGAGGGGTGCGGGGGTGTACTGCCACCCGCCTTGCCCTCCCCTGTTGCTACGGGGGAGGGCGAATCTGCGCCGCGCGCAGATGGGAGGGGGTGGGCTTGGCAGTGCGCTTCGCGAAGTAGCCCGGCGCTTCGAGCGCCGGGGGAAAAGGGAGTAAAGAAGCGTCCCATACCGGCGCGCTATTCGACGATGCTGACCAACTCGACCTCGAAGTAGAGCGTGGCGTTGGGCGGGATGACGCCCGCGGCGCCGCGCTCGCCGTAGGCCAGCTCGGGCGGGATGATGAGCGCCGACCGCCCGCCGACCTTCATCAGTGCGATGCCCTCCTCCCAACCGTTGATCACCCCTCCGGCCCCCAGCACGAACTCGAAGGGTTCGTCCCGGGCGTAGGAGCTGTCGAACTGGGTGCCGTCTTCCAGCGTGCCGGTGTAGTGCACCTGCACCCTGTCGCCGGGTTGGGGGATTGGGCCGCTGCCCTCGGCGAGGACGATGTACTTCAATCCGCTGCCGGTTTCCTGAACGGTCTTCCCTGGATACCGCTCCTCGATGCTGGCGATGTCGGATTCCTTCGGCCCGCAGGCAGTGACCAGCAGGGCGGCCAGCAGGGCGACGATAACGCGTTTCACAGGTTTCTCCTTAATCTATGTGCGCGACGCTGTGCCTGCCGCGCAGGAAGGACGCTCCTATTTTACCCCCGTTTGGCTTTGGGCTAGAATAACCGGGCGAATGTCCATCTGGTGGAGGGTACCGCGAAGCATGGCCGACAACGACAGGGCAGAACGTCTGGCCGAACTGGGGATCAAGCACAACCGGACGCTGGCCGACCTGGACGCGATCCAGGAGGCCATCCGGTCAACCCGGCGGTCCATCGAGGCGTACACGCCCCAGCTTGACGCGCAGATCCAGGAGCACCTTGACGAGCTTGAGCGGGGCGACCTGAGCGACGCCCGGCGCACAGAAGTCTACCGCGAGCTGGACGAAGCCTTCAAGACCGGCATCGCCGAGTTCAAGGAGCTGATCGCCGAGTGGGAGCGGCTGCAGGTCCAGGAGCGGATTCTGTTGCAGATGATCGTCGAGCTGGACCGGCAGATCGAGGTCTTGAAGAGGGAGATGAGGTAGCGGTCCTCAGGCGAACCGGCCACAACAGGATCGACCGGCCCCAACGTGTAGAGCCGGTCGGTCTTTACGTCAGTTGATCCACGAAATGCTGGCAGTCCCTCAGCGTGGGGCCATGCGGATCGCGCCGTCCAGGCGGATCACCTCCCCGTTGATCATGCGGTTCTCGACGATGTGGCGCACCAGCGCAGCGAACTCCGAGGGGCGGCCCAGGCGCGGCGGGAACGGCACCTGCTCCGCCAGCGACTCCCTGACCTGCTCCGGCAGACTGGCCATCATCGGCGTGTCGAAGATGCCCGGCGCGATGGTGACGACCCGGATGCCGTGTTGCGCTAACTCGCGGGCGATGGGTAGCGTCATCCCGGCGATGCCCGCCTTCGAGGCCGAATAGGCGGCCTGCCCGATCTGGCCATCGAAGGCCGCAATCGACGCGGTGCTGACGATGACACCTCGCTCGCCTTCGGCGTCCGGCTCGCTTTCGGCGATGGCCGCCGCCGCCAGCCGGATCACGTTGAACGTGCCGACCAGGTTGATGGTGACCACGCGGGTGAAGGCGCCGAGGTCGTGCGGGCCGCGCTTGCCGAGCACCTTGGCCCCGTGCACGATGCCCGCGCAGTTGACCAACCCCTGAAGACTGCCGAAGGCCGACTTCGCCTCATCGACGGCTCCGCTCACGGCGGCCTCGTCGGTCACGTCGGCGTGGACAAAGCGGGCGTTTGCGCCAAGTTTCCCGGCCAGCGCGTAACCCTTGGTGGCTTTGATGTCGACGAGCACCACGTTGCCGCCCGCCCTGACAAGCTGTTCAGCGCACGCCGCGCCCAGCCCGGAGCTGCCGCCCGTGATCAGGAAGGCGCTGTTCTCGATGTGCATCACGTTTCTCCTTTGTGTGTGGCTGCCGAATTGCGTATAGTCTACAACCGGTGCCGCCGGAACGCATAATCCTGTCAGCAGCTTTTCGGAGAACGCTGCCGCCGCAGCAACAAAACCACGCTCTGGTACGTATTTCCTATTGGAACGGTAATGTAGTTACTCTATAGGCTTTCAGGAGTGGTACATGATTATCGGGGTAGAAGGGCTTGAAGTAAAGTTGTTCCCGTCCGAAAACGGCGATGGTCTATGGGTGATCGAGACCGACCAGGGCGCTGGACGCGTCGACCGGGCCGGGTTGGAGCGTGTGTTCGGGATGCTGCGCAGCTACGCTCTGTTCTACATGCGGCAGGGCATACCGGCCTCGCCGCCGCCGGTTTCGCGGTCTGCGTTCTACAGCCTGCTCGACCGCTCGCGCACGCCGCTCGCCGTGGCGTGAAGGGGCCTTCGGTGGTGGGCTTATCCGGCTCACCCTGCACCCGGCATAGATCACTGTAAAGGCTGGCGACGCTGCGGCGCTTACCAACATAGGGTTTTGTCCTTTCAAAAAGCAGGGAGTCCGCTGCGTGGAATATTGGTTGGTTAGCTTCCTGTTAATTGCAGTCCTTCGATACTGTTGCTTGGGTATCCTGCTGGTTGCATCCCTGACTGCATGTGGCCGTGGGGTGTGGTTGCTCGCTTCCCGTACCAAGACTCAGAACGATGAGACAGGAGTGCAGAAACAAGAATCCTCTGTTGGTCCTATAATCTTGACGGTTGTAGGTGGCCTGAGTTTCCTGCTCATTGTGTTCGGTATATGGGGATGCAACTACCTTGCTCGCCGGAGTGCCGAAGCACGTGTAATCGTTGAGTGTCAGGAAGCATTTTTATCAGACAGCTATAAACTCGACTTCGTCGAACGTCAAGATGGCACATTTTTTGCTGAGTTGGAAGAGTTTAGCATCGAGCAAGATAGCATCCGTTGGCCTGTGTCTGGAATCATTCAGCTTGCAATCGTTGACAATTACGTTGTAGGAGAAGAGGATTCAGGATATTGGTTTATGGTAAATCTTGATCAAGCTCAATCCGAGCATCTCTTCCCCTCCGAAGAAATCCTCCTGGCAGAGCTGGCACAAATAGGTATCACACAGGAGCCGGAATTTATTTCTGCAATGACTTACTGTGACACGAATCCCTGTCAGCCGTGTTCTACTTGGCCATATGGTACGGTGACACCTCCGTAGTTATAAGGATCTATCCGAGTGACAGGTGCAGCTTCTTTGCTCGGCTTCACTACGCGCCTTTCGCAAGCAGCCGGGCAGCCATGCTATAATCGCCCCCGGCCCGCCGGGCGCAGTCTAAACTGATCAGGAGTTGCGCAGGAAAGTAAATCTGTGTAATCCGCGTAATTTGCGGACTGAAATATAAGGAAGAGTGGGGAACACAAGAGATGGCACACAACCAACCAGAAGGTATTGTCACCTGTGATATGGAAGGCCGCATCCAGAGCTTCGACGCGGGGGCCGAGGCGATCTTCGGCCACGCGTCCGGCGAGGTGATCGGCAGGAAGCGCATCGCGTTCCTGGTGCCGGGGCCAATCGCCATCGGCCAGCTTGGCGGGTGGCTGAAGACGGCCATCGAGGGGGGCGCGTTCGAGGGGCGGTCGGTGTTCCGGCGCAAGGACGGCACGCCCTTCGCCGCCGACGTGCGCATCACGCCCACCCTCCGGGACGGCGCGCCGGGAGGCTTCAGCATCGTCACGACCCCGCGCCTCGACGTGCCGGTCGATGAGGTGATGCCCGAAGCGACCTTCGGGTCGCACCTGATGCGCTGGGCGGTGATCATCCGCGCGCCCTTCCTGACGGCCAGCGTGATCCCGGTGCTGCTGGGCGCGGCCTGGGCGGTCGCCAGTGGACGCGCTGCGCCGTTCCCCTGGGCGATGTTCCTGCTGGCGCTGCTGGGCGGCGCCGCGCTACACGTCGCGGCCAACACTTTCAACGACTACTTCGACTGGACGAGCGGCACCGACCCGGCCAACAACGATTACTTCAGCCCCTTCTGCGGGGGCAGCCGCTCAATTGAGCTGGGGCTGATCGACGAGCGGGGGCTGTTCCGCTTCTCCTCGGCAGTGCTGGGCGTGGCTGTGGCGGTTGGGATCGTGGTATTGGTGGTGCAAGGCCCGACCATCCTGCTGTTCGGCCTGTTCGGCGCGTTCAGCGTGTACTTCTACACCGCGCCCCCACTACGACTGGCCGCCCGCCGGGGGCTGGGCGAGCTGTTCGTCGGGCTGAACTTCGGCCCACTGATGGCCGCCGGGACGGTCTTCGCCATGACCGGCGACCTCGTCTGGACGGACTTCCTGGTCGGGGTGCCCATCGGGCTGCTGATCGCGGCTGTGCTGTGGATCAACCAGTTCCCCGACGCCGAAGCCGATCAGTCCACCGGCAAGATCAATCTGGTGGTGGTGCTGGGCAAGCGGCGCGCCCGCTGGGGCTACCTGCTGATGGTGGGGGGCGCGTTTGTGATGCTGGTGGGCGGCGTGGCGGCGGGATTGTTCCCGGTCGGCGCGCTGCTGATGCTGATCGCGCTGCCCATCGCGGTGCAGGCGATCACGATCCTGTTCCGCCACTACGCCGACCGCGGCCTCGCCCCGGCCAACGGCGCGACCATCCAGCTTCACATGCTGTCGGGGCTGCTGATGTCGGTTGGCGTCATCCTGACTGGCCCGGTGCGGGCGCTGCTCAAGCTGTAAACTCTCGTTCCCTTCCTGCTGGCTATCCGGGGGGCGGTTCTTGAGGCCGCCCTTCTTGACTCACCCCCCCACCATCCCATCGGCAGCCTGACGGCCTGTGGCATCGTCCGGGATTACTGTGGAGACGCACCCTCTATGATGTTGGCCAGCTCCATCCTCGCTGTTTCCCACACGTCCGGGTTGACCGACCAACTGATGTCAGTAAGCACCCAGGTTGGGTCGCTCGGATCGCTCACACCGTACTCCCACATAACACGGGGTATCATGTCGGAGACAAGTTGAGCGGTGCGTTCAGGATCAATCGCAGCAGCCAGCACCAGGTAATCCACATCCTGAATACCACGCCGCCAATGTTTTAACCGCAGCGAGGCAAATGGGCCCTGTACCCCGTAGCTGTCCTCAGGGTAGCGTGTATCGGTTCCCGGATAGAACAACACGCCATCACCGTTCAGGTAGTTCCAGCCTGTCTCACCAAATATGTCGTCGCAGCAGTCGTCGAGTTCGCCGTATGTCTGTGCCTGTTGAAAGACGTTCGTCTGTCCGGTGTTCCCCTGGTCGTTGTTGTAATACGTTGACTCCCAATAGAACCACCGGTCGATCCTCATCTTGTATTGTGCCCAGGCGAGTACCCGTAAGGCTACCCCCTCATCTTCAATCGCAAACGAGCCGGTAGCAGGTCGATTGCTGTTGTAGAAGAACAATCTCTGGTCAGGATTTGCGGCATAGCTCGCAGCGGCATCCTGCCAGATGGCGGTCGGGCCAACCGACATCCAGGCGGCTGGGATATCGAGCGACGGTACATAAGTAGCTGCGATAGGAAGGTCAATTGTCGCCATCGACATCAAACGCTGACCGGAGCCGGGGTTCTCGTCCATCCATTGTGCCCAGCGTTCGACCTGCTCGTAATCATCAGACTCGTCGATCAGGTAAAGAAAGTACTCAGTAGGCATTGTAAACGACCGGGATTCAAACCAATTGACCCAGGCATCGGTATTGGCCCACATCTCATCTCGCCCACCGCCCTGCCAGGGCCAACTGCCATAAGTTCCGATGGCATAAACGTTGTTCCCCACCCCGGCGCCAATACCCGCGTATCCCTGGGCAGGTGTGAATAGCTCTCCCGCCAGCCGGTCGACCCAATCCGCATCCATGCGTTCGAGGGGCGTATGCTCGTCAATGAGCGAAATCTTGTGGCGATGGGCCAGGTGGAAGTGGCGATTGGCTAACACCAGGGCCTGTGCATAGACATCGGTGCCGGGCGCAGGATAGGCGTTAGCCTCGCCCAGATAGCGGTCATTGATGTTTTCATGGCTGTAGTACAACATCGTGCGGGCGTTGGGTAAAGCGGGCAATCCAAAGTCAAACACCCGCAGTTCGATGGGGATCTGCCAGGTGAGTGTGCCGTTCTCCAGCACTGAGATCTGGCCGGAGTAGCTGCCCGCCGGGGCATCTTCTGGTATGTAAATATCCCCCCAGATAGACTGATTGGTGCTCGCCGGAATGGTGAAGGGCATTTCAAGTGTGAGAGGTACGGCGATTTCAGGGTAGAGCTTGTTATGGCAGGGTCGATCCTCCCATCCCCCACTGCCCTCACCTTCTTCGTTATAAGGGCGACGGCAGCGCGCCGGGATGTGCCGCTCGTCGTAAGCATAACCGTGAAAGAACAGATCGGTGCTCAGCCCCTTGATTTCGAGATAGCGGACGTAAAACAGCTCGATGTCGCGCCCCACGTAGTTGAAGATATCATCACCGCTGACCGACCTGGCGCTGATGCTCGCCCCCTCCGGCCCATCAAGCGTGTTGAAGGTCACCGTAACATCGGTAGCGTCCTGCTCAGGTGCTTCGAGCACCAGATTGAAGGCTACGACCTCGTTACGTGCACCAAACAGTGATATTTTTGTGCCATCCCAAACCAGGTTGCCCACCGAAAGCGGGTCATTGGTGGCCCGCAGTTCATCCCGTGTGACCTTGTCACCCCCATCATTCGCCCATACCTGCCCGATTTTGCCGGGCGCAAGGGGGGCTATTGTGTCCGTGATGGAAACACCTGGCACGGTGGCTTCCGGTTCCACATTACTTGCTGCGGTTATCTGCACCTGCTCATCTGACGCAGTTATCTGCTCTTCCCCACTGCATCCTGATACAAGCAAGAGCAGAAAAACGCCGATAACGGCCTTCAACTCGCGCCTCATCTCTTCCCCCTCTTTCACCGTTATCGATCTTGCGCTCGATCCCGTGTCTGGTGTGCTGCTTCGGCACCTGGCGAAAAACTTCACACCGATTTCCCAGTGTACACTTGTTCGCGGGCCAGCCAGGCCGCATAGGTCAATGCCTGCCGGATGTCTTCCTCTTCCAGATCAGGGTATTCGGCCAGGATGTCGGCGGCCTGTTTGCCGTGTGCCACCAGATTGACGATCAGCGACACAGGGATACGCATTCCCCGGATACAAGCCTGTCCGTTCATGATCTGGCGATCAAAGGTGATTCGATCTAAATCCGGCATCGGTTAACTCCCAGGGAGAATGGTGAAGCCATCCTCCACCTATACGCCCAACGTACTGTTGCCCGTGTGGTGAGCCGCGTGACTCACGACAAGCTCACCCGACGCCGATCAGCATACCCCCACCCATTTTGGCGATAAGATCAGAAAAACAGAAACCCAGAAACCAGAGTCAGTAAGAGAGGGCGCAGCGGAAACCGTCGTTGTCCCACGAATCATCTGGGTTGAACCCGTCACGATAGGCGGCGCGGACGCCGTACGTGACATCGCCCCACGAGCCGCCCCGCACCACCCGGGGGCTGTTCCCCTGCGGGTCGTTGTCTTCCGGGTGGGTGAATGGGGCGGCCCACTTCGAGAGGCACCACTCCCAGACGTTGCCCGCCATATCGTACAAACCGTAGGGTTGGCACTCAGCCTGTGCTGCGTGGCTGGTCACCGGGCTGGTCTGCCCTACATTGCGCTTGAAGTTGCACAACTCCTTTGTTGGCTCCTCATCTCCCCACGGCCAGATTCGGGCCGGGTTGGGGTTTTTCTCCATGCCGCCGTGGCCATCGGGGATTTGCAGCCCGCCGCGCGCGGCCTTCTCCCACTCGGCTTCGGTCGGCAGGCGGTAGTTCCGCCCGGTGGCCTCGGCCAGCCAGCGCGTGTAGGCGTATGCCTCGTACCACGAGATGCCCACCACCGGTAGATTGTCCGAGTCAATCCAGGGCAACTCATCCCAATAGCGGGGCTGTGTCCGGCCATCCGATTTGCGCTGTGTCCAGCCGGCATCCGTCCAGTAACTGCGATTGCCGTACCCACCCGCATCCACAAATACCCGGTACTGTCCCACCGTCACCGGATATTTGCCGATGGCGTAATCGTAGTCGAGGTCAAGCTCGAACTGTTCTGGCTCGTCACCAAAGCGCAGCCTGTCACTTTTTGGGCTGCCCATCAGGAACGGCCCGGCTGGAATGAGCACCATCTCCGGCTCAAAGGGCTTGCGCGTTTCGCGCTGGCGGGCAGGTGGTTCCGGTTTCGGTGGGGGTGGGACATGAGGGGACACTACAGTCTGTTCTACAACGTCACGACCTGCGACGAGGACTTTGCCCCCCTCGACGTTCCCGTACACGTGCACCTGAATACGCGCCCCTGAGAAGTCCAGATGGAACGCCGCAACCGTCATGCCGAAATGATCGGCCAATCCCTTCACCAGCTTACGGAACTCGTCTTCGTAGCTGGCGCGGCCACGCATGTCGGCGTAGTGAGCCGATAGCAAGGACAGCGGAATCGCAGTAAGGTTGTCACCCGCGAGCAGCACCGGGAAGATGCGTTTCCGGCGCGCCTGGGCATATAGAATCTCATTGTTTACCCAGTGGGAGGCTTTAGCGCCGGGACTGAGGAGGACCACCATCGCACCGGCATGCTTTATGGCCTCTTCGATGGCGTGCTGCCACTCCGGCGTGCCGACGGTCAGGTGCTCCTCGTCGATCCAGACGTTGAAGCCCAGGCTGCGCAGGTTGTCGCGCAGGACGTGCATCACGAGGCGGTCATCGCGACAGTAGCTGAGAAACAGATCTGGCATAGCTCATTAATCCGGCACCTAAACAGGAAACTCAGCCTTAGTATAATGCACATCCTGAGTGGGACAAAGGTGTAGGAAAATCTGTGTAATCCGTGTAATTCGTGGACTGAAGCCAGCCCATCGAAGAGAAGTCGAGGCTGTTACCGTTCACTCCCCCATCATGCCGCCTCCTGGGATGGGCGGCTCCTGGTGCCACCGCGACGCGTCCCGCGAGCCTGGCTCCTCACCCCGCCGCCGCGCCCGCAGCGCCGCCAACTCGGCCTCATCCTTAGGGTAATCGGGGTGGTTCGCCTGCTCCTCGATGGCGACCGTCCGCGCCAGCAGCTCCTCCGCCTCGTTGAGGTGGCCCAGCCGCTTGTACAGCTTCGAGAGGTTGTAGCACGTGATCGCCTCGCCCGCTTCGTCCTTGATCTGACGCCGCAGCCGCAGCGCCCATTCGTAGTACGCCGCCGCCCGCTCGGTCTGGCCCATCTCCTCGTAGGCCAGCGCTAACGCGTGCCGGGTGCTGGCCTCGCCTGCCACGTCACCCTGCTCCTGCTGGATTTTGAGCGCCTGCCGGTGTGCCTCAAGCGCGTCCTTGATGTTCCCCAGTCTCCGCTGCGCCATGCCGATCACGTCCAGCGTGGCGGCCTCGCCGCTCTTGTCGCCCGCGTCCCACAGGATCGCCAGCGCCTGCTCGTAATAGCCCAGCGCGGCCTCCAGGTCGCCGTTCTGGTCGTGCAGCAGCCCGATGCAGTTGAGTGCCGTCGCCTCCCCGGAGCGATTGCCCAGCAGTCGGTAGAGCGCCGCCGCCTGCTCGTACGCGGCGGTTGCGCGGGCAGGCTCGCGCTGCTGCCACAGCGCCGCCGCCATGCTCGCCAGCGTCGACGCCTCACCCTCCTGGTCGCTGTTCGTGCGGTAGCCCTCCAGCGCCTGCTCGTAGAACTCGACCGCGTGGTCGGGGCGGCCCAGCGCCGAGAACGTCGCGCCCAGCCGCGCCAGCGTGTCGGAGGGCTGGCTCAGGTTGAGCGCATCGTCGCTCTTCTTCTTGCCGGAGCGCTCCCGCTTCAGCCGCATGCGCTGCGAGTCGGTCAGCTCCTTCAGCACGTCCCGCCGGGCTATCGAGTCGGTGTGGCTGCGATCCTCTTTTTTCCGATCTTCGTCATCTGTCTTGGGGTCGGGCGATGGCATCCTAGCCTCCGTACCGCGCCACGCACTCCGGCGATGTCGGGAAGTGGATCAGCAGCCAGCCGCGCACCACGTGACTCGACATCCGCCGCGTGCCGAACGCCCGCAGATTGACCGCGATCAGGTGCAGCCCCGGCTCAATCCCTGTCGCGTCGACGTACACCTCGACCTCCGTTCCGCTGATCGCCTCGTTGGTGCTGGTCCACACCACCGGGCGACCCGGCCCGTTGGCCGCTTCGATCTCCACGTCCAGGTGGCCGGGGTAGCCGGAGTTGCGCACCGTGAAGCTCCCCAGGTGCATCTCCCCGGCGCAGCCCGCCTCTGCCGTGCGCGTTAGCCCGTGAATCACCGCCCCCACCGTCGGGCGGTACTCGTGTGGTGTGTATTTGGACATCTGCTTGACCGCGTAGAACACCGGCAGCGGTTGGCCGTGCTCGTCGAGGATGCCGTACCAGCGCATGTGGCTGCACACCCGCAGGTCCGTGGCGGGATACTCGTTCCAGTTGAGGTTCCACAGGAACATCGGCCCCACCCACGGCCAGTTCCGCTCCGCAAACGCGAAGGCGCGCACCGTGTAGGCCGCCTGTAGCTCGCGCGGGAACTTCATCCACTCGAAATCCCCGAACTCCGGGTCGCCGGAGCAGTCCAGCCCGCCCTCCTCCGGGTCGCGCACCCACCCGAACTCGGTGATCCAGATCTGCTTGTCACGGATGCCGTTCTTCCACAGCAGGTTGTACATGCGCTCGGTGCGCCGGAAGACCAGTTCGCTCTGGTTAGGGTCGGCTTCGGGCGGCTGGTTGTACCCGTAGGGATGGTATCCCCACGCATCGAAGCATTGCCCCGCTCCCGCGTTAAACATCTCCTGCGCGAAGCTCAGGTCGGTGATCGCGCGCTGGTCGGGCGTCGTGATCGTCGACGCCAGCCCACCCGCCACCACGATGATGTTCGGCGCGACCTCTTTGAAAACCTGGTATCCCCGGCACAGCGCGCCCGCGAACTGCCGGGCGTCCGGCGTTTTGCCGCCCCACTCAACCGCCAGGTTCGGCTCGTTGCCGATCTCCACCGCCGCCACGCCGTACCCCTGAAGCTCCAGCGCCAGGTCGTACAGCCCCTCCTCCCACGAGTCGAGGTCGCCCGCGTTGGGCGGCACGTCCACCCGGTACAACACGTGCTGGTTGGGGTAGTCGCTGAGCTGGGACGTCGAGTAAATCTTCACCCAGTCCATGTCCAGCTCGTCCAGCAGGTCGGGGCGCGAAGGCAGGTGCGGCGCGACGCTGATCCCGTAGCCGATGTGCCGCGAGCGCGCCCGCTGCGCGGAGACCGTTGACCGCTCACCTGCCGTCAGCAGCAGCGTGAGGGCGATCCCGACCCCGATCAGACGTATGGTGGTGCGTGCCGTTTGCGAAAGCCTCATGGTGACGTGTCCGCTTTGATCTGCCGCATGGCGTTGAAGATCGGTAACGGCGTGCCGTTGCTGTCTAGGATACCATACCAGCGCAGGTGGCTGCACGTTGGCTCGTAGGATGGCTCGTACAGGTTCCAGTTGAGATTCCACACGAACAGCGGCCCGACCCACGACCAGTTATCCGCAGCGTAGGCAACCGCCCGCGCCGTGTAGACCGCCTGCGCCTCCCGTGAGACAACCATCCACTCAAAGTTTACAAAGTTCGCGTCACCGCTGCAATCGACGCCCTCTTCGCGCGGGTCGCGCAGCCAGCCAAACTCGGTGATCCACACCCCCCGCTCGCCCAGGCCGCGTTCGTCCAGCAGGCGGTACATCCGCTCGGCCCGCCGGAAGCTCATCTCGTGCTCGAAGGGGTCGGATTCGGGCGGCTGGTCGAAGCCGTAGGCGTGGTAGCCCCACGCATCGAAGCAGTCCCCTGCCCCCGCGTCCAGCGCCCGCTGCGCGAAGTCCAGGTCGTTGATCGAGCGCCCGTCGGGCATGGTGTCGGTGGGGGCCAGTCCCCCGGAAACGACGATGATCTGCGGGGCGGTCTGCTTGAAGGCGCGGTACGCACGGCACAGCGCGTCGGTGAAGCGGGCCGGGTCGGGGGGAGCACCCCACTCGGCGGCCAGGTTGGCCTCGTTGCCGATCTCGACGGCATCTGCGCCGCGCCGGGCCAGCTCCGGGGCCAGGTCGTAGAGGCCGCGCTCCCAGCCGTCCAGGTCAACCGGGTCGATGTTCACGCGGAACAGCACGTGTTGGGCGGGGTAGTCGGCGATCTGGGGGGTGTCGTAGACTTTGACCCAGGTCATGCCGAGGTCGGCGAGCAGGTCGGGGCGGGCGGCCAGGTGGGGGGCGA
>CAZRXG010000028.1:0-59148 GCA_964603985.1 uncultured Anaerolineae bacterium | reverse complement strand
GGGAGAGCGCCACAATGGCATTGTGGAGGTCAAGGGTTCGAGCCCCTTTGGGTCCACCTGAGGATGTACGTTCCGAGCCGCGCCCTGAGGAGGTAGCGCGGTTTTTTGCTGCGCCGCTACAGGCCCACAACAGCCTCCAGCCGCTCCAGGTCGAGCGCGGCAGCGATCTCGTCGGCGACCCGGTCGAAGGCAGCTTCCAAATCGGCCAGGCCAGGCGCTGCACGGCGGTCGCCGCTCCACCCCAGCGAAGAGAGCCACGCCCTGCGCAGCCCATCGTTCGTAAAGAGGCCGTGCAGATAGCATCCCCACACCCGGCCATCAGGGCCAACCGCGCCATCCATGACGGTGACGGCTTGGTCGCTGCGCTGCGTGATCTCCAGCCAGGGGGCTGCGTCGTCCCCCTGCGTGCGCCCCATGTGGATCTCATACCCATCGACGGTCTGGCCCGATAGAGCGGATAACCAGCCTGCATCTCCCCGGATGATGGCCTGCGCCTGGTGGGTGGCTTTCTCACCCTCGAACGTCGTCTCGATGGGCAGCAGGTCGAGACCATCCACCTCGCCGACGGGCGACTCGACGTGGCCGGGATCGAGGATGCGCGCTCCAAGCATCTGGTAGCCGCCGCAGATGCCGACGACCGCGCCACCCTGCCGGGCGAATCGCCGGATTGCCGCGTCAAGCCCCTGCTCGCGCAGCCAGGTCAGGTCGGCGATTGTGCTCTTGGTGCCGGGGAGGATAACGGCATCCGGCTGGCCAAGGTCGTTGGGGACATCGACGTAGCGCACCCCGACCCCCGGCTCTGCTTTGAGCGGGTCAAAGTCGTCAAAGTTGGAGATGCGCGGCAGGCGGATCACGACGATGTCGATCCCGGCAGCGGGGAGCGGGCGGAAGTTCTGGGCTTCGATGGCGACGGCATCCTCCTCCGGTATGGCGTGATGCATGTAGGGGATCACACCCAGCACGGGCACGCCGCCCCGCTCTTCGAGAAGACGCACGCCGTCGGCGAACAGGGTGATGTCGCCCCGAAACTTGTTGACCAGCAGCCCCTTCACCAACCGGCGCTCATCCGGCTCAAGCAGCCACAGCGTGCCCAGCAACTGGGCGAAGATCCCGCCCCGGTCGATGTCGCCGACCAGCAGCACGGGGGCCTGGGCGTACTTCGCCACCGCCATGTTGACGAAATCGCCTTGCCTGAGGTTCAGCTCGGCAGGGCTGCCGGCCCCCTCCACGATCACAAGCTCGTATGCGGCGCGCAGGCCGTCAAGCGCCTCGGTGACCACCTGCCACAGCTCCGCCTTGTGCTCGTAGTACGTGCGCGCGGGCAGCGTGTAACGCGCACACCCCATCACGACCACCTGTGAGCGGGTGTCGGCCTCCGGCTTGAGCAGGATCGGGTTGATCGCAGCAGTCGGCACGATGCCGCACGCCAACGCCTGGGTATACTGCGCCCGCCCGATCTCGGCACCATCGGGGCAGACGGCGGCGTTGTTGGACATGTTCTGGGCTTTGAAGGGTGCCACCCGCAGCCCACGCCGGGCGAACATCCGGCACAGGCCGGTCACGATCAGGCTTTTTCCAGCAGAGGACATCGTCCCCTGTACCATGAGAACCCTGGCCGTCAAGAGCGAACCCCGTTCAGGTGGTAGGCGTCGTTCAGGCGCACGATCACCGGTCGTTCATCGTACAGACTCAACTCAGACACGCTTGCGTTGTCGATCTGAAAATACCAGTGGCCCTCCGGCGGCAGGTGCAGGGCCAGCCTGAGGATCTGCCGGATCGGCCCGCCGTGGGTGACCAGCAGCACCGTCTCATCCCGATGGGCCTGCTTCAACTCGTCGAGGAACGCCTCCACCCTCGCAGCAAAGTCGTGTCGCGACTCCCCGCTGACAGGGGCGACATCCTCGCCGGACAGCCAGGCCGGGATCACGCCCGGGTAGCGTGCCTGCGCCTGGTCGAAGGTCAGGCCCTCGATCACACCGAACCCGATCTCGTGCAGGCGCGGCTCTGGCTTTACCTCGGTGCCGAGTGCCCCGCTGATGATCGCCGCCGTCTCCCAGGCGCGGCGGAGATCGCTGGCATAGGCCGCGTCGATGGTGTATCGGGCCAGGCGGGGGGCAATCAGCGCCGCCTGCCGCCTGCCAGCATCGTTCAGGGGAACGTCCTTTTTCCCCTGGTAGCGCCGCTGTACGTTCCAGTCGGTCTCGCCGTGCCGAACCAGAAGCAGATGCATCATTCACCCAACCCAACCGCTCAAAACTCGATCCCCGCTTGTCCCCGGATACCCTCGTCGTGGGGATGCTTGATCTTGAGCATCTCGGTGACCAGGTCGGCGTACGCGACCAGCTCAGGCGGCGCATCGCGCCCGGTGATGATCAGGTGCAGATCGTCCGGCCTGTTGGCCTTCAGCCAGTCGATGACTTCGTGTACGTCGATCCAGCCGTACTTCATCGGGTAGGTGAACTCGTCGAGGATCACCATGTCGTAATCGCCGCCGGAGATCTTCTCCCTGGCGATTTCCCAGCCGTGCAGCGCCCTGGCGACCGTCTCGTCCATATCCTTCGACGTCCAGGTGAAGCCATCGCCGGTCTTGATCCAATCGATACCGCCCATCTTCTGCGCGGCCTTGACCTCGCTCCATTGGCCGCCCTCGTGCTTGAGGAACTGGATCATGCAGATGCGCCAACCGCGCGCCCAGGCACGCATCAACATGCCCAGCGCGGCAGTGGTCTTACCCTTACCGTGACCGGTGTTGACGATCACAAGTCCTTTTCTGGCCTGCTCCCGGGGTTTGTCGCTCATGTGCACCGCTCCACTTTATCTGACCTGCATCGGGATGCCCGCCACCAGCAGAACCACCTCGTCGGCGCGGCGGGCCATTTCCTGGTTGGCCCGGCCCAATATATCGCGGTAGGCCCGGCCCAGCTCGTATGGGGGCACCACACCCATCCCCACTTCGTTCGAGACGACGATCATGTCGGCAGGCAGATCCTTCGCGCAGCCCGCCAGCGCCTCAACCTCGCGGACGATGTCGGCTTCGATGGCCCTGTCGAAGGGGTCGGTGGTGGGATCATCGAAGGGATTCTCGTAAGGGCCTGAGGCCTCTATCAGCCGGTTGGCGACCAGAAAGGTCAGGCAGTCAACCAGGATCACACTGGCGTCGGCGGCCTGTGCCCGGATCGCCATGCCGACATCGCGCGAGGCTTCCAGCGTGCGCCAGGCTCCCGGCCTGTTCTGCCGGTGCTTCGCGACGCGTTGGCGCATCTCTTCGTCTTTTGTCTCGGCGGTCGCCACGTAGAGCACGCGGTCGCCGCCGAGTTCGCGGGCGCGCTGCTCGGCGTAGGTACTTTTGCCACTCCGCACACCGCCCAGCACCAGAATCAGCTTTCCCATAAGGGCGATCCCGCCCGCCTCCTTGTGAAGCTTTACAACGCGACACTCGCAGTAAAGAACAGCAAAACCAGCAGCTCAACCGCCTCGCAGATGGCCCCGTAGATGTCGCCCGTCAGCCCCGGAATGCGGCCCAGCGTGAAGCGCGCCCCAAGCCAGGTCGCGGCCCCGGCGAGCGCCAGCGCCGCAAGGCCCGCCCACCGCGCGAGCAATCCGGCGGCCACCAGCGCGACGACGGTCGCCAGCGCGACTTGCCGCCAGGTCGCGTGATCCTTCATCGCGCGGCCAAGCCCCTGCTCGCGGGCATAAGGAAAAGCCACTATCGCCAGCGCCACCGCCCACCGGCCCAGCACCGGCGCAAGCAGCAGCCCGGACAGGCGATCCGGCAGGGCGACGAGCGCGGCGTACTTGGTCAGCAGAAGCAGCACCCCTCCGGCCACGCCAAACGCGCCCACCCGTGAGTCGCGCAGGATGCGCAGCCGGTCCTGCGGCGTAAACCCGCCAAACAGGCCATCGCAGGCATCGAGGAAGCCATCGAGGTGCAGCGCCCGGGTGAGCGTCACCCAGGCGGCCAGCACCAGCGCGGCGGCCACACCCGGTGGAAAAACCAGCCGCAAGCCGTGATCCAGGCCCAGCACGATCCCACCCAGCAGCAGCCCGACCGGCGGGAAAAACCCGACCGAGCGGCCCAGCTCTACCGGCGTGAAGGGGCGGCGCACGACCGGCGGGAAGAGGGTCAGGAATTGCAGCGCGGCCAGCAGCGCGATCATCGCGGCTCCACCACCGGGCTACGCCCCATCCGACACGCCTGCCTCACCGAAGGTCGCCATCCCGGCCAGGATCTTGCAGGCCGCCTCCGCCAGCGAGATGCCCAGCGCCGCGCCCGTCCCCTCGCCCAGCCGGAGGTCGAGATCGACCAGCGGCGACAGGCCCAGCCAGTCCAGCATGATCCCGTGCCCGCTCTCCTGCGAGCGGTGCGCGGCGATGAGGTAGGGGCGGGCCGTCGGGGCGATGCTGACGGCGATCATCGCCGCCGCCGTCGAGATGAACCCGTCAACCATGACCGGCCTGCGGTGGGCGGCGGCCCCCAGGATCACGCCCGCCAGCCCGCCGATCTCGAAGCCGCCGACCCCGGCCAGTATACCCAGCCCATCGCCCGGATCGGGGTTGTTTACCTCAAGCGCGCGCTCGATGGCTGCGATCTTGCGTGCCAACCCGGCGTCATCAACGCCGGTGCCGCGCCCGGCGATCTGGGAGGGAGGCTTACCGGTCAATGCGGCGGCAATGGCGGCTGAGGGCGTCGTGTTGCCGATCCCCATGTCGCCCGTGCCGACGATGTCCAACCCGCGCTCGATCTCGGCCTCGACGATCTCGATCCCGGCTGTGACCGCCTGGATCGCCTGCCGGCGCGTCATGGCAGGCCCGGCGGCGATGTTGGCCGTGCCGGGCGCGATCTTCCTGACGAGCAGGTCGGGATGCGGCTCAAGGTCGGCTGCGACGCCCAGGTCGGCGATCACAATCCGCGCGCCGATGTGGCGGGCCAGCACATTGATCGCCGCGCCGCCGTTCAGGAAGTTACGCACCATCTGGAGCGTCACCTCCTGCGGGAAGGCGCTCACTCCCTCGGCGACCACGCCGTGATCGCCTGCCATCGTGACGATGACCTTGTCCTCGATCCTGGGGATAGGCTGCCCGGTGATCCCGGCCAGCTGCACCGACAACTCCTCCAGACGGCCCAGACTGCCCGGCGGCTTGGTCAGGGTATCCTGACGGGCACGCGCCGCGGCTGCGGCCTCTTCGTCGAGGGGCTGAATCTGCGAAACGATTTGCTCCAGCACATGTCACTCCTGGGCATAATGTGAGACAGGGAATCACCGGGATCGATGGCTCCCCCAATATAACTACTTCGTCAACTTGATGGTGACCTCACCCGGCAGCGCCAATCCCGCCGCAACCTCGACGGCCTTTATGATCCCGACCGGGACCGGGCAGGCGGCGTGGCTGCAATACTCGGCGGCCATCGCCAGCACGGATGGCATCCCGCCCCGAAACGAGATCTCCTGGCGGGGATCGACCTCGGTCAGGTGCTCTGCCAGACGTTGGATGGCCTGGCACTCGCTCTCAATTGACAGCGAGACGCGGCCCTCGCCGGTCATTTTGGCTTCAACGATGGTGATGTGACCACAGTTTCCGGGTTGAATCTCTGCTCTTGCCATTACTCTTCTCAGGAAATGCTAGTCTTCCAGGCCGACCCCTTCATACGTCCACCGGACAGGCTTTACCGCTCGCCCGCCTCTTCGGAGTCCGCCAACCATCTCGCGATCCGGTCGCGCACCCGCCGCGCCCGACTGGAGTCCTCGCCGCCGGTACTGACCGTAATCACCAGCCCCTCCCCCCGGTAGACAACCGGGACGTCGAAACTCCCCTCCTCCGGCACGTCGGCGACGTTGCACAGCAGGCCGGTGGCCTCCGCCTCGCGGGCCACCAGCATGTTGACCGGTCGCTGCTCGGCGGCAGCGAAGACCAGGGCAACACCGGGCAGGTCGCTTGTCTCGAAAAAACGCTTCTCCCAGTGAATGCGGCCCTCGTCGGCCCAGGCTTGCAACTGAGGCGTGGCCTCCGGGCTGATCAGCCGCACCGCCGCCCTGGCTTCCAGCAAGCCGCGCACCTTGCGCTCGGCGACCTCCCCACCGCCCACCACAACGACCGGGGCGGCTTCGAACCTGGTCAGAACAATGGGATACATAGCCAATCTCACTCCTTCGCGCCGTACAATGAAAGGAAACCTGCCCCATCAACTCAAAACCCGCCGGACGGCGGGTCGATGAAACCATCTCGCCCGGCCCCTTTCCACGAAGGTGGTACACGAGTTGCGGTGAAGGCGAGGTGTCGGGCTGGTGGGATCATCACCGGGGCGGCGATGGTATCCACATACCGTTGCGGGACAGCGCCGGACTCTCACCGGTCTTCCCTCATTGTGCGCCGCGCATCCGGGCGACCGGCGCACCTTCACCTAAATTGTCAAAGCGTCGCATTACCCCCTACGCGGGGAATGCGGCGTACAGCAGCGCCAGGACGTTCAAATAACCAAGATACAACAGACCAAAGGTATAGGCCCACCAGCGCGGCGGACGGGGGAGAACCGGCGGTGGCATGACCGGCTGCATCTCCCATGCTCCTGTCGGACAAACTGCCACGCACACCCCACAGCCGATACAGCTTGCAGGATCGATTACGCCTTCCACAGCGCGCACACCCAAAAAGCAGGCCTCGGCACAGCTTCCACAATGCGTACATTCATTATCCGTCCGGGTTGGACGCAGCCCGCTGGGGTGAATGAACATTTCGCCGCTTATCCTCACGAGCGCGAATATCAGGCAGCAGCACGAACAACAATGGCACAGCTCCCACTTGTGTCCGCCCGTAAAGACGTACAGCCGTACATTTCCCTCCTGGAACAGTCTCTCGCTCATCGCGCGTTGGTCGTAGGGGGCATCACCCTTACGGTCGAGCTTGTAGCACACGTCTATTCGCCCCAGACAGGTCCCCTCTGCGAGGCGGCAGTCACACACATCTACGACGCAGCCTTCCACCTCGATGCCGTCAAGCGTTGGTGCCACCGTGGCCACGCGAACCCACCGGAAATAGCCGCGCACCAGCGCCAGATGAATGGGACGAAGCGGCCCGCCGAGATAACGTTTGAAGAAGGCACTGTTGAATTGTGTCGGCAGGCCCGAACACATCAATCCGTGCTCTGTTCTGGAGTACGCACAAACTTGGCGTGGCACGCCTGGCATTCCAGCACGTGCTGGAAGCCGCTGATCGGAATGAGCGGGATCCAGAAGATGTGGCAGAATCGCTTGACCCGCTTGGGGGCAAAGACCGCCAGTTGTCCACATGCGGGACACTGTACCGGGGTCGCCGCCGGGACGGTCGGATCCCCAGCCTTTTCATTGAATGTCACCGACTTGGTGCCGTAAAAGACTAAGGGCATGTTTGGCCTCCTGGTGTTCTCCCTGCCCAGATATTTCAATGCGAGCCGATTTGCCGCGGAAACATCATCCGCCAAGCAAACAACAACTCCGGTAAGTTATATCCGGTTGGCAAAGACAGGTTTGAAAGGATTGAGAATACCCTAGGCTCACCGGTCTACAGTGTACCCCAAAGCCCAAAGCGCGTAAAATGGGTTTCCATCACATCGCGGAGAAGCCTGTGCAATCAGGCATCATCTCCGGCGTCAATCAACTGCGCGCCCGTCACCCTGATCAGGCCTTCCACGCTGAGACGCAGATTAAGCCCGCGTTGACCCGCGCTCACGACGACGTAATCCAGCGAATCCGCCCGCTCGTCCAGGTAGACGGCAAATCCTCTGTTCAGCAGGGCCAGCGCCGAGATTCCCCCGACCTTCAGCCCGGTCAGACGCTCGGCGTCGGCGTGCCGGGCCATGCGGACCTTTTTGGCTCCGACCGCGCGGGCGACTTTCTTCAGGTTGAGGTGGGAATCCGCAGCGACCATCACCAACATGGGCTTGAAGCCGGGGTCATCCGCCTCGACGACCAGCGTTTTGTACACGTTCTCCGGGGGCAGCCCGGCGTGCAAGGCCACTCCCACAGCATCGTGGATTGCGTCCGGGAAGATGATAGCCTCGTAGGGGATACCCTGTCCCTCCAGCACACGCATAGCCAGCGTCTTGCCCTTTTTGCTCATGCCGCTTCAGCGATCAACGCGGTCAGCCGAGATCGCACAGCGGAAGCCAAGCCCGGCTGCCTCGGAGGTGGGGGCAAACCGCGAGCGCGTCGCGCTGGTCAGCAGGGCAGGACTGCCCACTCCCCACGCTCCACCACGCACCACCCGCAGCGTACCGCTGGCCGGGCCGGTGGGGTTCTCACCCGGTGAGACCGCGTAGTAGGATATGCTGAACCAGTCGGCCACCCACTCGGCCACGTTGCCCGCCATATCCAGCGCCCCGACCGCGCTGGCCCCCTCCGGGAAGCTGCCCACCGGGGCCGTCTGGGGCCAGCCGTCACCATAATCCGGATCGGCGTAGCTGCCCAGCGCGCAGCCCGCATCACAGTAGTTCAACCGCGCGGGGTCCCACTCATCCCCCCAGGGGTAGACTGTGACCTCGCCTGTCTCCGGGTCCCAACGCGCGGCCATCTCCCACTCTGCCTCCGTAGGGAGGCGCGCCCCGCGCCAGCGACAGTAGGCGTCGGCGTTGTACCAGTTGACGAAGATGACGGGATAATCGTCATAAGCGTCGACGCCGTAGTACGGACTGCCGTCGTAGGCGCTCTTCGAGGCGGGCGAGAGACAGGCACCCGCCGACACGCAGGCCGCCCACTGCGCGTTGGTGACTTCGTGCCGGTCGATATAGTAGGGACTGAGCGTCACAGTGTGGATCGGGCGCTGTGTGCTGCTGGCCTGGCTGCCCATCTCGAAGCTTCCCCCATCCACGTAAACCATCGGCACGCCTGCCTGGATGATGTCCTCGCCATCAGTCACGATGTGCGGCGTGAGCGTCGGGGCAGGCAGCGCGGTCGGGATCGCCGTCGCGTTCGGAGGAGGCTGGGTCGGCAGAACAGACGTGGCTCCCGGCGTGGGCGTGGCCTGATCGGTCGGCAGCAGGGTGACGCCTATGGGCGGGGTTTCGGTCAAGGAGGGCCTCTGCGTTGCCTCGATCAGGCCGCCGGTCGTGGGGGTCGCGGTGGGCTGATCGCCCCCGGCAGCCTCGCCCCGCCCCCCCAGGCCCGACACCAGAGGCGCGACGTACCGGTCGATGAGGGGAATCTCCACCACTCCGAAGCCGCTCAGGGCGAAGACAACAGCCACGCTGCCCAGGCCCACCAGCGCCAGTGCCAGGAGCAGCCACCCCAGAGTAGAGGAGCGGCATCCGGTCTTTTTCTCGTCCTTGCGCTTATCCGGTGGGGGTCGGTGAGGCCGCGTCTCGGCCTTAGCCGCCCGGCCCCTGGACGAAGAGCGCGTCTGTGTATCATCCAGGCCGGGCGAGCGCTCCCCCCTGGCAGGCGGTGCCTTCACCGGCTGCACCCCGGCCTTCCCATCTTCCTCCAGCAGCCTGTGACGGTCGGGATCGTCGAAGATCGTTCCAGACCCGGTGATGTCTTCGCCGGAGTTGTGCCTGAAGTAGGTGCGCACTATGACATTGTCCGTTCTGTGCTCCTCGGTCGGCGGGGGGGAGGGGGCACCCTGCTGTCCCGGCTCGACGTGCCTGCCGGGCGGGCACCAGACTCGAACCCCACCCGGAGACGCCGTCTGATCCTCCCGGTTGGAGGGCAGGGCGATGCCTTCTGTCTGCTCGTCAGCCATCATAAAAACCCTCGCGTATGACGCCGCAGGTCGGTGTGGTTTAGTTTAAGCGAGTGGCGAAACGAGAGCAAGCGAACCCATGTTCTGCTCCTCTTCCCATTGCCGGGTACGGTTTATGGGGTATCATCATAGCGCCAACAACGTGAGGCACAGATTCTAACCCGCAAGGAGCTTTTCAAGAATGGCTAACTTTGATCTGATGCAACGACTTGCCGCCGACCAGGGCGGCAAGATCGTGCTGCTGGTGATGGACGGCGTGGGCGGCCTGCCCCTGACGCACGAAGGCCCAACCGAGCTGGAGGCCGCCACAACCCCCAACCTCGACCGGCTGGCCCGCGAAGGGAGCACCGGCTTCACCATCCCCATCATGCGAGGGATCACACCCGGCAGCGGCCCGGCCCATCTGGCCCTGTTCGGCTACGAACCGCTGACCTACGAGGTGGGGCGCGGCGCGCTTTCGGCGGCGGGGATCGGGCTTGACCTCCAGCCCGGTGACGTGGCCGCACGGGGGAACTTCTGCACGGTTGACGAGCAGGGTCTGATCACCGACCGCCGGGCCGGGCGCATCCCGACCGAGCAGGGGGCCGAAGCCGTGGCAAGCCTACGCGATATCAAGCTGCCCGGCGTCGAACTGACCGTCGAGGTCGTCAAGGAGTACCGCTTCTGCCTGCAAATGCGCGGTGAGGGCCTTGACTACCACCTTGACGACACCGACCCGCAGGCAACCGGCGTGCCGCCGCTGCCCGCCAAGCCGACCGTCAGCAGCGCCGAAGCGCAGCACACCGCCGACCTGGTCAACCAGTTCATCGAGCAGGCCCACGAGCGGCTGAAGGGTCACCACCCGGCCAACATGCTCACCCTGCGCGGGTTCGCCACCGACCCGGCTCTGCCCAAGTTCCAGGATGTCTACAGGCTCACCCCGGCCTGCGTCGCCGTCTACCCGATGTACAAGGGTGTCAGCAAGCTGGTGGGCATGGACATCATCGACACCGACCCGCACGACGAGCCGCTGGACGAATTTAAGCGCGTGGTGGACATCTGGGACGAGTACGACTTCTTCTTCGTGCACATCAAGTACACCGACAGCCGGGGCGAGGATGGCAACTTTGACGCCAAGACCGCCGTCATCGAGCAGGTCGACGCGGCCCTGCCCATGCTGATGGACTTAAGCCCCGACGTGCTGGTCGTCACCGGCGACCACTCCACACCGGCCAAGCTCATGTCACACTCGTGGCACCCGGTTCCGACTCTGCTCTGGGCACCGGCCACCCACATGCGCGATTACGTGACGGGGTTCGGCGAGCGCGAATGCATGAAGGGCGCGCTGGGCCAGTTTCCCGCCACCGACCTGATGCCGCTGGCCCTGGCACACGCCAAACGCCTGGAGAAGTACGGCGCGTAGGGCCGTCAAGCACCGGCAGCATAAGAACGAACAAGAGCCGCCCCGTTGGAGGGTGGCTCTTTGGCTTTGTGACCCGGCGCTGCCTCCAGCCGCGTGGCCCTAACCCGGCAGCTCTTCCTTCGGAGCAAACTCGCCGTCGTCGGGGGCGTAAGGCGCGTGGGTGGGCTGGTAGCCCGCCTCGTAGACGATCTCGCTTTTCTCCATCGACCGTGTGGGGTTCGCGTCGGTGGACTGCCACGTTTTTGTTACCATCGCCGGGCGGATCAGCGCCGCCTCAAGGACCGCATCACGCCGCCCAGAATCAGCGCCTCGACGAGCGTCCCGCCAAACACCAGCGCGAAGGCGTCGATCCAGAAGTGCATCGGGAACAGGCGGATCAGCGTGTCGGAGGTGGGGAAGATCCAGGTGTCGCCCTCGAAGAAGAGGGCGTGGAACTGCGTGAACAGCCAGTTAAACGACGTGGCGGTGACGAGCAGGCCCAGCACGATCAGGGCAGCGGTAAGAATACTCCCCCAGAAGAGGCCATCGAAGAGCGCCGGTCGGGCGTCGGGGCTGAGGGCCAGCAGCACGACGCACAGGGCATAAACCCCGACCAGGCCATAGCCAAAGCGCAGCAGCCCCTGGGTGACGTTCTTCACATCCAGCATGTGGGATAACTCGCGCTCGTTGTAGAGCGGCGAGCCATCGGAGAGGGTTTGATCGCCCAGGAACTCAATCCCCGCATCGTTGAACAGGTAATCCAGCGCCAGCGGCGCGTACTCCAGGCGCTCTTCTTTTGTGAAGCCGAAAGGGTCATCGGGGAAATTGGGGCGGTTGTACTCCCACGTCAAAAAGGCGTTGCTCATCGCCAGCCGGGCGTTGAGCAGCACCAGCACCAGGGGCAGCGCCGCGACGAGGATAATGCGCATGATCGTGACCAGCCACTCCGGCAGCGACAGGCCGCGCGCGGGTTGTTTTTCGTCATTGGTTTGGGTTGTGTCCATCTGGCTCTCCCCTACTGGCACGGAAGCTCGCTCCCCCCGCCCAGCACGAAGTTGATCAGGATCAGGTCGGTCATGAACTCCGTCGGGGCGCGGTCGTCGGTAAACACCACCCCGCCCGACGGGGTAGGGCGTAACTGCGCGTAAGCCGAGGCGAGGACCTGCGGCAGCAGCGGGTGAACGTCGTCGTCCAGCAGCGCAAGGTTTTCCGCCAGATTCTGCCCTTCGGTGGGCTGGACGGTGGCGACCAGGATGCTGTTGCAGGTATACGGCACGTCGATGACATGCACCGAGGGGTAAACCGCTCCCAGCGTCGCCGAGAACGCCTCGATCAGCCGCCGGTCGTCGACCGTGCGCCCCACGTTGATCGCCACCACGCCGCGCTCGCTCAGGTGATCGCGCACCTCCTGGAAGAACTCAACCGTCGCCAGGTTCCAGGGGACATAGGGCAGGCGGTAGGCATCCACGCCGACCACGTCGTAGGTGTTCGGGCTGACGGCCAGCGCGTAGCGACCGTCTTGAACGATGACGTTGACGTTCTCTTCGTTCATCCCGAAGTACTCACGCCCAACGTGGACGATGCCCGGGTCGATCTCGATGCCGTCAACCGGGATCGGCCCGAAGACGGCGGTGTACTGCTTGGAAATGGTCCCGCCCGCCAGCCCGATCAGCGCCATGCTGTGCACGTCGTCGGGGGTGAAGGGCGGCCGGTTGAAGAAGGGCGCGGCCAGGAAGTAATCCCACGTGCCCCCGGTCAGCAGGTAATCGGGGTAGTCGGGATAGTACATCGAGTGGATGCCCTGGCCTTCGTTCAACAGCAGGATGTTCGCCTCGCCCCAGCGCGCCACCTGGATGTAATTGTAGGCCGACTCGTCCTCGTAGAGCAGACTGGCCTCGCTCGGTGGGGGGCGCAAGGTCCCCGGCAGGGCGAAGATCGCCAACCCAATCAGCACCAGGGGCATCCACAGGAAGACGAGCGCCTTCCGCCGGTCGATCAATGCCAGCCCGGTGATCCCCACCACGAGCAAGACCAGCGCGAAGACGATGAAGGTCAGGTTTGTGCCGACCAGCGGGATCAGCACCAGCACCGGCAGGAACGTCCCCAGGATGCTACCCACCGTCGAGATGGCGTACATCCGGCCCGACACGCGCCCCGCGCTGTCGGTATCCCGGATCGCCAGCCGGATGGCGAACGGCGAAACCGTGCCCAGCAGGGTGATGGGCACCGAGAATAGGATCAGCATCACGCCAAACGACCCGACCAGCACCGCCGCGTTGATATTCAACACCGCCCGCGCCGCCGCGTGCAGGACGGGCCGCGCGACGACCGGGATCAACCCCGCCGTGAACGCCCCCCAGCAGATGACGCGGTAAAACGTGGTGGGATGCGGGGAGCGATCCGCCAGATGCCCCCCCAGGAAGTAGCCCGCCGTCAGGTAGATCAGGATCAGGCCGATGATGTTGGCCCACACGATGTTGCTGGTTCCGAACACCGTGCCCAGCAAACGCGAGGCGCTGAGCTCGATGCCCAGCGTGACCATCCCGGAGGTGAAGACTGCCAGATACAGGTATCGCTGCTGTGATTGTTCCAACTGACCTCTCCAGTCGCTACAGGGGGGATTATAGCCTGTCGCCTGCCCGGTTGGCGATCCGTTTCGATGCACAAAAAGCCCGATGCGTTATAATCTCAGCAGGTGCTTGTAGCTCGTTTGTTTGAAGGGATCGCCATGCCGGACGACGACCGTCTTATCTCAGGGAAGAAAAAACCGGAGGAATCGGGCACCGTCGACGCCGCCCTGCGGCCCCGCTCATTGGACGACATCTACGGGCAGGAAGCGCTGGTCGAGAACCTGCGCATCCTGATCGAGGCCGCCAAGGGCCGCAACGAGGCGCTGGATCACATCCTGTTCTACGGGCCGCCGGGTCTGGGAAAGACTTCCCTGAGCCACGTCCTGGCCTACGAGATGGGCGTCAATATCCGCGTGACGGCCGGTCCGGTCATCGAGCGGGCGGGCGACCTGGCCGCCATCCTGACCAACCTGCGCAAGAGCGACATCCTCTTCATCGACGAGGTGCACCGGCTGGGCCGGGCCGTCGAGGAGGTGCTCTACCCGGCCATGGAGGACTACGCGCTCGACATCGTGATCGGCAAAGGCCCGACCGCGCGCAACATCCGGCTGAAGCTCCCACGCTACACCGTCATCGGCGCGACGACCCGCCTCGCCCTGATGACCGCCCCGCTGCGCGCCCGCTTCGGAGCCGTGTTCCGCCTGGACTTCTACGGCGAAGAGGCGCTGCAAAAGATCACCAACCGGGCGGCGAAGCTGCTCGACGTGCCGATTGACGCTGGTGGGGCCGCCGAGATCGCACGCCGGGCGCGCGGCACGCCGCGTGTCGCGCTGCGGCTGCTGCGGCGCGTCCGGGACTACGCCCAGGTGCGCGCCGACGGCGTGATCACAGCCGAGGTCACATGCGAGGCAGCCGACCTGCTGGCAATTGACGAGCTTGGCCTGGACGACATCGACCGCCGCGTGCTGGACACCATCATCGCCAAGTTCGGCGGCGGGCCGGTCGGACTGGAAACCATCGCCGCGTCGATCAGCGAGGAGGCCGACACGATCATGGACGTGTACGAGCCGTATCTGCTCCAGCTTGGCTTCCTGGAACGCACTCCGCGCGGGCGTGTGGCGACCGGCCTGGCCTACGAGCACCTGGGCTACGAAGACAACCGGGCCGAACAACGCCGTCTGTTCTGAGGGTGACCAATGGAGCGTTTCACCGAACCGCTGGCACGCTGGCTGATCATCATTGGGCTGGGGATCGCAGCCCTGGGAGCACTGCTCTTTCTGCTGGGCAAGGTGCCTTTCCTGAACCGGCTGGGCCACCTGCCGGGCGACATTCGCTACCAAAGCCCCGACGGGCGTCTCACGTGCTTTGTGCCCATCGTCAGCTCGCTGCTGCTCAGCATCATCCTGACCATCGTGCTGAACGTGGTTGTACGGCTGCTCAAGCGGTAGGCATGAAAACCAGCGACTTTGATTACCATCTGCCGCCGGAGCAGATCGCCCAGACGCCGGTCGAGCCGCGCGACGCCTCGCGCCTGCTCGTGCTCAACCGGGCCGACGGGTCGATCGAGCACCGCCGTTTCCACGACATCGGCGACTACCTGCACCCCGGCGACGTGCTGGTCTTCAACCAGACGCGCGTCATCCCGGCCCGGCTGCACGGCAAAAAGGTCCCGACCGGCGGGCGCGTCGAGTTTCTGCTGCTGCGCCGCGAGGCCGAACGCACCTGGCGCGGGCTGATCGGGGGTCGGCGCGTCGGGGAGGGAACCCGGCTGGCGTTCGGCGGCTCCAACGGCACCACGATAGAGGGCGAGGTTATCGCCGTGGGCGAACGGTCGGAGCGGGTGATCCGCTTCGACGTGCCGCTTTCCCCTCTGCTCGACGCGCTGGGCGAGGTGCCGCTGCCGCCCTACATTCATGAGCCGCTGGCCGACCCGGAGCGCTACCAGACCGTCTACGCTCGCGATCCCGGCTCGTCGGCTGCGCCGACGGCGGGGCTGCACTTCACGCCCGAACTGCTGATCGCGCTGCGCCGCAGGGGAATCCAGATGGCCCACTGCACGCTGCACATCGGCCTGGACACGTTCCAGCCGGTCACCACCGAGCGGATCGCCGATCACAGGATGCACCGCGAACGGGCCATCCTGGGCAGCGACGACGCCCGCATCGTCAACGAGGCCAAGCTGGCAGGCGGGCGGATCGTCGCCGTGGGCACGACCAGCGTCCGTGTGCTGGAGACAGCCGCCCTGCGCAGCGCCGGACTGGACGACCCTTACGCTGCGGGTGACCTGTGCCCCTGGCGACCGGTCGTGGCAATCGACGAATCGACCGATCTGTTCATCCGGCCCGGCTACCACTTCCGGGCGGTTGATGTGCTGATCACCAATTTTCACCTGCCGCGCTCAACGCTGCTGATGCTGGTCAGCGCCTTCACCGGGCGCGAGACGATCCTGCATGCCTACGAGGTCGCCCGGCAGGAAGGCTACCGCTTTTACTCTTTCGGCGACGCAATGCTGCTGGTCTGAGATGAACAACCTGAACTTACGTCCCCTCGAAGAAACAGATGCGCCTGCCCTGCAGCGCGCCTGCTGGCCGGAAACCCCGTTGAGCATCGTGCAGGAGCGCGTTGCCAGCTTCATTCGCCAGCACCAAAAAGGATGGGCCTGGGGGCTGGTCGCCCGGCACGGGAAGGAGGTCGTCGGGTTCGGCCAGTTGATGCGCTGCGGGTCGCGCTACGAGATCTGCGACCTGATCATCGGCGAGCAGTGGCGGGGGCAGGGCATCGGCACGGCGCTGATAAGCAGGCTGATCGGCATCGCCCGTGAGCAGGGAGCACGAGAAGTCGAGATCGGCGGGGCGGTGTCCAACCCATACGCGCTGGCGCTCTACCGGCGGCTGGGGTTTCGCGACCGGCGGCGGGTTATGCTCGATCTGGGGGACGCTCCTGAACCTGTGATCTACCTGAGCCTCAACCTGAAAGAAGCGCCCGGATGAGCAAAGTGCACTGGGTTGCACTGGTGACCGCCGCCCACGCGGGCGGCAAAATGCTGACGCGCCTGCTGGCCCACTTCGGCAGCCTGGAAGCTGTCTTTCAGGCAACGCCCGACCAGCTAATGCAGGTTCCACGCGTCGGCCCCCGGACCGCTGCCGCCATCGCCGCGGTCGACCTGCCCGCCGTCGAGGCCGATCTGGCCCGGTTCGCGGAGATGGGCATCCGCGTGATCACGTGGGAAGACCCGGCTTACCCGGCCAACCTGCTGTGCAGCGACGACGCGCCGCCTGTTCTCTTCGTGCGCGGCGAGCTATCTCCCGGTGACGCGCGCGCGGTCGCCATCGTTGGGACGCGCAAACCCACCGAACCCGGCGTGACGCTGGCCCACAAACTCGCCCACGAGCTGGCCGGGCGAGGCTGGACGATTGTCAGCGGGCTGGCAATCGGGGTTGACACCGCCGCCCACCAGGGCGCACTGGAGGCAGAGGGGCGCACGCTGGCCGTGCTGGGGTCGGGCCTGGCGGCGATCTACCCGCAGCGCAACGCGCCCCTGGCGGAAGCTATTATGGAGTGTGGGGCGGTTCTGGCCGAGGTTCACCCGGAGGCGACGGTCAGCGCGCAGAACTTGATCGCCCGCAACCGCATCGCCAGCGGCCTGAGCCGGGCGGTGATCATCGTGCAGTCGGCAACGGGCGGCGGCAGCATGACCACCGCCCGCCGCGCCCGCGAGCAGGGGCGGACCGTGTTCGCCGTCACGGGCTGCGGCACGGGCTGCGATCTCCTGATCGAGCAGGGCGCGGAAGCGCTCACCCCTGGCCACATCGATTGGGATATTCTCTCCGAACGGCTCGACCGGATCGTCGTCAGGTCGCTAACCGACGAACCCGGTCGCTCGCAACCACGCCTGCTGTGACACTCCACGCTATCCCCATCAGCCTGCTGCTGTCGGTAGCCGGTTTCTGGCTCCTGAAGCGGACCACCGGTCGGCTGCGCACACTTATCCTGGTGATTCACCTTGTCGCCATCGGTGTGCTGGTGTTCCTGGTCGGTCCGTTGGTTGTGCCGCGCGCCCTCTCGCTTGCGTATGCGTCCCAGCCCGACAGCGTCGAAGAAGTCCTTTTCGAGGGGGTAACTTACATCCGGGACGTGCGCCGCACGCCTCGCCCGCTCGTCATTCACGTCGTCGAGGTCGATTTAGACGCGCCTGGGATCGGCTTCCTGGTCACGCCGGGCGAGCCGACGCAGGGGGAGCAGATGCGGGCGCGGACGACCTCCCAATTCCTGGACGAGTTTGACCTCCAGGTGGCCGTCAACGGGGATTTCTTCGAACCCTGGCACGACATCAGCCTGGTGGACTATTATCCGCACGTTGGTGACCCGGTACACGTGTTGGGATTTGCCAGCTCGCGGGGGGAAGTTTACTCGAAGGGCGATCCCAAATACCCGACGCTGTATATCTCCGAGGACAATCAGGCCGGCTTCGACGAGCCTGCTGGAGCGGTGTTCAACGCTATCTCAGGGAACTACATTCTCGTCGCGGGGGGAAAGTGCAACATGGACGACCTGTCCCATCCCTACCACCGGCGGTTGCACCCCAGAACGGCCATAGCCCTCGACGACGAGGGCCGGACGATGATGATCTTCGTGATTGACGGGCGGCAGCCAAACTACAGTGCGGGGGTATCGACACAGGAGTTGATCGAGATCGTGATCGAGTACGGCGGGTATACAGCCTTAAACCTTGATGGCGGTGGGTCAACGGCGTTGGTAGTGGAAGGGAGCACAGGCGAGCCACGCGTGCTGAACGCACCCATTCACAACCACGTACCCTATCGAGAGCGCCCGGTCGCCAATCATCTTGGCATCTACGCCCGGGCGCTCATCGACTGAGTCAGCCTGGGGAGCGAACCCACGCGTTCACCTCCGGGCAGATGCGGGGATCTGCCCGTGTGCCGAGTTTGACAGGTTCTTATTCTATTCCGGCCCCGGCGGGCACAACCACCTACTTGCCCTCGCGGCGCCCATCCGATGACGCTGCGGTCTGGACTGGCAGGCGGGTCTCCTGAAGCTTCCTCACATCTTTCCCATCTGAGTTGGCGGACTTATTATATGTGAGCTTGCCTTCGGCTTCCTTCACGGAGACCAGTGAGCACTGTACCTTCCAGTTTTGGTGCTCGCCGTCGAGCACCAGCATGGTGCTCTCGCCGTCCTCCTCGATTGCCACGGTGACCGTATCGCCGATCAACAGGTCCATGCAGTGGACGAACCGGCGGAGGTCGAAGTAGCGGCGCTGTAGGTCGGCGACCGTCATATCGTGACCGGCGATGGACAACCGCAGCGGCGCGAAGTCAACCGCAACGATCAGCGGCGGCTCGGTGCCGGGGTCAACTAGGCGGGTCAGTTCATCCATGGCCCGGCCCAGAACCTCGTCCAGTTCACCGTAGGGGATCTGAGCAGAGCGGTTCGGCTGGCGCACCATCTTGCCCAGGCCGTCGGGCATGCTCATGGCCTGAGAACCGGCCCGCCAGCTCAGCTCGGCTTCCTCACCGTCACTGCCCAGCAGCAGCCGGATGCGCTCGTCCCCCACCGCCAGGCCCAGGTCGCTGAGGTTGGCGACGGTGTCGCTGATCAACAGGTCGGCGACGTGAGAGGGAATGTCGAAGATCTGGGTGGGCAGGTCAAACTGGTGAACGGCCCGCCACGACGTGACGAATTTGTCGTCGTGGACGACCATCAGCCTGAACAGGCGGGGGCCGGTTGCGCAGTACACCTTGTCGTAGGACAGTTTAAGCGACAACCGCAGGCCCTTGCTGATCATCTCAAGGTCGATAGGGATGATTTCGCTCCTCATAGCATCTCTCCTCACTAATTCTGTAACAACGGTATGGTTGCTACAGGCCATTATAGAGTATTCTAAAATTTCGCGCTGGACATGGTCATTTGCGACCCCGCAAGTATGAGCAACGCTACAGCCCCCCATGAATCTGAGGATCCAGCGCTCTTCCTCTCAGGTGCATCTCGTAGTGCAGATGCGGACCGCTGCTGTTGCCCGTATTCCCCAACGTGCCGATAACGTCGCCCTGGCTCACAATCTCGCCGCAGCCGACATAGATCAGGCTCAGGTGGGCGTAGAGAGTCGCCCAGTTGTTGCCGTGGTCGATCACCACCAGATTGCCGTACCCCCAGTTGTGCCAGCCGGAAAAAACCACGACGCCCGAGTCGGCGGCGAAAATCGGGGTGCCGGCAGAGGAAACGATGTCGGTGCCGGGGTGCCAATCGCTGTAGCGCCGGGAGATGTGGGAGTAGAAGTACAGCGGGCTTACCCACTCCCCCGCCGCCGCCAGCTCCTTGGGAAACTCCACCTCTCCACACGAGCCGGGATGCCCCGGCGCGTAATTGACCACCCTGTTTCCGCACTCAGGGTTGGTCGTCTCGGTCGGCATCCAGTAGCTCTCCTGAGCCCTCCCGACGCCGCCGGGGATGAAGATCAGGATGTCCGCTTCGGGCTTATCGTCGGGTACCATGCCGTAGAGTTCGTTGTGAGGGAAATCGATGATGTCGTGAGCAGAGACGCCGTAAGCCTGGGCGATCTGCGCCAGGGTGCGTTCTCCGCTGGTGATCACACAGGCCCCGTCCTCCGGTGGGATGAACAACTCAAGGCCAGGATGCAGCATGTGCACGGTGGGCAGGGTCTTTTCGTTGCACCACAGGATCGAAAGAGGGTCTAGGCCCCAGCGCTCGGCGATGCCGGGGAGGGTGTCGGCCTCCTGAACGACATACGTGATGATCCCCAGTTGCGGCCTGGTCTCTTCACCTGCGGTGTCAGGTTGCGCCCCTTCCTCCGGTGCTGCTTCCTGGTCTTCGGTTGGTGAAACTTCGGACGGTGTGGGGATTTGCGTAGGCTGGGCGACGGACACCGTCTGAGTCAGGCGCGCAGTCGGTGTTGGGCGTGCAGATGGGGGTGGTTCTGTTGCAGGCAGGGAGGGAGCAGCGAACAGCAGCCTCGACAGGGCGGCGACCAGCACCAGTGCTGGTATCGCTATCAGACCGGCGATGAGCAGCCGCCTGGACTGCACAGGCCGCCTGCGGGCAGCAGGCTTCTCCACCCTGGCTCTGGACACCTCAGGTGCTGCACCAGGTACTTCCTCAGGCTCCTCTTCAGGCAGGGGAAACTCGTCCAGTACCAGGGCCGATTCCCACTCTGGCGATGGCGACGGAGCCATATCAGGCAAAACGTCGTGCGGCCTGGTTTCCTCCTGTTCTGTATCGACGGGGGCGAGGGCCTCCTGCTCGGCTTTCCCTTCCTCGATGACGACCCACGCTTCCCCATCCTGGGGGACATTCGCCCACCGATCGTCGGGGCCAATCGAATAAGTGGCTTGTTGGATCTTGCCGTTTGCGTGTTCGGCGGTCAGTGCCCACAGGTTCTGGTCCCCCAGTGACTCCACCGACGCGCTTATCTGCTCACCGCCGCGTGGCTCCAGGCTGCTCTCAAGCTGCTGGAGGAGATCGGCGATGGCATCGCCGGATAATTGGGCCGCCATAGATCTGGGGATGGTAAGCGTGTAGCCTGGAGGGGCCGTCCGGTGATTACCCGTAAGCGGCACATTTCGCCCGCGCGGGAGGGTGACCACTACTTGCATGTATTCGGGGGTGATGGCGTAGCGTACCTGCTGGTGTCGCCGCCTAAGTGCAGACTCCAGGTCGTTGTCTACCACCGGCAGGTTCTCAGGGCCCACGTCATTCGGCTCGGAGTTGGACGAGCGACGTTCCATCGGCTGTACCCGGGATAAGACAGACTGATGAGCAAATCTCGTTACTTTCGGTAAATACTATACACTATTTGTATTTGGCGCGCTGGATATTCAGAAATGGGGGTTAACAATTATGTAACAAGTTCGGAAGGCGACAGGAGGGGGCAAAAGGGGCTTAAAGAGGGAAGATCGGCGGGCCGGACGGCCCAAAACTACCCACCCCCGGCCACCTCAACCGGCGGCAGCGTAAGCAGCCACAGTGCCTGATCCTCCGCATTGCGGAAGACGAGGTGCTCCCCGGTGGGCGAGACGCTCCAATCATCCCCCAGGACGCGGAAGGCCAGCCGCGCCGGGTCGGTGAGCGGCTCGACCGCGCCGGTGTGCACGTCGAACTGCCACAGGCGGTTGCTGGGCGCGTCGGGTTCCAGGGGGATCACCAACAGGTGCGACCCGTCGCGCCACCGCGCCTCGCCAACCACATCCAGCTTGTAGCGCTGGGAGCCGTCGGCGTTGATAACCCACAGCCCACCGCTCTCTGTGCTGGTCGGACTGGATGTGATGGTGTAAACGATCCATTCGCCCCCCGGCGCAACCTGCGCTGAGTAGACCTGCTGGTTGCGTATCAGGTCAACGCGCGCGCCATCGGTCAGCGAGAGGCTGAAGAGCGCTATATCCTGCGAGCTTTTCCGGTCCCGGCCTACCAGCAAAAGGTGATCGTCATCCAACCAACCTGCGATCCCATCGCCAAAGAGGGTGATCACCTCGTGCGGGTCGCCCCCATCGATGTTTGACACGCTGACGACGATCTTGCGATGGTCAAAGTCGTCCGACCGGGCGACATCGGCCCAGGCCAGCCGGACGCTGCCGGGCGAGAAGAAGACTCGCCGTCCGTCGTTGGGGATCACCCACTGCGCCTCGCCTGCGACATCCTGCACGAGGGTTTCGCCCTCGTCGCTCAGAAAGGCCAGGTAGCGACCATCCGGGCTGGGCAGGCCGATCTGCTCGTTGACGAGGTGCAGCCCACCGCCCTTGATGCTGACGCCATAGATGCCCATCGGGGAGGTGGGCGCGGGCTGGTCGATGAAAAGAACCTGGCGTCCATCCGGCGACCAGAAGGGCTGGTCGCAGCAACCCGCCTCGGTCAGTTGGAGAGCAGTGGGAACGAAGGGCGTCGGGCTGGGCGTTGCGTCCCTATCAACAGCTCCGAGCGAAGCTGCCGCAGCGGGCACCGCCGGTGTGGTGAACTCGACCGGAATATCGGTCGGGATGGGAGGCGGGGTAGGCGAGGAGAACGGCACCGCAGCCCGCACCACGTCACACGCGGCGAGGCCCAACATTATCAACAGCAGGTTAACCGGCAGGAGGCGGCGGGCCATGCACACCTGTACTTCTACCTACGCGCCCGGCATAGACGGAATCCACGCCCCGGCGGCCATCAGCAGCCCGGCGAAGGCGTCCTGTGGGACACCGGTCTCCACGACCGGGAGGTGACGGTGAAAGCTCTCGACGGTGCGCAGCACCTCGCGCACGGTTTTGGCCTTGCGCCGCCGCTTGAACAACGCCTGTTGGGTGACGTGGCACAGAGCAGCGGCCTCTTTGGCATCCAACCAGGGCCGCACGTCCAGCGCCAGATGTGCAAGATCGCTCTCGTTCCAGATGTGGTCCTCGATGCCGGGCACGGTTGCCGCGTACGTGTAGAACAACAGATCGCGCGCCGAATGCTCGACGGCCACCCGCGTCGCCCGGTGCAGCAGCCGGTGGGCGGGATGACCGTACTCGCCGTTGCGGCCATGTGTGATGACCACGTCGGCCTCGACTTCCCGGATCGCCGCCCGAAGCTGCACGGCAAGTGTGCTGAAGTCGGCCTCAAAGGGGTAAAGCTCCTCGTCGGGGCCAATGACGGGATCGACGTAATCCAGCAGGCGGACGCTGGCCGCGCCCAGTTGCCCGGCGGCACAGCGCAGCTCCCGCTCACGCACAGCGCCCAGTTCGCTCCGCCTGCACACCGGCGGCTCACCCGACTCGCCGCCCTCGCCGCGCGTCGCACACAGGATGTGCACCTGCATGCCCTGACTGCTGAGCAGGGCCAGCGTGCCGCCCACCAGCATCGTCTCGTCGTCGGGATGTGCGCCGATCACCAGAACCGAGTTCATCACTGAGCACCATTAGCTTGAAATCTCGGATGAGCACCCATTATACTCCAATCGTCAGGAGAAACTTTACCAGGAGCGTATACATGAGCGATCTACCACAATACACCCCGGCGGAGGACACAGACGACCAGGCCCGGATGGAGGGCCTGATCGAGTTTTTGAGCGCCTACATCGAGCAGTATCACGGTGGGTGGGTCAAACTGCTGGCGTTTGACGGCAAGACCCTCAAGGTCGAGATGGGCGGCGCGTGCGTCGGGTGCCCGCTCTCGTCCAGCACGTTGCGTGGCTGGATCGAAGGCACTGCCCGCCAGTTCTTCCCCAACCTGGAGGAAGTCATCGGGGTTGATGCCGAGGCCTGACAACTCACGTTGGGCAGCCATCCCCACCCGATCAATCTTCATCGCCCCGGTCGGACAGGCCCACCGGAGCCTTAAGCGGAGAACGGATAGGCGGTGCAGGGCCATGCCGGAAGTGCTCACCCTTCGGCTCACCTGTCGACCACAACCCGTACAGCAATTCGCTTTCCTGCTCAATCGTCAGGTGGGTGGTATCCAACTGTAGCAGATCCGGCCTGTTGATGATCTGACGCTCGCGGCGCAGACGACTCAACATGCGTCGGCGGAGCGTCGGGTCACGGAACTGCTGCCGGTTGGCGAGGTGCAGACGCCGCAGAGCCTCGCCCAGCTCGCAGGCCAGGACGACCACCAGCCCCGTATCGGACAACGCGTTGAAGTTGCGCGCATCGAGCAGGGCGGCCCCCGACGCCACGATCACCGAGCGGCGCATCAGCGTGCCCCGGCTGCAAAACTCGTGCTCAAGCGACCGCAGCCGCGAGTCGCCGTACAACTCACGTATCTTGGCAATGCTCATCAGCTCACGCAGCTCGATCTCTTCGTCCACGTCGAGGAAGTCAACACCCAACCGGCGCGCGATGTGCCGCCCGATGGTCGTCTTCCCAACGCCCAGAAAGCCGGTCAGGACGAGGTTCTTATACGGCAGCTCGAGCCGTGAGAACGCGGTCAGGTCGTCGGACAAGGAGGCTTAGCCTTTCGCCGGGGGAGTCGCTAGCTTGAGCGGGTTTGGATGCGGTGCATGATCATGCCGCTGCGATCCATGCGACGGATGTCAACGATCTCCAGATCGGCGGGGTCGCCCAGCGTGGTGACGTGCTCCTGCAATTGCAGACCCAGTGGCTGCCCGGCAACGGCGGCCATCAGCAGGCCGATGACAACCAGGGGCAGGCGCTGCAACTTGCCGAAGCGCCTGCGCTCCGATCCGATCAGGGCCAGAAACGTCACCCCGGCACCGAGCAGGGCCATCGTCACCAGGTTTGTTCCGCAATTGGGATGAATGGCAAGGTGGTGCTCGCCGTTGCGCATCCGGGTCAGCGCGCCTGTGGCACAGTCCCGCACGTCCTCGGTCGGGACAGGCCCGTAGATCCAGAACCCTCCGGCGTCGGAGCGCCCGACCACCCGCAAATTCGGCACCCGCTGCGACAGCAGGTGCATCGTGGCGTGCTCAAGCCCGTGATTGCGCCTGATACGCCGGATGAAGGGGATGTCCAGCATTCCCTGTAGAAGCTCTGATTGTTTCTCCATCAGTGATCCCTATCTCTCGCCTGTCATAACTCGCGTCCGTATTCTGGTTTCTCACGCAGCGTCGCGTGCGTGTTTCCGGCGTTGTTGTCACTCTTCCGGCGGCGCTTCCCCGGCCTGCTGGTATCCTTCAACCAGTGCCAGCAGCAGCTCGTCTGTGATGTGGTTGACCTGGCGTAGACGGTCGCCCCAATCAGGTGGGCTGTGCAGGCTCAACACCTCGGCCAGCCGGATCACGCTGTCGGTCAGCAGATCGCGGAAGAAGAGAAAGGCCTGCACCGAGTCGGTCAGGCTGAGACCCTGGGAACGTGACAGGCGGACGTACTCCGCGCCAAGCTGCCGCACCTCGGCCAGCGTCAGGGCTTGACTTTCAGGGGCGGCCAGGTAAGAGGTCAGCAACTCGAGCAGACGCCGCCCTAATGCACGATGCCGCTTGCGCGTCTGCTCATCGAAACGGTCATACCAGGCCTGTCCCACCAGTTGCCCGTCTGCGACTTCCATCCGGGCGCGCCCAAGAGCACTCTGCATCATGAGTTGGGCCTCGTCAGGGGCGACTTCCTTGCTGCCGCTGCGGGCGCTGGCCCATTGTTCCAGGTCGGCCCGCCGGAAACGCCTGTGTCCTCCTGGTGTGCGCCGCGAAGGCAGATCGCCGTCGTCAGCCCAGTGACGAACGGTCGCCGGGTGCACCCCCAGGATCGCTGCCGCCTCACCCAGGCTTACCCATTCACTTCGACCCATTGCCAATCTTCTGTTCCCCAAAACTTGCACCGGTGCCTTAAGGGATTGTACTGAGGGGCAGACACCGCGTCAATCGAGGGCAGCGGCGCTCCTTTCGCCCAGACAGCTTCCCTGCTGCGGGGTTTTTATCCGAAGGCAATTTACCGCGCACGCGCTTTGTGCTAAACTATGTATCGATAAGTGGCGTGACGGTGGAAGTGATCGAGAGCCAGGTGGCGCTGGTTGTGGCTACACTGATGGGCCACGATCCCCCCATCGGGCATCTCAACAGAAGAAGGTGGGGGCTGATGCAGATACGCTCGGCCCCTTTTGATTACCGGTATAGTCAGTGAGGTCAGTTAAGTGAGCAAGAAAAGCAAGCGGTCGGACAAGAAGAACACCCAGGACCGCACATATCCCATTGGAACCCTGCGCATGATCCCGCTGGGGGGATTGGGCGAGGTCGGCAAAAACATGATGATCGTGGAGTACGAGACCGACGAGTCCCACGACTCACTCATCATCGACACGGGCATCATGTTCCCCGAAAACGATATGCTGGGGATCGATTACATCATCCCCGATTTCGGGTACATCATGGATCGCCTGGACACCATCCGGGGGGTGATCGTCACGCATGGACACGAGGATCACACCGGCGCAATTGACCACGTGATGTCCAGCGTGACGGCTCCCGTTTATGCCACGCCGCTGACGCGCGGTCTGCTCGAAGTCAAATTGAAGGATGCCGGTCTGGTTGATCAGGTCAGGCTGGTGACCGTGCACGCGGGCGATCATATACGCATGGGGCCGTTCCTCGTCGAGTTCTTCCACGTGTGCCACAGCATCCCCGACAGCGTCGGGCTGGGGATCACCACGCCCTTAGGGCTGGTGGTACACACCGGCGATTACAAATTCGATCACACACCCGTCGATGGCCGCCCCCCCGACTTCGCCAAGCTGGCCGAGTTCTCAGACCGGGGAGTGCTGCTGCTGCTGGCCGACAGCACCAACGCCGACGTGCCCGGCTGGACGCCCTCCGAGATGGTCATCGACGAGGGGCTTGACCAGGTTTTCCGGGAGGCGCAGGGGCGTATCATCGTCGCCACCTTTGCCTCGCTGATCTCGCGCATCCAGCAGGTGGCCAACGCAGCACAGCGGCACGGACGCAAGCTGGTGATCACGGGCTTCAGCATGATCGAAAACACCAAGATGGCCCGTGAGCTCGGCTACCTGGACATCCCCGACGACATGTTGGTCGATCTCGGCCAGGCCGCCAGGCTGCCTCCTGAGCAGGTGGTCATCATGACCACCGGTTCGCAGGGTGAGCCGTCGGCGGGTTTGGGGCGGCTGTCTGTCGGGCGTCACAGACAACTGGAGATCCAGCCACTCGACACCGTCATCCTGTCGGCGCATCCCATCCCCGGCAACGAGGAATTGGTCCACCGCACGATCAACAGGCTGATCCAGCGCGGCGCGGACGTGATCTACGATCCCATCGCCCCTGTGCACGTCTCCGGCCACGCCTCCCAGGAGGAGATGAAGCTGCTGCTCAATCTCGTCAGGCCGCGCTACTTTGTGCCCGTTCACGGCGAGCTGCGCCACCTGCACCTGCACGCCAAGCTGGCCGCGAGCCTCGGCATCCCCGCGGAGAACATCGGCATTGGCGAGAACGGCACGGTGTTCAGCTTCACTACTGAGGGCATGAGCGTCGGAGAGCGCGTGCCGGGCGGCTACGTCTTCGTCGATGGCTCGGTCGTTGGCGACATCGGCCCGGCGGTCATGCGTGAGCGTGAGAGGCTGGCCCGCGACGGCTTTGTGATCGTCAGCCTGGTCCTCGACCGCGATACGCACGAGATGCTCGAAGAGCCGGAGATCGTCTCGCGCGGGTTCGTCTACCTGCGTGAGGCCGAGGAGTTGATGGCCGGGGCGCAGGAAGTGATCGCCGACCGGCTCACCGGCAACGGGCAGAAAACATCTAAGGATCTGCGCAACGGCATCGAGCGAGGGCTGGACAAGTTCTTCTACAACGAGACCAAGCGCCGCCCGATGGTATTCGCCTTCATCAACGAAGTCTGACGCCACGCGCTGGCGCGTATGAGGGGGCGCTGGCACGGCTGGCCGGGTGACCCCCGGCGCTATGGGCCGGGTTCCTGCCACAGACCCCACCGCTCGGCGGGGATCTCCAGACACTCACCGGCGCTTACCAGCGCGGCGAACATGTCATAGGACAGACCGGTCGCTTCGTCGAGAGGCACCAGGTATTCGCTGTTCGCCAGCCCTTCCATCGGCACCTCGTGGGGCGCAAACGCGCCGAAGTACGTGGCCTCCACCTGACCGTCCACGATGCAAATCCGCCGCCGGGCTGCGTCGCCGGACGTTTCTCCTCTGAAGAGGAAACCCACCCGGTCGGTTGTGTAGACCAGTTGCAGCATGTAAGCAGGCGGCGTGCGAGCAAGGAGCAGCCCCACATCGATGCGATCCGGCTGGCCCAGCTTCACCAGAACGAGCAGCGGGGTCAGGTAGGGAGGTGCGTAATCCCACTTGACGTACAGGTACTGTGCCACATCGCTCTCAAGGTAAATATCCACCACCGGCGGGGCGAGGCCCATCTCCTCGGCCTGGAGGACATCGGTGGTTTTGGTGAGCCACGCCCTCAGGTGTCCTGTACCACCCTCGAGTTGCTGGTAATCGCCGGGGATGAGATCGGAGAGGCCGATCCCCAGTCCGCCGTAGAATCGGAGGACATCTCCCGTGCTCGACTCGCCCGCCACCAGACCATTGTAGCAGGGTAGAGCGCAGCCTTCGACGGCTTCGGCAAAGGGGTCAAGCCGCTGGTGAAGCTCCTCTGTGGTCAGACTCTCCGGCAGGGACAGCGTCGGGGATGGGATGGGCGTCGGGGACAGCGGGGGCGTCCAGGTGGGCAGCGACGTAGGCGCTCCCGCCGGTGCTTCGGGAGCCTCACGGGCAGCCAGAGGCGCGGTCGCCGGTGCTGTCGAGCAGGCCGCCAGCAGCGCAAGCGAAGCGATCAACCAGGCATTGCGGCTTCGCATCGTTTCCCCCCTTTCGCTCCGGGGATCAGCCCATTGCAACGACGGACGCAATCGCCAGTTCGCCGGTGTGCGACAGGCTGATCGACCACTCGGTCAGGCCAAGCGCGGCGGCCCGCTCGGCGGCAGCGCCGTGCAGCCGTAGTTCGGGCATACCGCCTTCGTCATTGACCACCTCAATATCCACCCAGCGGACATCACCGATACCGGTGCCCAGCGCCTTCGCAACCGCCTCTTTAGCGGCAAACCGGGCCGCGAGCGCCCAATAGCGGCCCTCACAGTAGGCGCACTCGGCCTGCGTGAAAAACCGCTCGTAGAAGCGGTCACCGTGCCGCTCCGCAGCCCGCCTGATGCGCGCTACCTCGATGATGTCCACGCCCGTGCGCAGCATCGCTAGTTCTGAGGGTCCGGCCCGGCCACGGCCAACGCACCGGTGTCGGGGTCGAGATAGCTGCGAGCCGCAGCTTGCACGTCTTCCGCCCTGAGCGCATCGATCATGTCGCAATAGCGATGCAGGTAATCCAGGCCAAGCTGGTGCAACTCGATATTCTTGAGGCCGGCGACCACACCTTCGTTGGTCTCCAACCCCAGCAGGAGCTGCCCTTTGAAGAAAGACTTGTTGTCGGCCATTTCCTCCGGCGTGACCGGCTCCTCAACCATGCGCCCGATCTCGTGGCGGATGCTCGTCACGGCCCGCTCGACGTTGTCCGGGTCGACGCCCGCCACGACGCGCCAGGGGCCGGGTCCCAGGCCGCCCGACAGGCGGCTGAAGGAGTAATACGCCAGGCCCTGCTCCTCGCGCACGTTGTCGCCGAGGCGACCGTACAGACCAAAGACGCCCAGGATGCTGTTCGCCATGCGCGCCGCCTGGTAATTGGGGGCGCTGCGCGCCGGGCCGGGATAGCCCAGCACGATGTCCGCTTGCGTCTTACCGGGGATCGGGACGAACTTGTGACGGGCCTCGGCGAGGCGCGCCGCCGGGGGTGCCTGCGGTGGCTCCGGCTGGTCGGGGTTCTGCCAGTCACCAAAGGCCGTCCCGACCATCTCGACCGCTTTCCCGGCCTCGACCGCGCCGACGACCACGATAATCGCCCCGCGCGGGCCGAGGTTCCGGTGGAAGCCGGTGATTTCCTCGCGTGTGATCGCAGAAACCGTCTCAAGGTAGCCGTCGGCGGCGATGGAGTACGGATGGTCGGGGTAGGCCAGTTCGTTGAAGGTCAGCTCGGCCATGCTGCGCGTGTTGTGCGCCCGCATCTGCAGCGCGGTCAAAAGCTGGCCGCGCACCTTCTCGATGTGCTCTTCAGGGAAGGTTGGCTCACGGAGCACCTCCGCCAGCAGGTTGAGCATCACGGGGAGATCTTCGGCCAGGCTCTTGCTGCCGAAGCTGTAGGTATGGCCGCCGCTGCCGACGTGCAGGCTTGCGCCGATGCTCTCGATCTCCTCGTAAAGCTGGTCGAAGGTGTGGCGGCTGGTGCCGCGCGTCAGCAGGGCACTGTGGAAGACCGCCAACCCCGCTTTATCACGTGGAACCTGCAACGCGCCGCCGCGCACCGTTCCGCCGACGACGACCGACGGGCTGGTGAAGTTCTCGCGGGCCAGCACGACGATCCCGTTATCAAGCTCGATGCGGTGGATGTCATCCGGGCCGGGAAGAGCGTGATCCGTGTTCATCATGGGCCGCCGCCCTCCTCGTCGTTTCCGGTTGGTACGTACCAGCCCACCGTGCGCCGGTTCTGCCGGAAAACGTCTGCGGCAGCGCGTTTCACATCGTCCAGCGTGACCGCCATCAGTTTATCGAGGAACCCCTCAAACCACTCGTAATCGCCGACCAGCGTCTCGGCGAAGCCCAGCCAGAACCCCTGGCTGGAGACGCTCTCGCTGTCGTAGGCAAAGAGGGCCTTGGCCTGTTTGCGGGCCTTCTCGAACTCCTCCACGCTGATGTCCCCGGCTGCCGCCCGCTCAACCTCGGCGGCGATGGCCTCCTCCACCTCCTGGCAGGTTCGCCCGTTGCGCACGGTCGCCGTGATGGTGTAGAGGTAGGGATTAATGGTCGCCGTCATGCCACCGCCGATCCCGGCTGCCAGTTCGGTTTCGACCAGCGCTCTGTAAAGGCGCGATGTCTTGTTCGAGGTGTGAGCGGTGCTCATGAAGTTGATGCTGGTTGCCCCGGCCAGGATGCTGTCCAGCACGGCCAGCGCGAAGAAGTCGGGGTGTGTGATCTCATAGCTGCGGTAGGCCATGGTGACGTAGGCGGTCTGCCCCTCGCGGTTGAGGGTCACGCGCCGCTCGCCGTATTGGGGTGGCTCAGGCCGGTGGACTTCCGGCGGAGCCTCTCCGGACGGGATGCCGCCGAACAACCGCTCGATGGTTTCCAGCGCCTCTCCGGCATTCACGTCACCGACCAGCACCGCCGTCGCGTTGTTCGGCGCGTAGTAGCGGCGATAGTGGTTGTACAGATCGTCGCGGGTCATGGCTTGCAGGTCGATCAGGTCGCCGATGACGGTCTTGCCGTACGGGTGAACCCGGAAGGCCGCCCCGATCACCTCTTCGTATAGCAGCCAGCCGGGCGAGTTCTCCGAGCCGCTCCGCTCCGAGATGATCACCGTGCGCTCTGAGGTGACCTCCTCGGGGTCAAACACGGAGTTGACCATGCGGTCGGCCTCCAGGTCGAGGCCCAGTTCGATGCTGGCGGCGGGCATTACCTCGTAGTAGGTCGTCCAGTCGAGGAAGGTCATCGCGTTCCACAGGCCGCCCTCGCGCGAGATCGCCTTGTCAAGCACCTGGGCCGGATACCTGGGCGTCCCCTTGAACTGCATGTGCTCGACCCAATGCGAGATCCCGGTGATGCCCGGGATCTCATTGCGGCTGCCAACGCGGTACCAGACCCAGAAGGTGGCAACCGGCGCGTGGTGCATCTCGCGGATCAGCACCGTCAGCCCGTTGCCCAGGGTCGTTTTTAGCGTACCATTCGAACCCAACTCGTCTCCTCCGCCCGCCCGCGTCGCTCGCCTAACCCTCCGGGACAGCAGTGCCGTTGTAGCCGCGCCCAAACCCGCGATACACAAAGCCCATCGCGTACATGCGGTTGGGGTCGTATATGTTACGGCCATCGATGACGACCGGCTGGCGCATCAGTTCTTTAATACGGATCATATCCAGGTGCTTGAACTCGTTCCAGTCGGTGACGATCACCAGCGCGTCGCTGCCCTCGGCCACTTCGTAGGGGCCTTTGCAGAGGGTAACTTGAGGAGGAATTACCCTGGCCGCGTTATCCATCGCGACTGGGTCATACCCCTTGACGCTGGCCCCCGCGTTCACCAGATCTTCGGCCACGGTGATCGAAGGCGCTTCACGCATGTCGTCGGTGTTTGGCTTGAAGGCCAGGCCCAGCAGCCCGATCACCTTTCCGCTCAGGTCACCGTCCAGCAGCTCGCGCAGCTTGAAGGTCACCAGCCGGCGCTGGAAGGTGTTGATTTCGATCACGACCTGTAAGAGTTGGGGGTGTTTTCCCTTGACGGTCGCCATGTGCTTGAGCGCGAGCACGTCCTTGGGGAAACAGGAACCGCCGTAGCCAATGCCTGCCTCCAGGAAATATTGTCCGATGCGCTTGTCCAGCCCCATCCCGGCAGCGACCTCCTTAATGTCGGCGCCAAGGGCCTCGCAGATGTTGGCGATCTCGTTGATGAACGAAATCTTGGTCGCCAGGAAGGCGTTGGACGCGTACTTGATCATCTCGGCGGTGCGTAAGTCGGTCACGACGATGGGCGCGCGCAGGGGCAGGTGAAGCTGGGCGACCTTGTCGGCTGCCTCACGGGAGAGCGACCCCAGCACGGTCCGATCCGGGTTCATGAAGTCGTGCAGGGCAGACCCCTCGCGCAGGAATTCAGGACAGGAGACGACCGAAAAGGGAATCGGCCTGGGCTGGTTCTGGCGGACGATGTCGGCCACCCAGTCGCCGGTGCCGACCGGCACGGTGGACTTGTTGATGATGATCAGCTCGTGGCTCATCACCTCGGCGATGCTCTCGGCGGCCTGGCGCACGTATTGCATGTCGGCCTCGCCATCGACGCCGGACGGGGTGCCGACGCAGATGAAGACGAACTCGGCGTCTTTAAGCGCTCCTTGATAAGAGGTAGTGAAGCTCAGGCGGCCCGCCTCCACGTTACGCTGAACCATTTCACCCAGACCCGGCTCGTAGAAGGGCATGATGTTCTTCTTCAGGTTTTCGATCTTCTGCTCGCTGATGTCGAGCGCCACGACCTTGTTACCCAGGTCGGCAAAGCACGTGCCCGTGACCAATCCCACGTAGCCCACGCCGATCACGACGATGTTGCGCATCGTATGTAGTCCTCGCTTTTACACAGTCTCGCGGCAGGTGCCTGACCGGGGGCGGGTTGACTGCCTATCCATCTCCCCGGTCAGGGCATAGGCAAAGAATAAAACGGGGACAGGAGCCTGCGGTGCGCCCATCCCCTTGGATGCGGCGGGTAGTGTACCGCAAATCATGGGGTTTGACCATCTTCTACCCGGACCGTCCCGGCGTCGCTCGAAGCGAGCACATGCCGGTAGTCCTGATACGCGTCGGTGTCCGCCTCACCGTGAGCGTAGGCGTCGTGCCACCCCTCCGCGACCGGCATCTCGTCGTACAACTGCCTGCGCCGGGCCTCAAGCAGCAAACGGGGGCAGCCCATGAAATCGGCGGCGCAGATCACCCGGTGGCCCGTCTCGGAAGAGAGCCGCTTCAGCCAAGCCAGTCCCTCCTCGTAGCGCAGCAGGTGGTGATCGAGGATCAGCGTGTCCACCCGGTCGGCCAGCCGCAGTGCGTTCTTCCAGGCACGCCTGCGCTGCTGGGACGAAAGCCGGTGCAGGTACAGCGGTGGGCCACCGACCAGCACAATATCCGGCTGCCAGGCCAGGATGAATGAGATCGCCTCACCGTCGAGCAGTTGGATATCCGAGGCGTGCACGAAAACGCCGTCTTTGTCCTCAATGCGGGTCATCATCACCGTGCCGAGGCGGTTGTGCCGCTCCCCGTGCGGCATCGGCGGCGAAAAGGCCAGCGGCCCGTCCGCCCGTCTTTCCGCGTTCGTGAGACCCTTGCCCAACGCCCTGGCCAGAGCGTCCCGCCGGTTCGCCATGTTGTGAGAAAGCCCCTCCGGCCCCTTGGCCCAGATCCGGGCTGTTTGGCATAGAGGGGCAACCTGCCGGGCTTTCAACTGGAAGGGGTTGGCATCGGGCAGCGGAACGTGATCCCCGTGAAAGTGGCTCATCACCACGTCGGTTGCGCCCTTCAGCTCCGCCAAGATCTTCCGGCGAACATACTCCCCTACCGCCACCTGTGCCGGGTGAGGCAGCAGCCCGTGACGCCGGTAGCCCAGCGCCAAGCCGGGGTCAATGACGACCGTGCGGTCCTCTATCTTCACCACACACGAGAGACCGCGCACTCCCAGTGATTCGGTGCCGAGGATGCCAAGACGCACGCTGCTCGCTTCCTTGTGTTTGTGCCAGAAGGATGCCACACACTATCTTACCTCGCGACAGCCATCGTTCCCATTTTGAACGCCTTCCCTTTGAAGGCCTTCCCTCTTTGGGCTATATTCTGCATATCACGTTGGATATGTGCGAAGAGCGCGCAGGCACCGTCTCTGGCACCGCGCCTGCCGCGCTTCGAGGTAGCACCGAGTAATTACCGCACCGGAGGGAAAATATCATGGACCCGCGTGTTGACAAGGTTGCCGAAATCCTGGTGAACTATTGTGTTGCCGTCCGGCCAGACGATCTGGTGATGATTCATCCCTACGAGCCGCTGGCCGCGCCGCTGGCGCTGGCGGTCTATAAGCACGTCCTCGTCGCAGGCGGGCACGCCATTTTCAACATGCGTCCCACCGGTGCCGACGAGATCCTGTACCAATACGCCAGCGACGAGCAGATCGACCATCTCAACCCGATGTACATGTGGCTGATGTCGAGCATCGACGTTCGGATGGCCCTCAGAGCGCCTGCCAACACCAAGTCACTGACCAACGTCGACCCGGAGCGCATAGCCCGCCGGAATAGGTCGCAGAACCCCGCCATGAAGACTTTCATGCAGCGCCAGGCAAGCGGTGAGATGCGCTGGGTGGTGACGGAGCATCCCACCCAGGCAGCCGCGCAGGACGCCGAGATGAGCCTCGCCGAATACGAGGACTTCGTCTATGGGGCGTGCATGGTGCACCTGGACGACCCCGTCGCCTACTGGCGGGCGAAATCCGCCGAGCAGCAGCGCCTGATCGACTGGCTGAAGGGCAAGGATCAGGTCGAGGTCAGGGGCGAGAACGTCGACCTGACGCTGTCGATCAAGGATCGCATCTTCCTCAATGCCGATGGCGCGCGCAACTTCCCGGACGGCGAGATCTTCACCGGGCCGGTCGAAGACTCGGTGAACGGCTGGGTGCGGTTCACTTATCCCGCCATCTACGGTGGGCGCGAGGTGGACGGCGTCGAGTTGAGGTTTGAGGAGGGGCGGGTCGTCGAGGCCACGGCCAAGAAAGGCGAGGAGTACCTGCTCGCCGTGCTGGATACCGACGCAGGCTCCCGCTACCTGGGTGAGTTTGCCATCGGCACCAACGAGGCGATCCAGCAGTTCACCCGCAACATCCTGTTCGACGAGAAGATCGGCGGGACGATGCACGTGGCCGTCGGAGCCGGGTATCCCGACACCGGCTCAAAGAACGAGTCATCCGTGCACTGGGATATGATCTGCGACATGCGCTCCGGCGGGGAGATCGTCGTCGACGGCGAGTTATTCTACAAAAACGGCGAATTCCAGGTCTAGGCGACCTGCAAACCGCCGTTAGGAGAAAGCGGGCGGGGCGGCTATTCGTCCGGCTCGTCCTCTTCCTGCGTTTCGGCCAGCAGAGCGGCAAGCGGGGCAAGCTTGCCCCAGTTCCGGTTGCGGGCGTAGGCGACCGCCAGAGTCTCCAGTTGCAGGCGGTCGCCCGGCGCTTCGGCCACCTGCGCCTCAAGATAGGCGACGACCTTGGGCGGAACCTGCTTGTCGTCGGTGAAAAGCGCCTCGTAAGCCTGGCGAAGCCGGTCGATGAAGGCCTGGATGCGGGCGTATTCGCGCCGCTCATTGATCAGCCAGCGAACTGTCCTGACCAGCTCACCCTTCTTCAGTGGTTTGACCAGGTAATCGCGTGCCCCGGCCCGCATGGCGCGGCGAATGTCATCCGCCTCGTTGACGACCGAGAGCATGATCACCTGCACGGAAGCATCCTCGTGCAGGATGGCCCGCGTCGTCTCTGCGCCGTCAAGGCCGGGCATGTCGTAATCCATCACGACCACGTCAGGCTGGTGAACCTTCACCAGGTCGAGCGCCTGATCGCCTGACATCGCCGAGCCGACAAGCCCGACATCCTCCTCCTTGACAAGCATCTGGCCGATCCGTGTCAGGGATTCGGGGAGATCGGTGACGATCAGCAGCTTTATGGCGGGCTGGTCCATGTCAATCCTCGCGTGACTCCGGGTAGCAGCGGCTTTGCGCTACTACTGTAGCAGTGAGCGCTCCAAAACGCCAGCCTGAGTGCGAGCATCCCCGCTGGCTATGTAGATAATCGCCAGGTCGAGCCTTCCGGCGTGTCTGCGACAACGACTCCCAGTTCGCCCAGGCGGTCGCGGATGCGGTCGGCCTGCGCCCACTGCCCGGCGGCCCGCAGGTTGGTGCGTGTCTCCAGCAGGAGGCTGACGTAAGGGGAAACCAGCTCCTCGACATTCGTCGGCGGCGTCTCCAGCCTGCCCACGACGCTCACCATCGCCTCGCGCAGCGCTTCCTCGGCCTGCCGCATAGTCTGCCAATCCTGGCGCTGGCGCGCGGCGGTCATCAGCGCCATCAGGTCGAAGACGTAAGCCGTCACCCGGTCGAGCGGCGGGTGATCGTCCCGGAGAAGAGCTTCGTGTCTGCCCCGGATCTTGTCCCAGGAGAGCGGTGTGTTGTCTGGCCCGGAGGTGGGAAGCGACACATCGGCCCCGCCTCCCTTGCCGGACGGGGTGAGCATTTCGGCACCGAAGGTATCCCCGGCGGCGAAGACCTGCTCGTTGCCGCCGCGCCGCACCGTCGCCCGCCCCACACCGCGCACCTCACACGTCGCCTCGTCCAACCGCAGGATGCAGGCGGTGTGCTCGTCGATGCCCAGCACGGTCGTCGCTCCGGGCAGCAATCCGCTCATTATCTCCCAGCGCGGCTCGCCCATAAAGCAGAAGCGGGTGTCGTGGTCACCGCCGCTGGTGTTGTTCCAGTGCGGCACGACGCACACGTCCAGCCCGTAGTGTCCCAGGATGTCCAGCCCATCCACCCAGTGCAGTGCCTCACCGACCTTGTACACCTCGTAGACTGGAATGACAAAGCGCCCCAGCGTCAGCGCGGCGGCACTGGCGAAGGTGAGGCAGCCGCCGTGAGCGACCGTCTCAAGCATGGCGTCGGGAATGGGCGTGTCACGCCAGTTGTGGATGGCATAAGTCGGGCTGCCCGGCCCGGCGAAAAGATAGGTTGCTTCATATAGGGTGCTGACGGTCGCGCGGATCTCCTCTTGCGTGGCATCCCGCACCGCCTTGAAGGGCACAATCTCCAGGGGAGTGTCCAGGCTTTGCCGGAAGTAGTCCACCGCCTTCCCCGCGATCCGGTCGGCATTCAACTGAAACCCGGCGGGCGTGGCTATGAAGGCGGCGCGTACCGGCCCTTCGACGAGCGACATGGCGTACTTATGCACTTCGACCATGCTGGGGGTCATCTCGCCCGACCCCATCAGGACGATCGTCCCGTGTGTGCTGTGCGGCATTGACCGGAACCTCCGCTTTTGTTGTGGCAACAGGGTTTACGGACGCGTCGATCCGGTAAGGAGTCTATCTGCACGCCGCAGCAGATGCCACCGGATCAGCGTCGTAGCCAGCAGCGCCACCGACACCCCGACCGCCAGCGCCTGGAAGAGCCAGCCCGGCATCCCCAGCGCCACCGCCGCCAGGTACGCCTCCGCCGAAGACGTGACGGTGCGCGTGCCAAAAAGCAGATAGGCCGGGATGCCCAACGTGGGAAGCGTATGGGTCAGGATGTCGAGCCAGAAGAAGCACAGTGTGAGCACGCACAGGCGCACGCCCCCCCGGCGTGGGCACGTCAGCCACAGAACCGCCTGGGCGGCGAGCGCCGCGCCCAACGTCGCCAGGCTGCCCCACAACCGCATCACGTCCCTCTGGTGAGGGGTCAGGGCGCCCCTGACGCTCATCAGGCCATAGTGGTCGGCCAGGGGACGCCAGCCCAGACATGGGACAAGCTCAAGGCCGAGCACGTTCAGCCGCGTCAGGCGCGCGCCGAAGATCCACGCGCTGACGATGTGCCCGGCCTCGTGCAGCAGAACACCGAGCCAGAACAGCACCGCGATCAGCAGTAAGGCACCGGCACTACGAATCGCCCGCTGCATCGTCGAAATCGGAGACCGGCAGGAGCCGATCCTGCTCCCAGATCGGCACGTCGCTGCGGCCCGTCTCGTGCAGCGCCACGATCTCGCGCAGCTCGAAGATCTGGTCGCGCAGCAGGGCCGCCTTCTCGAACTCCAGGTCCTGCGCGGCGGCCTTCATCTGTTTCTCCAGCTCGTCGATGACGCGGCGCAGTTCGTTGGCCGGGATCTCTTTTGATAACGCCAGATCCCCACCGGCCTCCACGGCGGCGGCCCGGACGCGCTCGGTCAGGTCGTACACCTCTTTGACGATGCTGGTCGGCACGATGCCGTGCTCCTGGTTGTAGGCGATCTGCTTGGCCCGCCGCCGGTTGGTCTCATCGATGGCCGCCTGCATGGCGTCCGATACCCCGGCGGCGTACATGATGACCTTGCCGTTGACGTGCCGGGCGGCGCGTCCGATGGTCTGGATCAGGGCCGTCTCGGAGCGCAGGAAGCCCTGTTTGTCCGCGTCGAGGATGGCGACCAGCGACACCTCCGGCAGGTCGAGGCCCTCGCGCAGCAGGTTGATCCCGACGACCACGTCGTACACGCCCAGGCGCAGGTCGCGCAGGATCTCGACGCGCTCCAGCGTGTCGATCTCGCTGTGCAGGTAGTGCACCCTGACCCCCATATCCATCAGGTATTCGGCCAGCTTCTCGGCCATACGCTTGGTCAGCGTCGTGACCAGCACGCGCTCGCCGCGCTCCGTCCGCTGGCCGATCTCGTGGATCAGGTCGTCGATCTGCCCCTCAACCGGCTTGACGACGACCTCGGGGTCGACCAGGCCGGTTGGCCGGATGATCTGCTCGACGACCCGCTCGCCGTGCTGTAGCTCGTACGGCCCCGGCGTGGCACTGGTGTAGATCACCTGCCCCATCCGCTCCTCAAATTCCTGGAAGCTCAGCGGGCGGTTGTCGAGCGCGCTGGGCAGGCGGAAGCCATACTCGACCAGCGTCTCCTTGCGGCTGCGGTCACCGCGCCACATTCCCCGAACCTGGGGGATGGTCATATGCGACTCGTCGATGACCAGCAGGTAATCGGAGGGGAAGTAGTCGACCAGGGTAGGGGGTGGCTCGCCGGGCATACGGCGGTCCATGTGGCGGGAGTAGTTCTCAATACCGGCGCAGTAGCCGACCTCGCGCAGCATCTCCAGGTCGTACTGGGTACGCTGCTCCAACCGCTGGGCTTCGAGCAGAAACTCGTTCTCGCGGAAAAACCTGAGCCGCTCCTCCAGCTCCTCCTCGATGTCGTGGACGGCGTCTTGCAGGGTCTCCTGCTCCGTCATAAACTGCGCCGCCGGGGCGATGACGATCTCGTCGTGCTCGGCCACCACCTCGCCTGTGAGGAGATCCACCTCGACGATGCGCTCGATCTCGTCGCCCCACAGGGTGACGCGATAGGTCTGGTCGCTGTAGGCCGACATGATCTCCAGCGTGTCCCCGCGCACGCGGAACGTCCCGTGACTCAGCTCCAGGTCGTTGCGATTGTACTGGATGCGAACCAGGTGCCGCAGGATGGCATCACGCCGGATGGTCTGGCCGCGCTCCAGGGTAAGCATGGCCTCGCGCCACACGTCCGGCCTGCCCAGGCCGTAGATGCACGAGACGGAGGCCACGATCAGCACGTCGCGGCGGCTCAGGAGCGCCGCCGTCGCCGCCAGGCGCAGCCGGTCGATCTGCTCGTTGATCAGCGTATCCTTCTCGATGTAGAGATCCTGCTGCGGGACGTAGGCTTCTGGCTGGTAGTAATCGTAATACGAGACGAAGTACTCAACGGCGTTGTGAGGGAAGAAAGCCTTGAACTCGGAGTACAACTGCGCGGCCAATGTCTTGTTGTGTGCGATCACCAGCGTCGGGCGGTTGAGCGCCTCGACGAGGTTGGCGATCACGAAGGTCTTGCCGGTGCCGGTCGCGCCGAGCAGCGTCTGGTGTTTCACCCCGCCGCGCAGGCCCTCGACCAGCTTCGCGATGGCCTCCGGTTGGTCGCCCGTCGGCCTGAAGTCTGTGACGAGTTGAAAGTCTGGCATGGCACATCCATCCGGGGAATAGAACGTCGGTTCGATGGCGGATTATAGCACACTGTCGCGGGGGAGTCCACCCCAAAAAGCCCGCCCGTGCCCCACAGGGACGCTGAAAGGCTTATCGGCTACGCGATGACGAAGATCGGGTTGCTGAAGATCCAGCCGCGCTGTTTGCCTTTGTAGTGGGTGTAGATCTCGACTCTGTAGACACCCGGCTTGTTGGCGATGTACGTGCAGTGCGTCCCGTCAACCTCGCGCAGGACGACCTCACCGCCCTTCAGCAATCGCACGTCGGCGATCCTGGGCGACACGATCTGGAGGGTCACACCGTGCTCCAGCCGGATGCGCTCGCCCATCACCGCGCTGGTGTTGTGCCCCTGCGCCGAAAAGCGGAAGCCGCGCGTCGACGCGGGAAGATCGTAGCCGACGAAGGCTCTGCCGTCGCGCAGGGCGCTCAGGACAAGCCGCTTGTCGTGTTCATAATCGCCGTTAAAGGGGCGTGGCGTCAGGATGTGCGTGTTCACACAGCGGAAAAGGTACTCGTAAGGGAAGATCACGCGCCTGAGCGGTCCCAGAGAGTACGGCCTGGCGTGGGCATCCGCCCCGCCGATGATCTTGACTCGCTTACCCTCTGATAGAAGTTGATCCCACAGGGCGAGCGTCTCAGGGAACGGGCCGCTGATGGCCTTCTCCGGGTGATAGGCCAGCCGTATGGCCGCCGCCTTGCTGGTGAGGTAGCTCTTGAACTCGGACATGTAGTTCCACAGTTCGATGCCCGTGTAGCCCTCAATGTCCCAGTCAACCCAGGGGAGCGCCGGTTCGTCAAACAGCGGGGCCGCTTTCTCGATGGGATGTGCCAGATAGCATTCTCCTCCGCTGGCCCTGACCTCTCCGACTAGTGCCTCCGGGTTCGAGGCGTGCTGCGCCAGCTCCTGCTCCGCGCCATACACCAGCATGTGATTGACCTGCGGATCGCGGCGCATGTCGTGGATCTCCTCCCCGACCAGCAGCAGGACACGCTGTTGGGGCGAGGGGCCGTAGTAACCTTCCAGGCCGTTCACCCAGAGGTTGTGGTCGGTGACGATCACGAAATCCAGGTCGGCGTCGAGGGCCGCCCGCGCCACCTCGGCGTGCGAGCCGGTGCCATCGGAGTAAGGCGTGTGTACGTGCGCGTTGCCTACGTATTCGTGTACCGGGTCCATCCTCCCCCCATTCGCCGATCAGAAAAGGCGCGGCTGAGCCGGATCGTCCGTCGTTTGCGTCTTCTTCAGGGATCGTGGTGGCAGCAGGCCCTTTTCGCCCAGCCAGTCGCCCGGCGGCCCTTCCCACCCCACAACCTCGAAGTCGACGCGCCCCCGCCCGTCAAAACCAACGCCTTCCATCAACAGCCGGGCGCGCTGTTCGTCGGCACTGGCGCTACCTTTGGGCAGGCTGATCTCCCCCTGGCTGTTGATCACCCGGTGCCAGGGGATCTCCGGTGGCGCGGCGTGCATGGCGCTGCCCACCCAGCGCGCGCCCAACCGGGCGTATTGCTCCGGGTCGACGCCCTCCGGCGGGGGGATCATCGAGGCGATCTGCCCGTAGGTGGTCACTTTCCCTTCGGGGACCTGCCGCGTGATCTCCCAGACGAGCGCGTTGAACGTTTTCGGGTTGGGTGGATTGAACATCTCACCGCTCAATCTACAGGCTGCGGTCGGCGTTGTCAAGCCGTGACGAGTCCTGCTATACTGGTTGCGCGTCAGTATGAGGATGGGCGATGCAAAGACCGGTCACCAACCGCGAGGTGGCATCGATTTTTGCCACCGTCGCCGACATGCTCGAAATCAAGGGAGAGAACATCCACCGCGTGCTGTCCTACCGGCGCGCAGCGGAGACCATCGCCGACCTGCCGCGCGACCTCAACGCCATCCACGAAGAGGGCACGCTCACCGACCTGCCTTACATCGGCCAGACGCTGGCCGCCAAGATCGAGGAGCTGCTGACCACCGGTGAGCTGGCGTTCTTCAACCGCCTGGCGGACGAGATCCCACCCGGCGTGGTGGCGATGCTCCAGGTGCCGGGGCTTGGCCCCAAACGCGCTGCCCGCTTCTGGAAGGAACTGGGCATCACCACCATCGACGGATTGAAGGAGGCCGCACAGGCGGGCCGTCTGCGCCAACTCTCCGGCATGGGGGCCAAGAGCGAGGCCAACATCCTGGAGGGCATCGAGGCGCTGGCTCGCCGCACGGATCGCATCTCAATCGGCAGCGCATACCCGACCGCCAGGCGTATCCTGGGCACCCTGCTGGAGCTTGACGGCGTGCAGCGGGGCGATGTGGCCGGGTCGCTGCGCCGCTGGCGGGCGACGATTGGCGACATTGACCTGTTGGTCGCCAGCAGCCAGCCGGAGCCGATCATGCAGGCTTTCGTCGACCTGCCGGAGGTGGCCCGCGTGCTGGTGCACGGTTTGACCAAGACCTCGGTCGAACTGTACAACGGCCAGCAGGTTGACCTGCGCGTGCTACCCCCTGAGCGCTACGGCACGCTGCTGGCCTATTTCACCGGCAGCCAGGCGCACAACGTCAAAATGCGGGAGCTGGCGCTCAAGCAGGGATTGTCGCTCAACGAGAATGGGTTCACGCCGCTGGACGGCGGCGACGAGATCCTGTGTGCGACCGAGGAGGAGGTCTACGACGTGCTTGGCCTGCCCTGGATTCCGCCTGAGCTGCGCGAAGACCGGGGCGAGATCGAGGCGGCACAGGCCGGGGATCTGCCCGACCTGATCACGCTGGAGGACATGCGGGGCGATCTGCAACTGCACACCACCTGGAGCGACGGCAGAGCCGGTGTCCTCGACATGGCGCGAGCTGCGATGGCACGTGGATACAGCTACATGCTGGTCACGGATCACAGCTACGGGCTGGGCGTGGTTTCGGGTCTGGCACCGGACGACATACCCCGGCAGCGGGAGGAGATCGACCGGGCCAATGCCGAACTGGACGGCGCGTTCACGGTTTTACACGGCGTGGAGGTTGAGATCAAGGCTGACGGGACGCTGGATTACGAAGACGACGTGCTGGCCCGGTTCGACATCGTGCAGGCTTCACTGCATACCAGCCTGCGCCAGCCACGCGAGCAGGTGACACGGCGCCTGCTCAACGCGATCCGCAGCCCGCACGTCGACATCATCGGCCACCCTCGCGGGCAAATGATCCCCGACCGCGAGCCTGCCGACCTGGACATGGACGCCGTTTTTGAGGCCGCCGCCGAGCACGACGTGGCGCTGGAGATCAATGCCAACCCACACCGCCTTGACCTGGACGATGTGCACGCGCGCCGCGCCGCCGAGCTTGGAATCAAGCTGACGATCAGCACCGACGCGCACCGCCCGGAGGATTTTGAGTTGATGCAGTACGGCGTGGCGACGGCTCGCCGGGGCTGGGTGTCCGCCGCACAGGTTGTGAATACGTGCCCGCTTGACAAAGTGATGAGGTGGGTCGAAGGGCGCCGGAAATGAAACGCAGAACAGGCTATACCGAGATCATCCAACGGGCCTTTGTAGGGCTGGATAAACACGCTCTGGACATGCTTCGGCAGTTTGCAGTGAGAAAGACCTATGGGCCGGAAGTCACGCTCTGCGCCGAAGGTGAGCGAGAGGACATCTTTTACGTCGTCATTGACGGGCGTGTCGTCATCACGTGCAAAGTTGAGGGCAGCGACGACGACTTCGTCATCGGATTCTTAGGCCCCGGTGGCTACTTTGGCGAGATGGCCCTGATCTCCGACGAGCCGCGCGCCGCCAGTGTGACAACCCTCGTTGACACCGAGGTGCTGGAGATCACCAAAGAGCAGTTTGACGAGGTCTTCGCTGCCAGCCCGGCCATGGCCCGCAGCATCCTCAAAACGCTGATCGTGTCTTTGCGTGAGACCGACCGGCGCGCGATTGAAGACCTGGAAGCGCGCCACGAGGAGTTAGCCCAGGCCTATGAGGAGCTGGAAGCGGCCCAGGCAGACCGCATCGCGATGGCCGCGCTGGAGGCCCAGCTTGAGGTCGCAGGTAGAGCGCAGCGCAGCCTGCTGCCCGTACAGCTTCCCAGCGTGCCCGGCTTTCAATTCGCCGCCCAGTTCGAGCCTGCCCGCCACGTCGGTGGCGACTTCTACGACGTTCGCCTGCACGACGACGGGCGTGCCACCATCCTGCTGGCCGACGTATCCGACAAGGGGGCACACGCGGCCCTGTTTATGGCCGTCACCCGCACGCTTTTCCTGGCGGAGGAGCATTATCTAAACGACCCGGTGCACGTGGCGCACGCCGTCCACGAGGGCCTGCTCGAAGCGTCTAACTACGACATGTTTGTGACCGCGCTCTACGGCATCCTCGACCCGCAGACGCGTGTGTTCCGCTACGTGCGCGCAGGCCACGACGAGCCGCTGATCGTGCGCCGCGACGGCTCGGCGGAGTTTCTGCGCGGGCGCGGACGCTTTCTCGGATTGTGGGCCGATGCGCCCCCCACTCTGGAGGAGCAGCAGGTTCAGCTCAACCCCGGCGACTGTCTGGTGATCTACAGTGACGGCGTGACCGATATGCGCAATCCGGAGGGCAAGGCTTTCGGGCGCAACCAGGTCATGAACCTGGTCTGCAGCGTGCGTATGTACGACGCCAGCCGCATCGCCAACAGCATCTACAATGTGGTGCAGCAGCATCGCAAGCACGCCGAAGCCTTCGATGATTTCACCCTGCTGGTTGTGCGCGCTGAATAATTGCGTGGGCCATCATGAGCGACTATTACCCACCCGACGATCAATCGACCCGGCGACGCCCCAACCTCAGGGGACGCCGTTCACCCGTGGACCGTATCCCCTGGACATCAACCGAACCTTCGGCGGATCAACCCGGTGAGACGCAGCGGCACGAGGGTATGCCGCCCGAGACACCTCCTCCCGAACGCCGTCCGCCTGGGTTGTCCGTTCCCTGGTGGGGGTTCGCGATTGTGATCCTGGCCGTTGCCGGAATCACCTGCGCGCTGTGGGGGGTGGTTCTGATGAGCCGGGGCGACGCCACCATCAGCACCGACCCGACGCCGACCCCGATCTTCGTCGTCATCACGGCCACCCCGACGCTTGGCCCGTCGGGCGAGGATACTCCGGCGGCAGGCGAGGAAGGCACGCCAGGATCATCAGGGGAAGAGGCCACCAACGTGTCCATCCCGGCCCTGACCCCGACGACCGGGGAGGCCGTTCCGATCCAGGTGGGCAGCATCGTCGTCGTCGTCGGCACAGAGGGGGACGGGCTTTCGATCCGGCAGGGGCCGGGCCTGGAACATGCCACGTTCTTCGTGGGATACGATGGTGAGCTTTTCATCGTCGAGGACGGGCCGCGCGAGGTCGACGGCTACGTGTGGTGGTACATCGTCAACGCGGACGACCCGGAGCGTGCCGGGTGGTCAGTTGAGGACTACCTCGAAGTAACCGAACCCTGACGATACACCCTAATGGCGTCCCGCCCACTCCAGGGTGGCGTACTTTGTCCTGCGCAGCTCCGCAGCGAGCGCCTGCTCCCGGTCGGTGAGGTCCGCCTCTTCCAGGCTGAGGTTAAGCGCCCCGGCAAAGCCCTTCACCAATGCGTCGACCACGCGCGCCATCTCGCAGCGTTCTCCGAGCGCTTCCTCCAGCGTGATCACGCGTCCCAGTACCCGCTGACGGGCCGCCTCGCGGGCGGCCTCGTCGTCGTAGGCCAACGCTTCGCAGATGCGTGTCAGATCACCGTAGAGGGGCAGCGCCCCGTGTTGCAGCACGACCTCGCCTCGCCGCTTCTGGGCGCTGCCCAGCAGCTTTTTCCCGTCGACCGTGATCTCATAGTCAGAGGGCATCTCAAAGCAGACCGGCCCCTTGAAGCCGCGTGCGTCTTCGGCGGCTCTATCTGCCCGGACGGACGCGCCCAGTGCCTCCAGCCCCGCGATCAGGCCCCGGCTGAGCCGTCGGTAGCTCTCGATAACACCCCCCGCCACGCGCGGCTCGCTCATCGGCGCGGTGACCGAGTAGGTCAGCTCGTCTGTGTGCAGGATCGCCCTGCCGCCCGTCATCCGCCGCACGATGTCCCACCCGCACGCGGCCAGGCGATCCACGTCCACATCGGCGATGGGTTGGGCGTAGCCCAGGGAGAGGCAGGGCGGTTCCCAGGCGTAGAAGCGCAGGGTAGGGGGAACAAGCCCCGCACCGACCGCCTCGGCGATGGCCTCGTCAATAGCCATGTTGGTTGGGCCGTCAGCCGGTCGGTGGATAATCACCCGCCAGACGGCGTGGGGGTAAGCTTTGGATGTGGTATGATGTTCGCTCATTGCACTTTCCCTCCAGATTGTACCGGGAGGGAGGCAGCGTGTACAATCACAGGTGAGGGAATCTGGATTGCAGGTGCGTACCAGAGGAAGGTTTAGGAGAAGCCATGCAGCGATCACAGCGTGAACAGCAAACGACCCGGCGGAAAAAGCGGCGTAGCGACCCGCTTGCACCTATCATGCGCCGCGTCAACCGGCTGCTATCCCGCCTGCCTCCGCTGCCCGGCCCGCTGCGTAAGCTGCGCATCCCCCGGCTTGGCCCCGTCGCGACGATGGTCGGGCTGGCGGGCCTGGTTTTTGGCACGGTGGCGCTCAGCCTGGTGATCGCCATCGTGCTGCGTGCTTTCGTCCAGGCCGACGCGTTCAACCCGTTCCGCGACACCGACGAGATCGTGTCCGGCCCTCTGGAAGCGACCCCCAACCCGGATTTGCTCGCGCCGACGATTGACCTCGGCAACGCTCCGGTCTGGCAGGGCGTTGATCGCGTGACGGTGCTGCTGCTGGGGACGGATACCCGCCCCTCCGAACAGGGATACCGCACGCGCTCCGATACCATCATGCTGTTGATGCTCGACCCGGTCACCAAACAGGCCAGTATGCTGTCCGTCCCGCGCGACCTGTACGTGGATCTGCCGGGGCGCGGCCTGAACCGCGTCAACACGGCTTACGTCTACGGCGGCAGTCAGCTTGCCGTCGATACCATTGAGTATAATCTGGGCGTCCACGTGAACTACTACATGGTCGTCGACTTCAATGCGTTTGTCACCCTGGTTGACGAGATCGGCGGCATTGACATCTACGTCCCCAAGGAGATCCGCGACCCGACCTATCCCGACAACAATTTCGGATATGACCCCTTCTACATCAGCGCCGGGCAGCACCACCTGGACGGCGCAACGGCGCTAAAATACGCCCGCACGCGCCACGCCGACAATGACTACGAGCGCGCCCGCCGCCAGCAGGCGGTGGTGCTTGCCATCCGCGACCGCGTTCTGAGCCTGGACATGCTGCCGACGCTCATCCAGCGTGCACCTGCACTTTACGCGACCATGAGCGACAGCATCAAGACCGACATGACGCTGGAGGAGATGATCAGTCTGGCTTTGCTGGCGGAGGATGTCCCGGAGGAGAATATCCGCACCGGCGTGATCGACAGCCAGTACGTGGTCGGCTATTACACGCCGGAGGGCGCATCGGTTCTGATCCCGAACCGGGAGAGCATCGGAACTTTGCTGTCCTACGTTTTCTGGTTGGAATGAGCAATGAGCAATTCCCAGCAGCTTCCCCTCTTCGAGCACGAACCGGTCCAGGCAGACACCGGGCCGGAAGAGCCGGGGGAACCGGATGCCGATACGCCGCTTGAAGATGCGCTGTTCGTCTACCTCGACGCGTTGCGCTTCGGCGGGGCTTCACCTCACACCGTAAAGGCGTTCAAGAGCGACATCAACCTGCTCGCCCGCTGGGCCGGGCCGGACAAGCCCATCGGCTCCTTCGCCACGCAAGACCTGAACAGGTTCCTGTACTGGATGCTCAACGAGCGGGACAGGCCCTGCAGCCCCAAGACCTACTCCCGCCGGGTGACCGCGCTCAAAAACTTCTTCGGCTACCTGTACGAGATCGGGGCCATCCCGCAGAATCCTTCCAGCGCGGTGATCCAGAAGACGGTCAGCAGCCCGCTGCCGGAGGTGCTCACCGAGAGCGAGGTCGAGCGGGTGCTGGCGGTGACGCAGCAGCTTCGCACCGACGCCGAAAAGCCTGACGCTCGCCCGCATCTGCTGGTGACGCTGCTGCTGCAAACGGGGATCAAAAAGAGCGAGTGCATGGGGCTACACCCCGATCACGTCGACCGCTCGCACCCCGACGGGCCGCTGCTGGAGGTGCGCTACGACACCCCCCGGATGCGCTACAAGGAACGTAAGATCGAGGTCGAGCCGGAGTTGTTGGCGGTACTGGACGAGTACCTGCTGCAACGCAAGCCCGCACAGACGATCTTCGACTGTACGGCCCGCAATCTGGAGTACGTGCTGCGTGACGTGGCAAACCAGGCCGGTGTGCCGCGCAAAAAGCTGTCCTTTGAAACGCTCCGCTGGACGTGCGCCCTACAGGACTACCTCGACGGCATGGAGGCCGAAGCGCTTCGCCAGAAGCTCGGCCTAAGCCGCATCTCCTGGCGCGAGACGAGCATCAGGCTCCAGAAACTGGCTGAAAAACTGGAGAAGAAGTAGGCTCGGTGAGTCAGGCCATCAGGCAAACCGGCCTACGGAAGCAGCGTCTGAGCCTCCCCGTACAGCAGGTCGAGGCGCTGGGCAGCCTCAACGTTGCCGCCCTCGCGAAGCTGCGTCGCCAGTTCGCCCATAATGTGCAGCACCGCGTCGTTAAGCTCGGACTGGCGCGAGCGCAGCAGCTCCAGCGACTCCTCATCCGACTCGACGGACAGCAGGTCGTTGATAAACCGTATCTCAGGCGGTGCGGACATCTGGAGCAGACGCAGCACCTCGTCGCGAACCTCCTTCAACCTGCTGGACACCTCGACGTTCCCGGCCTTGCGTGCCTCGTCCAGGTTGGCCTGCAAGACCTGGAGGAAGATGTCGTCAACTCGGTCCAGGTTGGAGCGGATCGCCATGCCCAGGTCGGGGGCCTGCAGCAGCATGCGAAGTGTGTCAGAGGCCCGCTTGACCATGGCCCGCGATTGCTGCTCAAACATGGCGCTGATCTCCAGCAGGCGCTCGCGGACTCCCTCGTAGAGGTGGCGTTCTTCCTCGTCCTGCGTGTCGGTGATGTACTGCGTCACCAGTTGGAAGGTGGTGTAATCCAGCAGTGGCCGCCCCAGCGTCGCGAGGGCATCGACTTTGGCCGGGTTGCCCGCTGCCCCCAACAGCAGCTCGACGAAGGCCTCCCGGGTGAGATTCTCTCCCAGTGCTTCCAGTTCCTGGCTGGCCTCAACCAGGGCCTTTTGCTGGGCCTTCAACTTTTGCCCGGCTTCGGTGGTTTCCGTCAGGTGCTCAAGTATGTTCAACAGACGCAGCGCGCGGCGGCTTTCCTCGCTCTGGCTGGCTGCCTGCGCAGCGGCGGACAACAGTTCGAGAAAACCGAGATCGAACAGATCCTGGTTCTCCGCCAGAAGCTGCTCGCGCTCCTCTTCACCTGCCTCGGCCAACCGGTCGATCAGCCCGATCTTGCTGCGCTCCGCCTCCAGCATCTCCTGGGTGATGCCGTCAGCTTCGAGCACCTGATCGACCAACCCCTGGACCGTGAGCGCCGTCTTGGGTTGCAGCAGGTAGCCCTTGGGAGCGTCTTCAGGCAGTGCACGCATGAGCGCATTCGCCATGTCGCCGATGATCCGTTCCCGCTGCTCCGGCGAAAGATCCAGTTCCATCGGCACGTAGACGACGGCCAGTTGCTTACCGGCGTCGTGGTACATCAGGGGCGTGCCCACCACTCCCCGGTAGCCGCAGTGCGGGCAGGTGATCAGGTTAACACGTCCGCTCAACAGACGCTCTTTGGCGGTCGGGTCGAAATCAATATCGAGGATCTGCTCCAGGATGGCATTGAAGGGCTGCCCACAAGCCGGACAGGAGATCGTGGTTGGCGTTGGCCTTGCCATAATAAGTTACGTCCTTTCAAAGAACCCCCTCGTCCTCTAAGCGGGGGAACGAGGGGGAGATCTCTCTAATCAAGCATCCCCGGGTGGGGGGGATTGTAACATGCACCTTACTCTTGCGACAAAGGCAGTGTAAAGCTGAACGTCGTCCCCTGACCTGGCTCACTCTCAACCCAGACGCGTCCTCCGTGTGCCTCGACAATCGAGCGGACGATATACAGCCCCAGCCCAACGCCCTGCGTCTCGCGGGTCAGGGCGTTGTCGACGCGGTAGAAACGCTCGAATACGTTTTTCTGCTGTTCAGGGGTCAGGCAGACACCTTCATCGCTGACCGAGACTTGAACGCCCTCGTCGACCGCTTCGCCGCCGATCTCGATCTGCCCGCCGCCCGGTGAATATTTGATGGCATTGCTTAACAGATTGGCGAAAACCTGCTCCAGCCGCCGCTCGTCGCCCCGAATGGCCGGATAATCCGGCGGAAAGTTAACTGTGATGGTGTGGATGGCCGTCTGTGTCTGGAATTTCTTGGCCAGCCGCCGGGCCAGTTCATCCAGCCGGACATCGCTAAACTGGAGGGCCAGAGTCCCCGCCTGCAGACGCGTCACGTCCAGCAGGTTCTCGATCAGCTCGGTCAGCTTGTCAGTCTCTTCTTCGATCACTGCCAACCCGTTCATGACCGTGCCTTTGTCCCACTCGGCGTCTTCACGGCGCAGCGTGCTGGCGTATCCCTTGATCAACGAGACGGGGGTCTTTAGCTCGTGCGAGATCACCGAGACAAAGGTGCTCTTGGCCTCCTCGGCTTCGCGGAACTTGGTGATATCGCGCACGTTGGCGATGATGTTACGCAGGTGCCCCTCTGTGCTGAACAACGGCGCGTAGGTGATGCCCACGCTCAGCGTCGAGTCGTCCGGTCGGGCCAGATCGCCCTCGACGTACAGCACGCTCCGTCTGTCCAGCGGCCACCCGCCCGCGACGGCCTGGGGCAGATCCATGCCAGGCTCGCGGCGCGCCCAGCGAATCACCTCGTCGTGGTGGACACCCTCCGCCCCTTCGACCGGCCAGCCTGCCATGTGGGACAGCGCCAGGTTGATGCTCTGGATCGTCTGGTCAGGCCCCAGGATCATGATGCCGTCGGCGCTGTGTTCCAGGATGGCGTCGAGGCGCTGCTTCTCAGCCGAGATCTGCTCGTAGAGCCGCGCGTTCTGCACCGCAATCGCGGCCTGGTTGGCGAAGCTTTGCAGCAGTTGAACGTCGTTGCGCGTAAAGTGACTCCCATAGGCACGGAAGATATACACCACCCCTACCATCTCTCCGCCGACGACCATCGGTAGCGCGATCACCTGGTGCAGCCCCATCCCCGCAGCCTGTGCGACCATCCGCATCTTGCGATCCAGCTCTGGGATGACGAAGCTGTCCGGGTCGCTGCGCGGAATGTCGGACAGCAGGGGGCGGAACAGATGCAGCAGGCTCGGTTGGATGCCGTAGCTGGCCCGCACCGCGAAAGCCTCTCCGTTGGCCAGCGCGATCAGACCGGCCTGCCCGCCCAGGATCTCCGTCGCCGATTTCAGGATGCGCCGCAGGACCTCGTTCAGGCTGAGCTGCGAGGTCAGCGCGCGCGAAATATCGAGCAGGTAATCCCGCTGCTGAATCAGGCGGTCAATCATACTCCTCAGGAGTTACACAGGTGAGTACGTTGAAAGGGGGGCTTATGCACCTTTAAGTCTCCTACCCAGGCGCAAGATGAACCTTGAACTGCGTAAGTCCTATGCTTATTGTACCGGTCAATGTGCCCAAAAAGAAGAGTCGCAGCCCGGCTGCGACCCGTTCTAACACATTTCTATTGCGTGGATGCTCTCTAAAGCGTCTCCTCGACTGCGCCGATGGAGCGGTCAAAGATGGTCAGCGCCTCGTCCGCCGTGGCCTTGTCGACCATCAGCGGCGGCATCAGGCGGATGGCCGACTCGCCCGCGCCGAGCAGAAGCAGCCCCCACTGGAAAGCCTGTTCGGTGATCTGGTCGCGCAAATCCCGGGCGGGAGCGTGAGTTTCCCGATCCGCTACGATCTCGATGCCAATCATCAACCCCAGGCCGCGCACGTCCCCGATCAGGGGGTGGCGGGGGGCGATCTCCTCCAGCCCGTCGAGCAGGTAGGCCCCCATCTGTTCCGCGTTCTGCATGTACCCGGTTTCGATCAGGCGAAGGGTAGCCAGCGCCGCCGCACACGAGACCGGATTGCCGCCGAAGGTACTGCCGTGCGCGCCCGGCTCCCAGACCATCAGACTCTTGCGGGCGATCATGGCCCCCAGCGGCATCCCGCTGGCGATGCCCTTGGCAGCCGTGACGATATCCGGCTCGACGCCGAAGTGCTGGATCGCCCACCATTTGCCGGTGCGTCCCATCCCGCTCTGAATCTCGTCGACGATCAGTAGAATGCCGTGCCGGTCGCAGAGATCACGCAGCGCAGGAAAGAAGCCCGGCGTCGGGACGACGTAGCCGCCTTCGCCCAGCACCGGCTCGGCTACGATCCCGGCCACTTCGCCGGGCGGGACCTTGCTGGCGAAGACAACCTGCTCGATGTAATCCACGACGGCCTCGCCGTAGTCCCCGTGCTGCCCCATGTTCAGGACCGGCCGGTAGGGGTCGGGATAGGGAACGTGCGTCACGCCCGGCACCAGGGGGAAAAAGCCTTCCTTCTGCTTGTACTTGCTGGCCGTCAGCGCGAGCGCGCCCAACGTCCGTCCGTGAAAGGCCCCGTAGAAGGCGATGAATTGCTGCCTCCCGGTCGCGGCGCGGGCCAGCTTGATCGCCGCCTCCACCGCCTCCGAGCCGGAGTTGGTGAGGAAAGTCTGCGCCTGTTCCTCGAAGGGGGCGATTGCGTCGAGCCTTTCGGCCAGTTGGACGGCGACTTCGTAGTGGAAGTCGGCCAGGCAGATGTGCAGGAACTTTTCGGCCTGCTCCTTGATCGCCTGCACCACCTCCGGGTGACAGTGCCCGGTCGAAGTGACGGCGATCCCCGTCGCAAAGTCAACGTAGCGATTGCCGTCTACATCCCACACCTCTGCACCGCGCGCGTGGTCGATGACCAGCGGGTAAGCGCGGGGAAGCGACGGTGACAAAACCTGTGCGTCACGCGCGACAATTGCCTCGGCGCGCGGGCCGGGAATCGTCGTGCCTATATTTTTGGGTTTAGCCATTATGGAATTGTATCTCCTGATGCAAATGTGGAATCGGCACGCCCGGAGCGGCGTGAGGCGAATCGCCAGGCGTGAGTGACCTCATCCAGACCGACCATACCGTGCAGAACACCCTCCTGCACGACAGGTAGCGCCGTTAACTGGTATGTGTCCATCTCCTGGAGGGCCACCCACAGCGTGTCCTGCGGCTGCAATACAGGGAAATCGGCGCGCATCACGTGGGCGACCGTCTTCGTTGGGGAGAGATCGCCCGCCCGCCGCACGTCTTGGTAGCACACCACGCCGACCACCCGGCCATCTACCACCACCGGCAGCGTGAGATCGTGCTTGAGCAGGCGCGAGGCAAGGGCCGGCGTGACCGTGTCCCAGGGGGAGAGGGTCTCGTCCGGGTGCTGGCAAACGTCCCCCACCTCGACGCGCACCAGCGCGCGGCGGCGGCGGACGTAGATCTCCTCCTGGTGAGCGCCAAAATACACCGCCAGCGCAGCCAGCAGCAGGAGCGGGTTGGGAGCGATGTTGGCAGGCGGCCAGCCGATGCCCCCCAGAACGCCCATCGCGACGGCTATCACCCGCCCCAGCCAGGCAGCCAGCCGCGTTGCCAACTGGTAATCGACCACCAGCGCCAGCCCAGAGCGCAAGATCCGCCCGCCGTCCATCGGAAAGGCAGGCACCATGTTGAAAACAAAAAGCATCAGATTAGCTGCCAGCAGATAAAGCAGGACTACCCCAACGCCCGGCGATAGAAACGGCAGCAGCAGCAACTGGCGCAGCCAGTTCTGCGGCGTGAAGCTCTCGAAGGAGAGGGGGTTGAGAATAAAGGCGGCGACGCCCGAAACGACCGCCAGAACGAGGTTGACGACCGGCCCGGCCAGCGCGATGACCAGCTCGTGCCAGGGGTAAGCCGGGGGCGTTTCGAGTTGGGCCAGCCCTCCGACGGGGAGCAAAGTAATGCGGCGAACCACCAGCCCGAAGGCGCGCGCCTGCCAGCCATGTCCCAACTCGTGGAGCAGCACGCAGGCGAAGAGCAGGATGACAATCAGCACGCCGTACAGCACGCCCTCCGTGCTGGCGTACTGCATCCACCCTTGCCAGCCGCCCCATATGATCACGAGGAGAAAGGTGAGGTGAACGTCAACTGCAATACCGCCGATCCGCCCGATTCGGATGCTACCTGTCTGCCACACAGCCTGCTGTCCCGTCTACAACCCTACGACGCTTCAATTGTCTTCCGGTACCGACATCCTCTCAACCAGTTCCTGCTGTCCCATCACAGGACGGTCCTTCCACCTGATCTCCCGCCCGATTGCCACGCGGATCATCCCGTCGATCAGGATGATCGAGACGATCAGACTGCCAAGCGCGTAGGTCACACACGACCAGGGAGGCACGCGGAAAGCCAGCATGCGCATCAGGGCGTAGTACGACGCCTGAAACAGAACGGTAGCCCCCAGGACCAGCGCCGCCTGGGGTCTGCCGGACAGGAGCGCCCCGAAAAATAGAAGGCTCGGCAGAACGTTAAGCAGGAAGTAGCCGATCAACAACAGGATGGTGCTTCGCCAGCCGCCTGTGATGTCCACCGCCGCCTTGATCGCACCCGCCCGGATCTCCCGCAGGTTGGTGTACAGCCGCACGCGCATCACGTCCGTCCCGTCGACCATGCACAGGCGGTAACCGGCTCTCTTTACGTTCTCGGCCAGCGGAAAATCGTCCATCATCCGGTCGCGAACACCGGCGTGGCCGTCAATCGCCCGGTAAACGTCGCGTCGCATCAGGATGAACTGCCCGTTGGCGATGGCTAATTCGTCGTCGGGATCGTTGACCCGCTCCGGCGGGTAGAGCATCAGAAGCGGGGCCAGGGAAACCGGCAGAACGATGCGCTCCCACAGGCCGCGCATCTCGTACCAGGGCTGGAGCGTCAGCATGTCGACATCGTTCGCCAGCGCAAAGGCGAGCGTCCGGCTGAGGAGCTGAGGCTCGGCGTAAGTATCGGCGTCCATGAAGCACAACCATTCGCCGCTGGCGGCCATCGCCCCGCAGTGGCAGGCCCACTGCTTGCCATTCCACCCTTCCGGCTTGCCACCCGTCTGGACGACCTTGATCCGCTCGTCGCCTCTGGCAAAACCGGCCAGAATATCGGGCGTGGCATCCCTGGAATCGTCGTCCACAAAGACCATTTCCAGGTGGGGGTAATCTTGGCGCACCAGCCCGCTGGCGCAGCGACCGACGTTGCGCTCCTCGTTGCGGGCCGGGACGACGGTTGAGACCGCTGGAAGCACCTTGGGGGGATGTTCGGCTTTCAAGGTGCCTTTGAAGCGCAGTCCGATCAGCCCACCCCACAGCAGGGTCGCGACGACGAACAGCGCGTAGGCGATCAGAGCCCAGATCATAGCGACCGGCCTCCTCCCAGATCTGCGAGTGTTTCCGGCTGTTCGAGGGTCTCTTCGTCCTCGGAGCTGCCACCCTGCGCGTTCAACACACTGAGGAAGGCGATGACGACGCCGAACACGCTGTTCATCGGCTTGTCCGGGTTCCAGAAAATGGAAAGCATCAGGACGGCCAGCGCCAGCACGCCCAGCCACGCCCGGTCCCGCCACATCAGCATCGTGGCGATCAGGAACAGCACGGCCAGAATCGCGCTTGCCAGGAACGGCGTCCAGCCCGGCTCCCGCCCGCTCAGAATGAACGCCAGCGCAGCGCCCGCCATTGAGATGGCAACAACGATGTGCCGCGCCAGCAACGTATCCCGTGTGTCCTTGCTCATGGTCTGGATTATGCCTGCACTTGCCCGGTTCGACAAACGATGCTGGTGTGTCAGGGCTACGGGCGGGTCATGCCGTAGATCAGCACGCCCAGCGCGGAGATCAGGAAGCCGATCAGCATCCCCGCCGCCTGGAGCCAGCCAAGCAGCGGCCCACTGCCGGAGGAGTGCGAGCCGAACCCCAGGATGTCCGCCAGTGTGGCCGCTGCTGCAAAGACCAGCCCCGTCAGCCCCATGCGAATACCAACGTCGCCCAGCAGCGTACGGGGGCGACCCCGGTGCATCATGGCGTAGACGACGACGTAGGCCCCCAGCACCAGCAGGAACAACCCCGTCAGGATCCCAATGATCTGGACGAGGCCGATCCCGGGAGCGTCGTCGGCATCAACGGCGAAGGGGAACAACCCCAGGAACAGAATGATGCCGCCCAGTACAATGCAGAATACGCCCAGTTGCGCCAGTCGACTCATGGTCAGGTGATGATCCGTAACCACTGCCGGAACGTTCTTGCCTAACTGGAGTTTCACCTTTTTGTGGGAAAGCAGCCTACTTGAACCGTCATCTTGCAACACATAATCTTCCCTGGCTAACCCATATTGTAAAACTAGGCTATTTGTGTTTCCGTTTACTTTATAGAATTCCAATTCTACGAAGCTATGGAGTGCTACCCCATAGTATAGCCATGCCACCATAGCTTGTAGTCACGAGCCTCGTTCCTTCTGGACTGAATTCAATACTATCTACTTTGTCGTTGTGTCCCTCAAGCACATGTAGGATCTCACAGTCTGACAAGGCGACTGTGTCATATAAATATATCATGCCATCTTCAGATCCTCCTGCTGCCAACAGCGATCCGTCTGAGCTAACAGCTATAGAAAGTGCTGAGAAAGCCAATGACTTGCAAGTATCTCGTTGTAGGAGTGACCCATCCGATTCAAGAATCAACCTACCTAAAAATTTGAATCCCTCGCCTCCTAGTTGGCTTGCCCAGCCACCATATACAATGGCTGAGTCATCCGGACTGAAGGCCACCGCATTTATAAAAAAAGTAGTCATTATATTGGTGGGATTATCAGCAGAATAGAAATAGTAATCACCGCCTTGGTAATCGCCCTTTGCACTTTGTTTAAAATACAGGCGTATGACTTTATCACTTGCCACTAGCTGCGAGCCATCTGAATTAAAATCTATAGATTGTACGGAATCAGGCTGGATTGTTCCTAATACCTCGTTATCGCCCACATCAATCAGAATTACACCGGAAGAGGAGAGTCCCCCTCCACACAGCACTGCCAGTGTTTCACCATCTGGACTAAAGGCCATATCAATAACAAAATATGGTGTAGTATCGAATCCATGAAGCACATCACCAGTATCTAAATCCCAGAAGAGCACTGCACTACCGTAGAAGTCAGTCGAAAGATTGCTGGCAGTTGCAAGAACTGAGTCGTTGGGATGAAAAGCTACGCGGTTTGCTGCTTCTATTGTAAGTACTTGCAAAGTCTTACCAGTACTTACCTTCAATATCTGCACCCCGTTACCACCCACCAAGGCTAATTTTGACCCATCAGAATTGAAAGTAGCGTCATAAACATCTTCCCATTGCATCAATGCTGCTACACTACTTACATTTTCTTTTGTTATCGGCTGTGATGTGGTACATGAAACACTCAGCGCCATCACCACGATAACAAGAAGCGCGACAGACCTGTATGCTTTCATCTGCCCATATCCTTCCCTGCGAAAAACGCTGCTGGACTTTCCCCATCCAGTATAGGCAATTTTGAGCATAGCGTACTCCTGGGTGCCAACCAGGGTACTCCCGCTTTGTAATTGCTCAAAATCATCGCAAGAAAAGCGAAACTCTTGCTGCCCCATTTTAACACAGTAGCAGCCCTTTCGGGGGTTATTCCGGCAGCGATCTTCGCAAAATGCGAAGCCAGTTGCCACTCAGGATGTCCCCGATCTGGCCGGGTGTGTAGCCCCGCTTGGTCAGCAGCGGGACGAGCTTCCGCAGGTCGGCGACGGTGTTGACCTCTGCCGGGCTTCGCTCCCAACCATATCCGCCGTCAAGGTCGCTGCCTATGCCAACGTGCGCCGCGCTGCCGGTTACCTGGCACACGTGGTCGATGGCATCGGCCACGGTCAGCAGACTGACGCTCTCCTTGTGGTCACTCTCGTGCCAGTCCGGGTTCAGGAAGGCGTTGTACAGCATCACGCCGATCACGCCGTCACGCTCGGCCAGCGGCGCGATCATCTCGTCTGACAACCCCCGGTCGCGCTTGCGGTCGGGGTGGAAGCGGCGCGGGTTGCTGTGGCTTGCGATCACGGTCCCCTCATAGCAGTCCAGCGCCTGGAAGTAGGCTTCTTCCGCCAGGTGGCTGAGGTCGAGGATCATCCCCAGTTCGTCCATCACCTCAAGCAGTTGAAACCCGATGCCCGTCAGCGGACCGGGTGCGTAGGTGCCCCCTGCGTAGCGCGTCGCCCGCCACGCCGGGCCGATGATCCGCACGCCGCGCTCAAACCACTCTTCGGCCTGCTCCGGCTCGATGATCGGGTCGGCCCCCTCCATGAGCGGCACCAGCCCGATGTGGCGATCCTCGTCGGCTGCGTCGTCCTCCTCCCAGGCTGCCATGACCTCCTCCAGGTCATCCCGCCTGCCGATCAGCCGGAACAGGTCATGATCGTCCGCCAGTCGGTGATAAGCGTCAAGCTGCTGTGCCGCCAGCCGATGCGCTTCGCCGGGGTCGCGGTAGGCGAGCGTGTCCCAGCTACCCAGCGCGTGGGCGGCAGGCGAGGCGAACAGCGTGGCAAAGATCACGCCCACCCGCCCCGCAAGCCAGGCATCCTGGCCGAGTTGGGCACTCCCACCC
>CAZRXG010000027.1:0-59931 GCA_964603985.1 uncultured Anaerolineae bacterium | reverse complement strand
CCACCGTGACCTCGGTGCCGGTTTCCGCCGTCAACTCCTCAGCCTTCTTGAAGGCGCCGTCCCGGCCAACCTCAAACACCGGATTGTTCAACGCCTTCGGGATCCAGGCGATGGTCAGTGACTCCGGTGCACCAGCTTCCGGTGCTTCGGCTTCCGGTGCTTCAGCTTCCGGTGCCTCGGCTTCCGGCGCCTCGACCTGCGGGCGGCATCCCACCATTACCATGGTCAGGATCACGGCAACAGCCACAAGCAGATGCAAGTCCCTTTTCATGATTTCCTCCTTTATATTGCTCGCAGTCTTTTCTCTGAAAGAATTCTTCACAACTGGATGGATCTCTTAACCCCCTCCTTTCCTCAACAAGTTCTTTGGAGAAACTCCCCAAGAACCAACGCAACTAACCCGAAAGCTTCACATGACTCCTGAAAGCGAAATCAAAATGTCTGGAGAGAATGCAGGTGTGAGCATTGCATGGCAGCGTGATCGTTCTCTGGGCAGTTTTAGAAATGGGTGCAGGACGGTGAGCAGGGCGGCAAAAACAGCTTTCAACGTGCTCTTTCAGCGCCTTTGGGTTTTGCGCCCTGTTTTTGGCTTCATAGTATATACACCTGAACCTTAGACAGCATACAAAAGAAAGCCATACCCTTCAATATCCATTTCCCTCGATATTCGTCAGGAATACCCCTCATGTCAGCCCTGGGGTTTTCCCTATATCCTGCTGCTTTGACACCAGACAGTTGCGCTGAGTAGAATAGAGACATGAACAAGGCACGCATTCTGCTGGCAGATGATCATGCTATTGTACGTGCAGGCATCCGCAAGGCCCTTCAAGAAATAAACGATCTGGATATTGTCGGCGAGGTAGGAGATGGCCCCTCGCTTTTGGCGGCCCTTGCGGAGACGCAGCCCGATTGCCTTCTGATAGATGTGACGATGCCCGACTTTGAGCCGGTAGCCACTATTCGTCAGATTCGGGACCTCTATCCCACCATGAAGGTTCTAGTCGTCAGTGCCTACGATGACGATATCTACGTACAGGGGCTGCTGGGAGTCGGTGTGGACGGGTATCACTTGAAGGATCAGCCTCTCAGTGATTTGCAGTTGGCCGTACAGCGCGTGCTGGCCGGCGAGCGATGGATTTCCAGCTCACTGATTGACAAATTACTCACCTACGGCGAGTCTGGCGAACCAGCCTTCACCCTTACGACAAGACAGCGCGAGATCCTGCAACTACTACGTCAGGGGTTAAGCAATCAAGCCATCGCCGCCAGGGTCAACTTGAGCGTTAAAACTGTCGAAAGTCATCTCACCCGCATCTATCGACTGCTCAACGTCCAAAGCCGGATGGAAGCGGCCAACTATGTACTGGCGCATCCTGAGGTGCTTGCTTTGCCCGGTCGGGCTGCCGCCGAAGATGCTATTTCCACCAAGACTGCTTCAACGAAAGGCGTTTCAGTACTCCTTGTAGATGACAATGCGCGCTATCGTTGGGAATTGCAGCACATGATCGGCCGGGTGTGCACGCAAGCCATGATCTACGAAGCCGAGAATATCCATGAAGCCTTACAACTGGCCGAGAGCGTTGCGCCACAATTGGTGCTCATCGACGTGATACTTGGTGAAGAAGACGGTATCCATTGTGCACGCCGCGTCAAGGCGCTGTTGCCCCAGTCCCGCATTATTTTGATCAGTGCTTACCCCGATCGGGAATTTCACCGGCTTGGCCTCGAAGCTGGTGCTGTGGCCTTTCTTGATAAAAAAGACCTGGACGTAGCTACCATGCGCCAGATGATAAGCGATATCGTTGCATAGAATCAGAGAGGAAGTCTATCCCGTCCTGCCGTACAGGAAGATATGAGCAATAAAGTTGCTGTCCCTCAATCCATAAGACGCATCTGGCGCAACCTGACTAACCGCCAGGAGTTCATCGTTTTGCTCCTCCTCCTTGTGATTGGTGCAATCCTAAGCTTCTGGACGGATACCTTTCTCACTTTCAACAATTTATCGAACCTCGCCCGTAACTTCTCCTGGATTGCCATCGTTGCCTTTGGGCAGAGCATGGTGATTATCATCGGCGGCATCGATCTCTCAGTAGGGGCAACCATGGCACTGGCTGGCCTTATCGCAGGGCGCTGTATGCAAGCCGAGCTTCCGGTGCCGGTGGCCGTACTTGCCGGGCTTTTGACTGGGTGGACGGTGGGCTGGATTAACGGCATCATGGTCGCTCGTGTCAGGTTGCCGTCTTACGTTATCACATTGGGTACGATGAGCATCGTGCGCGGAATTGCCTTTATTCTGACCGGTGGGTGGCCTGTACGCGACTTGCCATACAGCTTTCGCATTTTAGGGCAGTATAATCTTCCCCTGGGCTCGTGGTCCGTCCCCCTGCCTGTTCTCTTCATGCTTGGTATGGTCTTGCTGCTCGGTTTGTTGCTGAACCAAATGATAGTCGGGCGTTACATTCAATCGGTGAACAACAGCGAGCGGGCGTTACTTGTCGCCGGTGTTAAGGTTGTCCAGATTAAGGTGTTGGTCTATTCACTCTGCGGACTACTGGCGGCAGTCGGTGGTTTGATTATGACTGCCCGGTTGGGGGTTGCTGCCCCCACGGCGGCACAGGGATACGAGCTTGATAGCATCGCCGCCGCCGTAATTGGTGGAACCAGCCTCTTTGGCGGTGTTGGAAGTGTGCTGGGGGTCTTGCTGGGTGCTGCCATTCTGCAAACGTTGCGCAACGGGCTTGTGCTTCTGGGATTTCCCGCTCACGGGCAGACAGTGGCCGTCGGAACAATGATCCTGGTATTCATTCTTTTTGACCACTGGCGGCAGCAGCGTTAGGACGGTCAAAATGAAACCGCTGTTAAAAGCCACCGGTCTCTCTAAAAGCTTTGGTACCTTGCCGGTCGTGCGGCAGGTGGACCTGGAGATCAATCGTGGCGAGATAGTTGGCCTGGCCGGACAAAGCGGTGCAGGAAAGACAGCCCTGGTGATGCTGCTGGCAGGCTTCTACGTACCCAACGAGGGCGAGGTCTTCTTCGAAGGCCATCGACTTCACCACCCTTTCAATGCGCGGGAGTTGGGCATTGAGGTGATTCATCAGCAGCCGGACCTGGCCGAAGAGTTGGATATCAGCAGCAATGTCTTTCTGGGTAATGAGATCGGCTGGTCGTTGGGGTATAAGTGGCTAAAGATTCCGAACCGGCGGCGGATGGACAACAAAGCGGGCCAGATCTTGTCACAGTTGGGGATGCGTTTCGACTCCCTTCGCGAAGTTGTGGCCAACTTATCAGGTGAACAGCGTCAGTTGATCGCTATCGCTCGTGTGATGACAAACCCATGCAAGCTAATTATCATCGATGATCCGGGTTTGGTGCTGACCTATTCCTACCAGCAGATGCTTTTATCGCTCATTCAGACATGGCGACAGCAGGGAACGGCTGTCATCTTTTGCAGCGATAATCTCGATCACCTGCTAGCAGTAACCGACCGTATCATTGTTCTGCGTCATGGTCGTCGCATTGCTGAATATCGTACCGACGAGGTTGACCGAGAAGCAATCCTGGCCGCGATGGTGGGCAGCACCGACCGCCAGCAGCTCACGCCGATCATCTGGGCTTTGGATAGTTATTACCGCGCTCGGGAGCAGGCCGAAAAGCTGTATCAGAGACAGGCGCTGCTCGAGAAAGATTTGGGGGCAAAGGGGGCGCTCAGCCAGCAACTGATCGATCAATTGACGGATCAGATAGACGTGCTGGATAAGGCCAATGTGGCACTACAAAATGCCCAGCGCCGTCTCTTGACCGAACTCGAACAAGAGCGTAAACGGCTGGCGCGTGAGATTCACGATCAGGTGATTCAGGACATACTGGGCGTGAACTATAGGTTGGAGTCGATTGAGGGTAATGATGCACTGGAGCCTGCGCTTAAAGACGAATTGATAAATGTCCGCAACAGGATGCGAAAACTAGTAGTCGACCTCCGACACATCTGCGGCAGTTTGCGCCCGCCGACTATTGATAGCCTGGGATTAGGCCCAGCCCTCCAATCGTACGCGCGCACCTGGAGAAACCTGACCGGTATTTCCTTAACCCTCGACCTGGATTCCAATCTGGAACGCCTGCCGGAGACCATTGAGCTGTCAATCTTTCGCATGGTACAGGAAGGACTGCTCAATGTCCACAAGCATTCTGGTGCCAGTGAAGTAGAGGTTTGCTTGAAGCACACATCGCCGCGCACGCTGATGCTCTCGATTTCTGATAACGGACGGGGTCTGGCAGATGACTTTGACCTGACGACGCTATCGGATGAGGGACATTACGGTCTATTGGGTATCAGTGAGCGGGTGGCTTTGCTGGGGGGGCGTTCAAGGTTTCAGAATCAGTCCAGCGGTGGAATGCTCATCCAGATAGAGATACCACATCCTCGCGTAGATGCAGCCAGCGAAATCGCCGTATAACACTTGGGGCGCTTCATTAAGCAAAGCGACGGATAAATCGACGAGCGGTAAAAAGTAGCTGACGAGGTCTGGACGGTGTCGATAGTTGGTCTCATTGAACATACCACAACAGCAAGCTGAGACCACTCCTACCCGGATCTTGAGTTTTTTCTTCTTCTCAGTAGCTGTGTTTGCGGCGCTGCTATGCCTCAATGTCTCCTTAGCCCCTCCTCTGCGCCTGTATGCGCTGTATTGGGAAATGCCTGCTGTGGCATTGATTTTCTTATTCCTGCTGCAATTTGCTTATCACTACCCATCACTCAGACCCCGGCAGAAAAGGGAAGCGCGCATTGTGCTTGTGCTGTCGCTGGCAAACCTTCTATGGGAAACCGGGCCTCCGGCGTAAGTGCGTGCCAGGTGCAGGCGATCGCCGGGGCGTGCGTGTTGCCTCCCCGCCGGGCGATTGGGTATAATCGCCCCCGCCAGGCCACCCTAGCTCAATCGGCAGAGCAGGCGCTTCGTAAGCGTCAGGTTATGGGTTCAAGTCCCATGGGTGGCTCCTCGCCCCGGCATTCGAAGATCCGGGGCGCTTTTCTTAGCTTCCGCCGGAGGGGCCATGTCTGAGCAAAAGCAGCGGCGGCGCACCATCACGATAGGCGTCGCCGGGGGGAGCGGATCGGGCAAGACGACGGTCGCGCGCGTCATCCTGAACAATATCGGCGCAGATAACATCGCTTACATTCCCCATGATTCGTACTACCGCGACCTGGGCGACCTCCCCCGCGAGCAGCGCGCTCTTATGAACTTCGACCACCCCGACTCGCTCGACAGCGAACTTTTCATGGACCATATCAGGCAGCTCCAGAGCTTTGAGCCGATCCACATGCCCATTTACGACTTCACCACTCATACCCGCACCGATCAGGTGCGCGTCATCCAGCCGCACCGCATCATCCTGGCCGAGGGCATCCTGATCTTCGCCGAAGCCTGGATGCGCGAACTGTTCGACATGCGCATCTTTGTCGACACGGACGACGATGTACGCTTCATCCGCAGATTACAGCGTGACACCAACGAGCGTGGACGCACCATCGACTCGGTCATCAACCAGTGGATGCAAACCGTCCGCCCGATGTACCTGGAGTTCGTCGAGCCGAGCAAACGCTACGCGCACGTGATCATCCCTGAGGGGGGACTGAACGAGGTCGCGATGGACATGGTCATCGCCCGGATCAAGATGCTCCGGGAACAGTTGTAGCCAGGCACCCATGTCCCAGCCAACAGACCGGACCGACACCGAAGAACTTGCCCCACAGGGCCAGCCTTTTGACCTCAAGCACGTTCTTGCCGTGCTTTTCGCGGTAGGCGTCACGGTGCTGATCTTTGTCTTCCGGGAGCACCTGCGCAACCTTGACCGGCTGGCCTATCTGGGTGCGTTTCTGGCTATGCTGGTCGGCAATGCGACCGTGATCCTGCCCGTGCCGGGCCTGGTGTTCGTCTTCGCGCTGGGTGGCACGTTGAATCCCCTGCTGGTTGGCCTGGTCGCGGGGCCGGGGGCCGCGCTGGGTGAGATGACCGGCTACCTGGCCGGTTACGGTGGCAGCGCGCTGCTCGACGACTTCAAGCTCTACCGGCGCATCGAGCGATGGATGGGGCGCTACGGCCCGGTCGTCGTCACACTGATGGCTGCCATCCCCAACCCGGTGTTTGACATGGCCGGTATCGTCGCCGGGGCGCTGCGCGTCAAGTGGTGGCAGTTCCTGATCGCGGCGTGGATCGGCAAGACCATCCAGGGCATCGCCGTGGCCTACGCCGGGGCGCTGTCTATCGGCTGGGTTGAGACGCTCTTGAAGTGATGCGCTCGCTCTGATAACCATCTCTCCCGCTGCCTGCTTACAGGCCCAAAATTGGTTCTATTTGGCCCTGTACATGGTTCTATTCTTGCGTTAGACTCAAACTGACGCCGATACATGTGGAACAGAACCATGTTGACCTTTGCGCTTGACCATGGCACCCAGGAACCGCTCTACCTGCAACTCAAGCGGCACCTGATCCGCCAGATCGAGAACGGGATTCTCTCCCCCGGCGACCGCCTACCTCCCACGCGTGACTTTGCCGGGCAGCTCGGTATTGCGCGCATCAGCGTCATCACGGCTTACGAGGAGCTTAAGGCCGAAGGCTACATCGTCGCCCACGTGGGGCGCGGAACCTTCGTCGCCGAGCGCGAGCCGGATCTGCCCGGCGCAGGCGTCCTGGCCGGAGCCGTCCAGGCTCAGAACGCCGCTCTGCGCGACCTGCTGCGGCTGGCAGAGCGTCCGGGTGTGGTCAATTTCGGCCACGGCATGCCCGCCGACAGCTTTCTGCCTGTGGATATGATCCGGGGGGCGCTGGATGCCGCCCTCGACCGGGACGGGGCGGCTGCCATCGCCTACGAGGTGCCGGAGGGTTACCCCGAACTGCGCGAGGCGGTTGCCCGGATGGTTCGCCAGTTTGGCATCCAGGCTGGCGCTCACGAAGTCCTGGTCACCGGCGGGTGCCAGCAGGCGCTCGATCTGGCAGTGCAGGCGCTGCTCAACCCCGGCGACGTGCTGCTGACCAGCAACCCGACCTACCCCGGCATGCTCGACATTGCGCGGGTGCGCGGGGTGACGCCGGTGGGCGTCCCGGTCGACGAGGAAGGAATGCAAACCGACGCGTTGGAAGAACTGGTCATTGAGCACCGCCCACGCCTGATCTACGTCGCCCCGACCTATCACAATCCGACCGGCACAGTGATGCCGCTCCATCGACGCCACTACCTGCTCGACCTCGCCCGGCGCTACCGCCTGCCCGTGCTGGAGGATGGCGTCTACGAAGACCTGACTTACACCGGCTCGCCGCCGCCCCCGCTCAAGGCGCTCGATGAGGCGGACCTGGTGATGTATGCCAGCAGCTTCAGCAAGGTTCTGCTGCCCGGCATGCGGATCGGCTACCTGCTGGCCGGAGAGCGTCTGTATCACCGCGTGGTGCGGGTCAAGCGGGCAGCCGACATCTGCACGCCCGCCCTGAACCAGCGGGCCATTCACGTGGCGCTGGAGAGCGGCCAGCTTATGGAGCATCTGGCCCAGGTGCGTACCGCCTGCCGGATACGCCGTGAGGCGATGCTGTCGGCAGTCGGCAGGCACCTGCCTGACGCCCGGTGGACGGCTCCCTCCGGCGGCCTGTACCTGTGGCTTGAACTGCCACCCGACGGCCCGACCTCGGTCGAGCTTTACGTGCATGCCGTCAAATCGGGCGTGGCTTTTGCGATGGGGCCGCTCTTCCACACCGACGGGCAGGGTACACACCACCTGCGGGTCAACATGGTCGCCCACGCGCCGGAGATCATTGAGGACGGAATGCAGCGCCTCGGCGCAGCGTGGGACGAGCTTACCCAGGACTATACGCCGCCGGAGCGTCCTCATCCGGCGCCTTTCTTGTAGACCGATTGTGAGTTCGAAGTACATCCGAAGGAGAACGTGAACATGCGATTCGATCTTAACAACCCACGCACGCTGGCAACCACCGCCATCATGACCGCGCTGGTGCTGGGCCTGACCATGATTCACATCGCGCAGACGCCGATTGGCGGCTACATTCATCTGGGCGACGCGGCGATCTTCTTCACCGCACTGGCGTTTGGTCCCTGGGCCGGGCTGGTCGTCGGCGGGTTGGGAACCGCGCTGGCCGACGTGATCGGCGGCTATGCAATCTTTGCGCCTATGACCTTTATCGTGCATGGCGCGCAGGGATTCATCGTCGGGTGGATCGCGGGGGAGCAGCGCACGACCGTGCGGGTCGTGCTTGCCACGCTGGCCGGAAGCCTGGTGCTGGTGGCGGGCTACTTCGCCGGGGAGAGTCTGATCCCGACCTTCGGCGGGCCTGCCTACGCCTTGACCGAAGTCCCCTGGAACTTCGTCCAGGAGCTTGCAGGGACGACCGGTGTCCTGGCTTACTTCGCGGTGGCGCGCGCCTACCCGCGCATCCGGCACGCAAGCTAAGCGCAGTTGATCGATGATCCACGTCGAGGACCTGCGTTTCACCTATCCGCCCGCCCTGCCCGGTGGGCCGGACCTGGTGGCGCTGGACGGACTCCGCTTCGACGTGCCGCGTGGAACCTGCCTGGCGGTGACAGGCCCCAATGGTTGCGGCAAGACGACGCTCTGCCTGTCCATCGCCGGGCTGGCCCCTCGCCTGACCGATGGGCAGTTGGCCGGGCGAATCACGGTCGGCGGGCGGGACGTGCAGGTCGAGCAGCCCGGCGCGCTGGCCGACCTGATCGGCCTGGTGCTGCAGGACCCGACCGGCCAGCTCTTCAACCCCACCGTCGAGGACGAGATCGCCTGGGGGTTGGAGAACCTTGGCCTGGCTCTCGACGAGATCGAGGCGCGCACCGCGTGGGCGCTTGAGGCGACCGGCCTGAGCGATATCCCGCGCGACCAGCCCCCGCAGACCCTTTCCGGAGGCCAGCAGAAGCGGCTGGCGCTGGCGGCTGCATTGGCTCTGCGCCCGCAGGTTTTGATCCTCGACGAACCGGCAGGGGGGCTCGCGCCCGCCGCCCGCACCGAGATGATCGCCGTCCTGCGTGAATTGCTCACTCAAGGGAAGGTGACCGTTCTCTTTACCGAAAACGACCCCACCGTCGTTACGGCCCTAGCAGACGAGGTTATGCTGCTCGAAGCGGGCCGTATCGTCGGGCGTGGAAGCCCGGGGGCGATCTATCCCGCGCTTGATATGCGCAGGTTCCCCGGGATCACCGTCCCGCCTGCCGGTCGCTTCGCGGTGGTCGTCAACGCCGAGCGCGGTCTCGACTTCACCTGCGTGACCGTCGAGGAGGCGCTTAAACAGGCGCGCCGATACCCTCTGGATGGGGCCACGTCCGCCCGGCTCGACGCGCCCCTCTCAGCCCGCCGGGCCGACCCGGCCATCGAGTTGGACGGTCTCGCCTTTGCCTACCAGCCGGGACACCCGGTCCTGCGGGGACTTGACCTAGTCATCCCGCGCGGGCAGTTTGTCGCGCTGACGGGTGACAACGGCGCGGGCAAAACGACGCTCGCCCGCCACCTGATCGGGCTGCTGCGCCCGACGTCAGGGCGGGTGCGCGTGTTTGACCGTGAGACGGACGGTCAGTCCGTCGGCCAACTGGCCCGGCGGGTTGGGTTTGCCTTCCAGAACCCCGAAGTGCAGATCTTCAATCCCACCGTGCGCGATGAGGTCGCCTTCGGCCCGCGCAACCTGGGGCTGTCCGGCCCGGCGCTCGATGCGGCGGTGGAGGAAGCGTTGGAACGCTTCGGCCTGCTGCCCATCGCCGACCATCCCCCGGCAGCCCTCAGCTTCAGCGCGCGGCGCATGGTCGCCCTGGCCTCCATCGCGGCGATGAACACGCCGATTCTCGTTCTCGACGAGCCGACGGTCGGGCTGGACGCCGAGGGGCGGCGGCGCGTCATGGCCTGGCTGGGGGCCTGCCACCGGGAGGGCGCAACGGTCGTGTTGATCACGCACAACATGGAGATTGCCGCCGCTCACGCCGGACGGCTGCTGGTTCTGCGTCAGGGACAGTTCGTGGCCGACGGCACGCCGCACCGGGTTTTCCAGCAGGAGGAGGTGCTGGGAGAATCCGGGCTTGAACCACCGTTTGCCGTGCAGTTCGCCAGGGCGATGGCCTACCCCACCCACGCGGCCAACCTGACCCCCCAGGGCGCGGCGCGGGACTGGCTGGAGCGCCTGGCATGACGAACAGCATCTACGCCCCCGGTGAGTCGTGGCTTTACCGGCTCGACCCGCGCGTCAAGCTGTGGTTCGCGCTGCTGGGGATGCTGTTCTGCATCTTCGTCCCTGAGCCGGGGGCGCTGCTGGGGGCGCTGCTGCTGACGCAGGCGGTGCTCCTGCTGGGCAGGGTGCCGCTCCGCAGCGTCGCCCGCCTGTGGCGCTCGTTGGCCCCCGTTCTCCTGATCATTATGGTCATGCAGCCGCTTCTGCTGCCCGGCCCCGGCCCCGATCTGTGGCGGCTTGGCCCCCTGCGGATCACCGAGACCGGGCTGCTGACCGGGCTACGTTACACGCTGCGGGTGGCGGTGGCGGCCTTTGCTGCCCTGATCCCCATCCTGACCACACCGATCAACACGCTGGTGCGCGGCCTGCAAAAGATCGGGCTGCCGTACTCCTGGGCGATGACCATCGGTATGGCGCTGCGCTACCTGGGAACGATCGGCGACCTGTACACCACCATCTCGCAGGCGCAGGAGGCGCGCGGTTGGGATCTCTCACAGGGGGGGCTGGTCAAGCGAACGCGCGCTGCCGTCCCGACGCTGATCGCCCTGATCATTGCCTCGTTGCGCCTCAGCGACGCGCTGGCCCTGGGTCTGGCTGCGCGCGGGTTCGGCGTGAGCCGGCAGCGCACCTACCGGCATGACATCGCGCTGTCCTCCCTCGACTGGCTGGCACTGGCAGCGACGACGGCTTCGTTCCTGGTCGGAATGGTCATGCTTCGCTAGCGGCTCTTTCCTGGCCGGGTTTTCCTCCACTTGTGGAATTCAGTGTCTTGAGAGGGGGCGAAGAGGAATAGAAAACCGCCAACGTAAAAGCGCGTGGTGTCGGCCACGCGCTTGTCATTTCAATAAAGGAATCGGGTTCTCAAGTCAGATAATCACGTAGCTGCCGGGAGCGGCGTGGATGCCGCAGCCGCCGCAGCGCCTTCCCCTCGATCTGGCGGATACGCTCGCGCGTCAAACCAAACTTCTGCCCCACCTCTTCCAGCGTGTAGCTGCGCCCGTTCTGAAGACCGAAGCGCAGCCGCAAGATACGCGCCTCGCGGGGGGTGAGCGTCGCCAGCACCTCCTCGACCTTCTCACGCAGCAGATTGTCGTACACGCTCTGGGTGGGCGTGGGCGTGGTGTCGTCCTCGATGAAGGAGCCAAGCTCACTGTCCTCTTCTTCCCCGACAGGGTGTTCCAGCGAAAGTGGCTGCCAGCTTACTTTGAGCATCCACTGGACTTTGCGCGGCTCGATGTCCAGCACGGCAGCGATCTCCTCCGGGGTGGGCTTGCGCCCGTGCGCCTGTTCGAGCTGGCGGGCCGTCTTGTAGAGCTTGCGAATGCGGTCCGACATGTGCACCGGGACGCGAATCGTGCGCCCCTGGTCGGCGATGGCGCGGGTGATCGTCTGGCGGATCCACCACGTGGCATACGTGCTGAAGCGGTACCCACGCCGGTAATCGAACTTCTCGACGGCCTTCATCAGGCCAAGATTGCCCTCTTGAATCAGGTCGAGGAAGGGGACGCCCTGTCCCATGTACTTTTTGGCGATGCTGACCACCAGCCGCGTGTTGGCCTTGATCAGGTGTTCACGCGCAGCTCTGCCCTCCTCCACGGTAATCAACAATTGCTCACGCTCTTCCTGGGAGAGTTTGTCCTTGCGGCCGTTCAGGTATTCAGCCGCAAAATTGCCTTGCTCCAGACGGCGGGCAAGTTCTACTTCCTCCTCGGTGGTCAACAGTGGGACACGTGCCATCTCTTTGAGATACAGGCCAACCGTGTCGTCGGAGGATACACCGGAAAGGTCAAAGGGGTTATCTTCTTCGACCAGGTCGGCGAGGCTGGAAAAATCGAATTCATCTTCGCTTTCCGGCTTATCCACCTCGAGCTTACTGACCAGCGCCTTCTCGCTCCTGAGCGGCACGTCGTCCTTGGCTTCGTAGATCTCAATGCCTGCCGCAGCTAAGGCCATGAGGATCTCTTCGGCCTGCTCCATGTTCTCCTCATCAGCGGCATCGAGAATATCGTCGGTTGTCAGATACCCCTGTCCTTCGGCCTTCTCCAGGAGGTCGGCAATCAACTCTAGGTCTCCATTGTCCCCGTAACTCATTCGCGAAACTCCATTCCAATCAATGCAATACTAGTAACTGGAACAGCCAACAGTTCTTTAACACCGCCATATATGTACAACACCGATCCAGAAGGATCGGTGTCGTCTCCTGCTCAATCCTCTAACAGCGCCCGCAGCGGGGCCAGGCGCGGGTCAATACGCTCGCGAGCGCAATCACAGGGGCCTTCGTTGAGATTCTGTCCGCATTCCGGGCACAGGCCCTTACAATCCGGGGAACAAAGCACTCGCATCGGGACGGCCAGGATGGCCTCCTCTCGCATGATGGGTGTGAGGTCAATGTAGCCGCCTTCGTGGACGACGTAGGGGTCATTTTTGTCAGGGGAGGCCGGATGAACAAATAGCTCGGAGAACTCGACCTCGTAGGGCAGTTCAAGTGGAGCCAGGCAGCGGGTGCACGCGACCGATGTCTGGGCATGCAATGTGCCCTGGATAAGGATGCCCTGTGGAGTACGGGTCAGACGCAGACTGCCATGTAACTTAGTAATGGCTACGTCTTCAGCCGCTATTGGTTCCGTCTCATCGAAGACAAACTCGCGGCTGTAGCCCGCGCTTTCTCCGAGAAGGAAGCCGACATTTAGTCTGAGTAGGTGGTTATCAGACTTGTTGAGGGTGGCCACAATACAATACCATCACTTACAATACCGACGACGCAAAAATATGCCACCAGAGAAAAAAACAATGAGAGTATGGCGCGAAGCTATTTAATTGATTTGTTCTCTGAAGGGCACTTACCCAGAGGCCAAGAGCGTTCGCATTATAACACACTTCAAACCATACGGTCAAGGTCTGCACCGGTAACTTAGCCCAATTCGGGGTGAGCTTCCTTTTTATTACAGCGTGTTTGACAATTCCTCACCTTCGCCTCACAGGGGCCGCACAGGGTGGCAGACGCTCAATTCCCTGTTTTGCTTTGCGTTGGGCTGTGCTATGATCGGCTAAAAACGGGAGGGGGAAGGATAGCAATGACAAAAAACTGTATCCAGTGCGGTGATGAACTGCCCGATGAGGCCAGGTTCTGTAGTTTATGCGGAACGCGCCAGCCCTCGCAAGAGGCACCAGGCGGTGACGAGGGACAGCTCCAGGTCGCGCTGAACTGGGATAGACAGACTTCGCTGCTTGGTTTTAATCTGTCAGGTTTCGATCTCTCGGATGCGAACCTGGCAGGGGCTAACCTGGAGCGTGCAAATCTCGAAGACGCGGAATTGTTCAGGGCAAACCTGAGGGAAACCAACCTTCGCCATGCCAACTTGCGAGGGGCCAATCTGATGTGTACCGTCTTGCGGGGGGCAATTCTGGTAGAGGCCGACATGAAAGGGGCTATGCTGTGGGAGGCCGACCTGCAAGAAGCGATGCTCTTGGGCGTTAACATGGCGGGAGCGCACCTGCGGCAGACCAACCTGCAAGGGGCACTCCTGGAGGAAGCCGATCTACAAGGGGCGTACCTGATGCAGGCCAACCTGGAAGAGGCACACCTGGAAGGGGCTGATTTGCAGGACGCGCACCTGATGCAGATCAGCGCACGGGAAGCACATCTGGTGCAGGCCAACCTGCAAGGGGCACTCCTGGAGGAAGCCGATCTACAAGGGGCATTTCTTATGTCCGCCAACCTGGAAGGGGCTGATTTGCGCCGGGCCAACTTTGCGGGGGCGAACCTGAATGAAGCCAATGCGCGCGAGGTGCTCCTGGGATTGTCAAACCTGAGCAACGCCAACCTGTGGAGCGCCAACCTACAAGGTGCAAACCTCCAGAATTCCAACCTGCAGGGCACGTTCATGCGGGCAGCCGACTTGCAGGGGGCCTATCTACGGGATGCCAACTTACAAGGGACACGCCTGATGCACGCCAACTTAGAAGGAGTGGAATGCCTGACCCTTGAGCAGCTCCGGCAGGCCGATACGTTGGCGGGCGCCGTTCTTCCAGATGGCACCAAGCTGCCGGGGGAGGACTCGGTCCTCACCCTTCCCAACAAAGCCTGGCTTGGGACATTCAAGAAGTGGTGCGAGACGGTTGAAACGGATGGGGACGGATACATCAGGGTTGGATAGGCCGGACAGGTAGAGCGAACCTCATACCGGCCAGCAGATTATCACCGAGGATTTCCCTTGACATTTATGACACACACTGTATAATGTAGTCGGCTAATATTTAGTCGGCTAACAATAGTCGGGGTAAAATGAAAGGTTACGAAGGGCAGTTGGGATTCATTCTTGCCATGACGTGCCGTATGCACCGCCTCCGGATCCAGCAACTGCTGGGACCGATTGGCCTGCATCGCGGGCAACCCGGCCTGCTGTTCGCGTTGCAACAACAGAATGGGTGTGCGCAGGGTGACCTGGCCGCACATCTCAACGTGTCGGCCCCGACGATCTCCAATATGGTCAGGCGGCTGGAGCACGCAGGATTTGTGGAGCGGCGCGGCGATCCCGCCGACGAGCGTGTGTCACGAGTGTATCTCACGGCCACCGGATGGGACACCCTGGGGCAGGCTCACGTACTGTTGTCCTCCATGAATGAGGTTATGCACAGGGGATTCGACGAGGCAGAATGGGAACAATTCAAGCAGTTTATGTTACGACTCCAGGCCAACCTTGCGGAGACCCTGGACCAAATTTAACCGGTTGCTTACCCGACTATCGCCAGCTTGTGGGTGCCACAAGTTTTTGTTTTGGGAAGGAACTTGACCAGCCAGCAAAGGAAGCTACATGACATCTCTGAAGCGATTGGTACCGTATCTTAGGCCCTATTGGAAGGAAATCCTGTTCGCCGTTGTCACAATGATAGTGGCGGTTGGTAGCGAACTACTGATCCCACAGCAGATCCAGCACATCATCGACGATGGCATCGTCGCCAGTAACACGCAGGTGGTGGTTAATGCCTCACTGCTGATGGGCGGGCTGATACTGTTGAATCTGGCAGTGAGTTTCCTGCGCTCCGTGTTGGCCGCGCGGGTGTCAGAGCACACGGCTGCCGACCTGCGCGACGCCGCCTATCGCAACATCCAGCGCTACACCTTTGCCAATCTCGATCATCTGCAAACCGGCGAACTGCTGGTCCGGCTGACTTCGGACACCAACATCGTAAAGAACGCAGTCTTGATGTCTCTTCGGATCGCCCTGCGGGTCCCGTTGCTGCTGGTGGGCAGCCTGATCATGTTGGTGGTGACCAGCCCACGGCTGGCACTGTTGCTGGTGGTGCTGTTACCGCTCACCGCCGGGATGGTGACGTGGTTCAGCTCCATGAGTGGGCCGCTGTTCCGGCGTGTACAGGCACGGCTCGACCGGCTCAACACCGTCTTACAGGAGAACATTGCCGGGGTGCGGGTGGTGCGAGCCTTCGTAAGAGAGGACTATGAAAACGCCCGCTTCGATAATGCCAACAATGCCTACATGGAGGTGGGCACCAGGACCTACCAGTTGTTCGCCCTTCTCCTGCCGCTCATGCTGCTGATTCTCAACCTGGGGATGGCAGCCATCCTGTGGTTTGGCGGCAGACTGGCGATTGACGGACAGCTTACCACCGGCGAGATCGTTGCCTTTACCAACTACCTTATGACAACCATGTTCCCCGTACTGATGCTGGGCATGATCCTGCCGCAGTTGTATGCGGCTGCGGTGTCGGTTGGCCGGATCGTGGAGGTTATTGACGCTGCGCCGGCCATCACCGACCCACCCGATGCCGTGTCACTGGACGGGATCAGAGGGCGAGTTGCCTTCGAAAACGTCACGCTGGACTACGACGGTCATAAGGGCCATCACGAGCCAGCCCTGCGCGGCGTCGACTTCGTGGCCGAGCCGGGCAAAACCGTCGCCATTCTGGGGGCGACCGGCTCCGGCAAATCGAGCCTGGTGAATCTGATCCCGCGCTTTTACGACGTGACCGGTGGCCGGGTAACCATCGACGGAGTGGACGTGCGCGACATCGACCAGCAGACGCTGCGCGCTCAAGTCGGCGTGGCGCTGCAAGAAGCGGTGCTGTTCAGCGGCAGTGTGCGGGACAACATCCGATTCGGGCGACCCGATGCCACCGACGAAGAGGTGATCGCAGCCGCGAAAGCGGCGCAGGCCCACGACTTCATCATGGAGAAGCCCGGCGGGTACGACGCGCAAGTGGGCCAGCGCGGCACGAACTTCTCCGGCGGTGAGAAGCAGCGTATTGCTATTGCACGGGCACTGTGTACCAACCCGGCCATCCTGATCCTCGACGACAGCACCAGCGCGGTGGACGTTACGACCGAGGCCCGCATCCTGGATAGGCTGGACGAGCTGATGAAAGAGCGAACCAGCTTTGTCGTCGCCCAGCGCATCAGCACCGTGCTGTCCGCCGACTGGATAATCGTGCTGGACAACGGCCAGATCGCAGCCAGCGGCACACATCAGGAGCTGTTAACCAGCAGCCCCATCTATCAAGAGATCTATCACTCGCAGTTAGGTAATGGACTGGTACAATCCGGCGGCGCTAAACCCGCGTCGGCAGCCAGGACTGGAAGGGGGGACAATTAACCATGCGTAGAGGACCCGCCAGCGCTGCGGCCCGTGCCGCCGTTGCCCAAAACCCAAAGGAATCGGTAGAGCGCCTGCTGACGTATCTACGTCCCTACACGCCACAACTGGCCGCCGTCGTCGTGCTGATCGTGGCGTTTACCCTGTTCGACGTCGTCGGGCCGTACCTGATGAGCCTCATCATTGACAACAACATCATGACCGGTGACCCGACCGGGCTGGCACACACCATCGGGCTGATGGTTGTCGTGTACGTTGGGATGTGGCTGGCCGGAGCCGGGTACGGGCGGATCATGGCATCGGTGGCGCAGAAGGCCATGTATGCGCTGCGCCGTGACCTGTTCGAGCATATGCAGATGCTCTCGCTGGTGACTTATGACCGGGAGTCTGCCGGTGACCTGATGAGCCGCCTGACCAACGACATGGATGCCATCAACCAGCTCCTGTCACAGAGCCTGGTTACCTTCATCAGCAACATCGTATTGATGATCGGTTTGCTGGTGATTATGTTCATGATGAACACCTGGTTGACACTGGTAGCACTGACCGTCATTCCAACGACGATGGTGAGCGTAGGGTTATTGATGAAACAGATCGGCCCGGCCTTCCGGCAACTCCAGAGCAGGCTCGGCCAATTGAACGGCCTGCTGGAGGAGAACCTCAGCAGCCAGCGGGTGATCGTAGCTTACAACCGGCAGGGCGGGTCGCTGGATGACTTTGAAGTCGCCAATGAAGCCGCTCGCGATGCGGGCGTCCGTGCCAATATTCTCGCCGGGTTGATCCCGCCGCTTTCAATGCTGCTCAGCACCCTGGACGTGGTGCTGGTGGCAGGGGTGGGTGCGTGGCTGGCAATTCGCGGCATGGGCGGGGTGACAGTTGGCATCATCGCAGCCTTCACCAGTTACACCCGCCGCTTTGGGCACCCCATCATGCAGACGTCGAACCTGTTTAACATGATCGTGGCAGCATTGGCCGGGGCCGAGCGTATCTTTGAGGTAATAGATACCAAGCAAGTGGTTACCGACCAGCCGGATGCCGTTCCTCTGGATAGGGTGCGTGGCGAAGTGATCTTCGACGGCGTGGACTTCAGCTACAGCCCGGGGGTGCCGGTGCTGAAGCAGGTCAGCCTGCGCGCACACCCCGGCGATACCGTCGCGCTGGTCGGCCCCACCGGGGCAGGTAAGACAACCATTGTCAATCTGTTGACGCGCTTCTACGACATCGACCACGGCACCATCACCGTCGACGGGATGGACATCCGTACCGTACAGCAGGGCAGTCTGCGCCGCCAACTGGGGATCGTCCTACAGGATACGTACCTCTTTGCCGACACGGTGATGGAGAACATCCGCTATGGGCGGCTGGATGCCACCGACGAGGAGGTGCTCGCGGCGGCCAGGCTGGCCAACGCCGACGGGTTCATCCGGCGTCTGCCGGAGGGCTACGGCACAATACTCTCGGAGCGGGCCAGCAACTTGAGCCAGGGCCAGCGGCAACTGTTGGCGATTGCACGGGCCATCCTGGCCGATCCCAGCATCCTGATCCTCGACGAGGCGACCAGCAGCGTTGACACGCGCACCGAGGTGCAGATCCAGGAGGCACTGCTGACCTTGATGACGGGACGCACCAGCTTTGTGATCGCTCACCGCCTGAGCACCATCCGCGATGCCCGCCAGATTCTGGTAATCAATGACGGACAGATCATCGAGCGTGGCAATCACGAGGATCTGCTCACGACGAGGGGTTTTTACTACGACCTGTACATGAGCCAGTTCAAGGGCAAGGAGCCTATCGCTGCTGCGAACTGAGCCGGGGCAGGATCATCAGTGCTGCGACCCGCTGCGGGCGCGGTCAGCAGCATAAAAATACTTACGTTGCATTATCCCGCCCGAAGAGGCACAATAGGGCCTGCCGGAAGCGTTTTGGTCTGGTAGCCGGAGGCACCTAGATGAGCGATCCCCCCAGGCCCTCGGACATGCTTGCCGCCTGGCTGGCGGAGCTTGAACGGCAGGGCAAAAGCAGCCACACCATCGCCGCCTACCGCCGTGCATTGACTCACTTCATCGGCTGGCATGAGGGCGTGTACGAGGCCGCGTTCGATCCGAACGATGTGATGCCGCGCGACGTGCGCGACTGGAAGGTTGCCCAGCAAACCCGGGAGAGGGCTGCCCCGGCGACCATCAACCAGCGGCTCGTCGCGCTGTCCCGTTTTTTCCAATGGGCCAGGCAGGCGGGGATGGCGCGTGAGGACCCAACCGAGGGTGTGCGCACCGTGCGGCTCCCGCCGCGCCGCCCCAAAAGCCTTCCCGACCGAGACCTGCGCCGTCTGCTGCGGGCGGCCAGGGAAGAACCGCGCGACTACGCAATGCTTGAGGTGCTGGCCGGGACCGGGGTGCGGGTCGGTGAGCTGCTCGCGCTGCGCCTGGGGGACGTGGAGATCGGCGAGCGGTCGGGCAGGCTCATCGTGCGCCTGGGGAAGGACGGTACGTACCGGGAGGTGCCGCTAACCAGGGACGTGCGCAAAGCGCTGGCGGCGTATCTGGAGACACACCCGGAGAGGGATGACCCTGACGCAGCGCTGTGGATGGGGCCTCGTGGCCCGCTGAGCCATCGCAGCTCGGTGCTGCGCGTGCTGAATAAGCACGCTCTACAGGCCGGTCTGGACCGGGTGAATCCGCACGCGTTGCGCCACACGTTTGCCACGCGTTACCTGAAAGCCAACCCCGGCGACTTGCGTGGGCTGGCGCGGTTGCTCGGCCATGCCAGCCTGAACACGGTCATGATTTACACCGAGCCGGACATGGACGACCTGGCCGAACGCATGGAGCGCATGGAACAGGGCGGGTGAAGACGGCCCGCTTGTGTTGGAGACGATCTCCTGTGGACGCATGTAGAGGTGCATCATGCAGGAGACGCCGGTCTGTGCCGCTCAGGTGAGGGGTGGTCACAATTCAGAACCGGTATCGTCCACTCGTAGAGCGAACGCGCCAGCTTTTGAAACCCGTCGGTTCGTGAGCCACCGGCGTCTCAACTGCGTAAGTCCTGTAACGGCCTGGCCGCCTTGTCTACGCGCGTTGTCAGGTTTGGCCTGGTGGACTATACTTGCTACGCTACACTACACTGGCAGGTTACGATGAGTTCAAACAGTCATGCCGTACCAGACCCTGACCCATGGCCACGTCACGTGGACAGATATCACGCGGCCTACACCTGCCGATATACGGCGGCTTGGTGAGGCCTACCCGCACTTCCACCCGCTGGATCTGGAAGACTGCCTGAGCCGGATTGAGCGCCCTAAGATCGATGAGTACGAAGATTACCTCTTCATCGTGATGCACTTCCCCGTCTGGGATCACCATCGGCGCATCTCCCGCCCAAGCGAAGTGGACTTCTTTGTGGGAACAGGCTACCTGGTGACCGTCCATGATGGCGAGCTTAAGCCGCTGATCAACCTGTTCGAGCAGTGCAACAACAACCCTGAGGCATGCGCTACATACATAGGATCAGGCTCCAGCCGCCTGATGCACACCGTGATGGACCGTCTGGTAGACTACATCTTTCCCATGCTGTACAAGGTCGACGCCAACATTCGTGTCATCGAGGAGAACCTCTTCGCCCAGGATGCCCGAAGCATCATCCAGGATATCTCCTTTGTGCGGCGTGACACCATCGCGCTGCGGCGCATCGTTCGCCCCCAGTTGCCTATCGTGTACAATCTGGAGCAGGTGGATCGTCCCTTTATCCGGCAGGAATTGGACGTCTACTTCGGCGATATTCTCGACCACCTTCAGAAGGCACGTGACATCGTGGATGACCACTGGGAAGTGATCGTCAGCCTGGCCGACACCAGCGACGCGCTCATCTCGTATCGCATCAACGAGGTCATGCGCATTCTGACGGTGATCTCGGTCATCATGCTGCCCCTGACGCTGATCTCCGGTATCCTGGGGATGAACGTGCTGCTCCCGTTCCCTCGGGACCCCACCGTTTTCTGGGCGATCATGGGGTTCATGCTGTTCATCTCGCTTGCGATGTTGGTGTATTTCAGGTATCGGCGCTGGCTATGAGTCAACAACCCGTCCAGAGAAACGACAGGGAACAACCCCCCATCGATCCGCCCATCATTGTTGACTCTCGCGATGATCTGGACCACCTCCGGCGCGTCTTAGAAGGCGTTTCCCGCCTGGCGGTTGACACCGAGTCAAACAGTCTGTTTGCCTATCGTGAGCAGGTTTGCCTGCTCCAGTTGTCCACCGACGACACCGATTTCCTGGTCGATCCGCTGCGCCTGGATCGTCCGGAGGGCCTGGATTTGCTGGGGGACATCTTCGCCGACCCCACTGTGGAGAAGGTGCTGCACGCTGCCGAGTATGACGTGATGTGCCTGCGGCGTGACTTCGGGTTCACCTTTTCCAGCCTGTTCGATACGATGCTTGCGGCGCGCATCCTGGGTTGGGAGCACGTTGGCCTGGGGAGCATCTTGCAGGAACACTTTGGCGTGCGCATCAACAAGCGTAATCAGCGTGCCGACTGGGGACGGCGGCCCTTATCTACCAAGCTGATCCACTACGCGCAACTCGATACACACTACCTGTTAGCGCTGCGTGACAGGCTCCACGCGGCGCTTGAGGCCGGAGGGCATCTGGAAGAGGCACGGGAGATCTTCGACGAGACCTGCCAGGCGGTCTGGAACGGCTCCGGCTTTGACCCACAGGGCTTCTGGCACATCAAGGGCGCACGCGACCTCCCTTCGAGTTCCCTGGCTGTGTTACGCGAACTGTACATTTACCGGGAAAACCAGGCTATGCAGCGCGATCTCCCGGTGTTTAAGATAATGGGCGACCAGGTGCTGGTGCATCTGGCTACTCAAAAGCCACGCTCCCTGTCGAAGATGCAGCCGACCCCCGGCCTGGGCAGCAAACAGATCAGGCGTTACGGGGCCGGACTGCTGGCGGCCATCCAGCGGGGTTCACAGGCAGACCCACCCTCTCCGCCAGAACGCCCCCGGGGGGAGAGCAGCGAGCTTGTCACCCGGCGTTTCGAGGCTCTGCATACCTGGCGTAAAGAACGCGCAGCCGCGCGTGGTGTTCCCTCCGATATCGTGATGTCTAAGAACACACTGTGGGAGCTTGCGCACATTGCTCCCCGCACCCGGCAGCACCTCCACGTCATCGAAGGGCTGGGGCCATGGCGGCTCAAGATGTATGGCGACGAAATACTGCGGGTGCTGTCCGAGGTGGATGGTGCATAGATGGGGACTGCGTGAAGGAGGAGGTAAAACGTGAAGATCACTTTCCATGGGGCTGCGAAGACTGTGACCGGGTCACAACACCTGGTCGAGGTCAACGGACTGCGCATCCTGCTTGACTGCGGACTTTATCAGGGCAAGCGCCGCGAGAGTTACGAGCGAAACAAGAGCCTTCCCTTCGACCCGGCCAGCATTGACGCGATGGTGCTCTCGCATGCCCACATCGATCATTCCGGCAACATCCCTAACCTGGTCAAGAGCGGCTTCAAGGGCGATATTCTGTGCACTTTCGCCACCCGTGACCTATGCGCGGCCATGCTGCGCGACAGCGGGCACATCCAGGAGAAGGATGCTGAGTACGTCAACAAGAAGCGCAGGAAGCGGGGGGAAGCTCCCATCGATCCGATTTACACCGAGGACGATGCCATCCAATCCTTGAAGTACTTCCTGGCTATCGGCTACGAGCGCCCTTACGAATTGGCCCCGGGGATCACGCTCAAGCTGTACGATGCGGGACACATCCTCGGCGCGGCCATGGTGGGGCTCGACATAGAGGATCGAGAGGCCGGACGTGACACTCGGCTGGTTTTCTCCGGCGATATAGGCCGCCCCGACGTGCCTATACTGCGCGATCCAACAATGGTCGAAGAAGCCGACATCCTGCTGATGGAGTCCACCTACGGTGGCCGGATGCATCCTTCCCTGGAGGATAACGAGCGTCTGTTCAGCGAGGTTTTGGAGCGGACGGCCAAACGGGGTGGGAAAGTGATCATCCCGGCTTTTGCCGTCGGACGCACCCAGCAACTGGTGTACATCCTCAACGGACTTTACCACAGCGGTCGTCTGCCGGAGATGGACGTTTACGTCGACAGTCCCCTGGCGGTCAACGCGACCGAGGTTTTCCGCCTTCACCCGGAAGCCTACGACCAGGAGACGATGCGCTACATGACGCAAGAGGATCCGGATGGAGATGTCTTTGGCTTTGGCTGCCTGCGCTACGTGCGCCAGGTTGAGCAATCAAAAGAACTTAACTCTCTCAGGAAGCCGGCGATCATCATCAGCGCATCGGGGATGGCGGAGGCCGGTCGAATCCTGCACCACCTCAAGAACAACGTCGAAGACCCGCGCAACACGGTGATGATTGTGAGCTGGCAGGCCCCGAATACGCTGGGCCGCCGCCTGGTCGAGGAAGTCTCCCCGATCAAGATTTTCGGCGACGAGTACAGGCTGGAGGCCGAGGTTGTCGTGCTCAACGGCTTCAGCGGGCACGCCGACCACGCCGGGCTGCTTGAGTGGGCGGATGCCTTCAAGCGGCGTCCCAAACAGATCTTCCTGGTTCATGGCGAACCGGAGGCTGCCGAGAAGCTGGCGACCGACCTCAGAGGAAAACTGGGCTACAAACAGGTACATATCCCCGACCTGCACCAGTCGGTTACCGTGTAGTGCCAGAGGTTGCTGAGCCTGGAGAGGAGACGATGACAGAACGCGCGCGCTGGCAGTACTGCCAGATCGAAGTGGGAACAAACAGCATGGGAGTGCTGAAGCAGTTTTTCGCCGACCGCGACCCGGTCGAGACGAATCTGCACGCCAGTTGGCCGGGCATGCTGGCCAAGCTGGGCGAGCAGGGCTGGGAACTGGTCAGCGCCTTCCCCAGTGAGGGCGGGCGAGGGCGCAGCCCGTTGACCTACGTCCTCAAGCGCCCCTTGTAGCGCCCCCGAACACCAAAGACCGAAGCGCCCGGCAGCGCATCACGCATGCCGGGCGCTTTTTTCGCCTCAGATGCGGCCCGACGAGCCGCTATTCTTCGGTGATCTCAACGCTGTGCAGCGCATCACCGGGGCTGGGATCGGTCGCCGGGTCGCGGGTGCGGATCTGCATCAGCACATCGAGCGACTCCTGGTCGGCCACTTTGCCAAAGACGCCGTGCTTGCCGTCGAGCCAGGGTGTGGCGACATGGGTGATGAAGAACTGGCTGCCGTTGGTGTTCGGCCCGGCATTTGCCATCGAGAGGACACCCGGCCCGTCGTGTTTGAGCGCCAGCGCGCCAGGCTCGTCGTCAAAGCGATAGCCGGGGCCACCACGCCCGGTGCCGGTCGGGTCGCCGCACTGAGCCATGAAGCTGTCAATCACACGGTGGAAGGTGATGTCATCGTAGAAGCCCTCGCGGGCCAGGAAAACGAAGTTGTTGACCGTCACCGGGGCCTCACCGGCGAATAGATCGGCCCGGATATCGCCGCGCCCGGTCTTGAAAGTGGCGGTGTATTTCTTCCCGGGGTCGATGCTCATCGGTGGCGGGCTGTCATACTGCTCGGTCATAAGAAAAGCTCCTGTTCTGCTACACAAAATGGAAACAACTATTCGCTCGCTTCCCCGCTCCTGCGGCGGGCGCGGCGGCGGGATTTCTACTCTTCGCGGTCGTGTGGCCTGTCGTTGGCGCCCCCGTTCCGCTGCATCAGGTCGATCAGCCGGGACTCAAGCGCGCCGTAGCCGGTTGGCCGTACTTCTAAGGGCAGGCTGAGCGCCTCGGCTGCTACCCTGGCTTTCTCCAGCAGGTCGGGATCGTCACGCTGCTGCAGATAAACCATGCGCCGGTAATTCTTGAAGTAGCTGTCTCGCAGCTCCGGCGCGCGATCCAGCCCCAACCCCTCGATCACGAGGTGATCAAACGACCGCGCCAGGTAGTCGGTCAGGTAGAACGTCCCCGGCTCCTCCCCGGCCAGCGCAGCAAAACCCGCCGCCCCGGCGTACATCTCGTAGCAATGCGGCCCACTGACCCGTTCAATGCCCGACGCTTCGAGCGTCCTGTCCAGCCTGCCGCCGGTGCCGCAGTCGCCGTAGACGACGATCACGCGCTCAAACCCGTGACCGGACCGCTCGATGCGATCCGCAACCGCGCCGGGGATGCGCTCAGGCGTGTTGTGGTACAGGGCGGGCAGAGCCAGCACTTTGGCATCCCAGCCGTGCCGATCCCGGATGGCGATCACCTCACGCGCCAGCGCCCCGCAGGTCACCAGAAGGGTTGTCATGTGGCATCATGCCTGTAGGGCCGGTTGGTATGCTCTCAAGGCTCGCGGTCCAAAGCCGCCTTCATCTGGCGGATGTGCTCAGGCGTGCTGCCGCAGCACGCGCCGATGATCCGAGCGCCCAGGTTGCGCACCTCGACGGCGTACCCGGCCATCACCTCCGGTGTGGCATCGTAAACGGGGACACCGTTCTCCAGGTGCGGGATGCCCGCGTTTGCTTTGGCGATCAAGGGGACCGCCGGGCTGAGGGCGTGCATCTTCTCGATCACGCCGATGATCTCGTCCGGGCCGTTGCCGCAGTTCGCCCCCAGCGCGACCACGCCCAGGTTCTGCATCGCCCCCAGCGCCTTTTCAGGGGAGACGCCCATCATGGTGAAGCCGTTGGTGTCGAAGGTCATGGTTGTGACGATGGGGAAATCCGGCGCGACCCTGCGGCACGCCTCGACTGCCGCCTGAACCTCCTCCAGCGCCGACATGGTCTCGACCCACAGCACGTCGACGCCCCCCTCGGCCAGCGCCCCCGCCTGCTCCTCAAAGGCGGCGACGACCTCTTCGTACTCCAGATCGCCGACCGGCTTTAGAAGCCCGCCCGTCGGCCCAATGTCCCCACCCACCACCACCGGGTGGTCGGCGGCGTCCGCCTCTGCGCGGGCCAGTTTGGCGGCAGCCTTGCTAAGCTTGGCGGCCAGGTCCGATAGGTCGTGCAGCCCCAGCCGCAGCCGGTTGCAGCCAAAGGTGTTGGTCAGGATGATCTGCGCACCGGCCTCAATATAGGCCCGGTGCACGCTGCGCACCTTCTCCGGCTGCTCGACGTTCCACAATTCCGGCGAGTCGCCCTGCTCCAGCCCCAGTGAGAAGAGCATCGTCCCCATCCCGCCGTCAGCGATGATCGTCTTCCCGGCTGCAATCAAGTCCTCTAACGCTGCTCTCATAGATTTTCCTCCGGGGTCAGCTTGCGCCGCCCTGTCGCGGGGCAAGAAGTGCCCTGGCCTTGTTGACCGCGACCGAGGCATCTGCGCAGTAGTCATCCGCCTCGATCTCCTCGGCAAAAGCCTCGTTGACCGGCGCTCCGCCGACCAGCACAATATATTGGTCACGCAGGTCGCGCGCCTTTAACTCGTCGATCACCACCTTCATGTAGGTCATGGTGGTGGTCAACAGCGCCGACATCCCAAGTATATCAGCATTGTGCTCTTCAAGCGCATCGATAAAAGTGTCAGCGTCGACGTTGACTCCCAGGTTGATCACCTCGATACCGGCCCCCTCCCACATCATCGCCACCAGATTCTTGCCGATGTCGTGAATGTCGCCCTTCACGGTGCCGATCACTGCCGTCCCGGCCTTGGGCGCGCCCGTCTCGACAAGCAGCGGGCGCAGGATCTCCATCCCGGCTTTCATCGCCTGGGCGGCCATCAACACCTCCGGCACGAACAGGACGCCCGCACCAAAGTCCTCGCCGACGACGCCCATCCCGGTGATAAGCCCACTGGTCATGATCTCGTAGGCTGGCACGCCGCGCCGCAGGCACTCCTCAACCGCCGCCACGACCTCGTCAGCCAGGCCGTTATAGAGATCGTCCATCATCAACTCAAGGAGCTCTTCAACGGGCAGCTCTTCCAGATTGATTACTTCGTCGTCCATTGTGCCTCCCGTACTTATCCGGTCAATAATATCGCAAAACGGTAAGCGCCGAAACGCCAGTGATATTTTATCGCTTAATCCCCGGTTGCCGCTATGGATCCACCTGTGAGCGGTTTAGCCGGGCGGTGGGGTCCTCCCGGCCCGACGCTGCCCGCGACGGCGTCCGACCTGGGATGCGCTTTGCGCCGTGTCGGGGATGATGCCTGCCAGATGCGGGAACGGGTCGCTGGCGTGGGGGAGCGCCATCGCGGCGACAAAGCGATCCTGGAAGGCAGGCTCGGTGGCGGTCTCAACGTACTCGACGCGCCGGGCGGATTGTTCGGCGACCAGACGCTGACCGGCGTTGAGCAGTGCGATGCGCGCGCCGTCTCCCGCCGAGTTGCCCACAGCCTCCACACGATCAAGGTCGCAGTCAGGGATCAGGCCGAGGATCATCGCGTGCTTCGGATCGATGTAGCTGCCAAATGCCCCGGCCAGCTTGATGCGGTCAACGTGTTCGATGCCCAGACGATCCATCAACAGGCGGGCACCGGCGTAAAGCGCCCCTTTCGCCAACTGGATGGCGCGGATGTCCTGCTGCGTGACGACGATCTCCCTGCCGGTGGCCGTCTCGTCTGCGTCTGCCAGGCTGAGCTCTGCCGTGCGACCGGTGTAGCGCACGCGCGGGCTGCGCCGGTCGGCGTCCGCCGCGAAGCGCCCGCTGCTGTCGATCAGCCCGGCAGTAAACAGCTCGGCGACCACCTCGATGATCCCGGAGCCGCAGATGCCGGTCGGCCTCAGCGACTCGCCCTCCTCCAGCTCGTCGCTCCAGCGCTCGTCGCCGATGACCCGGTAACGCACCTGCCCCGTATCCGTGTCGATGCGGAAGCGCTCAATCGCGCCCGGCGCTGCCCGCTGACCGTGTGTGATCTGTGCCCCTTCAAAGGCGGGGCCGGTCGGGCTGGACGCCGAGAGCATGCGGTCTCTGTTGCCGAGCAGGATCTCGGCGTTGGTGCCGATGTCGACCACCAGCGTGGTCTGGTCATCCAGGTGGGGCTGCTCGGCCAGCAGCACGCCGACGTTGTCCGCGCCGACGTACCCGGCGATGCAGGGCAGGATGTGAACCGTCGCGCTGCTGTGGACGGTCTTCAGCCCCAGGTCGCGGGCTTTGATGTCGACCGGGTCGTGGGTGGCCAGCGCAAAAGGCGCGCGACCGATCTCAATCGGGTCGATGTCCAGCAGAAGGTGATGCATCACCGTGTTGCCGACCAGCACCAGATCAACGATCTCGGTTGGCTCGATGCCCGCCGCCCCGGCAGCGTCGGTCGCCAGCTTGTTCAGGGCGTTGATGATCACGTGGTTCAGGCGGCTGACGCCCTGGGATTCGCTTGCGGCGTAGGTGACACGGCTCATCAGGTCTTCGCCGTAGCGCACCTGCGGGTTCATCAGGGATTCGGTTGCCAGTATCCTGCCCGTTCGCAGATCGCACAGGTATCCTGCCACGGTCGTCGAGCCGATGTCAACCGCCAGCCCGTACAGGCTCTCGCTGTAGCCCGGCTCGATGCGGATGACCTCCCGGTCGTGCCACAGCGTCACCGTGACCGCCCACCTGCCTTCCCGCAGTGGTCGCTGCAACGAGCGCAGCAACGGCGGGTCGATGGTCACGTCGTGCAGGTCCCACTGCTCGGCCAGGGCTGCCTTGAGACGCTGCCAGTCGGCGGGGCCGCCCAACGTCGCAGGTTCAACCTCGACGTAGACCAGCCGCACGGCGGGGGCCACCTCGATGGTCAGGTCGCTGGCCTCCTTACGAATGACCTGCTTGCGGGCCCGGCTCTCCTCCGGCACGGTGATCAGCACGTCACCCGTCACGCAGGCCGCGCACGCCAGACGCCGCTGGCGCAGGTCGATGTTGTGCTCGGCGGCGTAGCGGCGTTCGGCTTCGCCGGGCGGCGTGAGATGATCGTCCACCGAGGTGATGCCGTGCTTGGCGAAGGTGCCGCGTTCCAGCATGACCAGGCACTTGCCACAGGTCTGCCGTCCGCCGCAGATCGACTCGATCTCGACGCCCAGCGACCGGGCCGCTTCTAACACTGTCTTGCCGTGCGGTACGTCGCCCTGCCGCCCGGAGGGCATCAGTACCATGCGGTGGGTCCGGGGGGATGGAGATGAGTCTTCAGACATAGGTCCTCGCAGGTTGACGCAGGATGACCGACGGCATAATGATAGCGCAATGTGCACAGCAATGCATTAAGCGGATTAAACAGGTGGTCTTTATAAGCAATAGCAGGGAGCCTATCGGAGCTGGTCGCGCCTCGCGGGTTTCCTTCCTCCGGAATCCATAAGCCCTGCCCGACCAAGCCGGATAGAAAACTTCAATGGGCGATTATAGAAAAGTCGAAACTTGCTTGTGATGTCTCTCACTAATCCTCGCAAGATTCTCACTCTATAATGCTATAGGACAATCAATTATTCACTTAACTTATGTAATGGACGTTCAAATTCTTGAAATGGCAGAGCGGCAGGCAAAGGTCTGCAAGATCTTTGGCAACAGCACCCGGATCCTGATACTCTGGGTGTTGGATGGCCGGGAGATGTCTGTCAGCGACATTGCCAAAGCCATCGAAACGTCGCTGCAGAATACCTCTCAGCACCTGCGCCTGATGAAGGATCGAGGCATCCTCGCTTCACGCCGTAAAGGCCATTCCGTCTATTACCGTATCAACGGACATGAACTGATGCAGGGTTGTCCCATCCTGCATCAGGCAATGCAGGATCCCCTGCATAACGATGATTTTATTCCAAGCTCGTCAGAGCGTATCAGCCAGGAGGAATACTGATGACGAACGAAGAGCTATCCAACGTTGAGGCAGCCAAGGTTGTTGACGCACGAGGCAGCGCCTGCCCAGGCCCCCTGCTGGAGGCTAAAAAGGGGATTGGTGCCGTTGCCGTTAATGAAGTGCTTGAGATCTGGTCAGGCGACGCCAAAACCAAGGAAGACATCCCCCGCTGGGCGAAGAAGGTCGGCCACGAATTCATGGGGTTTATCGAGGCCGACGGATACGACCGGATCTTCATCAAGCGGCTGAAGTGAGTGTACTGTCATGGCAGCTGCAACCACATCGGATGAAACCAAGGTTTTGATCCTGGCAACGCTGTCAGGCGGCTACGCCGGGGCGGATTCGGTAGGCCAGTTGCATGCTACGTACGCGCCAAACACCTACGTCCTACCGGTGGTTTGCCCGGCGATGTTCCCCGAGGAGTTCTATCTGCAGGCCTTTGAGCGTGGCATCGATGCCATCCTCGTGATGTACAGCGGCACCGACTGCCCGTACAAAGGTGGCGCAGAACGCACCGCAGCAACCATCAATAAAATCTACCCAATAATGACCGAGCGGGGCATCGACACGCGACGGCTGCGACTGGTGGCGATCTGCACGGTATGTACGGCGGCCTTTATGAAGGAGATCCGCCTGATCAACGAAACGCTGGCGGAGATCGGCCCCGTTCGAAATGAACTGGTGCTTCCGGCGTAGCCAGCCCGACCGGCAGACAAAGGTGAAAACTTATGACGGTACATAATCTACAAGTGGACGCACTGGTGGTCGGCGGCGGCATCGCCGGGATGCAGTCGGCGCTGGACCTGGCCGATCAGGGCTACCATGTGGCGCTGATCGAGAGAGAGGCCAGCATCGGCGGGAAGATGATCATGCTCAGCAAAGTCTTCCCTACGCTCGACTGCTGTTCCTGCATCACCACCCCGAAGATGTCCGCCGTTGCCCACCACGACAACATCGAACTGCTGACCTACTGCGAAGTACAGACCATCAACGAGAACGGAAACGGCTACGTGGCCGAAGTGCTGCAGAAGCCGCGCTACGTGAATATGGATGACTGCACGGGCTGCCGCCAGTGCGAGTATGCCTGCCCCATTGACATACCCTCCGTGTTTGATCGCGACCTGGGCGCGGTGCGGGCCATCCGCGTGCCGTTCTCAACTGCCGTCCCACAGAAGGCGATGCTCGACATCGACAACTGCCTTCTGTGCGGCAAGTGCGAAACCGTCTGCCCTACGGACGCCATTGACTTCACGCAGCAGCCCGAGACATTTGAGATAGAGGCAGGGGCCGTGGTACTGGCGACCGGCTTTGAACTGACGCCCACCGACGCCAAGTCAGAATACGGCGGCGGTGATCTGCTCAACGTCGTGGATGCGCTGGTATTGGAGCGTCTGCTGGCTCCGACAGGGCCTTATGGTCACGTGCTCCGCCCATCAGACGGCAAGGAGCCTGACTCAATCGCCTATGTCCAGTGTGCAGGCTCGCGAGATAAGACGCTGGGCGTCGAGTACTGCTCGCGGGTGTGCTGCATGTATGCCATCAAACAGGCAATGCTGCTCTCAGGCGCACTGCCGCTGGCCGACATCACCATCTACTACATGGACATCCGCACTTTTGGCAAGGGCTACGAGCAGTTCTACCAGAACGCCAAAGCAATGGGCATCGAGTTCGTCAAGGCCAAGGTAGCGCAGATCACCGAAGACGACGAGCAAAACCCTGTCGTGCGCGTTGAGCTGATCGAGGAAGGCTCGCAAGTCGTCGAGCGCACGCACGACCTGGTAGTGCTCTCGGTCGGGATGCTGCCCGGCTATAATCCGCAGCCGCTGTACGGCGTGCCTACCGCCGAGGATGGCTTTACGGCCATCCCTGCACCGAACGTCCGGCCCGCCGTCACCGACAGGCCGGGGATCTTCGTCACAGGCACAGCCGCAGGCCCGATGGACATCGTAGACAGCATCGTGCTGGCCGGGGCCGCTGCCAGTGAGGCGGCAGCTTACCTGGCATCAAACGGGACTGCGCAAGCAACCGCCCCGGTCAAGGAGGTCGCCCATGCCTGAGTCAAAACCTAACGACGAAATCCGCATCGGTGCCTACGTATGCTTCTGCGGCGGCAACATCAGCGATGTTGTGGCCTGCGAAAAGGTCGCCGCGGCCCTGCGTGACCTGCCAAACGTGGTCATCACCCGGACGAACATGTCGATGTGCTCCGATGCCGGACAGGCTCTGATCGAAGAGGACATCAACGAGCGCGGCGTCAACCGTGTGGTGGTTGGCGCATGTGCGCCGTCTTTGCACGAGCGCACGTTCCGGGGAACGGTCGCCCGCGCCGGTCTGAACCCCTACTACTATCACCACGTGGGCCTGCGCGAACAGGACTCCTGGGTGCATGGCAGCAACCCCGACAAAGCCACCGAGAAAGCCGTCCGCCTGATGAAGGCGGGCCTCGCCAAGGCGCGCCTGCTGGAGCCGCTGGAGCCTATCAGGCTGGAAGCCAAACAGCACGCGCTGGTGATCGGCGGCGGCGTGGGTGGGCTGCGCGCTGCGTGGGACATCGCACGGCGAGGGATACGCGTCACACTGATCGAGAAGACCCCCTTCCTGGGCGGGCACATGGCGCAGCTCGAATCGATGTTTCCCACCGACAGCAGCGCCCGTGATGCGCTGCACGACCTGATCGATCAGGTGCTGGCACACCCGCTGGTCGAGGTGCACACCAGCGCCGAACTGACCGGCGTTCGCGGCTACGTGGGCGACTTTGAGGTTGAGATCACAAAACAGTCACGCGGCGTGGCCGACGGATTCGCACACTTTGAAGAGGCGAAGGCGGTCTGCCCGGTCGAAGTGCCCGACGAGTTTAACTACGGGCTGACGACCCGCAAGGCCATCTACCGCGCCTATCCGGATGCCCATCCACAGACCCCGGCCATCGACTGGGAGCACTGTGACGGCTGCGGCGAGTGCCTGAAGGTCAACGGCAGCGGGCTAAACCTGACCAACACCCCGGAAACACTCACACTGAATGTCGGTGCGTTCGTGGTGGCGACGGGCTTCAAGCCCTATGAGCCGCGCGAAGGTGAGTTCGGCTACGGAGAGCATCCCGAGGTCGTCACCCTGCCGCAGATGATCCGTCTGCTGGCACTGGCGGATGAGGGCGAGCCGCTCGCCTGGAACGGGCACGAAGTGCAGAACGTTGCGCTGATCCACTGTGTGGGCAGCCGCGAGATCCCCGGCGTGCATGAACCGCAGCCCGACGGGCAGGTCAACGACTACTGCTCGCGGGTATGCTGCACGGCGACGCTGCACTTTGCCAACGACCTGCGCAAGCGCTACCCGGACCTCAATCTCTTTGACTTCTACGAGGACATCCGCACCTATGGGCGCGGCCACGAAGACTACTACACTGAAACGTCAAAAGACATGGTGCGCTTCCTGCGCTTCCACGGCGACGTGCGGCCTGAGGTGCTGCCCACTCCCGCAGATGACGAGAGTCCTCTGCTCGTCCGGGTGGCCGATCACCTGACGTGGGGCGAAGAGATCGACGTACCGGCTGACCTGGTGGTGCTGGCGACGGGCATGATGCCCAACCCCGTCGATGACATCATCAAACTGCTGAAGATCTCGGCAGGGACAGACCGCTTCCTGCTCGAAGTACATCCCAAGCTCCAACCGGTTGAGACCGCAGTGCCGGGCGTGGTGCTGGCAGGCACCGCCCAGGGACCGATGAACGTCCAGGAGGCCTGTGCGGCGGCATCTGCGGCGGCGGCCAAGGTTGCCGTGCTGCTTGGACAGGGCGAGGTTGAACTTGAGCCGTTTGTGGCCCGCGTCAATCACGAACTGTGTGACGGCAGCGGGCAGTGCGTCGAGGTTTGCGCTTACGAAGACGCCATCTCGCTGGAGACGATCTCCGTCAATGGCCGCGAGGTAAAGAAAGCGGTCGTGACACCGGCCAACTGTGTCGGCTGCGGCGTGTGCGTCAGCGCGTGCCCCAACCGGGCCATTGACGTGCAGGGCTGGACGCTCAACCAGTACGAGGCGATGATCGATGCCATTGTTGCCGATCTGCCGGAGCTGGAGGTAATCAAATGACGCTCACCAAAGAAGAAAAGCAGCAGCGCACGGCGCTCCTCAAAAAACTGCGCGAGCAGCATGCTGACACCATCGAGCACACACGCGAGCGGCTGAAGGCACAAAAGGCTCTCCGGCGGCAGATCTGTGCGGTGATGGAGGAAGGTCCTAAGACCATACCAGAGATTGCCGAGGCCAGTGAGCTGCCATCGCACGAGGTGCTTTGGCACGTGACCGCCATGAAGAAGTACGACCTCGTCGTCGAGGTAGGCCAAAGCGGCGAGTACTACCAGTACGCGATGGCAGAGGAGGCCAAATCATGAGCGCCCGTGTTGACCCTACCCTGCTGGACGAACTGAAAGAGTACGGTGCCATCAGCCCCGAGGCATGCTTCAACTGTGGAAACTGTACGGCAATCTGTCCGCTGACCACCAGCGAGTACCCCTTTCCGAGACGTACCATCCGGTACATCCAACTGGGGTTGCGGGATCGCCTGCTCCACAGCATAGACCCGTGGGTGTGCTACTTCTGCGGGGACTGTTCAATAACCTGCCCACGCGGTGCAGAGCCAGCCGAAACCATGATGGCCGCCCGCCGCTGGCTGATCGCGCAGTACGACCAGACAGGCAAGGCCAAAAAGTTGTACACATCCGAAAAAACGGTCTTGCTGGCAATTTTCCGCACGGCCCTGTTTCCGCTCCTTCTGCTGCTTGGCTATCATCTTGGCTATCATCTGCTGAGGGGCGGGTGGAACATCCACACCGATCGAGTCGCGCTGAACGATTTCGCACCGGTGATGTGGGTCTGGGCGATAGTCCTGCTGCACTTTGTCTACCTGGGCTACCACGTGGTCCGCAACATGCTCTACATGACCAGGCTTATTCTTGGTCAGGATGCCAACCTCCTCAAGATTCCACTGCGAATCTACGTCGCGGCCCTGAAAGACTTTGGCGTTCACTTCTTAACGCAGCGGCAATGGTGGTCCAAATGCGACGAGACGCGCACGTTGGAATATCACCGGTGGCTCAAGCACCTTCTGCTGCTGACCGGCTATGTCACCATGCTCTTCCTCGTCGTCCCGATGTTGTGGTGGTTCCAGACGGATAAGCTTTATCCGCTCTACCATCCACAGCGCTGGCTGGGCTACTATGCGACGATCATCCTGATCTTCACGTCCATCGAAATCATCATTGGCCGCATCAGGAAGCAGGAAGAGATCCACAAGTTCTCGCACCCCAGTGACTGGCTTTTCCCCATCTTCCTGCTGATCGGCTCGGTCACGGGGATAGTGGTCCACATCTTCCGCTATCTGTACCTCCCCTGGCCGACTTACATTGCCTACACCATACACGTGATGGCGATGGTAGCCATGCTGGACACCGAGGTCGGGATCGGAAAATGGACGCACCTGGTGTATCGCCCGCTGGCGATCTGCCTGGAGATGATGAAAGAGGAAGCGCCGGAGCATGTTCTCAGCCCGGCCCCGGCGGGAGACTGAGAAAGCCCGCCGCGATCTCTTGCCAAGTTGACGGAGCAATCAGTCGCTCTTTGGAAGTAATCCTCCGTTTCAGAGGATCACCTGATAATAACCTGCACACATAACAAGGAGACGAGATATGAGTGAGAACGGCCCAATGGTTGTGGTCTGCAACAGCGACAGCGCTGGCGTGATGCCCACCTTCATCATGGGAGCGTCAGGCGTCGGCATCGGCGAAGACGTGATCTTATTCTTCTGCCCTGGCGGCTCAAAAGTCCTGTTGAAGGGCGAATTGGAGAAGTTCCAGGGAAAGAAGGGGCTGCCCGACCCGGTGGAGCTTTTCAACACCATCCTGGACGAGGGTGGCAGGATCATCCTGTGCGAGCTGGCTCTTGAGGCCAAAGACATCAAGGTCGAAGACCTGCGCGACGAGCGAATCGAGATCATGAATGCTCCGTCCTTCCTGATGGACGCCGAGGGCGCAGGCATCACCCTCACATTCTAGCGACTGATAATCTCCTTTCACTGTTCGGCAGCGCCGCTTCTATTCGGAGCGGCGCTGTCCGTTTGCACCGGCCAATATCTCCTTAACCATCCACCGGCTACCGCTCGGCCATGTGCAGAAGATCGACGTTAGTTGGATCGTGCACAAAGCCCCAGAAAGCTTCCACCGCCCGGTTTGCCTCGCGAATGCTCTTTCGCACCATATAAACCCGCCGATACAGGCTGAATCCCGCCACCGGCACCTCAACCACGCTGCCACGATCCAGCGCCCATGCGGCAGCCGTTCGTGAAATGAACGAAATCCCGAATCCCGCCTCGATGGTCCTGACAATCGCTTCAGCGTTTCCCAGCTCCATAAAGATATTCATATTGTCAAGAGCGATGTCATGCTTGCCCAGTTCGGCAAGCATGACACGCCGCGTTCCGGAGGTTGGCTCACGGATGAGGAATGGCTCTTGCAGCAATTCTGTGGGTTCGACGTACTGGCGGGATGCCCAGGGGTGATCGGCAGGGACGATCAGGATGACATGATCTTCGAAGAACTCCTGACACTCCAGCCCGCTGTGGCCGCAGACATCATAACTCACGACGCCCAGGTTGGCTTCCGTCTCAAGCAGACGGAGACCGACATGTTCAGGGGTGCACCTGAGAATCGACACCCTGACCCCAGGATGTCGATGCCGAAATCGGGCCGCAAATTGCGGGAGGATGTATTTGCCGGTCGTGGTGCTGCAAACAATCCGGATGTGGCCCAGTATCTCATCCTGGATCGACTCCATCATCTGCTGTAGCTCAATTGAGTAACGGACCAGCTTCCGTGCCTGGGGCAGGAGCAGGCGCCCCGCTTCGGTGAGCTTGAGCGCACCACCGGAGCGATCAAACAGTTCCACACCGAGAGTTTCTTCGAGTGTCTTGATATGGTGGCTGATGGTCGGCTGCGTGAGCTGCATGTGTCTGGCAGCCGCCGAGAAACTCAGGTTTTCAGCGGCGTAGAGGAATGTCTGTAGCCTCATCAAGTCAATCATGGTTTCTGCTCCAACGCATTGTTCGGCTCACATATTCAACGGGGGCACCCCCACATTTACAAATATGATCTTAATAAGCTTGACCGACTTGGCAAGCCGCGTAACCCCCAAAAACTTTATCTGTGCCAAAACTGAACCAGATCAAACCTCTCCGTCGCCATGAAGGAAGCGCATATTCCGTAAAAGCAGGAGAGACCCCTCAGTGGACTGGGGGTCCCTCCTCTCCCCAAATTACCCAGGCGACCGCTCAATACGCCCCCTGGCTCTTCAGGACGACGGATACCGTTTTCCACAGAATGTGGAGGTCGAGCAGAAGGGAGTAGTGCTGGATATAGTACAGGTCATCCTCGGTGTTCAGGTGCATTGGCTTGTCGCTGCGCCCGTTGACCTGCCACCAGCCGGTCATTCCCTGCGGCACGGCGAACCGCTTGCGCTGCCAGGGCTCGTACTTCTCAACCAGCCAGGGCAGTTCCGGGCGCGGCCCGACCAGACTCAGATCGCCCTTCAGCACGTTGATAAGCTGGGGCAGTTCATCCAGGCTGGTGCGCCGGATAAAGCTCCCCACCCGTGTCACGCGCGGATCGCCCCGTACCTTGTGGATTACCTGTCCCTTCCCGTTGTCGCGGTTGACCTGCTTCTGCCGGGTCTCGGCATCTGTCACCATCGAGCGGAATTTGTACATTGTGAACAGCCGCCCGTTCTCACCGACGCGCTGCTGCTTGAAGATCACCGGCCCTGGCGAATCGAGCTTGATCGCCAGCGCGATCAGCGCCATGATCGGGGCGCTGAAGACAGCCGAGAGTGAGCCAACGACCAGGTCGAACGCGCGCTTGACCAGGCACTGGTAAGGGGTCAACGCCGGATCGCGCAGGTTGATCAGGGGCAGGCCGCCGAAATCCTCCACCGTGGCGCGGTACAGCACCAGGCTGAAGTAGTCAGGCACCACCCGCACCTGCACCGGCAGGGTCTGGAGGCTGGCGACGATGGAATTCAGCTTCTCGTAGGCGCGGTAGGACAGCGCGATCACGACCTCTTCGACGCCGGTGCGCTCCACGACCTTATACGTCTCGTCGAGCGTGCCCAGCACCGGCAGGTTGATGATCGGCCCCGGACGGTCGTCGTCCAGGAAGCCGACCAGTTCCAGGTCGGTCCAGCTGTAATCCTGGATCGTCTTGGCGACCGTTCTGCCCAGGCCGTCACCGCCCACGATGATCACGCGGCGGGGACGGTGGGATTTTCCGTTAAACAGCAGGCGGTAGAAGCCCCGTGCCGCGACCCGCCACCCGATCAGGGCGGCGAAGTCCAGGATGAAGAAGTAAATGACGAGGAAGCGCGATACTTCGCGGAAGGAAAAGAAGAGCGCGCCCGCGGCCATCAGTTCGGCGAACAGGATTGCCAGCACGACGCTACGGAGCTCATCTGCTGCGCGATCTACTCTGTTCGGATCGTAAACAGAGAGCGCAAAGAAAACAACCGTCCAGATGACGGTCACCACGCCGTAGACAGGGGCCGGGACCACCACGAGGGCACCCGGCAGGGGTTGTCCCAGGGGCAGGATCGGGCGCAGGTAATGTGCAAGCGCCAGGGATCCCAGGGTCACGACGAGGTCAAGGGCGTATGAGAATATGGCATAGTTGATGCTTTGGCGTTTTATCATGACGATACGATAAGTCAGTTGGCGATGCCGGATAAATTACGAAAAAAATCATGAAAAAGGTCTAAGGAAATTATAAGGGAGGGGTGATTCTAGAGCATAACAAACAAGGCTCAATTACTTACAAAAGTGATACAACCCGGCAGTGAACCGCCCGGCAGCCTTTATTCTCCGGTTGAGGACTGCCGGAGACGCTCGGGGAGGGGTGTTCCGCACAGCTCGTGGAAGAGCCGCTCGTAAGCGTCGGTAATGACATCCCACCGGTAGTGGGCCTGAGCGTGACGGTGCGCCCGCTCCCGGTACTCCGCGACGAGCGCCGGGGCTGACAATAACCGCGCCAGCACTTCCCGCAGGCTCTCCGCGCCCACGTTTCCCTCATACCACAACCCGGCCTCGCCTATCGTCTCCAGGTTTTCCGGCGTGTTGTGTGTGATGACACAGTTGCCGAAGGCCATCGCCTCCGTCAATGCGGGGTGTGTCCCCCCGACACCCGATGTCTCGACGAAGATGTAAGCGTTTGCCCCCAGTTCGCTGTACCCGTCGCCGAACACGTAGCCGGTGAAGATGATGCATGGGTCGTCTCCCGCCAGGGCGCGCAGTTCCGCCTGGTAGTCCTCGGCATAAGGCGCGTTGCCCACGACCACGCACTTTAAGTCGGTGTCAATGCCCCGGAACGCTTCGACCAGGTGATGGGCGCAGTTCTCAGGCACCAGCCGGCCCACGAACAGCACGTACTGCTGCGGCTCCAGGCCGAAGCGCGCCAGCGTCTCGCCCGGCGGAAGCGGGTTTACCTCAGAACCGTAGGGAATATAGGGCGGCTCGTCGCCGAACCGGTCGCGGTAGTAGCGCTGGATCACCCGTGAATCGGTCACGTAGGCGTTGGGCAGCCTGGTCGCCAGGAACTCCGCGAACTGGATATATTTCTTGGCGAAGGTCGGCCACTTTTCCCGCTTCCAATCCAGCCCGTCGACGTTAAGCAGCGTCTTTGTGCCAACCAGCCGGGGGATCCACGTCACCGGGCTGTTGCCCGCAATGAAGTACAGCCCCACGTCGTAACGCTCGAACAGCGCGTGCACCGACGAGACAAATGAGTGCACAATCGTGTCCAGGTACTTGTTGGTGATGGTCGGCAGCTTTACCAGGCGCATCCCCTTGTAGGTATCGCCCGGATACGTGATGTGGTGCGAGCGGCAGTAGACGGTCACCTCGTGGCCGCGCTCTGCCAACCGCTGGCCGAGCTGCTCGACGCACGTCTCGAAGCCGCTGTAGCTGGCCGGGATGCCGCGTGTGCCGAGTAATGCGATCTTCACTATCCCTTCCCCCTGACTCCCGCCCGCTCGCCGTACAGGACGCCCAGGACGGCCTCGCGGATGCGCCGGTTGAAGTGCTCCAGCGTGAACAGTTCTTCCAGCCGTCGGCGGCCTCGCTCACCCATCCGCTCACACAGGGCCTTATTTCCCGCCAACTCCATCAGCCGGTCCGCCATCGCCTGCGGCTCGTCCGGCGGTACCAGATAGCCCGTCACCTCGCCGCCCTGGTGGATAAAGAGCACCTTCGGACGTGCCGATCGCTCCCGCTGCTGTGAGGGGGTCGTCCCCTGTGGCATCTGCTCACTCAGGCTTTCTGCTCTTGACGACCCGCGCCGGGACGCCCACCGCAACGGAATAAGGTGGGATCTCGCCCTGAACAACCGACCCGGCCCCGATCACGCACCCCCGCCCGACGCACGCCCCGTCAAGGAACGTCACGTTGGCCCCTATCCAGCAGTCGTCCTCAACCGTGATGCCCTTGCGCGTCACGCCCTGCTGGCGGATCGGCACGTCGGTGCGCTCGAAAACGTGGTTCTCCGCGTGGAAGCTCACCCGCTGGCCCATAATCACGTCCTCCCCGATCCACACACCCCCGGCGGCCCCGATGAACGAGTACGCGCCCATCGCCGACCGTGCTCCCAGACGGCAGCCCTCGCCGATGCGGGTGATCACCCCGGTGGTCATGATGATCGAGTACGGGCCGATGTTGACGTTATCGCCGAGTTCGACGCCGTGCCTGGACAGGGCGTCGATTATGACACCCCGGCCCAGCGTGACGCCCCGCCCAAACCTGATGTACCGGCGATGCCTCAATCTGACACCCGGCCCCAGGAAGACCAGGGCGCGTGGATCAGGCGAGATCACCACCCCGCGCAGCAGGCAGCGCGCCAGGGCGACGCCCCGCCGGATGCCGTAGCTCAGCATGGCCGACGTGGGCACCGCCGGGTCGAGGTGGTAATCCGGCCCTTTGAACAGTTGGGCAGCTTTTTCTATCAGGTTCGTGAGTGGCATTTTAAAGTAGCTTGGGGGAATCTGTTAAACGAAATTAGGGTGCTATTTATACCTGCCTGTTAAACATTGCCAACTGGTGTGGGCGAGTTGCCACATTGTACGGGCTGCTGAATCGCTGTATGTTTCAGCACGCCTGGCCCGGCCTGTTAGTTGGTAGAGCAGTGCCCGGATAGTAAAGCCCCACATCCCCCAGAAATGCATCAGCGCCACTTTAAGAGGAGGGTGCTTGCTGCGATAGTATCTATCGAGACCTTTAATGTGCTGCGCAACAAAACCAGGGCTGCGCTGTGAAGTACTTCCTCCGATGTGATGGATGATGGTCAGCTTGCTCAGGCAGACGACCTGCCAGCCTGCCTGTTTGATCCGGTAGCACCAGTCAATATCCTCGGCGTACATGAAATACGAGTCATCCAGCCCTCCCACCTGTGCCAGAATCTCTTCCCGTAGCATCAAGCATGCCCCGGATACCCAATCGACTGCAATTTCATCTGCTCGATAGCTCTTTTCATCCAGCCAGAGCGCCCGCACACGCCTCGGAAAAAGGGCCTGCAGCATAAAGGCATAGTAAAACAGAGTTCGGGGGCTGGGAAAGTAGCCCGCCGCGCCACCCTGGATAGTGCCATCGGGCAGCATCAAGCGGGGGCTAAGCACTCCCACCTGTGGGTGGCTGTCCATGTACTGTACCATGCGGCTCAAAGTCTGATCCAGCACTTCTGTATCGGGGTTGAGCAGCAGGCGGTAGCGTCCCCTGCTGGCGGTCAGGCCCTGATTATTGGCGGCTGCAAAACCGACATTCTCCTGATTGGCGATTCGCTGCACCTGTGGAAAGCGTGTGGCGAGCATGGCGAGACTGTCATCTGTAGAGGCGTTATCTACCACAACGACTTCGAGGTTAAGCTCTGTTGTATGGGCAAAGAGCGTCTCCAGGCAGCGGGCGAGCATAGCGCTCGTATTCCAATTGACGATGATGACAGAAAGATCGATCATGCCGGGGTTACTCCGGGGGGCGTGCGTGCAGGGGCATGAAATTGTTGTTGGTCTTGCCTAGCTTGCCACGCTGCTCCCACCAGCTCGGCCCGCTCAATCGAAGCCATCCGCATCCCCAGGCCGACGAAAGTCCAGAGATACATGCTCAAGGTGATGTCTTGCAGATCGGGGATCAGCCAGGCGTGCGTCAGCGCTGCCAGCAGCATGCTGCATGCGCTGACCGTGAACCCATGTGATAGGCGGCCATCCACGCGGTAGATATTGTTGTATAAAACCAGACCGCTGCCCCCATTGAGGACGAAGAACAGCAGCGTTGCCGGCAGCCCGGCCTCCAGTGCCAGTTGCAAAATATACGATTCGGTATAGTAGCGCGCCTCGGCAGGGAAGGTGTCCTGGAAAAGCAGAGCGCGTGCACCGACGTGTCCGAAGCCGACCCCCAGAGGCTTTGAGAAAATGGTCCGGAGGTTTTCAAAGGTGATATCAACATGGTAGCTCGCTGCTATTTCCTGCCCAGTAAAGGTATTGGTCAGGTGTTGATCAAAACCCATAATGATCAACAGGGGGAAAAATAGAGCCAGCCCGACAATCAAGAGCAAAATGCCATGATGCTTTCTTCGCCAGATGATAAAACTAAAGCCCAACCCGATGATAAGCGCCAGCCAACTGCTACGTGAGACGGTGAAAGTCAGGGCAACTATCAGCACCATAATCAGCAAAGTCAGCTTCCAGCGTGCATATACCTTGCGCAACGCAAGATTAAAAGCCAGGATAATCATAAAGGTTAAGTACAGACCTAACTGATTTGGGCTGGCAAAAGTTCCCATAGCGCGCTGCAACTGTCCCCCCATGATAATGAACGAGGTGGGGATAACCCCATTGGTGCTGTAATATTTCCAGATGAAGTCAAAGCCCAGAAACCAGACCTGGTAAAGCGCAAATGCACTAATTAGTAGACTTACAACAAAGATGTATTTCGTCACTTTGTGAAGCCATTCTGATGAGAAGGACACAATTAAGACCACAGGCAAAAGGAGATAAGGCTCATAGGTACTGCGAAAACTATACAGGCCCATTGTTAAAGTAGGGGAATTTCGCAGGCCCTGCACACCAAGCAAGACAAAGAAAAATAAAATCCACAAAACCCAGGGATAAGTAACATAGAGCCTTTTTGCCTTGAGTGCCGTGAAACCGATGCGGATCAACAAAAGCACAATAACAAATTCTTTCCAAAGCGGCATGATGCTCAGTGCAATCGTGGGGAAGGAGAAATCCACCGTAAGAATGCGAAAAACCAGTGTATGGAAAGGCATCAGTAGCAATAAAGCCAGAACACCGTAGCAGGGCTTGAACATCAGCGCAATGGCGATGCTCCCTACCACAAGTACAAAGATAATAATGATTAGTGCGGTGATCATAAACTATGTATCCAATCTGATAAATCAAGACCGGTCAGAGTTTGTAGGGCCTCACATTCGGCTTGTGCTTCTTCGACTATGGCCTCCGGGATAGTAGATAGCCATCCAGTGTCTGTGTTTTTAACAGGCTTCAGGTTAAGAGTGTCAACTGCCTGGGCAATCTTGAGCTTCAGTTCTTCGGAGCGGATGAAAAAAGCCAGCATTTTTTTTATTGGTGAGGCACGATAGATCAAATCTCTGACAAATGCGGATCGTGATTCACTGGCCCGATTGCGCTTATCCGAAAAATCGGGAAGCACCGGTTCTGCTTGCAAGCCTATAAACTGGCAAACCTGTTTGTAGTGTTCAGGCCCTGTTTCCGATGAAACAAGCGTATCAAACTTCACATATAAAAAAGGCGCGTCCGGGAAAATCGCTTTGTAGTGTTCTATCTGTTCGGTGTATCGGCTCCTATCAAAATAACTATGATGCATGTGATAATACAGCGCGTCTTGACGTTTACGTTGTCCCTCGGCAAGCAAGGCATCCCGAAAAGAAAGCGGCTCTACCCCCCGGCGACGTGTCATTAAGTAGTGCGAATAGGCACGCTGGAGAGGACTGCGGAAAATCACTATAAACTTCGGGGCGGGGATCATCTGTTTGATGCGCTTCGGTGCCTCCCTGCTATAAAGGTATTCCGGGTCAATCTCGCCAACAATATTTTCGGCAGGGCTGCATGTGAATTGGGACTGATACCATGTCTGCCCCCTGTTGTAAAATTCTGCGTTATTGAAAAAGTGAGTTTCTTTATTTTTCGGCAGACACACACCTGGCTGCTGACTCAACCAGGTATGCAGGCTGGTCGTCCCCGCCTTTTGTGCGCCGATGACAAAAAATGAGGGAAGTGAAGCGGACATTATGGGCCACCTCTACACTGTAGCCACCTACGCGGAATGGTCGGAACAGGCAGCGTGAGAATATAGAGCTTCCAATATACCGGGCCCATTGCGGAAAGATTGGTGAAAGCCAGGCCGAGTGCAGTTGCCATCGCTGCTCCCATGTCTTCTCAAAAATGCTCTGGTTAACAGATTTAGCGGATCAGAAGACTTCACGTCGGGTTTGGAGTACCAGGAACCATTTACTTACCCAAATTCGATTCAACTATTGCCGATAAGGCCTGTTGCGCTCCATCGCTGACTGATAAATAGAGTAGGTCTCCCGCGCCGTCTTTAGCCACGAGAACTGCTTTACATGCTCCCCCCCTTTTCGAGAGAGTCCCTTCGCCAGATCGTGATCGGTCATGACACGTTGCATAGCCTGCGCTATTTCCTCAACCTGGTAAGGATCAACTAGAATGGCGCTCTCACCGGCGACCTCAGGTAAAGAAGCCACATTGGATGTGATGACCGGTGTACCACAGGCCATCGCCTCCAATACCGGCAAGCCAAATCCTTCATAGAGAGAAGGATAGACAAACAAGCTGGCCATACAATATAGCGCCGGTAAATCGTCATCCGGCACATAACCCGTAAGTACCACTCGATCAGTGATGCCCAATTCCTCAATTGCCTGGTACACCGTCGAGGCCTGCCAGTGCGCTTTCCCGACAATGACCAATTGCGTTGTGCGCGGTAGTTCGGGCAGGGTCGTGGCAAAAGCCTCAAGCAAACGATTCAGATTCTTGCGGGGTTGCAGATTGCCTACCGCCAGAATGTAGCCTGGTTCAACGTGATACTTTTCTCTGATCGTATAGCCGGCTTCCACTTCGCCGGGTGCGACAAAACGATTACCTGCGGCCAGATAGGTTACGTGGATTTTCTCCTGCAAAAAAGGGTAGTACATCGAAAGCTCATCTCTGGCATGTTGTGAAAGCGTGATCACGGCAGCGGCCCGGTGCAGGGTGAGCGGTAAGAGCGTGGCGAACAATAATCGGTCGCGGTGTGAAAAGGCATTCGGATATCGTTTGAAAGAGACATCATGCACACTGACTACCAGTTTGCAGGGTATGGTAAATGGCGCATTGTACGTTACATGCAGGATGTCAGCCTGCCATTCTTTACAGACTGCGGATAATGCATATGCCAGACGATGCCAGTTGCCCTCGGTAGGGAGAGTAAGTGACTCGATGTTTTTGAATGAGTAGCTTGTATAACCAGGTGAGAATACGGCTGCACAGGTTATCTCAGGAATGGCGTCTAATCCGGATAAAAGATTGGCGATGTAGACTTCATTGCCGGTTTCCTGCTGGCCGAGCATGTGGGCATCGATCAATACACGCATAGCGAGTTCTCTTTTTCAGGAAGCTGAGTGGTTGACCCGCCAGGTCCACGCAATTTGTGGCAAGAGGGCAAACACGTGGGTTCGCCTCTACCATTCTCAAGAAACACGAAGCCGTCGATTTGCGCCAGCACCCGCTCAAGCAAAGTGCTGCCGCTGCGACCGTATCCGCCGATGTAGAGCACCTTCACGTTTGCGTTGTCCATCTGGAATTTCTCTAAGTGTATGCTCTGCCGGATGCAAACTGCGCCTACGGGCCGAACTGTGACACGAACGAACGAATGCCCAGGTTTTTCCGCACCAGGTAGGTCAGCCAGACGTTCCACAGTATCATGGTCGTCGTCGTCGCCAGCGCCGCGCCCAAGAGGCCGAAGCGGGGGATCAGGATGATGTGCAGGACGATGTTCAGCAGAGCGCTGATCCCGTAGACTCGTGCGGCCAGGTCGTGGTAGCCGGTGAGGCTCAGCAGGTAGCCCACCGGCCCGGCCCCGGCGTTGACGACCTGCCCTGAGATCAGGATCAGAAGTGGGATGTATGCCACCTGGAATCCCGGCCCAAACAGGTGCAGGATCAGCCTGCCCGTGATAAGCAGGCCGAGCGCGACAACCACAGAGACAAGCAGCGTCCACCTGGTCACGGTCAGAACCAGGCTCTGGAGACCGGAAACGTCCTTCTCGGCCCACAGCGACGCAATCAGCGGCGCGACCGACGCGTTGACCGCCGTCAGTATCAGGCTCACCAGGAAGGCCGTTTTGACGGCTGCCGCGTAGTAGCCAGCCTGCTCCGGGCCTCTCAGGAACCCGATGAACAGCAGATCGGCCTGGTTCAGGAAGAATATCGAAGCGGAGACGAACAGCAGGGGCAGGGAGACCCGCAGCCACGTGCGTGTCTCCTTCTCGGATCGGTGTCGGAAGAGGTCGCCGGGGAGTATCCGGCGGATGAATCCTGCCTGTGTACCGATCATGAGCAGCAGCACCGTGGCCGTGACGCCGATTGTCGAGACGCTGGTCAGGTTCCCCGTCAGCCGGAGAAAGGCAAAAGCTGCCGCAATGGTCAGCAGAGGTTGCAGGAGCATCGAGGGCAGGTAGGCCAGCCCGATGTTCTGTGTCCCCCGGATGACCTCGGAGAGGAAGGTGGTAAGGGCAAGAAGAGGAACCAGCCACAGACCGGGCAGGAACGCTGCGGGGCTGATGTTCAGGGAGTGCACCAGCCCCGACCCGGCTGCGGCGACGCCGACGCTGACGGCCAGTATCAGGCCCGAACCTTGTACGATCAGGCCCTTGATATGCGCGAGCTTCTGGCCTGAGAGGTATTCTGGGACGAAGCGGATGGCGCTGAACGCCAGTCCCAGACCGGCGAGCAGGGCCAGAACCTGGGCCCACGTCAGGACGTATGTGTAAGCGCCGTACTCCACAGCGCCCAGCCACCTCGCCAGGAGAATCTGTAGGACGTACTTCGTCCCCGCCCCGCTGGCCTGAATCAAAAGTGCTATCAAAGCCCCTTTTGCGGCGATGAGGGTAGAGCGCTCACCTTGCTCTTTGTAAGTTTCCCACATCCGGGTGACGAAGGAGAGCATGTGCCACTTTCCACACGAGAGTGCCGGGAGAGAGACCTGCGTTCTGAAACGAACCGGGCAGGCTACTGGCTTGTCCGGGGGATCCGCCTTGCCCCGAAGGCAACCGTGCCCAGACCGACTACCAGCAGCCACGCCCCGACGATAACCAGTCCCCAACCCGTGGCGACACCGCCGTTCTTAACGTAGATCGCACCGGTCGTCGCGTAGATCGCGCCTACCCCCACCGCGCCCATCCCGGCGACGATCAGCCCCGCGCTGAGCGCGGATCTGCCGATTGAGCGCCCGATGCCTGCGACGAACAGCCCGATCCCCATGACGCCCACGCCCAGGCCCAACCCCGTACATCCCATGAACTGGCCTGCCCCCAGGATGGCGATCACCACCCCGGTGATGGCTATGCACCCTCCCAGTATAGCCATCCACATCCCTTTTGCCGATGGCTTCCCGGAGCGTGTTTGCGATCTGTGGCGTGCTTGCGAGGTCCCCGGGTTCCCGGCTGCGTGCCCGGACGCGTACGCCGACAGGTCGGCAGCCTGGACGGTCCCATACGATGCGCCTCCGCGGGCCGGGCCTGACATCCTGGCCCCCCGCGACGCACCGCCTAACGGGATGCCCAGCTTGTCGACCAGCGAACCGTTGCCTCCTTTGGCCCCTGACTTGCCCTCCTCTTTGCTGCTATAGTGCCCATAATGGGAATAATAGTAGTGATAGTAGCGGCTGTAGCGGGCACCTTTTGCGTCAACCGACGTCATCACCACGCCGATCAGGTTGCCCCCTACGCGCTTTAGCTGCTCGACGGCCTGCTTGATGGCCGTGATCCTCGTCTTCCCCACCCTGGCGACCAGCAGCACCCCGTCGACGTGCGGGGCCAGCACGACCGCGTCGGCCACCGCCATGATCGGCGGCGCGTCGATCAGCACCATTTCGGCCCGGCCATTGATGTAGTCCAGGATACGCCGTGTCCGCTCGGAGTCAAGCAGCTCCGACGGGTTGGGTGGTATGCCGCCCGATGACAGCACCGCCAGGCCGGGGATGTGTGACCTTTGCAGCACACTGTCCAGTTGCTCCAGCGCGCCGACAAACAGCGCGCTAAGCCCCGACTCATTCGGGAGTCCCATGCGCTTGTGTACCGCCGGATGGCGCAGGTCGCCTTCCATCAGCACCACCTGGCGGGCGTTCTGCGCGATCACCACGCCCAGGTTAGAGGCCACCGTCGATTTTCCATCCTCCGGTGAGGGGCTGGTGACCAGCAGGGTCTGTATTGGCCGGTCCACGCCTGCGTACTGGATGTTTGTCCGCAGTGAGCGGAAGGCCTCTGCGATGGGCGAACGTGGATCGGTGGCGGAAATGAGCAGCTCTTCCTCGGCACCCACGTCGATGTGGGCGATCAAACCCAGGATGGGCAGGTCCAGGAGCCGCGTGATGTCGTCCGGGCTTTTCAGGGCGTCGTCGAGTAGGTCCTTGATGAACACACCCGTGACGGCCACCAGCAGCCCCATTCCACCGGCCAGCACGGTGTTTAACAGCGTGTTGGGACGCGCCGGCTTGTCGGGCGGGGTTGCCACCTTGACCGGGATCACCGTGGAGGCTGCCCGTGCCTCGGCGACACGCACCTCCTCGTAGCTTTGCAGCAGGTTGGTGTAGCTCTGGCGGTACTGCGCCTGTAGTGCCTCCAGCCGGACTTTCTCGGCTTTGTCTTCCGGGCTGTCCCCCAGCGCTGTTATCGCGAGGTTGGTGTCTTCGATCTGCCGCTCCAGGTCTGCCAGTTGGTTCAACAGGCTGGCCTTGGTGTCCTCGTATCGCGAGGTCTGGATTGCCTCGGTTTGCTCGGTGAACACTGCCACGATGGTGTTGGCGATATCGGCTGCCAGGGCCGGGTCGGTATGCTCCGCCAGAATCTGGATCAACTGTGTGTCGGGGACACGCCTGGCCTCAACCGCCGCGCTCAATGTCTCCAGGTCCATCGTCAATCCCAATCGCTCGATGGTCGCTTCCAGCACCGGCTGCTCGGTCAGCAGTTGAGCGTAGGTGCGTGCCCGCCGCTCACTTGTCAGGAGCGCGTTGTAATCCGCGATGTCGGTGCTGGGGGCTTCGTCGATCAGCACGGTGGTCGAGGCCTGGTAGATGGGTGTCACGAACTGGCTGCCGATAAATGCGATGATCGCGGCGAGGACTGTTGCGATTACCAACAGCCATAGGTGGGCCCGCAGCAAAAGGACGTATTGTTCGAGGTCGATCTCATCTCTTGCGCCGGGCTCTGAAAAATGATTATTCATGATGACTTCTCGGTTCCCTCAGGAAGAATAAACCAGTCTGAGCATAGATAATTTCAATGTGTTGCGCATGTGCAATAATTGCAGGTTCAACCTGATGGTCCAAAATCAGGAGTCCATCGGGCACATGTTGCTCTGGCGGGTTGAGTACCGGGGCGAGCAGCAAGCCCCTGTTGCCACCGGATCTGGCTTTGTGAAACGGCGTCAAACCCCTGCATTATATGTAACGAAGGTACGTGGGGACTGTAACAAGCACTGTGCCTTCGAGACTCGACCAGGCAACAAATACCCCACCCCGCACTACCAGTATATAGGACACAAGGGCTATCACATATGGGGACTTTTCCCCATGAGCACCGCCCCAGGAGGCTGGGGACTCTCCGGGCGGCGATGCAGGGGGAGGGAAAACTGTCCCTGCTGCGCTCTCAGCTGGTCAGCTTGCGGGCGATCTCCTGAAGCAGCACGGTGTTTGGATGCTTGGGGTAGCGTAGCACGAAGATGCTCTCGCTGGCGAGGGCCAGCAGTTCCTCGGAGTGAGGCAGCACGGCGATGACCTCGCAGTCGTAGGTGCGTTCCGCCTCCGCTCTGACACCATCGAGGTCGAAGCCGGGGGGTATTTCGTTGAGAATGAGCATGATGCGGGATACGCTGAGCTTTCGGGCCAGGTCTATGGTAACTGCGGTGCCCTGATGATCCTGCTTGTCGACGCGCAGGATCACGCCCAGCGCGTCACTCAGGGCGATTGAGAGCAGGGTTTCTTCGTTGATCCCGGCGTGGGTGTCGAGCATCAACAGGTCGAGGCCGAGAGCGTTGACCAGTTTGCGGAGGCCGGTGTTGAGCAGGCCGACATCGTAACCCTTGCGGGTGATGAACGCGATCTCGCGGGTGCTTGTGCTCGACGGGACCAAAAACAACCGGCCCTTGACCTTCGTATTCAGTTTCGAGGTCACGTCGTAGGCCGTCTGCTCAATGTCGCACTTGCCCCATATGTAGTCGTTGAGCACGTGCTCGATCTCGGTCTCGTCGAGGTCGAAGAGAATATGCACGCTCGGCGACTGAAAGCCGGTGTCGATCACGCCCACGCGCAGCCCTTCGATGGCCAGGAGTGTGGCGACGTTGGCGATGATGGTTGATTTGCCGGTGCCGCGATGGAAGGAATGGACTGAAATTATTTTTGACACTGTCGCTCAGGCTCCCTCTGTTTACCCGGCTCGCAACGCTGCGAGCAGCTTGTGTTTTTCTCCGCCCACCATCTGGCAACTCAGTCCTCGTCGGCCAGCGCGTCCCACACTTCGGGTGGCAGCCCTATTTTGCGCCGGGTGGCTTTGTGAGCAAAGTGCAGAGCGTAGAAGATCTGGTCGTCGGCCCGCTTCTCACCCGGTTCGAGGAACCCCTTCTCCACCAGCAACTCGGCAATCTGGCGCGCTTCGTTCTCGTCCTCCAGGCCGAGGCTGGCCGCCAGTTCGTCGAGCGCCATTCCGTTCTCGCGCAGCAACTTGTTCAGCGTGGCGCGCAGGGGATTGCTCAACTCGGCGATATCGGCGGGCGTGACGCCCTCCGCCTTGGGACGCTTCGCCAGTTCGCGCCGGATACGCTCGCTGGGGGTGGCCTCTCGCTCCCGCCTGCGGTCGCGAAGTTCACCGGCCTCGGCCTTCAGGCGGCGGAAGTACTCAGACTCGGTGATTAGTTCGACTTCCTGGGCGCGTTTAAGCTCATCGACCTGGATCTGGAGCGTCTGCAGCTGTTCGCGCAGTCTGGCTTCGCGGGCGGCGACCTGCCGGGCGTTCTCGATGGCAATCGAAGCAAACGAGGCAATCGACGAGAGCAGGTCGAGTTCCTCCCGCCCGATGTTTTTCTGTGCCGGGTCTACGACCAGGATAACGCCGATGACCCTGTCCTTGGCCAGGACCGGCACGCACAGCGCCAGCTTCGCACCGGGCACCAGTTTCCCCTCAACCGATGCGTCGTAGCGGTGGTGCTCCGGGAGATCGGTGACGAGCACAGACTTGCCTGTGGCGGCGACTGCGCCAATAAGCCCCTGGTCGATCCGCGCCTGGAACACACCAGAACCCGGCCTCGCCTGGCCGAAGGCACTCTGAAGGGTCAACTGGGTTTGTCCGTCGTCCAGCAGGAAGATGAAGCCGGTAGCGCCTTTGAAAGCCTCCTTGATGCGCTGGGCGATCAGCCCCAGCGCTTCGTCCATCTCGATGGAGGTAGTAATCACCTGGCCGATCTCGTTCAGCAGGGCGAGCTGCTCGGCCCGGCGCTGGATGCGGTCGAACAGCGAGGCGTTTTCGAGCGCGACGGCGGTCTGGTCGGCCAGCGTGGCCAGCAGCGAGATGTCGTCGCCGGAGTAGGACCGGCTGGCCTTGCGAACGCCGAGCGCCAGCAGGCCGATCAGGTTATCCGAGCGCCTGATGGGGACGAGAAGCTCCATCCCCAGTCGATGCCAGATCTCGCGGGTCTCATCTGCAAGGGAGTCAAACTGGGGGGCAACATCCATCGTGTATTGGTGGAGGGGCTTCCCCTGCCTGACGAGCCAGTCGGCAAGCGGTGTGTCCGGTTGCAGCATCAGGTCAGGCTGCCCTGCCGGGACATCGATGCCCTCGATGACACGCAGCCGCCAACCGTCGTCGCTTTTCTCCTGGACGGTCAGCAGCGTGCCGCGCCGGATGCCCAGCGCACCATCGATGATTCTGGTGGCGGTGGCGGTTAGGGCCTCCAGGTTGATGGTGCGGCTGATGGCCTGGCTGTACTCCCCGACCACGCGCTCGACGCCGTAGCCGCGTCCAAAGAAGAGGCGGTTGGTTGCTCTGCGTGTGAGGGTGGCGAGCGGCCAATACAGAAGAAAGGCAATCAAGCCGGTGATCGCCACGCCAAAGAGCGTGTCCTCGTTGAGTTGCAGCCGGAAGAGCGGCGAGAGGCTCAAGACGTAGATCAGCCCCAGGCTCAGCCCGGCAGCAATGGCAGCGGGGATGAGCGTCGTAAGGACGTAGCTCAGGAAGCGCCATATGCCGGTCGCGATGCCGGGCAGTTGCGGCTGGACGACGATGTAGGTCATCAGAATGGCGCCTACCAGGTGGACGACGATGCCGCCAAGCTCGGCGATCTCGCGGCGGCTCAGCACAAGCGCCAGACCGACGACAAGGATCGCGGTGCTGAGCAGCCAGTACAGGATGCGGTTGCGATGCAGAGGACTGGGACGGCGAGCATACTCGACCAGCACCGTGACGAGCGTGGCAACGAGGTAGACGACCAGGGTGAGGGTGGCGACCAGGTAGGCCAGCGAGGCGTCGCTGAAGGGGGCGAGCGAGACGGCGGGCAGCGTGACAAAGCCCGCATCGAGCGCAATCAAGGCCAGGACAATGAGGAGCGCAGGCAGCCAGCCGCCGATAGCCAACGGCGATTTTTGCAGGAAGGCGCGGGTAAAGCTCCAGAAAGTGAAGCCGATGCCAATTAATAAGTACGCCCCCAGCAGTTCCCAGGGGACGCCGCCCCAGATGACGCGGAACCCGCCCCTTGTGAGGCTCAAAAAACCGGCGATGGCGATGACGAGGTGAATGACGAAGAAGGCCGGTTCGCGGCCTCGCAGCCCGCGCCGGGCAGTGACGAAGATCGCGAGCAGCAGGTAGCTGAGCAGAAGCAGGAGCGGGATCGCAAAATCTTGCAGCGTCAGGTTTACAGCCATCAGCTTTCTCCCCAGATGGGTGGGGTGCGTAGGTGTAGACCGACCCCCGCAAGGTCGGCACTACCTCGGCAAAGTAAGGCGCACCCAACACCCCGTAGCCGAATCACAGGCGGTTCAAATCACCCGCGACCACGCACTGTGCGAATGTTTGATCACGCCAGGACTTCAAAAACCGGCGGTGTCCTGCGTTCAGGTTATGTCAGCAAGATGTCGGCGACCTGCTGGTACGAGGTCGTGATGGGATGATTGGGATACTTCCGGACAAAAACGCCCGAGCTGGCAAGTGCCATCATCTCGTCAGAGTGGGGCAGCACCGCCGCCACCTCGCAGCCGTAAGTCTGCTCCACCCGCTTCTTCACGTCCTCCGTATCGAAGACCTCCGGCACCTTGTTGACGACGATGACCATGCGCGGCACGTCGAGCTTGCGGGCAACCTCTACGGTGACGCCCGTGCCCTGGAAGTCTTGCTGGTCGGGGCGCATGATGATGGCGAGCGCGTCGGAAATGGCGATTGAGAGGAGGGTTTCTTCGTTCAGCCCGGGGTGTGTGTCGATCATCAGCACGTCGAGGTTCAGTGCTTCGACAAGGTCGTGGAAGCCGTCGTTCAACAGGCCGACATCGTAGCCCTCGCGGAGCACGCGCGCGATCTCACCGGCCTTGATGCTGGATGGGATCAGGTAGACCTTGCCATCGATCTCGCCGTTCAGTTTCCCCGTAACGTCGTGGGCGCAGTCCTTGATCTCGCACTTGCCCCACAGGTAATCATTCAGCGAGAACTTCATGTCATCCTCTTCCAGCCTGAAGAGGATGTGAATCCCCGGTGATTGGATGTCGGTGTCGATCACGCCCACGCGCATCCCCTGGGCCGCTATCAGGGTAGCTACGTTGGCAGTGGTGTTGGATTTCCCCGTCCCGCCACGAAAAGAGTGGATGGAAACGATCTTCGACATTTACTTACTCCTCACTATGACAGCTTTGCCTCGCCGGTGGCGCTTGTTTATAAGGCAGCTTGCAGCGGTTACCAGGACCGAACAGAGGACAGCGCAATCTTCAAAGGAAGGGTGGAGCGAATGAGCACTTTGCCTGAGATCCTCTGTCTTGAAGTGAAGCCCCACTAACAAAAGTAAGCGCGCTTCTGGCGGCCAAGGGCCGCAGGTTCCCTCTCGCCGGCGTCCGGTTGGACGACTCCCTATCGTGATAAGAGGGTGCGAGGGGAGTATACACAGTTCGGAGACAGGAGGCAAGACACCCTGCGGCGGGGGCATGTCGCGCCCTGCGCAGCAGGTCGCTTTGGCCCCCAATCGAAAACCAGTATAATGAGACAAAAGCAATCCGCTGCTCCGCGTGGTTGCGCCCCAAGATGCCCATTTGGTAATTCTGACCACCCACGTCTGGTCAGTAGATGTGCAGGGTTGAAAACTATGTCCTCTAATGTGACCTCCCCGCTGGCCCCCATTGAATCCCGCTTGCGTTCGTTGCTGCCAGCAGACCTATACGCCACAGCCTGGATCGACCCCACACCCGACACCTTGATGCGTGTCTTTGAGCACCTGCGCACGTTGCAGCGCATTCTCTACGATTACGTCCCCAGGCAGGTGCAGGAGACGCTGCCCAATCCCGGCGAACTGCGCCACGAGTGGCAGGAAGGCACCCTGATGTTCACCGACCTGGCCGGGTTCACGCCGTTGATGGAGGCCAACGCAGGCAAGGGAGCCGCCGGGGCCAGCGCGGTGCTCAATGTGCTCAACGGTTACTTCGCCGAGATGATCGAGATCACGAGCAAGTCCGGCGGGAACCTGCTTGAATTCACCGGCGATGCCATGCTGGTCCAGTTCCCCAAGGACCGGCGCGAGACGGACACGGCCCGCGCGGTGCGTGCCGGGCTGCGCATGCAGCGCGCCATGGAAGCCTACGGCAGCATAGAAACCGACCAGGGAGCGTTGTCCCTGGGGCAGCGGATCGGCATCCACACCGGTCGTTTCTTCACCGCCGACATCGGCACACCGATGCGAATGGAGCATGTGCTGCTGGGCAGCGCGGTGCAGTTCACCAAGCAAGCTGAGGGTGCAGGCGTCGTGGGCCGGGTGAACCTGACGCAGAAAGCCCACGAGCGGGTTGAGGACGAATTCCGCTTTGAGGACGGCAACCCCGGCTACAAACTGGTGATCGATGACCTGACGGACGAGCAGTTGGGTGAATACGATCTCGTGCCGACCGGTCGCCGGCTGGCAAGCTCGGTTTTGTTCGACCGCAGCGTCGAGGGGCTGGCCGGGGAGATCGAGCAGGTCGTCGAGCGCGTCGAGCCGCTGGCAAGTTTTATCCCCGACCCGATCCTCAAGCTGCTGGTCGAGAACGCCGCCCGGCGCGAGATCCCGCCCGATTTCCCCTCCCCGACGGTGGTGTTTGTCAACATGGTCGGCCTGCCTGAGTCGGTGGATATAGCCGATCCTGAGGAAGAGCCGGTCATCGTCAACCGCTTTTCCAAGGCGGTGGCAGCCATTAACGCTGCCGTCGAAGCACGCGGCGGCGTCCTGAAGAAGGTGACCTATCACCTGGCCGGGTCGGATATGTTGATCATGTTCGGGGTGCCCAACGCGCACACCGACGACTCCGTCCGTGCCGCAAACGCGGCGCTGGCCGTCCGTGAGGTTATCGAGAACATCGAGGCGCCGGTGGTCGGCGGGAAAGAGGTGCTTGTGACCTGCCAGATCGGGATGGCAGCCGGGCCGGTCTTTGCCGCCGAGATCGGCGAGCCGCGTGGACGCCGCGAGTTCAACATCCTGGGTGACACGGTCAACACGGCGGCCCGCCTGATGGGCAAGGCGCTCGGCAACCGTATCCTTATGACCGAGGCGGTTCACCAGGCCATCACGGATCGCTTTGAGTGTGAGTCGTTAGGGGCGATGCCGCTGAAGGGCAAATCAAAGCGTTTGCCCATCTTCGCGTTACGTGGCCCGAAAGAAGAGTGAGAAGCACACACCGTCGATCCCGATTCTACAGCCGTGACCGGGCCGCGAAGCACCCTTCGTGGCCTTTTGTCTTATCGGAGGATCAGCCCTCTGCGTCCTTGTGCTTTTTACGGTAGTTGGTGTCGGATGTGGAATCTACGGAATCCCAGAGGTCGCTCATACTGGGGCCCCGACGGGGCTTCTCCTTCTTCTCCTTCTGGCCGGGGCCAGCGCGAGAGACATCGCTGCCCGTTTTCGTGCCGAGACTGACCTTGTACACGTACACGTCGTTGACCTCCTCCCTGGACAGCCATCCCTTCTCACACAGGCCGGTCAGGGCTTTGTCCAGCTCGGTGCGCGTGATACGTTTGTGGTCGGGCAGGGCGTCAATTATCTTGCACAGGTCGGGATAAGAGGCCACCGGCTTGCGGAGCATTATGCGAATGACCCGGCGCTCCGGGGCGGGCATGCTCATCAGATCAAAGGTGCTGGGACTGCTTAACTTTTGAGGATCGCTCTGATCGGTTGGCTCGCTCATGGTTCGACCCCCTGGCCTGAAAGGACTTAAGCTTATAATCGTCCGCAGGGTGTATCTCCCCCTATTTCTATGAGGTTTTGCGCTTTTCTGCAAGTGCCAGTGCCGGGATATTGAAGCTGCCGCGTGTGGGAGAAGGTCGGGGAGGCACAAAGGCCGCCTCGGTTGTCGAAAAGGGACACTGTGCAATCCCGGCAGGTTACGTTATCATCCGTCCATGAGAACCGCTACACCGAGAGGTTCGTGGACACCATGCAGCGACACCTGCCGAGATTGATTGGGCTGGGCCTGGCCTTTTTTCTGGTGGCCTGTCGTGGCGAGCCGCCCCCCGTGCTGCCGACCGCCACGCCGGGGCCAACACAGCCCATCCCGACATCGACGCCCACTCCTTTGCCGCCGCCGACGGTAACCCCCTTCCCGACCAGGGCCTCGAGTGGTGAGGGCCTGCCACTCCCGGAAACGCCACCGGCGTCCGAGGGCACGGCCACGCCGGGAGGCAGTGAGCAGCTTCCCACGTCGACGTCGACGGTCGCGCCGACGGTGGGGATGGCAGAGCCTCAGAACACACCATCCCAGGAGCCACCGCCCACGCAGGCAGCGCAGGCGGGTGAAGGCGGATTTCCGCCGGGTGTCGCTGTGGGGCCGCGTGTCTTCTATGCCGATTTCTACCAGGGATGGCCCAGCATCAACGACGAGACGGCCCGGCTTTACATCTACGGGGGCAGATACATCTTCGAGATCGGCCCTTTCGACGCGCGCTTCATAGCAACCACCGCCGTCGACAGGCGTGACATCTACACCCAGGTTGAGGTCGCGCCTGATACCTGTCCGACCGGAGGGGGATACGGGTTGTTGTTTCGCTTTGTTGACGCTGGCAACTACTATCTGGTGACTATCTTCTGCGATAACACCTTTTCGGTGTCGGCCAAGGTGGGAGGAACCATTGTCGGCGGGGTTTTCGCCGACGGCCCTCTGCCCGGAGGAGTGGATGCAACCAGCCCCGTCGCTCACAAGCTGGGCGTGCTGAGCCAGGGCGATGCGCACACGCTGTACTTCGATGGGCAAACATTCGCCGAATTTACGGATGCGGCGCACGAGCGGGGTGACGTAGCCCTCTACGCGATCAGCCAGAGCAACGCCGTGCTCCAAGTTGCCTTCGACAATCTGGAGGTGTGGACGGTCCGGTGAAGGTGGATAGAAGATAGTACATGCATGCGACGTTCAAGACGCTCTATTCTAATCCTGCTGGCGCTGGTCATCGTCGGCGCTCTGATGATATACGCAGGTGGCTGGCCGCCACCATTGCCTACCGTACCACGCGCCGAGGGTGAGACCTCTCCCGCCGTCACGCGAACGTCCCCGGCGGATGGCCTCTCTCCGTCGCCACAGGCAACCAGGAAACCGCCCACGCCGTTGGCGACCGATACGCCGATTCCCCTGTCGCCGGGCCTGTCGACACCGGCCGACGAGTGGGCCAACGCCCTACTCGATCAGCTCCCCTCGACCCTCGCCGAGGTCACGTATCCGGCGGACGGCCTGGCCTGGTGGCAGAGCAGCAGCGCCACCGGTGAGATGACCCTCACCGGCACGGCGCTCGCGCTGGGTGATCGACCGCTTGAAGTCACCGAACAGGACACCATCCTCATCTCCATCCCCGACGAGGCGAATCCGAGCCAGCTCAACAACCTGGGAGCCATCACCGTCGAAGGAGGCGTGTTGGTGTTGTCCATCGTCAGCAGCGATCCGTCTGTGACTACCGCTCACTGGCTGCTGAGCGACGCGCGCCCCGCCCTGGCGCTCAGGGCGCTGACCATCCAGGCGGAGTTGCGCGATCTGGCGTTGGTGGCAGCTTTTGCGCGTGAGTCTGACTCGGAGGCACTGCTGGTGCTGGTTGAAGCCAGGTCGCTTGCGCCGCAGACGCCCTCCGCCAGCGTCCTGCCGTCCCACCTGCCTACGTCGACACCCAGCCGCACTCCCACCTCGACACCCACGCCGACGCCCACCCGCGTGCCCGATGTTTACCTGGGGCGCGTGATGGCCGAGAAGATCGACCCGGTCATTGACATGGCCGACCGCTTCAACCCTGGTGCCGTTTTCACCATCACGACCCAGCATCCCTGGACGGGCCTGCTGACCTGGACCGAGACCGGTGCCAGGATCAACGCGCGCCAAACCGCCGTTGAGCAGGCGACCGAGCTGACTTTCTATACCCTGAATCCCGACGACGCCAGCGGCACCACCTCACGCCTGTTCACAGTCGTGTACGTCGATGGCGCGACACGTTTCCCCGACGACCTGATCTACTTTCAGGGGCAGCGCATGGAGGAGATGCTCTTCTGGCTTGTCCGGCACGCTGCCGAGCGAGGCGGGCAGCTTCTCGTCGCCTACGACGACTTTGGGACCAAGCAGGCCTTGATCGTCGTGGGCTTTCGCCCCTTCTCCACGCCTGTCCCGCCCCCGTCCCCCACCTCACCGCCCCCCGGCCCGGAGTAAATTCTCGCTTCCTGCGACAGATCTTCGCCCTGAATTGCCGGTAATAGGGTAGAGGTGAAGATTCAGATACCAGATCACAGGGGGCCTGAAACGATGGGAAACGCACTGGCTACGTCGACGCGGCTGTCAAAACAGGACATCGCAGCGCTAAATGATCTGTTCGGCAGGGCCTTGCTTTATGACGATGTAGGGCATGCTCTACTGCATCGAGAGGAGCGGCGGCAGATCCTGGAGGGCTACTCGCTCTCATTTGGGACCGTGCACTGCATGATGTCCTTCTCAGACATGCCCGATATAAGTCGCTTTGCCCTGGAGGTTTACAACACCATCCTCGCCCCGTAGCGATCCAGATCTCGCGTTACAACACGGCTCAGCAGAGAGTGCCGGGCGCTTGGAAGACCAGCATTCTCTGTTCTACCCGTCCGGCAGGGGAAAGGCTGTGGGTGGGGACATAGATCGCCGGCGTCCATTTCCCGGTGGGAAGCGGGACGGGTCGGTTGACTCAGTTCGTGACCACGCTATAATAAGGAGCGCATCTGGCCCGCTAGCTCAATATGGCAGAGCAGTTGACTCTTAATCAATTGGTTCCAGGTTCGAGTCCTGGGCGGGTCACCTAAGCGGACGTGTACCGAACCGTGCCCGTGAGGAGATGAACTTCGCGGGCATTTTGTTTTGATCGACGTGAGGTACGTGAATGGTGAGTGCAACTCATGGTCAATAATCTCACCACCGGCATCTACTATAATCCGCCTCGCCAGGATTTGCAAGAGCGTGGAGCGCTGCTTCTTGCCCAATCGCCCGTACAGCATCTCTACCCTGGTAAGCAGTATCAGCGCAGTGTCAAGATCGTCAAGGTAGTTGCTTACCTCACGTTCCAGATTGTCAAGCCTGTTCTGGGCATGCGACACCTTCTCCTGCCATTCAACTCGCAGTTGATCGTAGACCTCCTCACTGAGCTTCCCCACCAGGAATAATCTGGCCAGATGTGCTTCCTCCTGCCGGAGCTGGGCCGTGTGGCATTGAAGCTCGGCCAGCCTGACTTTGAGGTCGGCAGCCGTCACCCGCTTGAGGTGGCCCTGATAGAGCTCCTGGATCGTGGGGAGGTGCTCAGGGTCAACCGATATCCCCTGCAGCCAACCCGGGATCCGGTCC
>CAZRXG010000026.1:0-62110 GCA_964603985.1 uncultured Anaerolineae bacterium | reverse complement strand
CCGCCGACCTCCGGGTCGGCGACCCCTCTCCCGGACGCGCTCTTCGAGCGCTGGGCGAGGGGAAACTGCGGGGCCGGGGGCGATCTTTGAGCGTCGGGGTTGCTGGTTTCATCACCAACCTCCTTACGGCTCACTTCGCCGGGCGGTCTTGACCCACAGGCGGTGGCCGTCGGTGGTCAGGCGGATCGTCCCGGCCTGGTCGGTGCGGTAGAGCGGCGCGCCGGTCGCTGCGAGGCGGGCCAGAGCTTCGGGGTGGGGCAGGCCGTAGCGGTTCCCGGCGTCGATGGAGAGGACGTTGATCTGGGGGTTGACGGCGGCCAGGAACGTCTCGCTGCCGACGGCGCGGCTGCCCCCGGCGGGAACCTGCAACACGGTTGAGTCGAGGAGGAGACCGGAGGACAGCAGCGCGGCCTCGCCCTCAGGCGTCAGGTCGCCGGGCAGCAGGATGCGGGCGTCGTGGTAGGTCAGCAGGAGGATGACCGGTTGGCCGGGGTCGCCCGCTTCGGGCGGCGGGCCGGTCTGGGTTTGGAGCACGGTCAGCGTGACGCCGTCGCCGACGCTGACGCGCGTGCCGGGCTGCGCGGTGACGGTCTGCGTGCCCCCCGCTTCCAGGGCGGCCCACAGCATGTCGTCCAGGTCGCCCGTGCCGCGCAGGCCGTTGGTCATCACGGCGTCGACGTGGTAGCGCCGCAGGATGGGCAGCAGTGCGCCGGTGTGTGCCTGGGTCGGTTGGGTGAGGATGACCAGATCGAGGCGGCGATCCCAGAAGGGCAGCTCGTCGCCGAGGGCGGTAGAGAGCTTGCGGGCGCTGCCCCCGGCGTCGACCAGGATGTGCCGCCCGCTAGGCGTCTCGATGAGGGTGGCGGTGCCGGGGCCGACATCGATAAAGGTGACGTGCAGGCGGTCATTGGGCAGGGAGCACGTGGCGGCCACCAGCAGGGTAGCGGTGATCAACCCGGCGGAGGCCAACGCCTTGACGCCGAGAGCGCGGCCCAGCAGCTCGCGCCAGCGGGTGCGTTGATCGGCGGGTTGGATGGCGTAGAAGGTCAGACCGAACATGATGGCATAAATCCCCCAGATGGTGAGCGGTGAGAGGTTCTCCGCGCCCAGTGAGGCAAAGGGTAGGTGGGCAAAGAAGCGCACGACCGCGATGGTGCAGGTCAAAAACAGCCAGCTTCCCCAGGCGAGGGCCTGCCCGACCGGCCAGACGATCAGGGCGGTGAGCACACCGAGGCCGCCGAGCACCATCAGCGGCGTCTGGAGGGGGATGATGAGCAGATTGACGGGCAGGGAGAGCAGGGACAAGCGCCCGAAGTAGTAGGCGATGATCGGGGTGGTGGTGATCTGCGCGGCGACCGTGACGACGAATGCCTCGGACAGCGCGCCGACGACCTTGCGGGCCGTCTCAGCCGAGAGGAAAGCGGACAGACCCTTCGCCAGGAAGGTTTGCAGCGGGTCGACGTAGAGGATCAGGCCCAGCGTCGCCAGGGCGCTCAACTGGAAGCCGACATCCCACAGCGTGAAGGGGTTGATGGCCGTCATGACGAGCGCGGCAAACGAGAGTGAGGCAAAGCCGTAGGTCTGGCGGCCTAACCGGGCTGCGACCAGGGTGAGGGTGGTCATGATGGCGGCGCGCACGACGGCGGCGTCGCCGCCGACGAAGACGGTGTAAAGCAGCACGCCGAGGATGGTGATCACGGCGGCCCAGGCTTCGCGCATGAAGCGGCGGGCGACGTTCTGGAGGACACCGGCCAGGATGACGAGGTTGGAGCCGGAGATGGCGATGACGTGTGTAGCGCCGACGGCGTTGAACGCCTCCAGCACGTCGGGGCTGATGCCGCCCTCGATGCCCAGGAGAATCCCGGCCAGCAGGGATGCCTGGGGATCGGGGAGCAGGCGGATGATAACGTCGTGGGTGATGGCGCGGAAATCGAGCAGGGCAGCGCGGACGGGATTGCCGCGCCGCTCGCCGGTCACCTCGACCTGGGCGTAGCGCAGCAGACTGTGAACGTTCTGGCGGGCGAGGTATTCGCGGTAGGAGAAGGTGTCGAATTCGGGAGGCGTGTGAAGCTCGCCGCGCACGGTCACGGGATCGCCGTAGCGGTAGGACCCGGCCAGTGGGGCCTGGACGAGGGCCAGCCCTTTGACGGGGCGAGTCTCGTCGTCGGGGAGGGTGATGGCCTCGGCGCGCACGCGCAGGTTGACGTGGGTATCGCGCACATCGGGGGCGTCGATGATGAGTCCCTCGATGATGACGAAGCCCTGATCGTTGTAGTTAGCGAGGTCGTCTGCGTCGAAGTGGGGGATCGAGAAAGCGAGGCGGGCCGCGCCGAGCGCGAAGAGGGCCGTGCAGCCGAAGATGAGGGACCAGGAGGTGCGCCGTCCGTCCTGGTCGCCGAGATGGCGGGTGAGGAGGAAGCCGATCAGCGAGGGGGTGAACAGGAGAAGCCACAGCCACCAGGCGATATTGGCGACCCGTGCCAGGGCGATCCCGAACAGCCACGCAATGGTCAGGTAGAAAAGAGTCATATCACCATAAGTCCGGGTTGTAGGAATACGGTGGGCTTAGTTTAGCACAAGCTGGGGAAGGGGGGAAAAAGCACGCTCCTTGCACGCCCTCCGGCCCTCACGGTACAATGCGCTCATGACAGAGCGACCGGCAATTATCACCCTCCTGACCGACTTCGGTGAGGACGATGGTTACGTCGGGGCGATGAAAGGCGTGATGTTGGGCATCCTGCCCGACGCGCAGTTGGTTGACATCAGCCATCACATCGCCCCGCAGAGCGTGCGCCAGGCGGCGCTGATCCTGGCAAACGTGTACCCCTACTTCCCGCCTCACACGGTGCACCTGGTCGTGATCGATCCGGGGGTAGGGGGGGCAAGACGCGCAATCGCCGTGCAGGCACCGGGCGGGCGCTTCGTCGCGCCGGACAACGGCGTGCTGACGGAAGTTCTGCTGCAGGAGCCGGAGGCGGAGATCGTCGCGCTGGAAAACCCGACTTACTGGCGGTCAGCGCCCAGCCACACGTTTCACGGGCGTGACATCTTCAGCCCGGTGGCAGCGCACCTGGCGAGTGGGGTCGCGCTCAAGAAGTTGGGGCCGCCCATCGAAGAGCCGGTGATCCTTCCCCCGCCGTCGTTGAGCATCTCAGCGGCCAGCATTCAGGGAGAGATCACACACATCGACCACTTTGGCAACGTGCTGACCAACATCAAACACCTGCGTTGGATCGACGAGCACACCGTTGAGTTCCAACCCACAAGCGGGGAGGCCGGGCAGGATCGCCCCCGGTTGATGGACGCACAGAAGATCCGGGTGACCTGCGGCTGGCACACGCTGGACGGTTTGCGCCAGACTTACAGCCAGGTTGAGGTGGGCCAGATGGCGGCGCTCGTCGGGAGCGGCGGCGAGCTGGAGATCGCCGTCAACCAGGGCAAGGCCAGCGAAGCACTGGCCGCCAAGACCGGGGACCCGATCACGCTTTACTTAAGCCCCTGACGCACAATAACCACATCACAACGAGGCAATAAGAAGGAAGCCGCATGGATCGGTTTATTATTCAAGGTGGCGCTCCACTCAACGGCACGATCACGGCCAGCGGGAACAAAAACGCGGCGCTCAAACTGCTGTCTGCCTGCCTGCTGACAGAAGAACCGATTGTTCTGCACAGTGTGCCCGACATCGCCGACGTGCACACGATGATGGCGATCCTCAGAAAGCTGGGGGTCGAGCTTGAGAAGTTAGGCGGCGGGAGCTGGCGCGTGCACGCCAGGGACATCAACACACACGTCATCGACCGCAGACTGGCGTCACAGATCCGGGCGAGCATCGTGCTGACCGGGCCGCTGCTGGCGCGGTTGGGGCAGATCGAGATCGCGCCGCCGGGTGGAGACGTGATCGGGCGGCGGCGGGTCGATACGCACATGTTGGCCCTGGAAGCGTTGGGGGCGCAGTACGAGATCAATGATTCGTTCACCTTCACGACCAAGGGGCTGCGTGGCGCCGACATCCTGCTGGACGAGGCCAGTGTGACGGCGACCGAGAACGCCATCATGGCGGCCAGCCTGGCCAGGGGCACGACCGTGCTGCGCAACGCCGCCTCGGAGCCGCACGTGCAGGATCTGTGCCACTTCCTGAACAGTCTGGGCGCGCAGATCGAGGGGATCGGCTCGAACGTGCTGACCATCCAGGGAGTGGACCGGCTGAGCGGGGGCGAGTTCCGTGTAGGGGCGGATTACCTGGAAGTGGGGAGCTTCATCGGGGCGGCGGCGGTGACGCATGGGCGGGTGCGGATCAAACATGCCTCACCGGAGCACCTGGCGATGATTGAACTGACCTACAACCGGCTGGGCGTTCACTGGGAGGTCGAGAACGGTGACGTGATCGTGCCGGAGTACCAGCCGCTCAAGATCGTGGCGGACATTGGGAACCGCATCCCGGAGATCAAGGCGCAGCCCTGGCCCGCCTTCCCCAGCGACCTGATGAGCATCGCGCTGGTGATCGCCACACAGGCCGAGGGGACGGTGCTGTTCCACGAGTGGATGTACGACAGCCGCTTCTACTTCGTCGACAAGCTGGTCTACATGGGCGCGCGGGTGGTGTTGTGCGATCCGCACCGCTGCCTGATCCAGGGGCCAAGCCGACTACAGGGTGAGATGGAGCGCATCAGCAGTCCGGACATCCGGGCCGGGATGGCGCTGCTGCTGGCGGCGCTGTGCGCGGAAGGCACCACGATCATCCGGAACGTGGCGCAGATTGACCGGGGTTATGAGGACGTAGAGGGCAAGCTGAGCGCGCTGGGAGCGAAGATCGAGCGGACGAGTGAGGAATAGGGCGGGCGACTTCGACGGCCACGTGACGCTAAAATGGGGCCGCCTCTGCCCCCCACCCCCGCCCCCTCCCCCATATTTCGCGCCTGACGGCGCTGGGGGGAGGGGAGAAGCTAGACGAACCACATTCCCATCATGGCCGGATTAAATACTCAAGGTGCAGGAGACCCTCCCAGGGCGACTTTCAAAGTCGCCCCTACACCCACGTAAATCCTACGCGCCGGCCTCTACAGCGAAGCCGATCCTTACGCCTCGTCCTGCGATTCGTCGGGAGGCGCTGGCTCCCCGGTGGACTCGTCCGGGGTTTCCTCCGGCGGCTGCACCTCTCCTCCCACCCCGCGCTCGGCCAGGAAACGCTCTTCAAGCTCCGAGACGATCTCCTGCGCGCTTTCTTCCGGGCTGACCTGGGGGCCAAATGCCTCCTGGCCCTTGTAGGGCGTGTACTTGTGCGCGCTCCGGGCAAAGGCAGGCAATTCCTCGTCGGTGAATTGCTGCGCGTTGTACTCGTTGGCCAGGTCGGGATTGACGAAGGGATCGATGGTGTAGCGCCACAGGCCGGGCCGGATCTCGCGCAGCACCGAGCGACAGACATCACAGCGGACGGAACGCTGCACGTGCGGGATGGTCATCTGACGCCGGACGTACTCTTCGAGGTAGAGGGTGCCCTCCTGGCAGACAGGGCAGATCTTGATCACAAAGCCCTCTGCGTAGCGACGCAGCTCGCGCTCCCGCGAAGACCGACGCCAACCGTAAAGGGCCACCAGTGCCAGCAGCGCACCGGCCCCGATCCACAGGCCCGGGCCCAAACGCCGGAGCACCAGCAGCGCCGCAGGAGGCCCCTGCGGAGGCGTGGGCGCGGTCTCCTCAGCCGGAGGAGGAGCAGCCTCGGCGACCGCCGGGACGGGGGTATCCGTCGCCGGGATGGGAGTCGGGATGGGAGTCGTGGTGGGTGGGAGAGGCGTTATCGTCGGGCTGGGAAGCTGCGTGGCCGTCGGCGTTTCGGTCGGCGCGGGGGTGGGTGAAGGGGTGACCGTCGGCGCTTCGGTCGGCGTAGGGTTGAACGTTGGTGTTTCAACCACCTCGGTCGTCCCGGCGGGAGGCGGCGTTGGGGTAAAGGGGGGCAGGAAGACCGGCAGGGATTGCAGGTCAAATGCCGGGCCCCAGACGATCAGCCGGGCCAGAACCCAGCCAATCCCACCGTCCCACTCGACAGCCACCCACTGGCCGTTTGCGCTGCGCCCCAGCGGGAAAATCTCCTGTCCATAGTCCAGGCCGCCGATGGCTACCCACTCCTGGGAAGGTCCGGCCCGGACGACAAGCACGCGCACAGCCACACGCCCGCCGTCCCGGGGGGGCGGCAGGAGCGTTGCGGTGGGCGTCGACGTGGGGCCGAAGTAGACCACCGTCTCAGTCGGCGTGGGGGTAGCCGTCGGCTCTTGGGCCGGGGGGGCGGCCAGCGCCGCCGATGCCGAACCCAGCACCAGCGCCAACACGACACCTAATACTATCCAAAGCGAACGTTTTCGGATGCGCATTGCCCTTCTGACCGGTGAAGCAAGCAGGGTGCTAGCCTTGAGGCCCGGATGTCCCCTCCCCTGTAACGTCGGTGGCGGCTACTTCATCCTCGCGTCTCTCCGGCATGACGGCGTTGACGAAGCGGTCGATCAGCGACCAGAGCACGTTCTGCTGGAAGCCCACGACCACGCACAGCAGGTAGAGAGCCGGAGATGCAGCGCTGAGATACTCGGTCGAGGTGCCAGCCACGCTGCTCAGGATGCCACCCCCACCCCTGACGACCAGGTAGGTAACGACGCCCAGCGCGATGCCCATGAAGGGGTTGGTGACGTACCAGGGCGTGTGGATCGGGTCGAAGTCGCGCTTTTTGACGATGTGCTTGATCAGCACCCACAGCGCGCCGACCACGCCGCCCAGGCCACCAAACAGCCCCGGCAACAACGAGGCAAGCACCCAGTCGAGGACGTGAGGCTCAAGGGCCACCTGGACGCGATTGGAGACCAGGATAGCAAGCACCAGCAGGGTAAACCACAGGATAAGGTAAGCGCCCAGCCACGTACCCCGCGCGCGCGACCACTGGCGAACTTTCTCTTCAAGGCGCAGGCGTGACTTGACCTGGAACACCAGCTCCTCGGCATTGTCGAAGTTCTCCGCTCCGGCGAGCAGCAACTCGCGGGCGCGCTTCAGGTCAGCGATGGCCCGCTCGGTCGTGGAGAAGTGCCCACGCACGTCGTCAACGACGTAACCATAGGTCTCGTTGATCTCATCCCAGAGGGCATTGATCCGCTCCGGCGTGATGAGCAGGTTCTCCATCTCCTTGTCGAGCGGGAGATCGGGAGCGGGAGTCACCGAGAGCTTCACATCCACGTCGGTCTTGAAGGGATCGTAGATGGCGAAGCTCTGCGGCACCGGGGCGGCCCAGGTGGACACCGCCGGTGAGGACGGCGACGGTTGGGATGCAGGCTCGGAAAGCAGAGCATCTATTTCGTCGTCGGTGATCGGGCTGGCGGGCGCGGCAGTTTCTGGCTCTTCGGCCAGTTCTTCGGCCACCTCTTCCGTCTCGGCAATCACAGCAGGCTCCGCCGAGATCGGCCCACCGACCGGGGTTTCCGGTTCCGCTGCCGGGGCAGGCGCTTCCTCCCCGGCCACCTCGACCGGCTCGGAAGTGGGCCGGTAGCCCAGATCCTCCGGGCTTAAGTCGCGGGGGGGCGGCTCGGCAGATTCGTCGGACGACGGCGATGGCTCCGGGGTCTCCGCCCCACGCCCGCGATCCCAGAACGCGTCGTCCGGCATCTCGCCGGTCAGCAGATCTGAAGCAAGTTCCGAGAGGCCCTCCAGAATCGCGTCGACCTCGGCGTCGTCGGCGAACGGGCTTCCCGACTCAGACCGGTCGGCGGCGTCCTCCGAGCTGAGATCAAATGGATCTTCGCCGCCCAGGGCAAAGGGGTTATCCTTCCCGCCGACGAGAATATCCCACCCCAGGCCCTCAAGCGAGGCCGACTCGTCTGCCGGGCCCCGGCTCTCTTCGGCGTCGTCCGTTCCCTGATCCTGTTCGTGCTCAAAGTCACTCATGATTGGCAATGACCTCCGCTAGCTTCCGATAAGCCACCGCACCTTCGTGGTCGGGAGCGTAATCGATGAGCGCCTTGTGGGCAACCGGCGCTTCAGCGAACCCAACGTCTTCCTTGATTACAACGTCAAAAACTTTGCGGCCAAACACACCGCGCAGCTCGCTCACCACCTCGGCGGCGTGCTGGCTGCCGGGGGTATACATCGTGGGCAGCAGGCCGAGCAGACGCAAACGCGTATTGAGCCGCCGCTTGACCCGCCAGATGGTCTCCATCAAAGACCGGACGCCGCGCATCGCCAGGTAATGGCACTGCACCGGCACCAGAACCTCGTCCGCGCCCACCAGGCCGTTGAGCGTCAGAATACCGAGGCTGGGCGGGGTGTCGACCAGGATGAAGTCGAAGGGAATGCGATTGCGCGCAATCGCACCGTGCAGGCGGGAGGCGCGGTTCTCGGCACCGGCCAACTTGATCTCGGCGACGGCCAGATCCACGCTGGCAGGCGCAATGGCCATCGTGGCGCTACCGGCGGGGCGTAAGATGCGGGCCAGTGAGGAGGTCTCGTGGAGCAGGATCGAGTACGTGCTGCGCGGCAGGTTGTAGGGGTCAAGACCATAGGTGGCGGTCAGCGCGGCCTGGGGGTCGAGGTCGATGAGCAGCACGCGCTTGCCCATCGCCGCCAATGCCGCCCCCAGGTTGACAACCGTCGTCGTCTTGCCGACGCCTCCCTTTTGATTGGCGACCACGATACTACGGGCCAAGTTTGTTCCCCCTGAAAGGTGAAGACCAGGCTAGCAGGCATTATAACACACCTTGCGGGAGGCAGATAACCACACAGGGGCAAAATCGGCGCAGCACGAGAACGTCCCCGGCTGCGCCGACAGGCTGCCCCAGGCGCGCGATCACGAGCGCTGAACGAACTGCATCAGCAGGCGAGACACGTCGGGGGTGATGCGCTCCGCCAGCCCCACCTCGGCGGGGTTCTGGAGGAACAGCGTGCCCACCGGGGCGTCGTGCTCGTGCTGGTAGGATACCTGCCACCCATCCATCTCCTCCCACTCGGTCAGCGGGCCTTTCTGCACGCAGCGGTACAGGGTAAAGGTGACGGTGAACTCCGCGCCCTCGAAGGTGGCGTCGATGGCGACCTCCTGGGAGGATGGCTCATCCTGTACCCACGCCACGATCTCCCGCGCAAGGGCGGCGGCCAGCGCGTCGATCTGGGTCCGAAGCTCCTCCAGGCGCTTTCCCAGGCGATGAGCCATGACCGCCCGGTCGAGGTCACGGACCAGCCTGCCGCCCATCTCCATCTCCCGGTGATCCCGTCCTGTGCCGGGGGCGCGGGCCAGGAACGTCAGCCCGGTGAGCTTGCTGCGCTTCAACTCGACCTCAGGCTCCTTCTGGCAGTACCAACTAGGCGGCTGGCACGGCTCCGGGGGATCTCCCTCCTGGGCTTTCTCCTGCCACTGCTCGTGTTTGCGCATGCGGACCGCGCGCCGGCGGCTGAGGATTACACCGCCCCCCACCCCCACGACGAGGGCCAGACCGACGACCCCGATAATGAAGATCAACAGCAGCCAGCCGGGGCCTTCCCCACCGTCGTAGCGCGGCTCGTCGGGTGGGCCGGGAGGCTGCTCAGGAGGACCCTCGGTAGGCTCTTCCGGTGGGGGTTCTCCGCCGGATGGACAGATGATCGTGAAGCCGCCTTCGAGCACAGTCTCGCCGCCCTCCGGGCTGAAAACCACCACCGGCCAGCTTCCGTCAGGGGCATTCTCGGCGATGTAGAGGCCAACCTGTAACTCCTCTGGGCTGATGAACTCGGTGTAAAAGATCTCGACGCCGTCCACCAGGATGGTGGCTTCCGAGGCACGGTCGAAGTTGCCGCCGTATATGGTCAGATCCATCTGTCGATCGCAGCGGCCTTCGGGCGGCTCGACCCGCTCGATGGACGGGCCTTCTCCGCCGGATGGGCAGATGATCGTGAAGCCGCCTTCGAGCACGGCCTCGCCGCCCTCCGGGCTGGAAACCGCCACCGGCCAGCTTCCAGCGGGGGCATCCTCGGTGATGTAGAGGTCGGCCTGCAATTCCTCCGGGCTGATGAACTCGGTGTAAAAGATCTCGACGCCGTCCACCAGGATCGCAACTTCTGAGGCGGGGTCGAAGTTGCCGCCGTATATGGTCAGGCTCATCTGCTGACCGCAGCGACCTTCGGGCGGCTCGACCCGCTCGATAAATGGACTTAATTCCTGGGCGTGGAGCGGGCCCGGCGCGGCCAGAGATGCCATCCCAAGCAGAGCGGCCATGAGCAAGATCGCGGTCAGCCGCGCCACCCCCCTGATGACCAACGCACGTTGAGGGTGCATCGCTGTTCCTCCTCGTCTGGGTTGAGTAAGCACGCGGACGCCAATCACAGATTACGCCCATTATACACGACTCCGCCGTCCGGTTGAGAGCACCGGAAGGCGTTGGGAGCGACTAAGAATGAACAGGTGGCTGTTCCGTACAGATGGGTAACCATGATAGAATGTAAGCGGGATCCTATCAGCCTTTGCGATCTAAACCACCTTGCCAGGGATGTAGAGCATGGCCGTTTATCTACAATCGACCACTGAGGAAAATTTGTATCTTGGCATTCTTGCAAAGACATGGGGTTCCAAAACCAACAAGCTTTCCCATTGGGTCCCAGGCGATGTTATGATTGTGTACGTAGACCGCAAACTGGCGGCCTTGTTTACCGTCACCGGCAAACAGTTTTACGACGAGACACCACGGTGGCCAAATGACATCTACCCCTATAGAGTTCACGCCCAGTTAGAGAAAGTTATCCACCCAGATGACAGGTACTCTATCAGCAATCTGGATACCCGCGAGGTGCTATTCAGGCACCACACCACCGCATACGGGGTCGTGTTGGTATTAGGCGTTAAATCTCTTGACAATGAACCAGCTCAGCTTTTGCTACGCCATATTGAGCAGGCACCCGCCTGGGAGGGGTTCGATGCTTCCCAAATGCTAGAAATGCTACGAGAGCAACAAGCTGCGGAGCATAGTGCTATTGTTGAAGAGGTAGTACAGGCTCGTCCTGAAGCTCATGAACATGAGTTGGAAACCTCTCCACACACACAAATGCAATATTACCTGGCAAAGCTTGGGCAATCCCTGGGATTCCAGATCTGGATACCAAAAGCCGATCAGGGACGTACGTATAACAACGTTGCTCTCGGCGACCTTTCTCTTCCAGATCTACCCCCGCTTCCGTTCAACACCTACGTACTCCAGATCATTCGGAATATAGACGTAATCTGGTTGTTGAACGACAGCCCGTTGCATCTATTCGAAGTGGAGCACACAACGAGCATATATTCCGGTTTATTACGGATGGCAGACCTGATAACATTGATCCCCATGCTTGACATACAGACGTACATCTGTGCCAGCGCACAGCGACGAAACAAAGTGTTTGCCGAGGTTGCCAGACCCACATTCAATCGAGATCCCCTTTGCCTGATTGAACGCTGCCGCTTTATTCCATTTGAGCACCTATCTGAGTTCATGGAAGCCCAAAGTGAAATACTGCCTCACCTACGAACATCTATCCTCGATGAACTCTCTGAGCCAATCCAACATCCGACTGCAACCTAGCTCAAGCACTTCATAGGTACTTCTCTTGTATTGCCATAGAGAAATGGCTAAAAGCAAAGAGGTGGATACTGTTAGCGCGTGTCTGGTTCCTGCGCCTACGTGATTTTGGTTGCTCCCCGAAGACGCTTTTTGACGGGGCGGCGGAATCGGCGTATAATTTTTCTCGATGGGCGGTTAGCTCAGTTGGCCAGAGCGCCACGTTGACATCGTGGAGGCCACAAGTTCAAGTCTTGTACCGCCCACCATGCAACGAGAACGCCAACCGGTTGAAGATGCCAGTTGGCGTTTTTGGGTAGGGCCAGACAAAATCACAGGCCGCACCCACAGGCGGCCTGCCACAGCGGAATTCCTGGCTGGGGAGGCAGGACTCGAACCTGCGATCTTCGGCTCCAAAGGCCGCTGCCTTACCACTAGGCCACTCCCCAGGGCGACCGGATTGTACCATAGCGGGCGAACAGCAGCAAAGCCGGGCGCGTGTCACCGCTCAGGTGAGGGGCGAGCAGGAGAGGAGGAGGGGATTTGGCAGACGAGGTATTTGAGCTGATCAGGACCAAACGCGCGGTTCGCCAGTTCCGGGATGAGCCGCTGCCCGAAGCGGTGGTGCACCAGATCCTTGAGGCGGGGCGATTGTCGGGCAGTGCAAAGAACACCCAGCCCTGGCACTTCGTGGCCGTGCAGCGCCGGGAGACGTTGAAAGCCCTAGCTGAGTGTGGGGCTTACGCCGGACACCTGGCGGGCGCGGCGCTGGGTGTGGCGCTGGTCACCGAAGACCCCTTCAGGCGGCTGACGGTGCCCTTTGACCTGGGGCGGGCGACCCAGAACATGATGTTGACCGCGTGGTCGCTGGGCGTCGGCTCGGTGATGGCGACGATCTACCAGTCCGATAGAGCCTGTGAGATCCTGGAGGTGCCGAAAACCCACGCCGTCCCGTGGTGCATCTCCTTTGGTTACCCGGCCCAGCCGCAGGATCGCCCGCCGCGTAAGGGCGGACGGCGGCCTGGCGATGAGGTCATCCACCGGGAAAACTGGTAGGCGCCTCAGTGCGCCTGAAAAACCGTCCCCGGCGCGTCGGGACGACCGGCCAGAAATGCCTGGTCGGTCATGCGCTTCTTACCGGCGGGCTGAACCTCGTCCAGCAGATAGACGCCCGCCCCGGTCTGGACGGCCAGCCGCTTCCCTTCCAGGAGCAGGGTTCCGGGCGTAAGCCCGTGATCAGTGTCGGGCTGAGGCGTGCCGGTGATCACCTTGAGCAGGTCGCCGCCCAGGTAGGTGAAGGTTCCCGGCCAGGGGTGGTAGGCGCGCACCTGCCGGTCGATCTCGACGGCTGACTGTGTCCAGTCGATCTGCCCGGCGGATTTCTTCAGCGAAGGGGCGTGCGTCACGCCCTCGTCGGGCTGGGGCCGGGGAACGATCTGCCCCGCCATGTATGCCGGTAACACAGAGGGCAGCACCTCCGCGCCGAGCGCCGCCAGTTTGTCATGCAGGCTGGCCCCCGTCTCGCCGGGGGTGATGGGAATAGCATGCTGTGCAAGGATGGGGCCGCTGTCGAGGCCCTGGTCCATCTGCATGATGGTGATCCCGGTCTCGGCGTCGCCCGCGCGGATGGCGTACTGGATTGGGGCGGCACCGCGCCAGCGAGGCAGCAGCGATGCGTGAACGTTAACGCAGCCGTGCGGGGCCAGCTCCAGGACAGGCTGGCGGAGGATCTGGCCGAAGGCGGCCACGACCAGCACGTCGGGCGACCAGCCGCGCAGATGCTCGACGGCGGCCTGGTCGCGCAGCGTCGCAGGCTGGAAGATGGGCAGTCCCAGTGCACTGGCACGCTGCTTGACCGCCGAAGCGCGCGTCTCCTGCCCGCGACCGGCGGGGCGGTCGGGCTGGGTGACGATGCCGATGACCTCCAGGCCGGGGTGATCGACGAGCGCCTGGAGACTGGGAACGGCGAAATCGGGCGTGCCGAGAAAAACGACGCGGGCCATGTGACCTCCGTTGACCGGATGTGCTCCAGCACGTATCATAGATCAGCACCCTGTGAGAAACAAGGAGCCGAGGATGGAGGAGGAGATCCGGATTGAGCCGGTGACGACGCAAGAGGGCTTCCGGGCGTGCGAGGACATTCAGCGCGCGGCCTGGCAGATGGAGGGCGACGATGAGGTCGTGCCCGACCACATGCTGCGTGCCGTCCAGCATTACGGTGGTGTGCTGCTGGGGGCCTACACGCCGGAGGGGCAGATGGTTGGCTTCGTGTGTGGATTTATAGGCCGCACGGAGGACGAAGAGTTAGCCCGGCTGATGGGGACACGCTTCCTGCACTACTCACACATGATGGGCATCCACCCTGATTACCAGGGGCGCTCGATTGGCGCACGGCTCAAGCGGGAGCAGCGCAAACATGCCCTGAAGCAGGGGCACAGACTGATGATGTGGACGTACGACCCTCTGCTCGGTCCGAATGCTTACCTGAACATCGAGAAGCTGGGCGTGATCTGCCGCCGTTACGTCCGGGATGCATATGGTGATCTGGAGGGCATTTACCTCGGCCTGCCTACCGACCGCTTTGAGATAGAGTGGTGGATCGCGAGCCGGTACGTGCAGAACCGGCTTGCCGGGAGCGTCGACCGGATGAGCCTCAGTGAGTGGCGCAAGGCGGGGGCGCAGGCGGTCAACCCCTCCGTTCGTCGCCCTGATGGGCTGCGCGCGCCGGGCACACCCGCCGACAAGCCGGATGCACCCGTGCTGCTGGTCGAGATCCCCGGCGACTTCAACGCCGTTCGGGAGGCCGACATGGAGCTGGCCCGTGATTGGCGGCTGCACATCCGGGAGGTGTGCGAGGCGGCTTTTGAGGCGGGATACGTCGCCAGCCGGTTCGTGAGCGAGGTGGCGGGAGGGGAACGCCGCAACTTCTACGTGCTGAGACAGGACGTGGACTTCAGCACCCCGGCGGAGGAACACGAAGGATCATGAAGATTGAGTGCATCGAGCAGATCCACGCACGGATGACGCTCCGGCACCCGTTTGAGACGAGCTTCGGGCGGCAGGAGGTGTTTGACAAGGTTATCGTGGCCGCTTACGCCGGAGGGTTGGTTGGCTATGGGGAATCGCCGGTGGATGACTCGCCTTTCTTCTCGTACGAGACGGTCGAGACCTGCTGGCACGTCCAGCGTGACTTCCTGATCCCGATGACCCTGGACAATGAGATCGCGCACGCTGCTGACCTTCCCGCACTGCTGGCGCGGGTGCGCGGCCACCCGATGGCCAAGGCCGGGCTGGAGGCGGCGCTGTGGGACCTCGAAGCGCAACAGGCGGGGGTTTCGGTGGCGGCGCTGTTGGGGGGGACGCGTGACCGGGTTGAGAGCGGCGTCAGCATCGGGATACAGGAGACGGTTGAGGGGCTGCTTGGGCGTATCGCTGCCTTCCGGGAGGCGGGCTACCGGCGGGTCAAGATCAAGATCAGGCCGGGGTGGGATGTGCGCGTGGTGGAGGCGGTGCGCGGGCGGTTCCCTGACATCCCGCTGATGGTGGATGCCAACTCGGCCTACACGCCGGGCGACGTGGAGACGCTCCAGGCCCTCGATGCGTTTGACCTGCTGATGATCGAGCAGCCGTTGGCGCACGACGACATCATCGACCACGCGGCGCTCCAGCGGCAGGTCAAAACACCGATCTGCCTGGACGAGAGCATCCACACGTTGGGGCGCGCTCGCGAGGCGCTCAAGCTGGGTAGTTGCCGGATCATCAACATCAAACCGGCGCGGGTGGGGGGTTGGGCCAATGCGCGCGCGATCCATGACCTGTGCCAGGCCAATGACATCCCGGTGTGGTGCGGGGGGATGCTGGAATCGGGGATCGGGCGGGCGCACAACGTGGCGCTGGCCTCGCTGCCGAACTTCACGCTGCCGGGTGACATCTCTGCCTCGGACCGCTACTGGGTCGAGGACATCGTCGAGCCGCCGTTTGTGCTCAATGCCGATGGCACCATCGACGTGCCCGCCGGGCCGGGGATCGGCGTGGCGGTGCGACGCGACCGGCTGGAGGCGGTGACGGTGCGGAGGGCGGTCTACACGGCCTAAGGCTCGATGCTTAACTGCTCGAAACCGGCCCGGATGATGTGAAAGAAGGTCTGGCCGGGCTTGAGGTAAAGCGGCTGGCCGTCCGCATCGTAGAAGGTCAGCACCCTTCTTTCGCCCCAGCGCTGCCAGCGCCCTTCGAAAGCCTGCCCGTCGCGCAGCAGGGTCACCGGTCCCTCGCCTTGAAGCTCGATGTAAAGTGACTTTTCCTGCCCGAAGAAGACCTCCGGGAGGATGTCGACCTCCTCGTGGTAGGCGCTGAGGATGATCACGTTGGCAAACGAGAGCTGCTCGCCGGTCAGCGCGTCGGTGTGGGGGATGCCGTCCGACCAGCGCAGGTAGCGCCCGGTGAGCGGGTCGTAGCGCCAGAGGGCGCTGGTGCGGGCGTAGGTCAACGAGACGGCGCTGGCCGGGGCTCCGCCGCCGGGCAGGGCGTCCCAGAAGGCCATCCCCGGCGACTCCAGGAAGTGCGGCGTGCTGCGGATGTCCCAGTCTTCGGCCCACTGCCAGAGCAGCGCCGAGTCGGTGAACAGCGTGTGCTCGAAGTCCAGCCCCTCGCGGGGGAAGCGGACGAAGTACGGCTCGCCGTAGCCGAACTGGGGCGAGATGGTGTTAAACGGGTAGATCGACTCGTCCCGCAGCAGTTTGATCACACCCTCGCTGCCGCCGGAGAAGACCAGCAGCGCGTCGTAGGCCCGGGTAAGCTGGAAGTCGACCAGACGCACGCTGCGCACCGACCCGATGTGCTCAGCGCCCTGGCTGTAGAACAGCGCAGCAAGGCGTGTCCATCCCCCCTCGACGTACTCCTCGAAGACGATGTCGGCGTAGCTCAGGCCGCTCTGCGGGCGGACGACCGGCGGCGCGTTGGAGATCTTGACCAGCAGAGGGCGGCGATCCAGCACGGCGGGGTCGTCGACGGGCAGGCCGGTCAGCGGGTTGACGCCCGGCGGGTAGGTGTCGGGGCCGATCACCGGGGGTGGAAGTGGGGTCGGCGAGGGGGTGGGCGTCGGCGTTGGGGGCGGGGAAGGGATGGCGGTGGGAGTCTGCGTCGGGGTGGTAGTAGCCGTAGCCGTCGGCGGGCCGGCAGCGACGGCGGCCCGGCAGGCCGATACCGCCAGCCCAACGGCCAGGAGGGTAAACAGCGACCGGGACAGCCGATCAGGGATTTTGCCTGTGTGCTCCATAAAACCAATCCGCTCCGGGAAGAATCTCGGAGCGGATTATAGCATCGTGGGCCGCCGCCTGGCGACCCGCGCTCACGTCGACGGCGGCCCGGTCACACCTGCCCGGCGAGCTCCTCGGCTTCGATCACCATCTCGTCGAGGATCTGAAGGCCCTCGTTCCAGAAGGCCGGGTCGGTGAGGTCGACGCCGAAGGGCTTGACGATCTCGTGCGGCCAGTCGGAGCCGCCCGCGGCCAGCATGTCGAGGTAGCCTGTAGCAAACTCTTCACCGACTTCCTGGTAGCGCGCATAGAGCGCCAGGACGAGCAGGTTTCCGAAGGCGTAGGCATATACGTAGCCGGGCGCGTGGATGAAGTGCGAGACGTAGCTCCACCAGATGCCGTAGTCGTCGGTCATCGTCACGCTGTTCAGGAACATGTCGCGCTGGGTGGTGAGCCATAACTCGGTGAGGCGCTCGGTGGCAAGCTCGCCCTCTCCCCGGCGCGCGGTGTGGATCGCGTCCTCGAAGCGGTTCATCGAGACCTGGCGGAAGATCGTCGCGAACGCGTCCTCGATCTTGCCGGTCAGCAGCGCCAGGCGCACCTCAGGATCGGTTTCGCGCGCGACGAGATCCTGAAAGACCAGCATCTCGCCGAAAACGGAGGCCGTCTCGGCGGTGGTCAGCGGCGTGTTGGCCTGGAGAACGCCCTGCGGTTGGGCCAGCACGCCGTGCACGCCGTGGCCCAGCTCGTGAGCGAGCGTCATCACGTCGCGCGGGTTGGCCTCGTAGTTGAGCATCACGTAGGGATGCACCTCGCCGCCGAGGGGATAGCAGTAGGCACCGCCCATCTTGCCGGGGCGAACCGGCGCGTCGATCCAGTTCTGGTCGAAGAACGTCTGCGCAATTGAGGCCAGGCGGGGGTGGAACTCGCCGTAGGCGCTGAGCACGATGTCGCGGCCCTCTTCCCAGGCGTAGCGGCGATCCGCAGCGGGCAGGGGCGCGTAGCGGTCGTAGTCGAAAAGCTCGTCGTAGCCGAGCAGATCGCGCTTGAGGTGATAGTAGCGGGCGACGACATCGTAGCGGGCGATGACGGCGTCGATCAGGGCCTCGACTGCGCTGTCGTCCACCTCGTTGCCCATGTTGCGGGCAGTGATCCAGGTCGGGTAGCCGCGCAGCCGGTCGTCCGATGCCTTGTCGGCCAGGATGTTGTTAAAGACGTAGGTCGTGACCGGGGCGAGATCTCTCAGCCCGGTGGTAAACGAGGCGGCGGCCTTCTTGCGCATCTCGCGGTCGGGGTCGTAGGCGGCCTTCGATAGAATGATCTCCATCGGGACCATCTCGCCGTCAAGCTCGTAGCGGGCCGCGCTCACCGTCTGATCGAAGAAGCGCACCCAGGCGCTGCGGCCTGTCACAGCCTTCTCGGCCAGGATTTTCTCCTCCGGCTCGGTCAGCAGGTAGGGACGGTCGCGGCGGGCGACTTCCAGCCAGTGGACGTACTGCCCCAGGGCCGGGTCGGCCATGAGCTTCGCGGCCTTCTCGTCGGGCGCGTTCGCCCACTCAAGTTTGAGGAAGACGAGCGTCTGGCTCAGGCGCGACTCGCGCTCGCGGGCCTTCTGAAGCAGCGCGCCCCGGGCGGCATCCCCCGTGTTGGCCGACCAGAGCAGGTAGGCGTACATGCCGACTCTGGAGGCCAGCTCGGTGATGCGCTCGTACTCTTCGACCAGGGTGCGCAGCTCTCCGGGGGTCAGGTCGGCGACCCGGCCCCGGTACTGTTCGGCCAGCTTGGCAGCGCGGGTGTCGGCTTCGTCAAGATGGCGGTCGATGGCCGGATCGTCGGCACCGGCGTACAGGTCACTCAGATCCCAGGCAACGTTTTCGGCCCCGGTTTTCTGGGCTGCTTTTTCGCTCATCGGTTGGTCAATCCTCTCCGGTAGTATCATCGGCGCAACGCGTCAGCACGATGCGCGTACTGGGGAGTGATTATAGCGTGAGTCGGCGCTATGGTCTCTTTTGTTTGTAAACGGAACCGGTAGGCGCGTATACTCTGGTATACGAAGAAAGGATTGTGTTGGATGTCCGATTTACCGCCCAACGAGCAGGGAAACGAACGACGTGGCAGGCAACTGAGCGAGTACTCCGACGAAGAGCGCGCCGGTGTGCTGCGCACCCTCGCCAACCGCGCGGTGCTCACCTGGCAGCTCTTCTGGGACGGGCGGGTGAGTTTCTGGCCGAAGCTGATCCCGGTGGCGGCAGTGATCTATACCCTATCGCCGTTGGACTTCATCGCCGAGATCCTGGCACCCGCGCTCGGGCCGCTTGTGTTGGTGGATGACGTGGGTCTGCTGATCCTGGCCCTGACGCTGTTCATCAAACTGGCGCCGCCCGATGTCGTCAGCGAGCACCTGCACGCGCTGGGGGCGCGCGTGCCATCGCCCACCGACCTGGACGAAGACGGCGACGTGATCGAGGGCTATGCCGAGGTAGTCGACGAATAAGCTCCACGCGCCAGGATGGTCAGGATACCGGGGCATGTTCAACAGCCTGCGAGCGCGCCTGCTGCTGTCTTATACGGTGATCATCGGCCTGACGCTGTGCATCGTCGGGGCGGCTTTGATTCTGCTGCTGCTGAACAGTCCCATCCCGGCGGCACAGGTTTACCTGCGCCTGGCCAACATCGCGCGCGACAATACCTCCGCTTTAAGAGCCGAGCCGGGGCAGATTGACGAGCGCCTGGCCGAGGTCGCGGCGGCGAACGACATCCGCACGCTGCGCGTTGGGCCTGAGGGAAAGGTTCTGTTCGACAGCGCCGGGCAGCTTGAATCCGGCCAGTCGGTGAGCCTGCGTGCAGCCCCGTCCGATGACGCACGCTTCCAGCGCGGCACGTACCGGGGGCCGAATGGGAGGTTGTGGCTGTACGTCGGCTATGGGCCGCCAGCGGCGCATCGGGAGACCGGCCTGATCGTACTGGCCACGCCGCGCCCCACGTTCCTCAGCTCGTTGGGTGGTGACCTGCTGAGGCTTCTGCTGCAAGCGGGCCTGATCGGCCTGGTGTTGTCGGTGCTGTTTGCGGTGCTGATCAGCGCCTCGGTCGCCCGCCCGCTGCGCCGCACGGTGGCAGCCACCAGGGCGGTCGCCAGCGGCGATTACGGCCAGCAGGTTCCTGAGGACGGGCCGCGTGAGGTCCGTGAGCTGGCGCAGGCCTTTAACGCCATGTCCCGGCAGGTGCAGCGTGCCCAGCAGACGCAGCGCGATTTCCTGGCTAACGTCTCCCACGAATTGAAAACGCCTCTGACCTCCATCCAGGGCTATTCGCAGGCCATCCTCGACGGGGCAGCATCCGAGCCCGCCCGCGCGGCGCAGGTCATCCACGATGAGGCGGGGCGCATGCGGCGCATGGTAGAAGACCTGCTCGACCTGGCCCGCATCGAATCGGGGCAGGCCAAGATGCGCCGCGAGCACGTCAACCTGGGGGATCTGCTGAAGGCCGTGCTGGACCGGTTCGTGATCCAGGCCGGAGAGCAGGGGGTGAGGCTGGTTCACGAGATCGGCGAAATGCCTCACCTGACGGGGGACAATGACCGGCTGGTGCAGGTTTTCGCCAACCTGATCGACAACGCGCTGGCCCACACACCCGCAGGTGGACAGGTCACCGTGCACGCGCAGCAGGTCGACAGCGGCGTGCAGGTGTCGGTCAGTGACACGGGTAAAGGGCTGCCCGCCGAAGACCTGGGCCGGGTATTCGAGCGTTTTTACCAGGTTGACAAGTCACGGGCACGCAGTGGGCGCAAGGGGACAGGGTTGGGGCTGACGATCAGCAAGGAAATCGTCGAGATACACGGCGGCACCATCCGGGCGGAAAGCCCGCAAGGGCAAGGAGCAACCTTCCACGTCTGGCTGCCCCTGCCGCGCCCATCTGACGAGACGGTCGTGAGTTCGCCGCGCGGGTCGTGACGCGGCCCTACATGCCAGGTAGCAAACGTTCCAGGCCGCCCGTTGCCAGGACAACGGCGGCGACAGCCCCGGTCACGATCAGAAACATAACGAAGACCAGCACCTTCAGGCTGAAAGGCACCTCGATGTCCTCAACCGGCGCGTGAACGTCCCCAACCTCGTGCTTCTTTGCCACGATGTTGCCCCTCGTTAGAGATCAGAACAGGCTCAACTGCTGAGGTTCGTCGGGAGGGAGATCGGCCCCGCCTCCCTCGTCCTGCCAGGTCTCAACCTTGGCTACAAACTCAGGCAGCCTGGCGAAGTCATCCATCACGGCCTGGCGCAAGCTGGGCTGATGCAGGGCGGCAGCCGGATGGTACATCGGGACGATCAACCGGCCACCGAACTTGCGCGGCTGCCCGTGAATACGCGAGATGCGCGCCGAGGGAAACCAGCGCGCCATGCTGAAGCGCCCCAGCGTCACAATCACCTTGGGGTCGATAAGCTCGATCTGCCGGTCCAGGTACTCCCGGCAGGCTTCGATCTCCTGGGAAGCAGGATCGCGGTTGCCGGGGGGACGGCACTTGATCACGTTGCCGATAAAGACATCCTCACGGTGCAGGCCGATTGACTCCAGCAACTCGGCCAGAAAGTTGCCCGCCGCGCCGACGAAAGGCCGCCCCGATTGATTCTCGTGAAAACCCGGCCCCTCGCCGATGAACATGATCTCGGCATCCGCCGGGCCTTCGCCCGGCACGGTCTTGTTGCGCGACTGGTGCAATGGGCAAGCGGTGCAGGCTGCAATTTCCGCTGCTACCTGTTCTAGGCTGTCTGCCACGCTGAGCACCTCCCCCTATTGGCTGATCAAGGTATCCCCTGTTCAATCCCACACCTGGATGGTCACCGCGACTTCACGTCAGATGAACCAGAATACACCTTATTATACGCCTTTCTCGCGGAATGTCAGATCATGGCCTTTGTGATGTAGAATGGAGGCGTGACACCTCGAAAAAGCACAAGGAGAGTCCGAAAAATATGGCACGGTTGGGGGCGTGGACGGGGAGTGGCAGCCCACGATGAGTGAGACGGAGCGTGAGCGGCTTTATGCGGATTGGCTCAAGGCCGTCGAGCGGTCGTTTGGGTGGGTGGAGGCATAGAATACCATCGGGTTCGAGATGACAGATTTGCCCGGCGCGCTAGAAGAGCTTCGCAGGGAACGCTATCGCCAGGGTAGGGAGGCGAAGATCCGCTCGGCAGGCGAGGTGCTCCAGTTTGTCAACCAGGTGGGGTTCTGCCTGCTGTTCCGGCACAAAAAGCTCGAACTGCCCAACCTGTGGGAGATCTCCGAGGGAAGGCCCTGGCTGTGGAAAGACGAGCTTCCCATCCAGAAGCAGCTCTACTACGGGAAGCGCTTCCGGGGGCGGGTTGGGTTTGTGGCGCTGAGACTGCTGCCGTCGCTGTATGCGCTCTCGCCGACCGCCGAACTGCGGGGGGACCGGTTCGAACTGTACCGGCTGGGCTACCTCAGCGCGGAGGCGAACCGGATCACCGGGACGGTGCTGGCGAAAGGCCCCCTGCCCACGCGTGCCCTCCGGCTTGAGAGCGGGCTGGCGGGGCAGGCGCATCGCTACCGCTTCTCCACGGCGCTGGCCGAGGCGGAGGAGAAGTTCCTGGTCGTCAAGGTGGGCGCGGTCAAAACGGGCCAGGCCAATTACACGTACCTCTGGGACTCCTTTGCCCGCTTCTGGCCGGAGATCGTCGAAGAAGGCGTGCAGCTCTCGCACGAAGAGGCGGGGCTGGCCGTGATCGCCCGGTACGTGCAGACCGTGGCCGCGACGACGGTTCACAAGGTCGCCTACACGTTCTCGCTGAACGAGCAGTTCGTCGGCTATTTCGCCGGGAGGCTGGTCGAGCAGGGAGAGTTAGAACGGCTCGAACATGAGGAGGTAAGCTACCTGGTCAGCCCGGAGGCGCAGCCGATTCTGCGGGAAAAACTGGCCGAATGTTGAAAGTTGGTTGGAAAAATGTTGAAAACGTGTTGAAAGATTGTTGAAAACATGCGTAAAAGCGGCGCAGGAATGTTCAAAACTATGTTGAAACCTTGTTGAAACTTTGTCCAAACTTTACGCAAATTGTTGAAAAAGGGGCCGGTTTTGGACATTTCTGCGTGTTCTAATCATTTTTAAACGACTTTTCAACAATTTATCAACAATAGACAAACCGGTTTTCAACAATCAAATGTCGAAAACTTTTCCCCCGGATGTGGGGATTTTGTGCGGGATCAGGCCCATATCTGGGGGTTAGAGCGCATTTCCGGCACTTTTTGGACAGTTTCAACAGTCCCTACTACGACGACTATCTTATAAATACTATGTTGAATTTGATTGTTGAAAAAGAAGATTGTCGAAACGCACCGGTGATGTTGTTCCCACACAGACCCCTGGTTGGCCTTGATCTGGGGACATGTTACAATTCGCCGCGCTTTTGTCAGACTACCGATACCAGAGAATCGAAGGATGGGACAGGAGACCGGAGCGGGAGACGTGGGCTGGATGGCCAGCCCTTCGGCGCTGAAGATCGATTACGTCAGGCGCTATGCACGCGGTCAGGCGGCCCTAGACCTGGGTGCGGGGCGAGGCTGGTATGCTTCTGCGCTGGCAGACATGGGCTTCCAGGTCACGGCGCTGGATCAGGTGAACCGCGTCGAAGACCCCCGCGTGTCGGTCGTCGAGCAGCCGATTGAGGTGCCGCTGCCGTTTGGGGATGACGCCTTCGACACGGTGCTGATGTTCGATATCCTGGAGCACCTGCCCGACGAGCGGGGCATTCTCGGCGAGGTGGCCCGCGTGTGCAGGGGCGGGGGGCGGCTTGTGCTCTCGGTCCCCCACAGCGACGCAGGCCCCCTGCCTCGCTACGGCCTGACCTACCTTCATTACACGGACGATACCCACCTGCGCGAGTATACGCCCGGCGCATTGGGCACACTGCTTGAGGCGCACGGCTTTGCGACGCTGCGCCTCGCGCTGGAGGGGCAGGCGACGATCCCGCTGGCGTTCTCCGAGTTCGTCCGGGGTGGGGCAATCGTCCGGCAGGCGTCAAGGTACCTGATCACCGCCCTGTATAAAATCGGGCTGGTGTACAACGAATCAATTGCCGGCGACATTTTCTACGTCGGCGAGCGGACGGAGCCGAACTGAGCATGCCACATTTGCTGATTACAGGCGGGGCCGGGTTCATCGGGAGCCACGCCGCGCGGCGTTACCTGGATCGAGGCTGGCGGGTGACGGTCTACGACAACATGACGCGCGTTGGCTCGGAGCACACGCTTGATTGGCTGCGCGGCCACCCGGCCAGCGCGCAGCTTGCCATCGTCGAGGCGGACGTACGCGACTACGCGGCGTTGGCCCCGCACGTTGCGGAGGCCGACGCGGTGATCCACGCTGCCGGGCAGACGGCGGTCACAACGTCCGTCGCCAACCCGCGAGAGGACTTCGAGACGAACGCGCTGGGCACCTTCAACGTGCTGGAGGCGGCGCGGGAGAGCCTGAGCGACGCCCACAACCCCGTGATCCTCTACACCTCGACCAACAAGGTGTACGGGGGAATGGAAGAGGTTGGTGTGGCGCTCAAGGATGACCACTACGGCTACATCGACTTCCCCCAGGGCATCTCGGAGAGCCAGCCGCTTGACTTCCACTCGCCTTATGGCTGCTCGAAGGGGGCGGGCGACCAGTACGTCCGCGACTATGCTCGCATCTACGGTCTGCGGACGGTGGTCCTAAGGCAGTCGTGCATCTACGGCATCTGGCAGTTCGGCACGGAGGACCAGGGCTGGCTGGCGCACTTCACCATCGCGGCTGTGCTCGGCATCCCGCTCACCATCTACGGTGACGGCAAGCAGGTGCGTGATGTGCTGTACATCGATGACCTACTCGACGCGTTTGAGGCAGCCATCTCGCGGGGTGACGAAGTTGCCGGGCAGGTTTTCAACGTCGGCGGCGGGCCGGAGCGGGCGATCTCGCTGCTCGACCTGATCGCCGTGCTGGATGAGATGCGTGGCCGCCCGATGGCGGTCACCTACGACGAGTGGCGTCCCGGTGACCAGCGCGTCTACGTCAGTGACATCGGTAAGGCGAAGACCGTCCTGAACTGGTCGCCGAAGGTGGACGTGCAGATGGGCGTCCGGCGGTTGTACGATTGGGCACGCGAATCCGCGACGCTGCTGTCGGACGTGCGGGCCTTGATCGGGCCTTAGTTGAGTGATGAGCCATACACCGGGACGACCGCGTGCCGCCGTCGTCACCGTCGATCCCTACAACCAGGGTGGGGTGCGGTCGATGATGAGCAGTGTGTACAGGATGCTGGAGGGCCGGGGGTTCGCCACCGAGCTTTTTTACACGCTGTGCGATCCTCCGCTGCCCGGCAGGAAAAGCCTGATGGGCTTGCGAAGCCACCGCGTCAGGCGGCTGGACATGGATGCCTACGCCATGCCCTCCTACCCGCTCCCCTTCTGGCTGTGGGTAATGACGCCCCTGATTTTTGGTTGGCGCGCCATCCGGCAGTACGATGTGCACGTCAGCGTGTGCGGCAGCAGCCACATCGCGCTGCTGCCGGCGGTGAGACGCCTGCCCTTCGTCGTCTGGGTGGCGACGGTGTACGAGGATGAACTGCGCTCCAAGGTCGCGGCGGGCGATGTGTGGGCGCGCCGCGTGCTGGACGGCCCGACCTGGCCCATTCTCCGGGCGCAGGAGCGGTTTGCCTGGCGGCGTGCGAGCCGCATCCTCGCCCTGAGCTACTATACCGCCCGGCGTATCAAAGAGCTTGCCCCGGAGGTTGCCGACCGGGTCGAGACGATGCTCTACCCGGTCGATACGGGCCTCTTCTGCCCAAATCCGGCGGCGCGGGCAGAATCGCCGCACGGCGAGTACCTGCTGTTCACGGCGCGCATCAACGACCCACGTAAGAATGTGGCGCTGCTGCTGCGGGCCTTCGCCATCGTGCGCCGGAGGTTCCCGAATCTCAAGCTGGTCCTGGCGGGTGACGAGCCGGGCGAGGCGCTCCTGGGGCTGGCGCAGGAGCTTGGCCTGGGCGAGTCGGTGGTCTTCGCGGGGCTGATCGAGCCGGGGTCGGAGGAGCTTCTCCGCCTCTACCAGGGTGCGCAGCTCTTCGTGCTGCCCTCGACGCAGGAGGGACTGGGGATCGTGGTGCTTGAGGCGATGGCCTGCGGGACACCGGTCGTCTCGACGCGCTGCGGCGGGCCGGAGGGAATCGTCAGCGACGGGCAGACCGGGCAGCTGGTCCCCAACCGCGACGTGGAGGCCTTTGCCGGGGCGGTGATCGACCTGCTCGGCCAGCCCGACCGCCTGGAAGCGATGCGCCGCGCCTGTGTGGCCTTCGCCGAGCAGCGCTTCTCGTGGGCGGCGATTGAGCGGCAGCTACGGGCCGCCGTCGATGCGGTTTTCCCTGAGCAGGTGGCCCGCGTCGAGGGCAGCAGCGCCAATTCAGGTTAACCCCGGTTTCAGCCATGCGATCCGAGATTTCATCCCCAGAGCGAGAGGAAGCCAGCACGCGTGGCCACCGGATCAGGTCGATCCTGGCGGTGGTGTGGGCCGTGTTTGTGGTGCTGATGTATGCTCAGCGACAGCTTGCGCTGCACTGGCCTGCCGTCCAGGAGCAGATCGTCAAGCCCCTGTTAAGCGGGGGGATGCGATGATCGACCTCGTGATCGACGTAGCCCTGACGGCGCTGGTGCTGCTGGGGATCTACGGCCTGGGGCGCGCGCTGCGCCGCTTCGTGCCGCTCACGTTCTGGAGCGCCGCCGCCGACCTGGCTTATTCATTGGCGTTTGGGCTGGGGGCGCTGACGACGCTGCTGTTCCTCCTGTCGCTGGTGGGATGGCTGCGCCCGGCGGCGGGTTGGATCGTGCTGGCCGGTGGGCTGGCGCTTGCGGGCTGGCAGCACCGCCGGGTGCTGGACGATCTGCGCGCTTTGCGTGACGCCGCGCGGAGGCTGGCCGCCGCCTCGTGGTTTGTGAAGGGGGCGGCGCTGCTCGGATTGGTCTTTGGGCTGATAAACCTGCTGGCAGACCTGGCCCCGCCGGTTGAGGGGGACACCGTTCACCAGTACCTGCTGGTGGTACGTCACTGGGTGGCCGCCGGGCGCTACGTGCAGCCCGCGCACATCTGGGCGGCGACCCTGCCCGGCAACATGATGATGCTCTCCGCCTGGGCGCTGCTGCTGCGGCACAGCTACAGTCTGGCGACACTGGTGACGGGTTTCGGGATGAGTCTGCTGCTGGCGCTGGGGGTGTACAGCCTGGCGCGGTTGTACGTCGGGCGCACCCCGGCGGGGCTGGCGGCCATCGCGATCTACACCATGCCGGACGCGATATACCTGGCGCAGTCGGCCAAAGTCGATATGGGCTGGGCCTTCTTCGAGGCGCTGTCGCTGGCGGCGGTCTTCCGGTGGATGGATCTGGCCCGCCAACAGCCGACCTCCCCGGACAGCCGCCCGCTGCGGTGGCTGATCCTGGCAGGGGTGTGTCTCGGCTGGGCGGCAGGTTCCAAGAACCAGACCCTGATCAGCGTGGCCCTGCTGGGCGTGTGGATTGTGGCGTGGCAGGCTTTCCGGCGCGACTGGTGCGGCGCGGTCGAGGCCGGGCTGGCCTTCGGGCTGGCGACGCTTGCCGCCGCGCTGCCTTATTACGCGTACAATGGGATTGTCCACCGCAACCCCTTTTACCCCGTCTTTGCGGACCGATTCACCGCCTGGTTCGGCGCGACCCCCTCGCCGCGCAGCGAACTTGGCACAGAGGTCTTTTACCCCTGGACGGTGATCGGGTACCTGACCAACGCCTGGAACATGTCGCTGGGCCATCCCCCGAAGTTCTACCTGGGCACCCTCGTCGGGCCGATATTCCTGCTGGCGCTCCCGGTGGGCCTGATACTGGGCATGCTGCGGGGTGAACGCGCCCTGTGGCGCATGCTGGGTTACGCCTTCGTCTTCTCGATAGTCTGGTTCCTGGTCAAGCAGGCTGCCCGCCACTTTCTGCCGGGCCTGATCCTGCTGGCGGTCGTGACCGGCTTCATCCTGTGGCGGATCGACCAACAAAGAACGCGGGCCGGACGGGTGGTGCTGGCGATGGCGATCCTGGCGCTGTGCGGGAATCTCGTCAGTGAGCTGGGCGTGTTATACTGGAATGGAGCGTACCGGGTAGCGCTTGGGATCGAGAGTCGGGACGAATACCTGCAACGCTGGCACGACGAGGTGATCATTGAGAGCTTCCCGGACTGGGAGACGATCACAACCCTGAACGAGCGGCTCGGCCCCGCCGACCGCGTCCTGACACCTCATGGAGGCAGCCTGCTCTACATCGAGCCGCAGGTGGTGTCCGACGTGTGGGGAGATCGAGAAAGGTACGACATCATCAGCCAGGTTGACGTTTTGCTGGACACGCTTGCCAGAAACAATATCCGCTATATTCTGACCTACAAGATTGACCCGCCGGGCGAGGCCCTGTACACCGATCCGGCTTTTCTGGCCGATCATGCCGAGCTGCTATATGATGGACCGCGCACACGGCTTTACCGGATTACAGATTCAGAGGGGGAGTGAGCCACTATGTGCGGAATCTGGGGAACGGTTGGGACAGCCGACGAGCAGATGGCCGAAGTCGCCGCCCGCGCGATGCAGCATCGTGGGCCGGACGATCACGGTGTCTATGTTGCCCATGAGCCGGTGCCGGTTGCGCTGGTCAACACCCGGCTGTCGATCATCGACCTCACAGACGCCGGTCACCAGCCGATGTGCACCGAAGATGGCCGTTACTGGATCGTCCACAACGGCGAGATCTATAACTTCGAGGCGCTGCGCGAGATCCTGATCGAATTAGGCCACCGGTTCTTTTCGCGCAGTGACACCGAGGTGATCCTGTACGCCTACAAAGAATGGGGCGACAAATGCCTTGATAACCTGCGGGGAATGTTCGCTTTCGCGATCTGGGATACTCAGGAAGCGAAGCTGTTCGCCGCCCGCGACCGGCTGGGCATCAAGCCGTTCTACTACATACACAGGCTCGAACACGGCAGCTTCGCTTTTGCTTCGGAGTTGAAGGCCCTGCTGACGGCCGGGTTGGCAGAACGCCGCCTGAACTACGCGGCCCTCCATCACTACCTGTCGTTCTATTCCGTGCCCACTCCCTACACCATGCTGGAAGGCGTCGAGATGCTGCCCGCCGGGCACTTCCTGACCTTCCAGGATGGTAAACTGAACACCCGGCCATATTGGAGCCTGCCAGCTATTGAGCCGCTCACCCTGGGCGAAGACGAGATCCTGGCCGAGCTTCGACGCCTGCTGGAGGAATCGATCCAGTTGCGCATGATCGCCGATGTGCCGGTAGGCGCGTTCCTGTCAGGCGGGCTTGATTCGAGCGCCGTGGTCGCGTTGATGACCCGCATCAGCGGGGAGCGCCTGCGCACCTTTTCCATCGGGTTTGGCGTCGAGGGAGAGGCGATTGACGAGCGCTCCCAGGCGCGGACGCTGGCCGACTACTACGGCACCGATCACACCGAGGTCATCGTCTCCGGGCGCAGCGTGCGAGACCAGATTGACCGGATCATTCTGGCGATGGACCAGCCGACCGGCGACGGTCTGAATACCTATCTGGTCTCCCAGGCAACCGGTCAGCAAGGCAAGGTGGCGCTGTCAGGGCTGGGCGGGGATGAGTTGTTTGCCGGGTATCCGCAGTTCAGATTGTTCAGACGGGCCGACCGGGCCAGTGACCTGTGGCGGAGGCTGCCGCGTGCGGCGCGAGAGGTGACGCGTGGGACGGCACCGCTTTCCGGCTCGATCCAGCGGGCACTCACCTGGCTGGATGGCGACCTGCCGACGCGTTACGAGCGGGTGCGGGTATTATTCGATGAGGAGCACAAGCTCGGGCTCTACACCCCGGCGACCGTCTCAATGCTGGCCGCGCCGGAATCGTCTTTGAAGTACCTGGGACGCTTCGTGCACCCCGCCGAGACAGAGCCGGTCGCGCAACTGACGCGGCTGGAACTGCTGAATTACATGGCGCACACCCTGCTGCGTGACACCGACGCGATGAGCATGGCACACTCGCTGGAGGTGCGCGTCCCGCTGATCGACCATAAACTGGTCGAGTTCGCAACGCGCATTCCCGCCGATCTCAAGCTGAGAGAGGGACGGAGCAAGTGGATCTTCGCCCAGGCCCTACAGGACGTTTTGCCGGAGGAAGTGCTCGACCGGCCCAAGCGCGGTTTTGAGATGCCCGTCGCCGCCTGGATGCGCAAAGAACTACGCGACGTGCTGGTCGATGTCTTCTCACGCGAGTCGGTTGAGCGGCGGGGGGTGTTCCGCTACGAAGCCATGCAGGACGTGTACCGCGACTTTCTGGAGCACGACACTCCCTACATGTACACCTGGGCCTTGACCGTGCTTGAATTGTGGATGAGAACGTTCATCGACCAGGGGATGGATGGGGATGCCTGAGGGGGCTGACCCTCTGGTCAGCATCGTCGTGCCGACCTACAACGAAGAGGAAGACATCGCGCGGGAGATGGACACGCTGGCCGCGCTCACCTACCGGCCGCTTGAGGTGATCGTGGTTGACAAGTCCACCGACCGCACGCCGGAGATCGTGCGCGGCTACCAGGGGCGCATCCCCGGTCTGCGCATCGTCCCACAGGGCGACAGGCCCGGCGTCTCAGTGGCCCGCAACGCCGGGCTGCGGGAGGCGCAGGGCGAGATCGTGATCGTCCTGAACGCCGACGTGTTCTTACCACCGGACTTCGTCGAGCGCATCATGCCCCACTACCGGAACGGTGCGGACTACGTGCTGGTGGACTCCAGGGTCATCAACACCGACCGGCTCTTCCCGCGCTACCTACAGGCCCAGCACGAGCATAACCTCTCGCTTCACAAGGAGGAGCTTCAGTGGACCGAGGCTTACTCCTGCCGCCGTGAGGCGGCGCTGTCGGTGGGCGGCTTCCCTGAAGCGTTCGGGCACAACACGGCAGGCGAGGACGGTGTGTTCGGCGGGCACATGAGCGCGCGCTACCGGCGTGCCATGGACTTTTCCATTGTCGTGCCGCACCTCGCGCCGCACGCTTTCCGGGTCTACTGGCGACAGCGCCTGGGGCGGGGACGCGGCGGGGCATACCGCCTGTACGCTTACGAGAAACGGCCCCTCCGCTGGTTTTCGATCCTGCGCTCGGTGGTCGGCACGCTGGCGCTGGTCGGGCTGCTCATCCCACCTTTGGTATACGCTCTGCGGTTGGTGCGCCACTCGGAGCGGGGCCTGCGCGACTGGCTGCCGTTCACCTATACGCGCATGGTCGAGGTGACAGCCACGGCGGTCGGGTACTGGATCGCCTGCCGCGAGATCGCGCGCGCAAACTCACCGGCAGCATGAGGCGAATCCTCTACATCCACCACGGGGGCGGCATCGGCGGCGCGCCGCTCAGCCTGCTGTACCTGCTCCGGCAACTGGACCGCGCGCGCTACGAGCCGGTCGTCGTCACGCTCAAGCCGGGGCCGGTTGTTGACCTGTACCGGGCCGAGGGCATCGAGACACATGTCGAGGGGGGCATCAGCGACTTCAGCCACACCACACTGGAGTGGTACGGTGGGCGGGCGTGGTGGCGGCTGCCGGGGAAACTGGCCCGCATCTGGCCCTCAATCTGCCGGACGCGCGCCCTGCTCCGGCGGCTGAAGCCCGACCTGGTTCACCTTAACTCATCGACGCTGGCACCGGCGGCAATCGGGTGCGCGCTTGAGGGCGTGCCGGTCGTCTGGCACATCCGCGAACCCCTGGCGCGGGGATACCTGGGCCTGCGGCGGGCCTGGATCAGACGCACGATCCACCGGTGTGCTGCGCGAGTGGTCGCAATATGCGATAATGATGCCAGCCAGTTGATCGCCAGCGGCCGGATACGCGTGATCTACAACTTCGTGGACTTTAACACGTTTGACCGCTCTACCGGCAGTGAGGCTGTGCGGGCAGAGCTGAACATCCCGGACGGTGCGCCGGTCGTGGCGATGCTGGGCGGCGTCGCGGAGCCAAAAGGGACGCTGATCCTGATCCGGGCGCTGCCGCACCTGCTGGCATCTGTGCCGGGGGCGCGGGTGATCGTCGCCGGCCCGCCGCCTGCGCTGCCCGCTGAGCGTGGGCCGAAGGGGTTGGCGAAGCGCCTGCTGGGAGCCGATGCCTACCAGCGGGCCTGCCAACGCGCGCTCAATGCGCTTGAGCCGGAGGCACGGGCGGCCCTGACCTTCACCGGCGTCCGGCGTGATATCCCGGACATGCTGGCGGCGAGCGACTGTCTGGCCTTCCCGTCGGTGGTGCCGCACTTCGCCAGACCGGTGATCGAGGCGGCTGCGATGGGCAAACCCGCCGTCGCCTCCGACCTGGGCGGCCCGCGCGAGCTGGTCGTCCCCGGCGAGACGGGGCTGCTCGTCCCGGCGGGCGACCCTGCTACACTGGGACAGGCGATGGCCGCGCTGTTGGGTGATCCGGCACGGGCGCAGGCGATGGGCGAGGCAGCCTACCGGCGGGCACGGCGGTTGTTTGATGCTTCGAAGAACGCCGCCGCGACGGTGGCCGTATATGACGAAGTATTGGAAGTCTGAATCGGGGATCGGGTAATATTGTTATCGCAGACGAAGGACGAGGAGTGATGGGTATGAGCAGACACAGGTCGATTCCGCCGGGTCAACTGGCAAGCGTGGCGTGGCGTCGCATACTGCGGGAGGTGCGCACGCGAACCGCGCCGACCAGGCCGCGTGCCATCAAGGTAGGTTCCAGCGTTCGGGAGATCGCGGAGCAGCTTCGTGAAAGGCAAACCCCGCGCTTCTTCGGGTTGATCCCGGAACAGGCGGCGCTCCTGGGCCGGTTTTTCCCCCACATACCCCGGCTCACGATCCAGCAGGCTGACAAGATCCTCAGGCACCACTTCGACCTGCTGGGATCAGGCGAGCGAGACCTTGGTAAGAAGATCGACTGGCACCGGGATTTCAAGAACGATCATAGCTGGCCGCTCATACATTACACCCGCCTGACGCTTACCTCGCCCAAAGGCGGCTTTGATGTCAAGGTGCCCTGGGAGCTGAGCCGCTTCCACCACGCGCTCCGGCTGGGGCAGGCTTACCTCTACACCCAGGATGAGATCTACGCCAGGGAGATCGTCGACCAGATCACAGGCTGGATCAAGGCCAACCCCTACGAGTTCGGCGTCAACTGGGCAGGGCCGATGGACGTGGCAATCCGGGCCGTCAACTGGATATGGGCCTGCTACTTCATCATCGAATCCGATGCCCTCACGGTGAACTTCCTGGCTCTGCTGCTCACCAGCCTGTGCCAGCACGGCGAGCACCTCCTGAAGCACCTTGAAGATGGCTGGCCGCGCACCAACCACCTGATCGCCAACCTGACCGGGCTGGCCTATCTGGGCATCATGTTCCCGGAGTTTCCTGAGGCCGCCCGCTGGAAGAGCGTCGGCCTGTCGGGCCTGTGGGAGGAACTGGAGCGGCAGACCCACCCCGACGGGATGAACTACGAGGCATCTACTGCGTACCATCGCCTGGTCACCGAGATGGCACTCAGCGTGGCCGCGCTGTGCATCGTCAACGGCATCAATGTGCCGGAGACGGTCCAGGCGCGCCTGCGCTCGATGCTCGATGTCATCATGGCCTATACGCAGCCCAACGGGCTGGCACCGCAGATCGGCGATGTGGACGACGGGCGGCTGCTCCCCCTGACCGTCCACGCCGACCCGGTTCGCATGGCCCATGACCACCGCCACCTGCTCGGATTAGGCTCACTGGTGCTGGAGCGCGAACTGCCCGACTGGGCGGGCTTCGTCGATCCCGCATGGCGCGGGTGGTCGGTGGCGGCGGGAGACGAATGGCAGGATGCCTTCTGGTACTTCGCCTCGGACGCGGCGGCGCGCTTCACCGACGTGCTGACCCGCACCACGCAGCGTCCCGAAAGCGCGGAAGACGACGACTGGGTCGATGTCAAGGCGGGCGTGAGGGCACGGGCGCGCGCACTGGCCCACAGGCCGATCTCCGTAGAGGGTGTGACGGAGTCGCGGGGATTCGAGGCGGGCGGCCTGTACGTCATACGTGACAGGGAATTCCACCTGACAATCGACGCCGGGGGCGTTGGGCAGGGTGGGGCGGGCGGGCACGCCCACAACGACACGCTGAGCCTGACGCTCTGCGCCTACGGGCGGCTCTTCCTGGTCGATCCGGGGAGCTACGCTTACACCTCAGACCCGGCAGCCCGCAACACGTTTCGCTCGACGGCTTACCACAACACGCTCCAGGTCGGCGATCACGAGATCAACCGCCTGCCCGACGACGAGTTGTTCAGCCTGGGCAGCGACGCGAGCGTGACCGTTCACCGCTGGGTGCTGCAAAGCGCGTATGACCTGTTCGAGGCATCGCACAGTGGCTATGCGCGCCTGAAGCCGGGGATCACCCACCGGCGGCAGATCTGGTTTGACAAGGTCGCTCGTCTGTGGATATTGCACGACCGGGTTGATCCGGTTGTTTCCCCAGCCGAAGAGAACGGGGTCGAGCACAGGCAGGACCTGACGCTGTGGTTTCACTTCGCGCCGATGCCCACCCGCCTGGACCGGACGAACAACGCGATCCGCACAGAGAACCTGTCGGGGGCCAACCTGATCCTCCTCCCGCTGGGCGACTTTCCACTTGAGGCCACGCTTGAGGATAGCTGGTATTCGCCGCGCTACGGTGTCAGAGAGAAAGCGCCGGTTGCCAAATTCACAGGGCGCGTTAAACTCCCTGCCGACTTGGTGATACTGTTGTATCCCCACCAGACCAAGGCCGACGTTAAAGTAGTACGCGCTGCGGGGCGGGTCGCTCTGATCAACTTCAGGAAAGCCCTAAGCCCCGCCATCAGACCGGGCAGACTCGCGGTGACGACCGGTTAACCAGACCCCCGTTCGCCCGGCCTGCCCCTCTCATCGCGCGGCCTGAGGATGGTGGTTGCGTCTTCGACGGCGGGGAATTATGAAGCAAGTCTTCTTCGACGGCAAGGGTAAGCTGTTGGTGGAGGAGGTTCCGGCACCGGGCGTGCCGGAGAACGGCGCGCTGGTGCGCGTCCATGCCTCGCTGATCTCCAGCGGCACCGAAATGACGGCGGCCTCCGGCGGCGGAAGCCTGATCCAGAAAGCCATGGAACAGCCGGAGCTGATCGGGCGCGCCTTTCAGTTAATGCTGCGCGAAGGGTTTAAATTCACCGCCCGGCAGGTGCAGGACATCTCCGAGACATGGTTCCCGGTCGGTTACAGCGCGGCGGGGGTTGTCGTGGAGTCGGGGCCGCAGACGACCGACTTGCGTGCAGGTGACCCGGTCGCCTGCGCCGGGGCGGGCTTCGCCAACCACGCCGAATACGACGCCGTCCCCTACAACCTCCTGGCCCGCATTCCGCAGGGTGTGACGTACCGCCAGGCGGCGTTCACCACCATCGGGACGATTGCCATGCAGGGCGTGCGCCGTGCCGAGGTGACGCTTGGCGAGACGGTTGTCGTGGTGGGGTTGGGGCTGATCGGCCAGATCACGGCGCAGTTGCTCGACGCGGCGGGCTGCCAGGTGATCGGATCGGACCCCGTTCCCGTGCGGCGCGAGCTGGCCGCGCGGCTGGCCGGGGCGCAGACGATTGACCCCGGGCCGGGCGATGCTCCCCAACAGGTAATGGCCCTCACCGGCGGCGTCGGCGCGGACAGAGTCATCCTCTGCGCGGCGACGCGCAGCAGCCAACCCACCAACGAAGCCTTCAAGATGTGCCGCGAGCGCGGGCGCGTGGTGATGGTCGGCGCGATGGGGATGGACCTGGAGCGCCCGGAGTTCTACAACCGCGAGTTGGACTTTGTGATCTCGCGCTCGACGGGGCCGGGTCGCTACGACCGGAATTACGAGCAGCGCGCAGTTGACTACCCGCTAGGCTTCGTCCGCTGGACCGAGCAGCGCAATATGGCCGCCTTCCTGCAACTGGTCGCCGACGGGAAGCTCGACCTCGACCCGCTCATCGCGGCGGAGTTCCCGGTCGAGCAGGCGGGGAAAGCTTACGAAGCGGTGCAGGAGGGCGTGCTGGGCGTCATGCTGACCTACGGCGACACCGCCGAGGAGGCGCTCGCGCCGCGCCGCTTTTTGGTGCAGGCCGTCAGGCCGGAGAGCAGGCGGATCGGGCTGGCGCTGGTCGGGGCGGGGACCTTTGCGCGCGCCGTCCACGTGCCCAACCTCAAAGCCAGCCCTTACTTTGACGTGCAGGCCGTCGTCAGCGACAGTGTGTCGGCGGCGCAGGTGGCGCGCAAAGCCAGAGCGGCGCTGGCGACGACCGATCTGACCGCCGCGCTGATGGACCCCGGCGTGAGCGCCGTCCTGATCGCAACGCGGCACCACCTGCACGCCGGACAGGCCATCGCGGCGGCGGGGGCCGGGAAGCACGTTTTCGTCGAGAAGCCGATGGCCCTGACCGTCGCCGACTGCCGGGCGATGATCGAGGCCGCCGAGGAGTCGGGCGTCCTGCTGGCGGTGGACTTCAACCGCCGCCTGGCCCCGGCCGCGCTGGCGCTCAAGGACGCGCTGGACGGGATCGGCGGCCCCAGGACGATCACCTTCCGTGTGAACGCCGGCCCTCTCCCGGACGATCACTGGCTGAACGACCCGGACGAAGGCGGGGGGCGGCTGCTCGGCGAGGGTGCGCACTTCGTCGACTTCATCTGCGGGATGATCGGGGCCGACCCGCTGACGGTGAGCGCGCAGGGCAGCGCGGATGGGCAGGACTTCGCCATCACGATGCGCTTCCCCGACGAGTCGCTGGGGGTCGTCATTTACACCGCCCGGGGAGACCCGGCCTTCCCCAAGGAGTACGTTGAGGTGTTCGCCGGGGGCGGCGTGGCCGTGCTGGACGACTTCAAGACTCTTGACTTCAAGGGCATGCGCGGGCAGTCCGTCAAGGGGAGCCAGGACAAGGGGCATCGGGCGTTGCTGGACAACTTCGGCGCGGCGATCCAGGGCCGGGCTGATCTGCTCGTGACCGGGTACGACGGGCTGCGGGCGACGGCCATCGCATTGGTGGCCCTGGAGAGCATCCACACCGGGCGGGCTGTCGGCCTGCGCGAGTGGCTGGAGGAGCAGATCTCCTCTCAGGACGGCGATGTCCTATGACCTCCCGGCCCCCGGCTTCCATCACCGGCCTGGACTTCGTGATTCTGTCCACGCAGGACTGGGACGCGCTGCCCACGCGCAAGCACCGCTTCGCGCGCCGCTTCGCGGAAGGCGGGAACCGCGTCCTGTATGTCGAGCAGCAGATGCACTGGGCGGGCTGGCTGGCCGACATCGGGAACCAGTTCAGCCGGGCCTGGCGCTGGCTGCGCGGCCCGCGCGAGGTCGCGCCGCGCCTGTGGGTGTTCACGCTGCCGGTCGTCCTGCCGTTCTTCCAGATGTGGGAGCCGATCAACCGGGCTAACAACCTCCTCCTGCTGCCCATCCTGCGGGCGCAGATGCGACGCCTCGGCTTCGACGCGCCCATCCTGTGGACGTACACGCCGCACTCGGCGGATTTCGTCGGGAGGCTGGGCGAGCGGGCAGCAGTTTACGAGTGCGTCGACGATTTCACGGCCAGCAAGGGGTTAGTCAGCCCGAAGGTCATCGGGCGGCTTGAGCGGCGTCTGATCGAGGTGGTGGATTTGCTGGTCGTGACCCACCCGGCGCTCTACAAGTCGAAGCGCGAAGGGGCGCGGCACGCAGTGCTGGTTCCCAACGGCGTCGATGCCGGGCACTTTGCCCAGGCCGCCGACCCCGCGACGCCGGTCGCCGACGCGCTGGCCGACCTCCCACACCCCGTGATCGGCTACCTGGGCGGGATCAACTACTGGATAGACACGCCCCTGCTGGCCCGCATCGCCAGGGAGCATCCCGGCTGGACGGTGGCGCTGGTCGGGCCACCGGCGCTGCTGGCCGACCTGAGTCCGCTCCAGGGGCTGCCCAACGTCGTCATGACCGGGCGCGTGTCTTACGCCGACGTGCCGCGCTACGTCAGAGCCTTCGACGTGTGCGTCAACCCGTACATCCTGGACGGCGTGGCAGAGCATTGCAGTCCGCTCAAGCTCTACGAGTACATCGCCACCGGCAAGCCGGTCGTCTCGGTCGATATGCCGGAGGCGCGCCGGTTCGAGGGGTTGATCGCAATCGCCCGCGACGCGGACGAGTTCGTGGCGCTGGTCGAGCAGGCGGTCACCGCGCCGGATGGTCTGGCCGACCGGCGCATGGCCGAGGCGCAGCAGCACACCTGGGATCGCCGCTTTGAGGCCGTATCGGCGGCGCTGGCGGCGCGTCTGGCTGAGAGGGCAGCGTGATGTCTCGACGGACGGCGACGACCCAGACACACACGTTTCAGGAGGGGCCTGCACCTGAGCCGCGCGTCCTGGTGATCATCCCGGCTTACAATGAAGAGGACAGCCTGGGACGGGTGATCCGGCAGGTCAGGGAAGCCATGCCTGCGGCGGTGGTGGTCGTCATCGACGATGGCTCGACCGATGCCACCCCGGAGGTCGGCGAGGGCTACGGTGCAACGGTGCTCTGCCTGCCCTACAACCTCGGCATTGGCTCGGCCATGCAGACCGGCTTCATGTACGCGCGTGACCGGGGCTACGACATCGCCGTGCAGGTCGACGGTGACGGGCAGCACGATCCCACCGAGATCCCCAAATTGGTCGAGGTTTTGCAGACGACGGACGCCGATATCGTGATCGGCTCGCGCTACATCGAGAACCGGGGCTACATCACGCCCGGGCTACGCCGCCTGGGGATCGTCATCCTGTCCACGCTGATCTCGGTCATCATCGGGCAGCGTGCTACCGATCCAACCTCCGGCTTCCGGGCGCTCAACCGGCGGGCGATCTTCTTCTGCGCCTCCGATTATCCCTTCGACTATCCAGAGCCGGAGGCCGTCGTGACGCTCAAACGCGCCGGGCTGAGGATGCGCGAAATCCCGGTGACGATGAACCCGCGCTACGGCGGGCAGTCATCCATCACACCGCTGCGCTCCGGGTATTACATGGTTAAGGTCATCATGGCAATCTTGCTTGGCTTACTGCGGCAGCAACCACGCGTCGCCGGGGAGGTTCACCATGTTTGAGGAAGTCGCACGTTCTGAAGTGATCATGATCGTCGCCCCGCTGCTCTTCTTCGTGGCCGTGTTGGAGATGGTGCGCCGCCGCCTCCTGCGCGAAGATTACTCGCTCTTGTGGCTTGGAACCTTCGGCGTACTGGTCATTCTGTCGCTGTTCCGCAACAGCCTGCTGGATGGCATCGCCAGGCTGATGGGCATCTTCTACCCCCCGACGGCGCTGTTCGTGGTCGGCTTTGGGATGGTGCTGCTGGTCTTGCTCCAGTTCTCCTCGGTCATCACCAGACTCGCCAGGGAAAACAAGCAGGCGGCCCAGCACATCGCCCTGCTCGGCTCGCGGCTGCGCGAACTGGAACGCAAGCTGGAAACGCGGGAGCAAAGTTGAGAGACGGCGCAGTCGGCGGGGCGGAGTGGGCCTGATGCGGGTGATCCACCTGAGCAAGGTGACGGGGCTGGCCGGTTCGGAGGGGCACCTGCTGCGATTGCTGCCCGGCCTGGCCCGGCACGGCGTCGAGGGTCGCCTGATCGTCCTGGAGGACCCCCGCCACCCGGTTGAGCCTTTCTGCCGTGCGCTCCGGGAGCGCGGCGTCGAGGTGGAGGTGATCGCGATCGGCGGCCACGTCGATCCCCGGCTGCCCGGCCACCTCACCCGCCGCTTCCGCGCCCTGCGGCCCGACCTGGTGCACACGCACCTGATCCACGCCGACCTGTACGGCCTGGGCGCGGCTGCACGGGCCGGGGTGCCCTACGCCGTGTCGTCGCGCCACAACAACGACGCTTTCCGCTATAATCCCGTCATAAAGTGGCTCAACCGCCGGGCGATGCGCCACGCCGCGCGTGTCATTACCATTTCTCACGCGCTGGCGCGCTTTGTAGACCGGGTTGAGGGGGTAGATCCTGCCAGGATCGTGACGGTGCACTACGGACTTGAGGCCCCGCCCTCTGACCCGGAGGCCCGCTCGAAGGCCCGCGCCAGACTGGGATACGCGGGCGACGGGCCGCTGGTGGGGTTCTTCGGGCGGCTGGTGCGCCAGAAGGGCGTCGACGTGCTGCTGGATGCTTTTTCTCGTGTGCATCGTCAGCACCCCACCGCCCGGCTGGTGGTCGTGGGCGACGGCCCGCAGCGGCCCGCCCTGGAGCAGCAAGCTCGCAAGCTGGGACTGGGCGAGGTCGTGACCTTCACCGGCTGGGTTGAGGGGGCGCGGGACCTGATGCCCGCCTGTGACCTGATCGCGGTGCCTTCCCGCTGGGAGGGCTTCGGGCTGGTCACGCTGGAGGCGATGGGCCATGCGTGCCCGCTGATCGTCAGCCAAACCAGCGCCCTGCCGGAGATCGTGGTCGATGGCGAGACCGGTCTGCACGTCCCGCCTGAAGACCCGGCGGCGCTGGCCGGTGCGATCAACGACCTGTTCGCCGACCCGGAGACGGCACGCGCCTTCGGGCGGGCGGGCTACGAGCGTCTGGTCACCGTCTTTTCGGTCGAGAAGATGGTACAGGCTACACTGGACGTTTATCGAGACGTGATGGACACATCAACGAGGGTGACACATTAATGTGCGGGATCTGCGGTATGCTGGCCCTTAAAGGACAGCACCCCGAAGAAGAGGTGCTGGCCCGCATGGTCAGGGTGCTTGGGCATCGTGGGCCGGACGATTCGGGCTACGCCGTTGACGGACCGTGCGGCCTGGGCAATACCCGGCTGGCGGTGATCGACCTGAGCGAGGCCGGTCACCAGCCAATGCACGCCACACACGCACCCTCGGCAGACTATCCCTCTGTCTCGTCCGACGCCTGGATCGTCCACAACGGCGAGGTCTACAACTTCGCCGAGGTGCGGGCCGTACTGCGGGCCATGCACCATATCTTCAGCTCGGCGACGGATACCGAGACCTTGCTGCGCTCATACATCCAGTTCGGGATGGACAACTTCATCAAGCCGTTTCGGGGCATGTTTGCGCTGGCGATCTGGGACGTGACCCGCCAGCGGCTGGTCTTGGTGCGTGATCGGCTCGGCCAGAAGCCGCTTTACTACGTCTTGAACGGCGAGTGGCTGGTGTTCGCCTCCGAGATCAAGGCGCTGCTTGAGCATCCCGCCGTCTCGCCGCGTCTGAACGAGCGCGTCATCCCGCACTACCTGGCGTATGGATACCCACCCACGCCGCACACTCTCTTTGAAGATGTGCGGGTTCTGCCGCCCGGACATATGCTCGTCGTCGACATGGCGAAGGAGGGAGCGCCTCCACAGGTTGAGTTGAGGGCTTACTGGGAGCCGCCTTTTCCCGTCAGCGACCCCGATCCTCGCAGCGAGGACAACATCGTCACCGACCTGCTGATGCACCTGCGCTGGGCCGTGCGCGTGCGCATGATCTCCGACGTGCCGCTGGGAGCCTTTCTCTCCGGCGGGCTTGACTCGGCGGCCATCGTGGCCCTGATGGCGCAGGAAAGCGACCGCGCGGTGAAGACCTTTGCAATTGGCTTTGCCAACGAGCCATCCTTCGACGAGACCCGCCACGCCCGGCGAGTGGCCGCGCACTTCGTCACCGAGCACCACGAGTTCATCGTCGAGCCGGAGGTGCTCAACCTGGTCGAGGAACTGGTTTGGTATCACGACCAGCCGTTTGGCGACTCGTCGGCTGTTCCCACGTACCTGGTCAGCAAGCTGGCCCGCGAGCACGTCACCGTGGCCCTGACAGGCGACGGAGGCGACGAACTGTTCGCCGGGTATGACCGCTTCCGCGCAGCGCGCCTGGCCCGCGTCTATGACCGGCTGCCGGACACGGCGCAACAGGCCATCGGCGGCGTCGTGGACCGCCTGCCTGAATCGACGACCTACCGGGGGATCGCCCGGCGCGCGGGCCGCTTCGTGCGAACCGCGCAGTTGCCGCTCTCCGAGCGCTACCTGAGCTGGGTGCGCTATACGCCCGCTGCCTGGGTGACCGCCCTGCTGGGTGGGCAAGGGGAGCAAACCGTGCAGGAGCATTACGCTTCGCTCCTGGCCGGGCACGAGGATGCCGGGGGCCCGGCTGTCGTCGCCCGGCTGCTCGACCTGAATCTGCGCACCTACCTGCCGGACGACCTGCTCGTCAAGTCGGATCGTTGCAGCATGGCCGCCTCGCTGGAGGCACGGTCGCCTTTCCTCGACCACCACCTGCTGCAATTTGTCGCCGAGATCCCGGTTTACCTCAAGCTGCGGCGGGGTACTTCCAAGTACATCCTGAAGCGGGCCTTTCGCGGGCTGCTGCCCGACCGGATCATCGACCGCAAGAAACACGGCTTCGGCGTGCCGGTTGGGGCATGGTTCCGGGGCGAGCTGGCGGATTACGCACGGGATACCCTGCTGGGCAAGCGGGCTGCCGGGCGCGGCATCTTCGACGTGGATGCCGTCCGGGCGATGGTCGAGGCTCATACGAGCGGCCAGCGGGATCTGGGCCACGCCCTGTGGACGCTGTTGACGTTTGAACTGTGGATGCGGCGTTATTTCGATTGATCTGTATCCTGGAGTGGTGAGGTTTCTGTGACTAACTACCTTGTGACCGGCGGGGCCGGGTTCATCGGTTCAAATCTGGTTGAGGCGTTGCTTGACGGGGGCCACGCGGTGCGTGTGCTCGACAACTTCTCGACCGGCAAGCGCGAAAACCTGAACGATTTCACCGGTCAGATCGACCTGATCGAGGGCGACCTGACCGTACTTTCGGACGTGCGGAAGGCCACGCAGAACATCGACGTTGTTCTCCACCAGGGAGCTATACCCTCCGTGCCAAAGTCCGTGGAAGACCCGCTCGGCTCGAACCAGGCCAACGTTAACGGCACGCTGAACGTGCTGGTTGCCGCGCGGGATGCCGGTGTGCGCCGCGTGGTGTATGCCTCTTCGTCGGCAGTTTACGGCGATCAGGCCCCTGACGCACCCAAGGTCGAGACGATGAACTCACAGCCGATCTCGCCTTACGGCGTCGCCAAGTTGGCCGGGGAACATTACTGCCGCGTGTTTTACCAGGTCTACGGCCTGGAGACGGTCGCGCTGCGCTATTTCAACGTATTCGGTCCCCGCCAGGACCTGGAGAGCATGTACGCGGCGGTGATCCCCCGCTTCATCACCGCGCTTTTGCAGGGTGAACCGCCGACGGTTTACGGCGATGGCGAACAGACGCGGGACTTCACCTATGTGGGCAACGTCGTCGCCGGGAACCTGCTGGCCACGCACGCACCCGCCGACCTGGCTGCCGGTCAGGCCGTCAACCTGGCGGCGGGTGGGCAGACCTCGCTCAACACGCTGTTGGAGATGCTGCACGAGATCATCGGGTGTGACACGCCGCCCATCTACGCCGATCCCCGCCCCGGCGACATCAAGCACTCGCTCGCCGATGTCGGCAAGGCGGAGCGGCTGTTGGACTACCGCCCCGAGGTTTCCCTGCTCGGCGGGCTGCGCCTGACCACCGACTGGTACCGCCAGAGAGTATGAGCACCACCCCGATTGACGGCCCGATCCGCGTGATGCGGGTTATCGCCCGCCTGAACATCGGCGGCCCGGCGATTCACGCGTCCTTGCTGACGATGGGGCTGAACGATGCGGACTTCCACAGCATGCTGGTGACGGGCGTCGTCGGCGAGGCGGAAGGGGACATGACCTACCTGGCCCGCGAACTGGGAATTGAGCCGGTCATCATCCCGGCCTTGCAGCGGGAAATCTCACCCCTGGCCGATCTCAGGGCGCTGACCGCCCTGGTACGCCTGATGCGCCGGGAGCGCCCCCACGTCGTGCACACACATACGGCCAAAGCCGGGTTTCTGGGGCGGCTGGCCGCTTACCTGTGTGGGGTGCCGGTCATCGTCCACACCTTTCACGGACATGTCTTTCGGGGCTACTTTGGCCCGCTCAAGACGCAGGTCTTCATCCAACTGGAGCGCCGGGCGGCCCGCCTCTCCGACGTCATCCTGACGATCAGCGAGGGCCTGAAGGCCGACCTGGCTGGCTTTGGCATCGCCCCACCGGAACGCATCCGGGTCGTGCCGCTCGGCCTCAAGCTGCTGGCGCTGACCCGCCTGGACGATTTACGCGGCGACTTCCGGCGTGAGATGGGCTATTCGACAGATACGCCGCTTGTCGGTATCATCGGGCGGCTCGTGCCGATCAAGAACCATGAGCTTTTTCTGGCCGCGGCACGACGAGTTGTTGAGGCTTTACCTAAGACGCGTTTTGTGGTCGTCGGGGGTGGGGAGCGGCAGGCGGAGCTTGAAGCTCTGACGGCCCGGATGGGGCTGTCCGGGGTTGTGCGTTTTACCGGCTGGCGTCGCGACCTGCCTGCTATTTACGCGGACCTCGACATGCTGGTCATCTCCTCGCGCAACGAGGGAACGCCGGTGTCGATCATCGAGGCGATGGCCGCCGGAGTGCCGGTTGTCTCAACGGCGGTCGGCGGCGTGCCGGATCTGCTGCGGGGTGGGGAACTGGGGATGCTGGTGCCGCCCGACGACCCGGAGGCCCTGGCCGAGACCATCATCGCCGCCTTGCGTACCGGGCCACCGCTTGACACGGCCAGAGTGCAGGACTGGGCACTGGAGCGTTACGACGCCGAGCGCCTGGTCGCCGATATACGCAGGTTGTATCTCGAGTTGCTGGCTCAAAAAGCCTTTCAGGATAGCATCACCGGCCAGGATACCAGTACCACGGGTCAGTGAACGGGTTTATGATAAGTCAATTTGTCCCCATCATTCTCGCCTCCGGGTTGATCTCCTTCGTCGCCACGCCGCTGGCCCGCAGGCTGGCACAGTCGATCAACTTCTTCGACAACCCGGAAAAGCGTAAAATTCACCTGACCCCGGTGCCCATGCTGGGCGGCGTTGCGATCTATATCGGCATGGTGGCCGCCCTGACGATGAGCAATCTCCACCCCTATCGTGAGTTAACGGGGGTTGTTGGGGGGGCAACGGTCGTGACCCTGTTCGGCCTGTGGGACGACCGGTACGGTATGCGCCCGCTGGTCAAGATGGCCGGGCAGGCAATTGCAGCCGGTGTGCTGATCGGGTCGGGGATCCAGGCCACGCTCTTTCCGTCCCAGATTTTGAACGTCGCACTGACTCTCCTATGGGTCATTGGCATCACCAACGCTATCAACTTCCTGGACAACATGGATGGGCTGGCTGCCGGGATCACGATGGTCGCCAGCGGGTTCTTTTTCGCCATGGCCATCATCGAAGAACTGGGGCTGGTAGCCAGCCTGGCGGCGGCCACACTGGGGGCCAGCGTTGGTTTCCTGTATTACAACTTCAAACCGGCCAGCCTGTTCATGGGCGACGCGGGCAGTATGCTGCTTGGCTTCGTCCTGGCCGTGCTTGGCATTAAGCTGAAGTTCGTCGGACGCCCACTGAGCGTCACCTGGATGATCCCGATCGTGATCCTGGGCGTGCCGATTTTTGACGCCACGCTGGTCGTGATCTCGCGCATCCGGCGCAGCAAGCCGGTATACCAGGCAGGCAAAGACCACACATCTCACCGCCTGGTTGCCGTTCTGGGGGTAACCCAGGCACGGGCCGTGATGACGCTATACCTGATCGCCGCCGTGTTGGGCCTGCTTGCCATCATGCTGCGCGACGCAACCTCCCTCCAGGCCCGCGCGCTGCTGGTCATTCTGGCGGTCACCTTCGTTGCGGCGCTGGTATGGCTTGAGTGGAGCTTTGAAGGCGATCTGCCTCCCCGACCGTAGCCCCCGGTCGGCATGACTGAGGCTCTTTTGCCGTAAGACACCCCGTTTTTAGATAGTCCATCGTGGAAAGGTCCTGGTTCACCACTCACTATGATGTCTGGCATGCAAACAACGAGTCGGCGCACACAGCAGCACCGGCGTCCGGCAGCGGAGTCTGAGGCGGCAACCGCGCTCAGGCAGCGGCGGGTTAGCCGGTTGGCGCTGGCACTGGCAATCGGGCTGCTGCTTTACTTTGCCTATCTCCTGGCGTTCTCCGGCCACATCCGTTCCGACGACGAGCTTTACATCATCGATGCCGTCGACACCATTGCGGTCCGCGAAGCTCCCTACCTCAACGAGACGACCTATCTGCGCGGTCTTCAGACAGTAGATGTGGAGCCTGCACAGCCCCTGCTGTCAACTCCGCTGTACTGGCTGGCCTACCGCATACCCTGGGTGGGCAACGTTCACGCCCTGCTGCTGTTCAACTCGATCATCACAGCCCTGATGGCTGTCGTGCTCTTCTTCTATGCCCTGGATTTGGGCTATCACGAGCGCACGGCGGCGGTGGGCACCCTCCTCTTCGGACTTACGACTATTGCTCTCCCCTATGCAAGGACGCTCTTCCGCGAGCCGCTGACGACGTTGAGCCTGCTGGCGGCTGCTTTCTTGCTGCGACGCTGGCGGTGTACGTTTACAGCCGGGGAGAAGCGTCACCGGATCTGGCTGGTGCTCGGTGTGGCCGTCACGCTGTTGGCTCTGCTCAGCAAAGAGGCGGCGTTGCTCGCACTCCCGGCGCTGGTTGCGCTTGCCTTCCCTGGGGCGAAGCGCCTCAAGATTGGCCGCTGGGGGCTGATTGGGATAGCCGCCGGTTTGCTTGCGGTGGTGCTCACGATGCTGCTGCTCTTCTACCAAAGCCAGTGGGTCGCCATCCCTGGGCGCTTCGAGTTCATCACCCGGCTGTTTGCCTTCAGACGGGGTCTGCCACATGCCTGGTACGGCGCAGCCGGGTACCTGGTCAGCCCTGGCAAGAGCATCTGGATGTTCTCCCCGATTCTCATCCTTGCACTTGGCGCGCCGTTCGTGCTGCCACGCGCACGCTGGCGCGAGTCCTGGCTGCCACTGGGGCTTATGCTGTTGTTTGCGCTCAGCTACGGGGCTATCCGGCGGAGAATGTGGTATGGCGGCGCAGATTGGGGCTCGCGCTACATGGTGCCCCTTACCCCTTTCCTGATGATAGCCGCGCTTCCCCTGATTGACCGGATGCTCAACAGCGCCCGCCTCTGGCCCAGGATCGTCCTGGCAGTGCTGGGATTGTGGGGGTTGGCCGTCCAGATAGACGGAGTGTACGTCAACGTCCACCGCTACTACACGTACATGCAGGCCATGACCGGCCAGGCTCCCTGGCATCGCCTCGGCATCTGGAGCATACGCTGGTCCCAGGTCGTCGGCAGCCTGTTGTACGCGCCCCAGGCCGACCCTGATATTATCTGGCTTGTTCCCGCGCCTGATTGGTGGGCCATCGGGGTGATCTTGCTGGGCATCGGGGCGGCAATTGGCCTGTTCGTCTGGGCGCGCCGCTCCGAAGCGCCAGCAGCACGCCCGGCGCTGATCGGCATGGCGCTTAGCCCGCTGTTGGCGGCTGCGGTCAGTCTGTTCGCCCTGTGGCGCGCCTATGACGACCCGCTCTACGCGGAGTATAGCGACGTTTTGCACCAGATGCGCGCTCACCTGAGCGAACACGCCGGGCCCGATGACACGATCATGCTGTCAACGCCCGCTTATGTATCCTACTTTATGAACTATTTTAAGGGCGAACAACCCTGGTACAGCCTGCCGCTCTCCCCCGGCGAGCGGTACAGTCTTGAGCAGGAACCGGAGATCGTCTCCGACAGAGTCGAAGAACTGATCGCGCCGGAGGCGAGAAGTCTCATCAACGCGGCCAAACCCCGCAGATTGCTCTACAACGGGCAGCCAGTATGGCTGGTCGTGGATCACAGCTCGTTCGTGGTCTGGGCTACGCGCCCCGCCGAGTGGTATATGACGAAGTACAGCTTCCCTGTAAGCGCCGTTGACTTCAGCCCGAGGGCCCGTTTGGTCCAGTTTCTGCCTCTGGCTCCCCCAACAACCGTGAAGACGGCTTACCCGGTTGGCGTCCGCCTCGGCGAGAGCATTCACCTGATCGGGTATGACCTGGTCGTCGATGAAGCGCAGACCTCGCTCAATGACTTGCATCCCGGCGACATGCTGGGCATCTCGCTGCTGTGGGAGGGCATCGCCCCGATGGACGTTGACTACACGATGGCCGTTTACGTCATCGACGCCGGGGGGCAGGTGATCCTGCAGCAGGATCGCCAGCCGGTGGGAGGCTTCAAACCGACGACCGCGTGGGAGCCGGGCGAGCTTATCCGGGACAACTTTGGCTTCATCATCCCGGCGGATCTGCCCCCCGGTGAGTACCAGTTGGGGACGGCGGTCTATAGCTGGCCGTCACTGGAACGGCTGCCCGTCACCGGGCCTGACGGCGCGGATGAGGGGGATTTCGTCACGCTGGGGACGATTGAGATCCGGCCCTGACACGTTCCGTTGGTGTGAGTTGAGAGGTTTGCACGTGCCTGCATCGGGTTCACCGCACGTCGAGTTACGATCCCCGCGACGCTCCTGGGCGCACTGGGGGCCGGTGGTGCTGCTTTTCCTGGCAGCCAGCGTCCTCTACAATCTGTCGTTTCCCGTCATGGAAGGCTCAGACGAGCCGTTTCACTATGGCTACGTCGAGCAACTGCGGCGCGGGGAGGGCTTCCCCGATCCAACCCGTGCGCCGGAGAACCTAGCCCAGTACGAGTCGTCACAGGCTCCCCTCTTCTACCTGACAGCGGCGGCTGTGTCCCGCCTGGTCCCCGGTCTGCCGGACTGGGACGGCGAGGTGCGTCTCAACCGCTGGTTCGGCAGCCAGCCGGTTGAATTCCCTGACAACAAAAACATCTTCCTACACGACCTGGACAGCCCAGAGGAACGTTTCCAGGGGGTCGCGCGGGGGGTGCGCGTCGCGCGGCTGGTGTCCACCCTGTACGGCGCGCTGACCGTCCTGGCCGCGTACCTGGTCGCCCGCGAGGTGACGGGCGGTGTACCCTGGCTGCCGCTTGTGGCGGCGGCGATGGTGGCCTTCAACCCACAGTTTATCCAGACCAGCGCCGTCGTAGAGAATGACACCAGCGCGTCGGCCTTTGTGGGGCTGGCATTGTGGCGGCTGGCGCACATCGTCCGGCGGCGACCGGCAGCACTGTGGGAGTACGCGCTGGCCGGGTTGTTCGTCGGCCTGGCGACCATCAGCAAGAGTAGCGCGTTGATCGCATTGCCGCTGGCCGCCATTGGGCTGGGACTGGCCTGGTGGCAGGAGCGCCGCGCCAGGTCACTCCCGACGTGGCTGGGGCGGGCTGCCATCGTCTTCGGAGTGGCGCTGCTGGCAGGCGGCTGGTGGTACGCCCGCAACTGGCTGCTCTACGCCGACCCACTGCGCAACAGCGCTTACGACACCTATCCCTGGATGTACCCTGAGCCGCACCCAATCCGGGCGCTGCTGCCCGACCTGCCGCGCAGTCTGCTCTCCTACTGGGCCGACCTGGGTTACAGCGGTGACATTCGGCCCACGCGGCTGTTCTACATCGGCGTGTGGCTGATCGTGGCCCTGGCGCTGGCCGGGCTGCTGCGCTACTTTCTGGGCCAGCGGCCTACCTCCCGGCGCGGTGCGCAGAGCGGTTCGCTGGTGCTGCTGGTGGCGTGCTCCGGCGCGCTGACGGTTGCCATGTACGTCCGCCTGCAGCAGATCTTCAGCTTCGCCTGGGGACGGCACCTGTTGACCAGCGTGACTGCCTTTGGGACGCTGCTGGCGGTCGGGCTGTATCACCTCTGGCCGCGCCGGGGGCGGGTCATCGGGCAGGCGGCGACGGTCTTCCTGGCAATGTATGCCTTTCTCATCCCCCCGCTCACCCTGCTGCCTTCTTATCTGCCTCCGCGCGTGGACGAGTTCCCCCCGCTCGCCGAGCGCCTGGACTGGGCCTTCGGCGACGTGGTGCGGCTGGCTGGCTACGATGTCGACTCGCGCGTCCTTGCGCCCGGCGCAGACACCGTCGTGACGCTCTGCTGGGAAACGCTGTCGAGGCCGCCGGTCGATTATGCCTTCGCACTGCATTTTGTGGGGCCAGGAGACGCGCGGATCGGCGCGCGCGACTCGTACCACGGGCTGGGACGCTACCCTTCGTCGGCCTGGCGTGTGAACGACAGATTCTGTGACCGGGTGCGCGTCCGCGTGGACAGGACGCTTGAGCCTGCCCGGCTTTACCAGATGCGGATCGCCGTCTACGAGCCGGACACGCTCGAAGCGCTGCCGGTCACGACCCCCGGCGGCGAACCCGCGCCCACTTTCGCCGGGTGGCTGAAGTCGCCGTCGACGGCGCGCATGCCGTCTGACGCAGTCTCCCTCACCGCCGACGTTCGCTTCGGCGAGGCCATCGCACTGCGCGGCTACCGGCTGTCGGGCGGGTCGACCCCCGCGCTGACGCTGTACTGGGAGGCGCTGGCAGCAGTCGACGGCGATTACACCGTCTTCGTGCACATCGTGGACGGGCAGGGACAGTTGGTTGCCCAGTCTGACGCGCCGCCGCGTGCCGGTCAATACCCGACCTGGGCCTGGGGGCCGGGCGAAGTGATCGAAGATACCCACCCGCTGAATGCCCTGCCGACCGGCGAGGGGTCACTCCGTGTGCTGGTGGGCCTCTACCAACTCACGACCGGCGAGCGCTTGCCCGCGTTGGAGGGGAAACAGCCTCTTCCGGATAATGCCCTCAACTTGGTAACAATCGACGAAATCCAGTAAAGTTCAGTAGGCGATGTGAGCATCGCGGCTGTTGGCTCTTAATGCTGACAGGGGTCTGCGAGGGGGTTTAAGCCATGACTACAGCACGGCGAATCGTGCGGCGTCGGCGTGCCCGCCGCGTCCGCGCCCGGACGGGCGTGAGTCTCGTGCTGCGTTGGTTGGGCATTTTCGCTCTGGTCTTCATCGGCCTGAACCTGCTGGGCATGCTGACCGGGGTGGGCACTGCCGTCAGCGTCTACGCGTATTACGCCCAACAGTTGCCTGAGCCGGGCGCGATCACGGTCGTCGAGGAGGACTTCGAGACGACCAAGATCTACGACCGCACCGGCCAATACCTGCTCTACGAGATCATCGATCCGCTGGGCGGTGACCGCACCTGGGTTGAGCTGGCCGATATCCCCATGCACCTGCGCAATGCCACCATCGCCATCGAGGACAAGACCTTTTACGAGAACCCTGGCTACGACTTGGAAGGCATCCTGCGCGCGCTGTGGAGCAACCTCACCGGCCGCGGGCGTCAGGGCGGGTCGTCGATCACCCAGCAGTTGGTCAAGAACGTCCTGATCAGCCCCGCCGAGCGGGCGGAGGCAGATTACGAGCGCAAAATCAAGGAACTGATCCTTGCCATCCGCGTGAGCAACGAGTACAGCAAGGATCAGCTCCTTGAGTGGTATCTCAACACCAACTTCTACGGCAACCTGGCCTACGGCGTCGAGGCGGCTGCCCAGGTGTACTTCGGCAAGCCGGTGAGCGAGCTGACGCTGGCCGAGGCCGCGATGATCGCCGCCATCCCGCAGTCGCCGGGGCTGAACCCCATCGACAATTTCCCCCAGGCCAAAGAGCGCCAGCGGCTCGTTCTGGACGCAATGGTCGAGCAGGGCCACATCACGCGCGAGGTGGCCGACATCGCCTTTAACGCGCCGCTCGATGTCCGGCCCCCGGAGCAACGCTTCGACCTGCTGGCCCCGCACTTTTCGATCACGGCCCGCAAGCAGCTTGAGGAGATGTTCGGCCCGGATCTGGTCTACCGGGGCGGACTGACGGTTTACACGACCCTGGATTACGACCTGTACCTCCAGGCCGAGTGCGCGGCCCGCTCGCACGTGGCCCGCCTGTCCGGGGGCTCCCCCACAGCCGCCGTCCCCGCCTCGGACGGCTCCGAGTGCGTCGCCGCCGAGTACCTGCATCCGCTCACGCCGGAGCATCGGGGCCAGGATCACAACGTCAGCAACGCGGCGGTAGTGGTGCTCAACGCGCCGACCGGCGAGGTGCTGGCGATGATCGGCAGCCTGGACTACTACGACCCGGCGATTGATGGCAACTTCAACGTCGCCCTGGCCGATCGGCAGCCCGGCTCGGCCTTCAAGCCCTTCACCTACCTGACCGCCTTCGAGCAGGGACTCTCGCCCGCCACGATGGTGCTCGATGTCCGCACTGCCTTTGACATTGGCAGCAACCAGCCCTACGTCCCGGAGAACTTCGACCGCGAGTTTCACGGCCCCCAGAGCATCCGCAGCGCGCTGGCTAACTCGTACAACGTCCCGGCGGTGCGCGTGCTGGAGCGGGTGGGACTCGACAACGTGATCCGCACCGCGCACGCGATGGGCATCAACACGCTGGACAAGGGGCTGGATCACTACGGGCTGTCGCTGACGCTGGGCGGTGGTGAGGTGACGCTCTATGACCTGACGTATGCCTACAGCGTCCTGGCTAACATGGGCGAGATGCGTGGCCGCCCGGTTCCCCAAAACGCTCGTCGCCCCGGCTTCCGGACGCTCGACCCGACCCTGCTCCTGCGCGTCGAGGATCGGAACGGCAACATCCTGTGGGAGTACGGCCAGGGGAACACCTTCGCCAGCGGCATGATCGCTGAGCCATCGCTGGCTTATCTGCTCAACGATGTCCTGTCCGACGACATCGCCCGGCAGCCCAGCGTGGGTGCGAACAGCGCGCTCCAGTTGACGCGCCTGGCCGCCGTCAAAACCGGCACGACCAACGACTTCCGGGACGACTGGACGGTGGGTTACACGCCCCAGATCGTGACCGGCGTCTGGGTGGGCAACTCCGATAACACGCCCATGGTCGAGATGCCTGCCATCGTCGGCGCGGCCCCGATCTGGAAAGCCGTCATGGAATATGCCCATCGCGACCTGCCCGTCGAGACCTGGCCGCGCCCCGATGACATCATCGAGCTGACCGTCTGCCAGACCTCCGGCCTGCTGCCCACCCCCCACTGCCCAACCCGGCGCGAGATATTCCGGCGCGGCACCGAGCCGACGACCGCAGACAACGTCTACCAGCTCTTTGAGATCAACTCGGAGAACGGCCTGTTGGCGACCGCCTATACACCGCCCGCCCTCATCGAGGAGCGCGTCTTCATGGTGCTCCCGTCCGAAGCCGCCGACTGGGCACGCGATGCAGGCATCCCCCAACCTCCCACCGAGTACGACACAATCGAAGCGCCCAGCGTCTTCGGCGATGTGGCTATCATCGAACCGGCCCCCTTCAGCTACGTGCGGGGCGCGGTCGTCATCCGGGGCAACGCCACCGATCCCAACCTCCAGCTTTACCGCCTCGATTACGGCGAGGGTCTGAACCCGACCGAGTGGACGCAGATCGGGAGCACGCACTTTTCACCGGCTTACAACGCCGAGCTTGGCATCTGGGACGCACGTACCCTGAACGGACTGTACAGCCTGCGCCTGACCGTCCTGCGCGGCGACAATACCATCGCCGAGTTCATCATCCAGGTGACGGTGGACAACACCCCGCCGTCGGTGGAGCTGGTCGCCCCCCACGATGGGCAGAAGTTCAGGCTCTCAGACGAGTATGTCACCATCCAACCCCTCGTCACCGACAACATTTCGATGGAGCGGGTCGAGTTCTACGTGGACGACCAGTTGATCGCGATCAGCACAGTTGCGCCCTTCAACGAGCGCTGGATTATCACCACGCCCGGCCAGCACACCATCCAGTTGCGTGCTTACGACACAGCCGGGAACGTCGCCATCGGCGAGCGGATCAAGATCGAGGTGTTGACCGACTGAAATTCCCGGTTTGACGAAGCGCGCGAAGCCATATACACTCCGGCCATGGAAAAAACCACCTCCGAATTTCGCTATCCACGCCGCCGCCTGTCCCGGAGCCTACTGCGTGGATTGATCCACGTGCTCCTCGCAGCACTCACCGATCTTGAGATCACCGGCCAGGAAAACATCCCCCAGGAAGGTCCGCTGATCGTAGTTGCCAATCACTTCAGCTTCATTGACCCGGTGGCGATGATCCGGGTAACACCCTGGCCGCTGGACTTTCTGGGGGGCTTTCACAATCCCGGCGCGCCGCCCATAGTGACCGGACTTCCCAAACTGTGGGGCTTCTACCCCGTCCACCGGGGCACCGCCTCGCACTACGCGCTGCGCGCTGCCGAAGCGGTGCTCGCGCAGGGGGGTGTGATGGGGGTCTTCCCTGAGGCCGGTAACTGGGCTACCGTGCTGCGCCCGGCGCGTCCCGGCGCGGCTTTCCTGGCCGCCCGGACGGGCGCACGGCTTCTCCCCATGGGCTTTGACGGTCTGGTCGATGTCTTCCCCAGTCTGCGCCAGGGGAGGCGCGCCCACGTCACGCTGCGCATCGGAGAGCCTTTCGGCCCGTTTGAGGCGACCGGCCGGGGACGCGAGCGCCGACGACAGTTGGACGAGATCGGCCACGAGATCATGAGGCACATCGCGGAGCTGATCCCGCCTGAACGGCGCGGGCACTACTCCGACGACCCGGCCATCCGCGCCGCCGCCAAAGGCACCGAGATCTACCCCTGGGCCGACGCCACCGAAGAGTCGTTCTCCGCCGGGGACCATCTGTAGCGCCCTCGCCCCCAATTCTCAGGAAATCAGACATTGGCCCGTGCCGGTGCGTGGGGCTGGGCCTGGCGCCTGCCGCGACCTTTCCTGCGTCGGGGTGTTACCTCATACGGACATTATTCGACAATAACGCTGCTGGTGCCCGCGCCACGATCCACCGCCGCGTTCTCTGGCCTCCACACGGCGAAGCAAAAAGGAGATCCACACATGGCAACGATCACAGCTCAACCCAGGTCCTCTTTGCGTGAACGCTGGGCCTGGTACCTGTACGATTTTGGAAATTCAGCCTACGCCGCCGTCGTCTTGCTGGCGGTCTACTCGGCCTACTTCAAGGACACGGTGGTCGGCGGGGCGGAAGGGTCGCGGCTGTGGGGCATAGCGGTAGGTATCGCGATGCTCGTCGTGGCTGTTACCTCGCCCGTGTTGGGCACCATCGCCGACTTCTCCGGGGCCAAGAAACGCTTTCTCTTCTTCTACACGTCCATGGCCTGTCTTTTCACGGCGTTGCTTTTCTTCGCCCAGAAGGGAACTGTGCTGATCGGTATGCTGTTTTTCATCCTGGCCGAGATTGGCTACCGCAGCGCGCAGGTCTTTTACAACTCGCTACTGCCGGAAATCGCCGATCCCGACGAGATGGGGCGCGTCTCCGGTAACGGCTGGGCCATCGGGTCGGCGGGGGGAGTCATCTGCCTGCTGATCGTCCTGGCGGCGATCATACTGATCAAGATCGAGGGCGCGATCATAGTGCGCCTGTCGTTGGTGTTCACGGCCGTCTACTTCGTCCTCTCGACCCTGCCCCTCTTCCTCTGGCTGCCGGAGCGCGCCCAGCCACAGCCGTTGCCGGAGGGCGAAAACTATTTGAGCCTCGCGTTCAAGCGCCTGGGGCACACGGTTGGGGCCGTTAAGCACTTTTGGGAGTTCGTGAAATTCATCATCGCCTTCCTGGTCTACAACGACGGCATCCTGATGGCCCTGGATTTCGCGGCCATCCTCGGTGCGGTTCTGTATGGCATGACGCAGCAGCAATTGATCATCTTCATGATCATCGTGCAGGTGACAAGTGTCGCGGGGGCGTATCTGTTCGGGCTGATCGCCGACGACTTCGGCGGCAAACGCTCCCTGATCGCCGCCCTCTTGCTGATGCTCGCCGCAACGGTCTGGATGTTCTTCGAAGACTCGCTGCTGGGCTTCTTCTTCATCGGTGGGTTGGCCGGTTTTGCCCTGACCGGCGTCCAGTCCGTCAGCCGCAGTGTGGTGGGGATGTTCAGCCCGAACGGCAAGAGCGCCGAGTTTTACGGCTTTTTCGCCGTAGCCGGGCGTACGTCGTCCTTCATCGGCCCGACGATTTTTGGTCTGCTGGCAGCGGGGGCCACCGGGTGGTTCGAGGATCAGGGAGCGGCTGCCAGGCTCCTGTGGTTCCAGGCCACCGAGAACGGCGCGCCGTTTGCGGAACAGTTGGGGCACCGGGTCGCGGTTATCTCCATCGTCGCGTTCCTGGTAATTGGCCTGGTGCTGCTGCTGTGGGTTAACGAGAAGAAGGCCCGCGCGGCGGCATTGGAGATGTCGGAGAACAACGAAGTGTCGGCCTGAAACAGCTCCATAGGCCGGGGAGAGATGACGGTTTCTACCTGACAGACAGATCGGCGTCGTCGTGCCACTCCAGGCCGAAGACCTGCTCCCTCGTAACAGGCTCATCTACCAGGCGCAACGCCAAAGTGTGGAACGCGGCCGGGTCTCCGCTGGTGAAGTAGGTGACCCGGCCGGTGTGTGCCGGGTCGTTGCGCTGCCCCGCGATGATGCGCCCGGCCTGCCGGGCGATGGCGGGGCTGGGGTCGACGATCTCGACCTCCGGGCCGACGACATCTCTCAACATAGGAATCAAAAAGGGAAAGTGCGTGCAGCCCAGCACGAGTTGGTCAATCCTGGCTTCGAGCAGGGGATACAGGTACGCCTGGGCCATCCGGTGCGTCTCCGGGGTGTCAAGCTGTCCCGCCTCAACCTGGGTGACGAAGTCCGGGCAGACCTGCGTGACAACCTCCACGCCGTCGGCGAAGCGTTCCACCACGCTGGCAAAAAGCTCGCCCTGGTAAGTTGCCTTGGTGGTGATGACGCCGATCACGCCTTTCTGGGTACGCTCGGCGGCTGGCTTGACGGCAGGCTCCATGCCGACGAACGGCACGTCGGGGAAGGTTTCGCGCAGATAATACAGGCTCGCTGCCGACGCGGCGTTGCAGGCTACGACGATCACCTTGGCCCGGCGCTCTAGAAAGAAGCGGGTGATGCCTGCCGTGAAGCGGCGGATCTCGTCGCGGGGGCGCGGCCCATAAGGGACGTGCCGTTGGTCGGCTAGGTAGAGCACGTCCTCGTCGGGAAGCTGGCGGCGCACCTCGCGCAGAATGGACAGGCCGCCAACCCCCGAATCAAGCATCGCTATCGGGCGTGTATCGGCTGGCAAGGCGCTTTCCCTACTCACACGCGGCTCCGATTGGTGACCGGAGCAGGCACTTCACGGGCGGGTGAGAGCGACCGGCATTTCGACAGTAACAGAATCAGGGTATGGCCTGACCGTCTATGTCCCTCGGAGCGGCGATGTCCGTACCTACCGCTTTTCCTTAAGCACCGCTCGCCGACCGCGCCGCTCGCGCAGGTAGTAAAGCTGCGCCCGCCGGACGTGTGCGTGGCGAACGACCTCGACTTTCTCGATACGCGGGGAGCGGAGCAGGAAGGTTCGCTCGACGCCCACGCCGTGCGAGGCTGTCCGGCGCACGGTAAAGTTGGAGTCGTTCCCCCCCTTGCGCAGGCGAATGACGGTGCCGGGGAAAACCTGCACACGCTCACGGTCACCCTCGATGATGCGGACATGCACTTTGACGGTATCGCCTGGCCGAAGCTCCGGGATGTTGGGGTTTTCAGGCGCTTCCAGTGATTTTATTAGCTCGTTCATGGCAATAGCTTACGGCAAAAGGGGCACCACTTCCGCTGCGTGGTGCGAGCATGCCGCATACCTCCTCACTCAGGAATCGACCAGCCTGGCTGGCTGGTGGGTTGACGATTATGTAGGCCAGGGATCGATATGCCTGGCGCAAGCGGTGATTATAACGCCTGGAACACAGCCCGGTCAAGTTCGATGCGCGAACCGCAGGTCACGCAGGCCTCTCACAGCCAGCCAAACCACCAGCGCCACGATCAGCAGGCCGACAATGCCGGTGGCGGCCAAAAGCGCTTTGATCTGCCGGATGGGCATCGGCTGCGAGTGGGCGCGCGCCAGGTCGTCGAACAGGATCACCTGGCGTTTCTCGCCGCTCAGTAAGGCGGCAGCCCGTCTTGCCTGGAAGCGCAGATCGCCCACATCCGGCAGGCGCGCCGCGAGCCTGTCGGGCCACGTCTGCCCGTAGTAGCTGCTCAGCGGCGTGTGGGCGGCGTCCAGACTGGGGACGGCCATCACCAGTTCGTACAGATCGAGCAGCTCCTCACGCGGCGTGTGGGCGTTCTCTCCGATCACCGGCTCAAGCCGCTCCTGTTGGCCGGTCAGCACCATCTCGCGTACCTCAAGCAGCGAGGCGGGCCGTCCATCGAGCAGCACGTAGGTGTTGTTCATCGGGTCGAGGAACACCCACTTACCCAGCGCGGGGTCCCACACTTCGTTGGCGACGTGACCCTGGCCGCCCAACCCGTCATACGAAAGCAGGAACCACGTCCGCACGTCGAGCAGCCCTACGCTGGCCGAGCAGGCCGCCAGCAGCGTCGCGAAGTTGCCGCATTGGGCGGGCGTTCCGGCCTGCATCGCTTGGTGCACGCTGATCGGGTCGCCGGGGATGGCCTCCCACGCGTCTTCCACGACTGCCTGCCGCCGCACCCAGTCCATGATGGTTAGCTCCTGTTCAAAAACCGGTGCGTCTCCTCCGACATCGGAGGGAAGGGCGGCGCGGAAATACACCGCCTGTGGGAGTGTGGGGTCGTCGTGATGGAACCAGCGCGGTGCGTCGGAGGGACTCCAGTCGTAAGCCTGGGCCGAATTGGCCACACGTAGGGGGATGTAGGCGCGGGCGTCTGGGATGCGCGTGAACCATCCGACCAGCCCGGTCTCGATGAGCAGGGCGGTGAGCAGGGCAAGTGCAATGTGGCGGGTGCGGACTTTGTCTGTGTGTAACATCGGTGGTGTCTCGCGTAAAGCTGGAGGGAGTATAGCCGACCGCCCCCGGCCTCACAAACCGGGCCGACCGACGCCGGGTGCAACGGTGGCACACGGCCAGATCGTTATTCAGTTGACCCTGCCCGTCGTAATCATCCTCTAGAGGATGATTACTTAGGCAAGTTTTGCAGCCAAGGCTGCAAAACTGCACGTCAGAGCGAATTTGCCGGGGCGCACATCCTGGACAGCGGGACGTTGCAGGGAAACGCGATCCGCCGCCGTGATGGCCGTGAAGGGCTGATAGGCCACCACCATCCCAGGCGTCCTCCTAACCCGACGCCGCCCGCATGCCACGACCGTGAAGCCGTGGTGCGCTGCGATCTTGCGCCGGGTGCCCCTCGGATGCGGGCGGGGAATACATCTCAGGACTTACGCAGTTGGGCGCGAATCGCGCTTTACAGGGGGCTGAAGCCGCCTTGCCTGAGTACTGAACTGCGTACCTCCTATATCTACTCCCCAATGGGATGCCGGTTGTGCGCTGCTGGACACTCTCCTCCCCGTCCCACAGGCCCGCCTGACCTCGATCTTACGGCAGCCAGGAGACCTGGGGACGGCACAGCGCTCGTCCCACACATGAGGCAGACGCGGACACCTCGATCTTACGGCAGCGCCGGGACTCGCCTGCCGGGCATGGGTGGGCTGGGTGCTGTGATGTGATTTTTCGCCGGGGCGGACACGTGGGTCCGCCCCTACGTGAGCGTCATGCTTCCAAGAAAAGAGCCACCCTCTCGCGGGTGCCTTCACAGGCGGCAATAGCTCATACGTTCTATTATAGCACGGATGAGCGAGGTGTCAATTGGACATTTGTTCTAAAAGGGTTAGGAGTGGGTTGGAATTAGCGGTCGGCGGATCAGCAGGTCAGCGATCAGCCGGTCAGCCGTCAGCGGTCAGTCGGTCAGCGGATCAGCCGGTCAGCGATCGGCGGTTAGTTGCCAGCGGCCCTCACCCCCGCCGACCTCACCCCCCTGTGAGCCTGAACGGCTCATCCGTCCCCCCGTGCACGGGGGGACTCGGCGGAGCGGAGCGGGGCATCGTCAAGCAGGGTGCTGCATCACGGCGGTGCGCTGCTTTTTCACGGCCCTCACCCTCACGCCAGAAAGCGCCCGGCAATGAATTGGCCGGGCTAAAAACGAAATGTGCACTGAAAGTGCACTTCTCCGCCGGGGGTCTGGCAGCGGGGCGACCCTCACCCCCGCCGACCGTGCTCTTCGAGCGCTAGGAGAGGGGAGATTGCCCGGCTGAAGGCGCGCTACGGGCGTTGGGTGGGCCGGTTTATGAGCGAGCGGGTGGTGGTTAGCAGTTGGCGGTTAGCTGTCAGGTGCAAACACCTGTGTGGCACCAGTTTTTAACGAATTGGACTGCAAAGACATCTGTGCCTATCTTAAGGTCTGGAGTTTCGCCAATTTCGTCCAAGGAACGCGAGATTCCGGCATAACATCTGGCGAAAGCTCAGTTGTCAGAGATCTTGCGGACAGTCAAGATTGGCTGGCCCTCAGCAACTGGCCTGATGGCAACGCTGGCGTGCAGCCCACGAAACAGGGGACCCTCGACAGCGGGAGCATCCTCATCAACACGCCCACCCAGCGACTCGACAGTCCGATCAATAAGCTGCTTCAACTGGTCGGGGTCTTCAAAAGCCACCGCCGCTCGTTCGAGCTGCTCACCGTGCCTTATGTACACATCCTCAGGCCCCTCGACTACAATCTCTGATATTGAGTTGTCCTCCAACAGCGGCTCCAGCGGGCCAAATCCGAAGACTTCGAACATCATCATGCCGCGCGCGCGACTCCTCTCGACGCTGCTGAGGCCTAATGACTCCTCGTCCACGATGTCGGCAATCTTCTTCCTGATAAGTCTCACTGTTTCCGAGAGCGGCGTGGTTGGGTCCATCGCCAGCAAGAAGTTCGCCACGCGCCGCTTAATCCGAAGGTAGGGATCAGGCTCGTAAACCTCTCGCCTTTTGCGCATTGATGCCAACTGCGACGCCTCATCGGAGGGCCTGTTGCGATCCCGCTGCTCAGAAGGCTTGTCTCCTTCGTCTCCGCGACTGTCACCTTCAATTCGCTTCAAAAAGGACATGTCTCATACTCCACTACGCCGGCAAACAGAGACCGTTATTGTCCCTGGACTTTAGCCGTTAATATAGTCCTGCAGTTTCGTCCAACCTCGCTCACTTTGCAACCAAGCCCAATGCGCGTAAGACAAGCTCAGGCAAGTTGTGGCTGAAAAGCGACAGTTAGGCGTCCAAATGCACAGGCGGTCTATCGACCGCTGCGGCTTTCAAGCCGTGATGAAAAGTAGGCGCAGGCATAAGCAGAGAAATTTCTCTGTGCCCGGAAGGTCGGGCGATAAGCGCTTCCCGCAGAAATAGAGCGGGCTTACGCCGCATCGCTAAACAGCTTCAATGCGCCGAACTGAAGAGCAACACCACTTCCTGGTTTTGAAAAAACTCCACCGACCAGGGTCGGATTTGTGTTGCCAGATGCAGGTTCGAATTCCCTCAGTTTGGCCAATTTTGGCGAAACTCCAGTTAAGGTCATTTCCGTTCTTTTGGAATAAGTTGCCCCTAGTCGTACAGATGTTAAGCACGGGCCTTTATGCTGTACGCAGGCCGCTACAACCGATAAGGGGATGTATAGGCGATAAATTGTTTCAGAAATGATCGCCGATTGTTACACGTCGCCATATGATTCTCAGCTACCATAATATTAGGGGTTTGCCAGAACATACCAACAAAGCAGAAGACTGATTGATCAAACGTACAGAATGATTAAGTGCATGGCAGTTTTAGACGGATCGACCGAGGGGAGACCATGTACCAGAGCAAATACATCGAAGTTGAACACTTACCCGGTGAACCGATTGTCCTGGTTACCATCAAACTGATCGAAGATTTCACAAGTGTGCTCAACGAGATGTCTCAAGCGTCTCTTGATATATTGGAGGAAGTACAAGAGCCCGTATTCTGGATACTCGATCCCAGGGAATTTAAGTTGAACGTGGACACTTTGATAGAAGCCGCGAACTTTGTCACAAGGGGTGATAAGGCTCTATGGCGGCACTCCATGATTCGGCAAACAGTGCTTGTCTCAAGCAGCCAGATGGTGCGACTGGCGGCTCGCGGGATGAAGAAAGATGTGTTTGGAAATGTATCCGTCGGAGTAGCTGAGAGTGTTGACGAAGCGTTGAGTTACGCACGAGCTCAAATCACAGCCAGCTAAGCGGAGGTATCCAGAAACTATCTCGCGCTCAACCGCCACACCTGGAAGGAATACACCCCCAACTTTGCCATGATCGGTCTCCTATGTGGTACATTGGGCAGCGGCCCTCACCCCCGCCGACCTCACCCCCCTGTGAGCCTGAACGGCTCATCCGTCCCCCCGTGCACGGGGGGACTCGGCGGAGCGGAGCGGGGCATCGTCAAGCAGGGTGCTGCATCACGGCGGTGCGCTGCTTTTTCACGGCCCTCACCCTCACGCCAGAAAACGCCCGGCAATGAATTGGCCGGGCTAAAAGCGAAATGTGCACTGAAAGTGCACTTCTCCGCCGGGGGCTGGCGGTGAGGTGGCCCTCACCCCCGCCGACCTCACCCCCCTGTGAGCCTGAACGGCTCATCCGTCC
>CAZRXG010000025.1:38639-63849 GCA_964603985.1 uncultured Anaerolineae bacterium | reverse complement strand
GCCTGGCCCCGTTCGGCGGTGGCGGGCTGCGGCTGGCCGGGAACGGGAGCGGGCATGGTGGCCGCTTCGCCGGGCACAGAGACCATAGGGAGCGTGCCGCCCGTGTCAGCCGCGGCAGCAGCCGGGATGGTGGACATTTTGCCGGTCGCCAACGCCTCCTGAAGTGCCTCGGCCATCTCCCCGGCGGTGGAGAAGCGGCTGTCAGGATCTTTGGACATCGCCCGCAGGATGACACTGCCGACACTCATGGGGATGTTGGGGTTGACCCGGCTGGGATGGGGCGGTGGCTCGTTGATGTGCTTGAGCATCAGGGCCATCGGGTTATCGGCCACGTAGGGCTGCCTGCCGGTCAGCATCTCGAAGAGCATCACCCCCAGCCCGTAAACATCGCTGCGAACGTCGATCTTCTCGCCCAATCCCTGCTCCGGCGACATGTAGGTCGGTGTGCCGACCACCCCACCGGTTCCGGTCAGACTCTGGGTGCCCTCGACCTCCTTGGCGATCCCGAAGTCGGTCAGGAAGGCGTTGCCCTGTTCGTCGATCAGGACGTTGCCGGGCTTCAGGTCACGGTGGATGATCCCTCGGCTGTGGGCGTAATCCAGGGCAGAGGCGATCTGGGTGAAAAGCGACGCTGCCTCTTTGAGCGGCATCCCTTCATCCGGCACGATGCGCTCTTCGAGGTCGCCGGTGGGCAGGAAGCGCATGACGATGTAGAGCACCCCTTCTTCCTCGCCGAAGTCGTAGACCGGCAGGATGTGGGCGTGCTCCAGGTTGGCGATGAGGTGGGCCTCCCGTTTGAAGCGCCTGACGAAGCCCTCGTCCTCGCTGTACTGCTGGGACATGATCTTGATGGCGACGTGACGATCCATCGAGGGCTGGTAGCCCCGGAAAACGCCTGCCATGCCGCCCTTGCCGACCAGCTCTTCGATCTCATAGTTGCCTAACTTCTTGCCGACGTAATCTTCAAAGGCCATGGGTGATCGCCTGCCTCCCTACAGCTAAGAGGGTGGACCGATGGAAGTTAATGGAATGTAATGTAGTGTACACCAGTCGTATTATGGGGGCAATAAGGGGGACGGCCCGGCAGGCTGCCCGGTGGGCGGGCAAACGGGGACGTGATGGCGGCGGGATGCGCCACCCGCCGGTGGTGGAAAAGAGGCACAGGGCCAGAAAGAAGAAACCCCGCGACAAGTTTGCCGCAGGGCTTCCCCGCAAAAAAACGCCCTCTCGTATACGTTTTAACTGCCCACGATTCAACGCTGTCCCGGCTTGGCCCGGACGACGGAAGTGGCGTCATTGGGGCGACCAACGCTCATCGCGCCCACCACGCGCACGATCAGCCTCAGCTTGCCGAACTCAACGCGGTCGCCGCTGCGAAGCCGGTACCGCTTTCCAGGCTGCAAGAACAGCCCGTTGATCCAGGTGCCATTTGTGCTGTCCAGGTCGATGAGAGACAGGCCCTCGTCCGTCGGCAGCAGGATCGCGTGCTGACGGGAGATGCCGTGGTCATCTTTGGCCGAGCACACGGCCAGGTCGAGATCGGGCTTGATGTTGGTGCTGGGGTCCGAGCGCCCGATTATGGCGACGCTGAAGACATCGACGCCGAGCACCCGGGCCTCGCTGGTCAGGGTCTGGAAGATCACCCGCCAGGGACGAACCTCGGCCGTATGCTCTGGCAGCGTGCGAAGCTGCTTCGTACCGCCGTTCTCTGCACTCTTGGACTTTGCACCCCTGAACTGAAACCTATTAATGACGCTCATCTCTCACCCTTGTCATTGATAAGAACACACCATAACTCAAAAAAACTTTTCCACGTTCTCACTATAGCACGAAATGTTGCTCTGGAGGGCTCGCCGTGACGGAATTCACACATTTTTTGGAAATGCCAAGATAAGTTTAGATGCGGGGGCGCTGCTGCTCTCGACCCGGCGGTGTTGTGGGGAATCAACCAAAGCGATAGGTTTATAGTATATAAAGGGGAAATATGCCCCCACTGCCAGAGAGGCCAACGAGAGGCGTTATGGGCATCAAGCTGGACTGGGAAGTCGAATCGGATGGCGGCTGGGAGGAAGTCGGCGAAGACCCGGCGGCCATCGCCGCACGCAAGCGGCGCGTGCACAGACTGCGCAACCTGGGGCTGGTGCTGCTGGTGGCGCTCGGCATCGCGGGCGGTGCGATCTTCTACCGCCTGCACAGGGTCGGCAGGCAACTGCGCGCCGACCTGGAAACCACCATCTCGGCTGAGACGCTCGCCCTGCGTATCGGTGACCGCCGTGCCTTCCTGGACGGGCAGGCCGACGTTGGCGAATGGGTTCGCATCCAGGACAGCACCTTCGCACGGTACCAGGCGCTCGGTCCCGATATTGAGGTCACGGGTGAGGTCGTTGAACTGGACATCGACGCCGACAAGGCACGCGTGGTGCTGCGCGAGGACTACCAGGGGGAGCCTTACCACATCATCTGGTTCTACCAGCACAGCGATGCAGGCTGGCTGCACATCCCGCCCGGCCCGGAGTTCTGGGGCAAGCTGGCGGTCGATAAGACGGCCTACGCCAATCTCTACTACTACGAGGAAGACGCCGACCTGGCCGACTTGCTCAGGACTCAGATAGACGACTGGTGGAACGCTGCCTGCAGCGCCACGGACTGCGCCGCACGACCACGCCGCATCCGCATCCGCATCGAGCCGGACCCGCTCACGCAAATTGGCTGGGCGAGCTACGACGACTCGACCCTGCTGATCCCCTCGCCCAAGCTGTCACGCTTCCCGGCCGGGAGGCCAATCGACCCGGCGCTGCTCGGCCAGATTGCCGAACTCGCCGCCGAGTACTGGGCCGCTTCCGAGGTCGGCGATGAGCCGGAACCCTATTCCGAACTGGCCTGGCTCGAAGATGAGTTGGCCGCGTGGGTGCGTTACCAGTTCGACCCGGAAGCACCGCCCTCAACCTTTCTCGGCGTGCTGGCCGAGAATTACGGCGTCCTGACCGTCAGGAAGTTCATCGACGGCGTCGAGGACGGTGAAGCCGTCGTCCCGACCATCGCCGGCCTGACCGGCGTCCCCGCCGCCGACCTGCCGGTCGCGTGGGACGGCTACCTGGCCTACCGCCTGCGGGCTGAAGCCGCGCTGATCGCCAACGGCTTCTCGACCGAGGCAGCCGTGCTTTACCGCGACCCGGAGCGCGCCGACCGGGCAGATGTCATTGACGTGCCGACCGAGTCCATCGCCCTGCCGGACTCTATTGAGGTGGTCGCCACCCGCCGCGTGGGCGACATCCTGTGGGCAGAGACGCAGTTCGCCCAGGTCGAGGGGGTGGGCCGCACGCAGGAAACCACCCAGTACGTGGCCTACGAACCGTTCCGGCTGGTCGATAACCGCTGGGTGCACACCAACGCCATCGGTGGGGACTGGGGGCCGCTCTACGACGCGCACGGCACCTACGTGCAGTTGTGGTACTTCGAGCTTGACGGGCCGGCCGCTGAGGGCCTCGTGCCCTACGTGGAAGAGGTCTACACCCACATCGCCGCCGACTTCGCTCTGCCCAACGGCCCACCGGCCCTTGAGATCTTCATCTCGCCCGTCGCCCAGCCCGACCAGAGCGGCTCGTCGGCCCAGCCCGTCCAGGTGTTCGTCCCCTCCCCCTACGTCACCACCCGCCCGCCCGATGTGACCATCCAGGAGCATGCCCGCTCGCTCGTCACCGCCGGGGTGATCGAGGAGTTTGTCGCCTACCAGATTGCCCCGTTCGATGCCAACCACCCCTTTGCCGTCGCCCTGATGCGCTGGGAGATGGAGCGCACCGGCCTCGACGCCGGGGCTGCCGTCGAGTCGTTCCTGGATAAAGAGGGGCGTATCAGCGCGCTGTGGCCCGCTAACAGCGCCGGAAGCCTGAGCTTCAGCCCGCCCTACAGCGACGACGATTACCTGGCAGCCTACGCGCTGATCAGGGTGCTGACCGAAACCTACGGGCCGGAGGTCATCCCCAACCTGGTAGCCTATCTGCCTCTGTCCGAAACCGTAGACGAGTGGCTGATTCTCAGCGCCGGGGTGATGTTCGAGGACGTGCTCGATCCCTGGCAGGCAGCCTACGCCGATCTCCGGGCCGAGTAGACGCGTGTCCGGGCGGCGCCGGAATCCCCTTACTCCTCTGTAGTCGCCTCACCGCTAGGGATCTCCCCCGGCGCGACCTCAAAAACGGCCTGCCAGGGCACGTAGCGGCTGAAGAAGGTATCCTGGAGGATGATCTGCCCGTCGCGGTAGACGATGCGCTCGACCATCGCGTCGAAGCCGTCGATGGCGTATTCGACCTGCTTGACCTGGCCCGACGCGAGGTCGGGATTCTCCTCGTACAGGGGCGGTCCGTGCGGGACACGGTTGCTGATGTAAGGGCCGTCCTTCTGGACGGTGCGCCCGTCGCCGGTTGAGTAGAAGCGGAAGGTGAGGGTCGAGTTGGCGGCGTTGGTCGAGGTCTCGATCAGCAGGTGACGGGGCAGGTCGTTGATGAACTTGAGGTCAACCAGCGGCGCGTAGACGGTCGCGTCAAGGCCCTTGCCCTCACCGCTGTCGTAGTAGCCGACCCAGTAGCCGTGCGGGTGGCGTTCGGTGATGGGGAACCCGGCGTAGAAGGCGGCCTGGAAGGCGGTGGTGCTGACCTGGCAGACGCCGCCGCCCACACCCCGGATCGTGCGCCCGTTGTAGATGATCATCGACTCCTCGTAGCCGGTCTCGCCGGTGACCTCGCCGAGGTAGTGATTGAAGGAGAACTCCTGGCCCGGTTCGATGACCAGGCCATGAAAGCGGCTGGCGGAGGTCGCGATGTTGGTCCGCCGGGCCTCCGAGGAGCCGTAGTAGTAGGTCGTGGCCGAGGCGACCATCTCTTTGATGCCCAACTCCTCGGCGGTGGCGGTATCGGGGATGGCCGGGTCACTGGTCTTGAAGGCCAGGGGGACACGGTGCTTGCCGCCGACCGTCATCTGGTTGATCAACTGGATGGTGGCCGGGATGTCCAGATCACGACCCGGCTGGCTGTCGCTCAACACGGCCAGCGTGCCCGTGCTCTCATCGAAGTCAAAGCGTGCGTTGACCGGCTCGCGCTCCAGTTCGAGCGCGCGCGGCTCCAGAAAAGCTCGCAACTGATCCTCGTTCAGGCGGATGTCGTAGGCTGCCGTCTGGCCGTCCTCGGAGGGGATCAGCTCCAGCAGCAGCATATCGGCCAACGCCTCGCGGGAGGCGAGCCAGGGGCCGGGGTCGTCGGGGTAGGCGTCCTCGATGTACACCTCCAGCTTGTCAGCCAGGATGGCGTCGATTTGGGCGGCGACCTCCTCGGTGCTGACGACCAGGGGCGGCGTCTCGACGACGGACACCTCGACCTCGCCGCTTTCGAGCGTGGTGACGAGCGCGCCCAGCGCGTCGATGGTGGCCGGGATGTCAACCTCGCGCCCGATCTGGCTGGGCGTGGTGACGGTCTTAAGTCCTTCGACGCGGACGGTGGCATCGACGACGGGGCGGTCAATCTGTGCGGCGACCTGCCGGAGGTAGGTGTTGGCGGCGATCTGGTCGAAGACGATGACCGGCGAGACGACGATCCCGCGCCGCCAGGCGGTGGCCTGCTGGCCCAGGCCGGGGATCAGGGAGCTGCGCCCGACCCCGTAGGCAGCCTGCACGGTGCGCTCAACGTCGAAGTGGACGCCCAGCTCGGCGGCGGTCAGCGACCACGTCTGGTTACCGTCGCGGAAGGTGATGACGGCGTTCTGGGGATAGGCGAACTGCCCGCTGAGCGCGGTGGCGGCCTCGGCGGGTGACATGCCGCTCAAGTCAACATCCCACACGCTGACGCCGGGGTAGATCAACCCATCGTAGTAGATCTGGTACGCGGCGATCATCAGCGCGGCGACCAGGTTAGAGAGGATCAGCGTGGTGACGACGATCAGCGTCAGGCGGGGCAGCCAGGCGCGCGTCGGGGGGGATTCCTGGGAGGAAGAGCCGTGTTGGACTCGTGTAGACATAGACCCACTATACTCGTTTGCTAGCCGATACGGACAACCAACGCCGGTCAGTTTAGCATATGCGCGGAGGGCAGGCAATGAAGCCCCACCAGGCACCAGGACGATCTCATCTTCCCAGGCCCAAATACATCGCCTGCCGAGCATAGTACGAAAAAGTGGAGGAGAGATTCTGCGTGCCGATCCTGTTTGTGGCCACCAGACAGGGGTGAGGGAAACCCCGCGACCGTACTTCGCAGCTCCCTCACGATTTTCCTCAGCCTTTTCGTGCACGCCCCCGACCAACAAACTTGACTTTTCGCATCAACTGAATTAAAATTTAGTCACAACTAAATTATAAATCGACTACCGGGAATAAAAATGGACAACCTGACTTTTCACATCGCGTTTGCGGTCGCTTTTCTAACCATGATGGGCATCCGCCTGGCCGCTCCCCGCTCCGAGATCCGCCCCGAAGGCAAGGTCGAGTTCAAAGAGAGCTGGCTCAACATGGCCGCGCGGGGCCTCATCGGCATCGGCTACATCGCGGCGATGCTGGTGTACACCGTCTACCCGCGCTATCTGGCGTGGGCGGCCTTCCCACTCCCGGCGTGGGTGCGCTGGGTGGGGGCCGTGCTGGCGCTGGGAAGCCTGCCCCTGCTGTGGTGGGTGCAGTGGGCGCTCGGCAAGAACTTCTCGACCACGCTGCACGTCCGCGAGGGGCACCGGCTGGTGCAGCATGGGCCGTATCGCTGGGTGCGCCACCCGATGTACAGCGTGCTGACCACCTTCGGCGTCGGGATGACACTGCTCTCCGCCAACTGGGTCGTCGGCCTGCCGGTCTCCCTGGGACTGGTGATCGTCGTCGTGACGCGGGTAGGCAAGGAAGAGATGACGATGATCGAGCAGTTCGGCGATGAGTACCGCGCGTACATGCAGCGCACCGGGCGCTTTTTACCCAGGCTGAGCCGATGACCACATCGCCGTCGTAGGATGGGGTCTATCTCCGCCCACTTAGAGAACATCACAATGAGAACACCATGATCTTCAAGAACCTGTTTCGCCGCAAAGAACGCACCCTGCTGACCGTGCTGGGGATCAGCATCGGCGTGGCGGCCATCATTGGCCTCAGCTCGCTGGCTGACAGCCTGGAGAGCGGCTATCAGGCGGTCGCGACGGGGAGCAAAGCCGACTTTGTCCTCAGCGACCCGGAGGCTTACGACATCATCGTGAGCACGGTGGACGAGAGCATCGGCGAAGACCTGCTCGCCATGCCCGAAGTCGAGACCGTGAGCGCGATGATCCAGGGGCTGGTGCAGGCAGAGGGCACGCCTTACTTCTTCGTCTTCAGCTATCCGGCGGACAGCTTCGTGCTGGAACGCTTCCAGGTAGTCTCAGGGGTGGGCCTGTACAGCCGCGAGGCAGACGAGATGCGCGGCAAGCCGCTCCTGCTCGGCCTGGCGGCTGCCGAATCGCTCAACAAGGAGGTCGGCGATGTGATCCGGGTGGGCGACGGCACGTTCCGCGTGGTCGGCATCTACGAGACTGGCGAGGCCTTCGAAGAGGGCGCGGCCTTGCTGCGCACCGACGACGCGCAAAACCTGCTGGGCATGCAGCACAAGGCCAGCCTGTTTTACATCCGGGTCAAGGACCCCGCCCTGGGCGACCGCCTCAAGCGGCGCGTCGAGCGCAAGTACCCCACCCTGCACCTGGGCACCACCGCAGACATGGCAAACAAGGACGATCAGGCCGACTCGCTGCGCGGGATGGTCATCATTGTCTCGATCCTGGCGGTCACGATTGGCGGCCTGGGCATGATGAACGCCCAGTTGATGTCGGTGATGGAGCGCACGCGCGAGATCGGCGTGCTGCGCGCCGTCGGCTGGAGCAGCTTCCGGGTGCTGCTGATGATCCTGGGCGAGTCGCTGGCCGTCGGACTGCTGGGCGGGCTGGTCGGGGTGGGACTGGCGTGGCTGATGCTGTTCCTGTTCTCCGACCAGATCACTGCCTTCGGCGCGACGACCGCCATCCGCCCGGCGCTGCTGCTGCGCGGCTTCGGGCTGGTGTTTACGTTGGGGCTGGTCGGCGGGCTGTACCCGGCCTACCGCGCGTCGCAGCTCCAGCCTATCGAGGCGCTGCGCTACGAAGGCGGGTCAGCCGGGAAAGAGGCGAAGCGGCTGCCGGTGGGTGGGCTGGCGCTGCAAAACCTGTGGCGGCGCAAGAGCCGCACCCTGCTGACCGTGGGCGCGATCGGGGTCACGGTGGGGGCGGTGATGGCGCTGGATGCGTTCATGCGCGGGGCCACCGGCATGATGACGGGCTTCTTCACCGGATCGGAGGTCGTCGTCCGGCAGGCCGACATCGCAGACCTCTCGCTCTCGCTGCTCGACGAGCGCGTCGGGGAGCGGATCGCGGCCATGCCGGACGTGAAGTACGCCAGCGGCATGCTGGTCGGCTGGGCCGACCTGGAGGACATGGGCTGGTTTGTCCTGATGGGGCACGAGCCGCGTGGAGTGTCGATCACAGAGTTCAACGTGATCGAGGGCCAACGCATCGCCACCAACCACCAGATCATGGTCGGGCACACGTTCGCCGAGGCCAACGACATCGAGGTCGGCGAGACGCTGGCGGTCGGCAGCATGCGCTTCCGGGTGGTCGGCATCTACGAGGCCGACGTTCCCTTTCTGGAAGTGGGCGGAGTGGTCACGCTGCGAGACGCGCAGGTGTACACCGGCCACCCGCGCAAGGTCACTCTACTCGCCGCCTACCTCCACGACCCGAACAAGGCGCAGGCCGTCGCCGACGAGATCAACGCCAGCTTCCCGGAAGTGCACGCCGCGGTGACCGGTGAGTTTGCCGAGCAGTTGCCCGACATGCAGAACGCATCCGCGATGGCGGGCGGCCTGGCCGTCATAGCGACCGTTCTGGGCGGGGTGGGCATGATGAACACCATGCTGATGACCGTGCTGGAGCGCACGCGCGAGATCGGCGTGCTGCGCGCGCTCGGCTGGCGTCGCCGCCAGATCCTGGGCCTGATTCTCAGGGAGGCGCTGGCGATGGGGGCGGTTGGCGCGGCTGCCGGTGTTGGCGTGGCGTTCGGCCTGGCGGCTGTGGTGAACACGCTTCCCTTCTACGGGGATGCCATCACGCCCGTCTGGGAGACAAGCGTGTTCGTGCGCTCGCTGGCCGTCGCGCTGACGCTGGGGCTGCTGGGTGGGCTGTACCCGGCCTACCGTGCCACGCGCATGCAGCCGGTCGAGGCGCTGCGCTCCGAGTAGCCCCACCACAACCGGAAACCGGCGTCACCGTCGCGCTCAATCCCCACGCCGTGTGGGGGTTGAGCTTTGCTTTTTGTAGTAAACTAAACACGGTGTTAGGCTATCCTAAATCTTGCCGGGGACGGACCTCGCCGAGGAGGTGCACAATGAACACCAATCCATCTGTATCACGGCCAGATGAGAAGCCCGAAGTGACGCGCGGGGTCGTGCGGCGAATGGTGCAGGTCGTCGCCACCATGCTGCTGCTGGTAGCGATCCTGTTCGTCTCGGCGGGCAGCCTGAGGTGGATATGGGGGTGGGTCTACCTGGCCGTCTACGCGTTCAGTCTGGCGATCAACTCGCTGGTATTGCTGCCCCACCACCGGGAGCTGGTCGCCGAGCGGGGCCGGATCAAGGCCGACGCCAAGACCTGGGACAGGGTGCTGGGCATCTTCATCCTCATCCCGACGCTGGGCGTGCTGGTCGTCGCCGGGCTGGATCAACGCTTCGGGTGGTCGCCCCCGCTGGCGCTGGCGATTCACCTGAGCGCGCTGTGCATTGGGGCGCTGGCATCCGCGCTGTTCGCGTGGGCGCTGGTGTCAAACGCCTTCTTCTCGCGCGCGGTCCGCATCCAGCTCGACCGCGATCACGCCGTCGCCAGCGGCGGGCCATACCGGTACGTGCGCCACCCTGGCTACGTCGCCATGATCGTCACCGTGTTCGCGGCGTCACTGCTGCTGGGATCGTTGTGGGCGCTCATCCCGGCGTGGCTTGTGGCGTGCGCCTACGTCGTCCGCACCGCGCTTGAGGATCGCACGCTGTTGGAGGAGCTTGACGGCTACCGGGACTACGCGGCACAGACGCGCTACCGGCTGCTGCCGGGGGTGTGGTAAGCGGTGGGGGCTACCTAAGAGCGTGCGCGAAGCGGGTCGTCCACCACCAGTCGGACAGGGCGTCGAACGCCTCAAGCTCGCTGCTGGCTCCCAGCGCCTTGTAGGCTTTCGACACGTACTCGCGGATGGTGTCCCTGCCCAGCAGCAGCTCGTCCTGGATGTCGGGGTTGTCGAGGCCGATGAAGATCCGCCATATCACGATCTCGGCAATACGCGGCGTCAGGTCGGGGTGCGCCGTCTCCGGGCCGATGGTGCGGCTCTCACGGTCGAGCGTCGAGCCGGGCGTCAGCAGCGCGCGGATGCCTGCGGTAACCAGCGTGACATCCTCGTCGACGACGGCGCGGATGGCTAGGTGCAGGCAGTAGCCCAGGTCGCGCTTGGCCAGCAGCGCGCTCAGAGGACTGTCCTCAATGCGGGCAGTGACCTGTTTCAAGCTGCCCTGGGCCAGGCAGAGGATTTTCGCGTCGGGCATCGCCTCCGCCAGGTGATGCAGGCCAGGGAAGAAATTCGACTCGCCGGCCAGAGAGTCGGCGTCACACACGACGGCGTGCAGAGGGTGGGCCAGTCCATCAAGCTCGTCCTGCAGCGCCTTGAGTGACGGCGCGGTGGTGAAGATGCGCGCCCGGCGATCCCGGCCAAGCAGCGCCTTGACGGCGAACAGGAAGTATGGGTCGCGGCTGACCACCGCAACTGAGATGTCTTTGTGTTCGTACTCGGCCATCGATTCGTCTCTCCCCTGGGTTTGACCGGGCTTCTCGTCTCGCCTGCGCCATATCCCCCTCGGCGTTGGGGATCGTCTGCACGAATCCGAAGTCTTATGAGTATACACCCAAACCGCGATTCCGAAGTAGTTTCACCGCCGGAGTGTGAGCGGGGCCCCGCCGCTCCCTAAACCCACACCCTGTGGGGTTTGCGTACCGGGCGCTGTGCTAGAGTGTACAGAACGAACCGGGAGAGGAGCAGCCACAGTCCGGGCTGAGGCAAGGATTATGGGGAACGACACGCAGCGACCGCCCAAACCCCCGGCAGCAGAGTTTTCCTACTTCGGGCTACAAGCCCATGTGGGCACGACCAAACACATGGGCGGGCTTGAGACCACCAAAACACTCGCCGAGATGTGCCACATCACTGGGGACACCTACGTCCTGGATGCGGGCTGCGGCGTCGGCGCAACGACCTGCTATCTCGCCAGAACGTACGGCAGCCGGGTGGTCGGCGTGGATATTTCCGAGAGAATGATCGCCCTGTCCAATGAAAGGGCAAAAAGAGAGGGTGTGGAGGGTAACGTCGAATTCAGGGCGGGCGATGTGCGGCATCTCCCTTTCGATGACGCACTTTTCGACGTTGTCCTTTGCGAGTCCGTAGTCGCGTTTGTCGAACAGAGGCAGCAGGCGGTAGACGAGCTTGTGCGCGTGACCGGGCCGGGTGGATACGTGGGACTCAACGAGGTCATCTGGGCCAGGACGCCAACGGCAGAGATGATCGAGTTCGCAGAGCGCACCTGGGAGATCAGAGCGCCAATTCCACGCGCGGAGGGGTGGGCAGACCCGCTGGAAACCGCCGGGCTGAGGGAGGTCGTGGCGAAGACCTACAAACTTGACGCGCTCCGCGAGGCCAGCCAGATCAGGCGGTACGGTTTTCAGGACCTTTTCAGAATGCTGCGCAGAACGCTGTCCCTGTACGTTGGAAGCGCGGCCTTCAGGAAGTACATGAGCGAAAGGCCCCGTGTTCCCAGGGCCCTCTTCGAGCACCTGGGATATGGGATATTCGTCGGGAGGAAGTACAAATGGACAACAATGCACCTTCAGGAGGACAAACCCGGAAGGCCGGGCTGCCACCCGGCGTTACGCGCTGGCTGATCAGGGAAGCGATGGGCGTGCTGTTTGTCGCCGCGTCGCTGTTCATCCCCGCCAACCGCCTCGACTGGGTGATGGGCTGGGCGCTGGTCGGCATATACGCCGTCTGGGTTACGGCCAACGCGCTGATCTTGATCCCCAGGTGCCCCGACCTGCTGGCCGAGCGCGCCAGCCGCAGGCAGGGCGCGAAAACCTGGGACACGGTGATCCTCAGCGTCATCGGCCTGATCACCGTCGCCAAACACGTCACCGCCGGGCTGGACGTGCGCTTCGGGTGGACGGGGCCCATGCCGCCCGCGCTCCAGATTGCCGCGCTGGTCGTCGCGGCGTCGGGGTACGCGCTGGGAACCTGGGCCATGGCCGCGAACGCCTTCTTCTCGTGTGTGGTGCGTATCCAGGACGACCGCGCCCACACCGTCGCCACCGGCGGCCCGTACCGGATCGTGCGCCATCCGGGCTACGCCGGGGTGATCGCCTTCGAGCTTGCCACGCCGATCATGCTCGGCTCGCTGTGGGCGCTCATCGCCGGGGGGCTGGCCGCCCTGCTGACCGTCGTGCGCACAGCGCTCGAAGACCGGGCGCTGCACGAGGAGCTTGACGGCTACCGGGACTACGCCGCCCGGACGCGCTACCGCCTGCTGCCGGGCGTCTGGTGACCGGTCGAGACAAGCCAGAGTATGTGGCCGCCGCGCGCGCCAATCCCCACACGCTGTGGGTATCGAGCAGCGTTTTTTAGGATATACTAACTACATAGTTGGTATATCCTAATATTTTCGAAAAAGCCGGGCACCACCGGGAGGACATCATGAACACCAACACTTCTACCGAACAAACAAAAGAGACGCCCCAGGCAGTCGGCAGGATCGGCTGGAAGGCAGTGGTGAGGTTCATCGTTTTCATGGCTATCACACCGGCGGTCCTGTTCATCGCGGCGGGCCGCCTGAACTGGGTAATGGGCTGGGTCTACGTCGGCATGACGATCGTCCTGACGGTCGCCAGCCGGGCCGTCGTGCTGTGGACAAACCCCGACCTGATCGTAGAACGCGCTCACTACCCTGAAGCGGAGAACGTGAAAGGCTGGGACAAAGTGATCGGCCCCCTGGTGGCCTTGTACGGCCCGGTGGTCATGTGGATTGTGGCCGGGCTGGACGACCGCATCGGATGGCTGCCTGAGGTCTCGCTGGCGCTACAACTGATCGCGCTGCTCGTCGTGGCGCTGGCCTACATCTTCTCGACCTGGGCCATGGTAGCCAACAGGTTTTTCTCGGCCAACGTGCGCATCCAGGACGACCGTGCCCACGCCGTCGCCACCGGCGGCCCCTACCGGTTCGTGCGCCATCCGGGCTATCTCGCCGGGGTGATAGGCGACCTCGCGATACCGCTGGCCCTGGGTTCAGTGTGGGCGTTGATCCCCGGCGCGCTGAGCGCCGCGCTGATCGTCGTGCGGGCTGCGCTGGAGGACAGGGCGCTGATCGAGGAGCTGCCGGGCTACAAGGAATACACGCAGCAGACGCGCTACCGCCTGCTGCCGGGCGTGTGGTAACCGGGCAGGCGAACGATACGTATAAACAGGATAGGTGGGGGCGCTTCCCGCCGGTAATTGACGACCGGTACGCGTGGAAGGGATGCACGGCAAAGTGCCCCAGGCGATTCGCGAACCGCCTGGGGCCGCGCACTGTCTGCACAGCGAGTGTTTGTCTCTATGCAGGAACATGCCGTATACTCCGTACCAGCCGCCTGGAACAGCGTTCGGCTAAGGCAGGAAGGCAGCACCGAATCAGGGAGGAGATACAGAACCGGTCACCTGCTGTCCATCTCGTCCTGCCAGACGGGAACCCTGCCATCCACAAAAACTTGCTAGGGGAATGACGGCCCATGGCCAAGATCCTGATCGTGGACGACGATCCCGACTTCACTGCGCTGGTGCGTGAGTGGCTCACGCGGCACCATCACGAGGTGTTGTCTGCAACCGGTGGTGCCGAGGCGATACGTCTCGCCGGGGCGCAAAAGCCAGACCTGATCCTGCTCGACGCCGAGATGCCGGATATATCTGGCATTGAGACTGGACGCCGCCTGCGTGGAGACGCCCAGACCCGCCACATCCCGATCATCCTGATCACCGGCAGCGATCCCCTGGCCAGTCAGTTTGAGAAACTGATGGCCGGGGCGAACGACATCACACACAAGCCGCTTGTCCTGGAACGCCTGGGTCCACAGATTGAAGTTTTGCTCACCGGTAAAAGCAGCTCGCCTGAGTGGATCGAGCGCCTGCTGAACGAGGCAGTTCGGGAGGCCCTGGCGATCCTGCCCTGCGACCTGGTGTGGCTGCTCACCCTGGACGAGCAGAGAGAATCGCTGGTCAGCCGGGCGCTGGCGACCGGCGGCGGAGAGCGGGTGGAGGTCAGCTTTCTGGAGACTCTGTCCGGCAACCAGACACACCCCACCATCCCCCTTGGGCCGGAGTTCGGCCTGCTGACCGGCGTCGTGACCAACGGTATGGCAACGCTCAACGCGTCGCTGTCTGAGCTGCGGGCGCAGGAAGCCGACGGCCTGCGCCGTGCCTGCGAAAAGCTCCTGCTGGGCTTCGTCAGCGTGTTCCCCTTGCAGGTTGGCGGCCGGCCCGCAGGGGCGCTCGTGCTTGGCTCCCGTGACCCACTCAACCTGGGGGCGGCACGCGACCGTCGATCCCTGGCGGTGGTGGTCGGGCAGGCAGAGAGGGCAATCGGGCAGATGCGCCTGGCGCAGCGCCTGGCCGAGCGCGAAGCGCGGGTCAGCGAGCGGCCAGGTGGGCGTCCGTCGGCCCTCAAACAGGCAGCCCAGGTGACCGGGCCGCCGCCCGCCGGGGAAGCCCAGCGCCGCGCCCACGAGGTAACGCTCCTGCTTGAAGCCAGCACGGCGGCATCGTCCACGCTGGCTATTGAGCAGGTCGCCGAAACCACTGCCTGGCTGCTGTTGGAGGCGCTGGCGGTTCAGTGGTGTGCGATCTGCTCGTGGGATAAGAGGAATGGCAGCCTGACCTGCCTGGTGGAGGTCGCCGACCTGAGCCACCCGGCCGGGCAGGAGCGCCGGGTGGCGCTCACCGACTTCACCCTGACCCGGCAGGCGATTGAAAGCGGCAGGCCCTTCGCCGCGTCGATGGACGATCCTGAGCTTTGGGGAACCCGCCACGACATCCTCCAGGCCCCCGGCGTGCAGGCAATGCTGGCCCTGCCGGTTGACATCGACGGGCGCATTGTCGGCGTGGCCGAGCTGTACCACACCGGCAGCCGGTATTTCTTCTCTACCGATGATCTGGAACACTGCCAGACGGCGATGCGGTCCTGGCGCGATGCGCTCCAGGCGGGAAGCTCCTGGGACGACCCCGGCCCCGTGCGCCAGCTCGGCGAGTCGCTTCTGGATACCACCGGCGCGTCGTGGTGCACCATTCTGCGTTACCGGCCCCAAGAAGACGCGCTCTCGATCCTGCACGAACAGGGGAAAGCGGTCTGGCCGCTGGGTGAAGGCACGACCTACCAGCCTGACGAGGACAGCCCACATCTGCGCGCTTTGCAGAGACGGGCCCCCACCACCGCCCGGTTGGACGAGGCCACTTTCGTGCCGGGCCACCTGCTTGACCGCCAGTGGATGGAGGGCGGCTCCCTGCTGATCGTCCCCCTCATGGCGCGTGGCGAGGCCGTCGGGCTGCTGCAACTCATGGACAGGGACACCGACCGCACCTTCTCGGAGGACGACCACTCGCTGGCGCAGGCGATGGCTAACGTGGTGGGCAACGCACTCGACAACGTCCATCTGTCTGCCCGGCTGCTGCGCCGCGCCGCGCAGCTCGAAGCGGCTTACAACGATCTCCAGGAAGCCAACCGCCTCAAAGACGAGCTGATCCAGAACGTCTCGCACGAGATGCGCACGCCGCTGACGGCCATCATGGGCTACGCCGAATTGATGGCCGACGGCACGCTCGGCTCCCTGAACGCCCAGCAGCTTGAGAGCGTGTCGGTCATCGCCGAGAAGAGCCACCAGTTGGCGCGCCTGATCGAGGGCATTCTGACCTTCCACGAACTGGAGAAGGAGCCGCTACAGCGCAGCGTGGTTTCTTTACGCCGGATATCCGAGGCGGCGATCCGGGCGATCCAGTCGACTGCCAAGCAGTCAGAGGTCGAGATCGTCACCTCTTACGCCGAAAACCTACCGGACACCTATGCCGACAAGACCCGCCTGGGCCAGGTATTTGACCATTTGCTGGACAACGCGCTCAAATTCTCGCCGGAGGGGGGCCGCATCACCGTGACAATCTGGGACGCCGGTCACGCCATTCAGACCGAGGTCACCGACCAGGGCATCGGCATCCCGACGATAGAGCACGAGAAGATCTGGCAGCGTTTCTACCAGGTCGACGGCAGTTCGACCCGGGTGTACGGCGGCACCGGGATGGGCCTGGCGATTGTCAGGCGGATCGTCGAGCAGCACGGGGGGCGCGTGTGGGTGGACAGTGCGCCCGGCAAAGGAAGCACCTTCGCCTTCACCATCCCCAAGGTCGACCTGACCGGCACGGACGCGTAATAGCCGCGCACATCAGGCCGGGCGCGGTCGGCCTCGTCGGGCATTCCGAAGCCTGACGGCGCGCGGGCACGGAGCCTACAATCGTCACCCAACCCGCATGAATGAGCAGCGCCCGCTCGGTCGGCGGGCGCTATGCTGATGAATGCACGGTGGCAGATCCTACTCCATATAGCCGAAGCTTTCCGCGATCTGCCTGAAAGCGTCTTTATATAAGTCGGCACGGTCGGCGCCGGTTGCGAACGTCAAGACGTAGCTTTTCTTATTGTGCACAAATATATACTGGGCGAAGGATATAGCCACCTCCTCGCCGGTTGGGCCGGCCATGCTTGTGCCGAATTCGAACAGGGCGGCCTCACCGGCCGGGAGGTTGAGTATCTCGTATGTCACAGGCTCGGCGAGCTCAAACATATCCTCATAGGTTCCGACATTCATCTCGGCCAGATCGTCCACCGAGATGTCAATACCAATGTCGACGATGTTAACGTTGACGTTAGTCATAAAACCGGATGCGACCGATTCCGCGGACAGGTCGAAACCATAGAACTTGATCCCCTGGGCGGCGAGGTTTGCAACCTGCCCCTCAAGCCATTCGCCGATTTCCGGGTTCTGCTCAGCAACGGCGCCCATTGAGGCCTCTAGTGTCTCGGGATCCATGTCGATCTGATCCCAGCCGGGGGGCAGGCCAACTCTAAAGCCGCCTTCTGACACTTCGTAGAGTGTCCAGTCATCGGGAAGTACAGGAGCAGCCTGTACTTCTTCGGTGGGCTCTGGGACGTCTGTTGGTTCTGGTGCTTCAGCCGGAGGCTCTTCTATCGCAACCTCCTCAACACCTGCCTCCTCCTGGACGGTAGCGCCACCACCCAGACAGGCCAGCGTCATCAAAGCGATGACCGCCACACCAAGCAGCAACACAGAAGTCTTTGTTTTTTTCACCTTTCCCCTCCTTGTCTGTTGATGGAAAAAACTGACTGGAATCCGTCTGACTTATGACTCGGCCATTTTCTCTATCGACTCCACCGCCGGTGGAAAACCGTTTGAAAAGGTAACAGCTTGCTTGCGAACAACCACATGCGGACCAGGCAAACCCATCCGAAAATGGCCGGGTCCACCCCATCCGGCAGAAAGTGGTATGGCAAGCTGTTAAAACTCTTGGCCTCTAAGCCATCCCGGCCCCCCGGCGGCGCGAGCGTGCCAGTGAGCGCAGCCAGGCGACGTAGTGCTTGTTCTGCGGTTGGCGCAGGCCCTGCTTTGTGTGACGGTAAGCGTAGCGCCGCAGGATGGGCACGATGAACACGTCCCGCAGCCGCAGCCAGGTGCTCAGATCGAGCTTCTGCTGCAACACCTGCGGGATCTTCAGCAGTTGTTGCGGGCGGATCGACATCAGCGCGATGCGCGGTAGCGCAATACGCAGCTTCCGCTCACGCACGAACAGGTGCAACAGGAAGGGGAGTTCGCGCCGGATGTTCCCGAACAGCATCCGCCACGCCCGCCGGGGCGCGTAGAAGCGCAGCATCGCCCGGAAGGACGCCCTCTGAAGCCCGTAGGGCGTCATGTGGGATGGCTGGGTGATGACGTGGTGACCGTCGTACAGCGTCCAGTCGTCGGAGATGATGCGCCCGGTCGCTTCCATCTGTTCGTAGAACTCGGTGCCGGGCAGGGGGGTGATGATCAGAAACTGCACCGTGTCGATGCGGTGCTTGATGGCGTACTTGACCGTCGCCTCGATGGTCTCCGGTGTATCCGCATCGCAGCCCAGGATGAACATCCCGTGAATGGGAACCCCGTACTCGTGGAACGCCTCGATGCTGCCGGTGATGACCTCGACCGTCTGCTGCTTGTTGAATTCCTCCAGCGCCTCCGGGTTGACCGACTCAAAGCCAACGTACACATAGTCGCAGCCGGTTTCGTGCATCAACTCCAGCAGTTCGGTGTCCCATTCCCCGGTCTTCTTGTCGATGTAGATCGCCTCGGCGCGCATCTGGGCCGACCAGGGGATGTTCAGCCCGCGCTCAATCATGCCCCGCAGCAGAGCTTTGGTGCGCCGCTTGTCCACCACGAAGTTGTCGTCGTAGAAGAACACCGACTTGCCCGGCGGGATGGTCTCCAGTTCGTCAAGCACGTCCTCAACCCGGCGAGCGCGCACCCTCCGCCCGAACATCTTGATCACCGAGCAGAAGTTGCAGTTAAAGGGGCAGCCCCACTGCGTCATGAGGGGGTAGGTATGCATCCGCTCGTGCCCGACGATCAGGGATAGATCGGGGTGCGGAAGCGCAGCGAAAGCCTCGTTGTCACAGGCGGGGCGGGCAGGGTTGTGAACCGGCCCATCCGGCCCATGATACGACAGCCCGGCGATGTCCGACACGTCACCGCTCTGCTCCAGCGCGTTGACCAGCTCGACGAAGGTGACCTGCCCTTCGCCACGCACCACGTAGTCGGCGTGTTCCAAAGCTTCGTCCGGCAGGAACGTGACGTGCGCTCCGCCAAAGACCACCGTTTTGCCCTGCGCCCGCAGCCGGTCGGCCATCTCAAAGGCGGGTGGCGTGGTCGCCGTCGTGGTCGAGAAGCCGACGATGTCCGCCTGTAGCAGGTCATCCCAATCGACCGGCGCCAGCACCTCGACGTAGATCCGCACGTCGTGGCCCCGGTCGGTCATGATTTTCCCAAGCAGGGGCAGGCCCAGCCGGGGCAGCAGGGAGTGATCATAAACGTTGAAGCTAATTGCCCTGGGTTCTACCAGTCTGATACGCACTGTTATCCTTCCTTTTAGAATCTATATGACCTACGACGCCAAGTATAACCCTCTTTCTGGCAGAGGCAAAAGTCAGATGGGGGCAATAAGGGCGCGTATGGAAAACCGGGCCGCGTTTTGTGGTGGGCGGCTTGTGATCCGCCCATCGCTGTACCCGAACTATATCTCTTTACGTGATCGCCTCACCTGGGGTTTCGAAGCCGCTCAGCCGATGCGCCGCAGTCGTCGCCCGGTGACGGCGAACCCCACCACCAACCCGGCGGCGGCAAACACCGCCGTGATCAGCAGCGTCCGAAGCCAGTCACCCGGCCAGGCGTGGAACAGGATCAGGTCGCGCAGCGGGTCAACCACGTGGGTGTTCGGGAAGAGCCGCGCGAACCACAGCACGCCCTTCGGATAGTACTGCACTGGCCCCAACCCGCCGCTGACGAAGAACACCGTTATCCCACCCAGGATCGTGCCTATCGCCCCGGCCATAAAGTGCCGCGCGCGCAGGCTCAGAATCAGCATCAGCGCGATCCAGAACAACGCGACCAGCCCGCACAGCAGCCACACCGCCCACACCAACCGGCCCGGCCAGATGCCCGTCCACAGGGCGAGGAAGCCCATCAGCACGCTGCCGGTCAACAGCCCCATCACCAGCGCCAGGATCACCTTGGGCAGCAGGATCGCCACCATCGAGCGGGGGGACATCCCAAACTCAAGCGTGACTTTCGCCACCTGCTCTTTGTAGGTCAGTATGAAGACGTTGAACATCCCGCCCAGCGTGGCCGCCAGCAGCACCAGCCCCACCCCGATCACCGGGAACCAGTCGACCATCTCCGGCAGGGGATACTCCTCGGCCATCTCCAGGGGCGGGCCGGGCAGCCCGGCTGTCTCATAGAAGCGCCACATGATCTCCGCCGAGTAGATGCGGTGGTTTTTGGCCCGGTCGTCGTTGTAGTTGCTGAAGTACATCTCGACGGTGGGATGCCGTCCCGCCTCCAGCCGCGCCGAAAAATCCTCCGGGATGACCCACACCCCGTCGAGGCGGTACTCGTGATAAGCCTGCCATGCCTGATCGTCCGGCAGGTCGAGGACGGCGTAATACGGCTGCCCAAACGGCGAGATGACCTCGTCAAACGTCGCGCGCAGCACGTCGCCCCACGGCCCGGCGTCGTGGTTCAGCACCGCGATGGCGAACGACAGCCGCCCGCCGAACAGCAGCCCAAAGGCGACCAGCAGGATCGTCGGGGGGATGAGGCCACCCAGCATGGGGAGCGGGTCGCGCAGCAGCGCCTTGATCTCGGTTCGCAGCAGAATCAGGAAACGCTTCATCGTCATCCCTGCCCTATCACTCGCCGCCGGTAGACGGCGATCACCAGCGCCAGCGTCGCCAGGCTGAAGCTCCCCAGCACCAGGAACGCCAGCCAGGGCCTGCCGACCTCCGCCTGGTAGAAGCACGGAAAGAGCAGATCGACGGCGTGGGCGTTGGGCGTCAGCCTGCTGATCCGCTCGTACCACCCCCCGAAGCCCGCCGCCAGCCCGAACGAGCTGCCGAAGATCCACCCCGCCACCGACGTGGTCAGCCCCGCCACGAAGGTCGGGAGGGTGCGGCGGAACAGCAGGCCCAGCGTGACGCCCAGACTGCTGGCCGTGACCCCGATCAGGGTCAGCGTCAGGATCACGCGCCCCAGGCGACCCGGCCAGACCCCGGTCGAAAGGCCCATCGCGAGCAGCAGCACGCCCGCCGCGAGCAGCGTCGAGAGCACCAGCCGGGTCAGCCGCGCGCCCAGGATCAGCCCCGGCGAGACCGGCGCGGCGCGGTACTCCATGATGGTGTTGAACTCGAAATCCTGCGCGGTCAGCACCCCGCCGATGATGGCCGCCGACATGAACGCCGCCAGCGGCAGCAGCGCCAACCCGAAGTAAACGTCGTAGGAGATGTCGCGCGGCAGCCAGGGGTGCTCCTCGACGGTCACCGCCCGATCCCCAAGCTGCTTATTCCACATGTGCAGCGCGGCTGCCGTCAGCCGGTTGCGCATGTTCTTGACCTGGTTGCTGTCGATCAACCCGTAGCGCTGCACGGCCGTCGGGACACCGTCTCGAACCTCAACCGCGATGGTCTGCCGCCGCCCCCCAACCTCGGCTGAGCTGACCAGGATCGGCTCGATGTAGCGCTCCCCGACCGGCGACCCCACCTCCCGCATCGCCGCCACCAGCGCACGCCCCTCCTCTGTCGCGGGCTGGACCACGTTCAGGTCGAAAGTGGGGTGAACCAGGATCAGCGACATCAGCAGGAAGAACACGGTCGGCTGGACGATGGCGATCACGTGCACCGGTAGCGCCGTGCGGGCCAGCTTGAACTCGTTCACCAGCATCAGTCGAAAGCGGTTCATGGCTATTCCCTCAGCGCGTGCCCGGTGTGATGCAGGAACACATCATCCAGCGTGGGCCGCGCGATACGCACCGATTCGAGCCGGTGAGCAGCCGTGATCCGCGTGACCATCTCGCCGATGATGCGCTCGGCGTTGGTCACTTCGAGCCGCAACTGATCAGGCTCAGGGCGCGTGACGGCCTGCACGCCCAGCCCCTCAAACAGCGCCCCCGGCTCTTCGATGGCGGGCGTGGCCCGCAGCGTGACGATGTCGTGGCCGAGCGCGGTCTTGAGGTTCTCCGGCGTGTCCAGCGCAATCGCCGTGCCGTGGTCGATGATCACCAGCCGATCACACAGCGCGTCGGCTTCTGCCATGTCGTTGGTCGAGACGATGAAGGTCTTGCCCTGGCCCTGCTGCTCCTTGATGTGATCCCAGAGCGCGTGCCGCCCCTGCACGTCAACGCCCAGCGTCGGCTCGTCGAACAGGATGACCGCCGGGTCGTGCAGCAGCGCGCGGGCCAGCGCCAGACGACGCTTCATTCCCCCGGAGTAAGTGCGCACCGCGTCCCCGCGCCGCTCCCACAGGTTCATCAGCCGCAGCAGCTCTTCGATCCGCTCTCCGGCGTCTGAGAGGTCGGCACAGTACAGCGCGGCGTGGTGCCACATGTTGTCCAGCGCGCTCAGGTCGGCGTAGACGTTGGTCTCCTGCGGCACCAGCCCGATGTGCCGGCGCACCCGGCGGGCCGCGTGTTCGGGGTCCATCCCCAGCACGTGGATCGCGCCGCCGTGCCGCCGCAGCAGGCCGGTGATCAGGTTGATGGCGGTCGTCTTGCCCGCACCGTTGGGGCCTAACAGCCCGAAGATCTCGCCGCGCCGCACCCCAAACGATAGATCGTTCACGGCCACCAGATCGCCAAAGCGGCGCGTCACTGCATCGACGACCAGCGGGGTTTCGACGGCAATCGCTTCTTGCGCAATCGCTTCTTGCGCAATCGCTTCTTGCATGGGTTTCTCCTGTGTGATGCTCCGCTACACACCCGAACGGGCGGTTCCACTCACAAAGATGTCCACAAACTGGGCAACGATCTCCTCCACCGGTACGTCGGGCGCTGCCGGTTCGTCGAGCAGCCCCCCACTCAGGCCATGCGAGAAGAACATGCCCCAGAAGGCGTGGGCCATCAATTCCGGGTGCAGGTCACGCACCTGGCCCCGCTCGATCTGCCCGCGCAGGTAGTCGGCCAGCATGTGCCGCAGCCGGCGCGGAAACTGCGCCAGCGCCTGGCGCACTTCCGGGAAGTGGTCGGCCTCGCACAGCATCATGCGCACGGCGTCGCGCCGCTGGAGCATGATCCCCATGAAGTGACGGCCCAGGTTCAGCATGTCCCGGTGGTAATCGCCTGTGAACTGTTCTTCGAGCCGGGTGGTCAGCTCCGGCAGGGCCGAATACGAGTCCAGCACGGCCTGGAAGAGATTCTGCTTGCTGCCGAAGTGGCGGAACAGCGTGACCTCGGTCACGTCGGCGGCGGCGGCAATGACGCGCGTCGTCGCCCTGGCGTAGCCCAACTCGGCGAAGGTCTGCGCTGCCGCCCGGATGATGCGCTGCCTGGTTTCCCCCGCTCCTGAGCTTCCCTGTGTGGGCGGTTCGCCGGTATCCGGCGTCATGATCTCACCCCCAATATGTATGTAAGCAATTACTTACATACATCATAGCCGATCCCGGCCCGCCTGTCAATCCCCTCACCCGCAAACTGCCCCCCGGACCTAACCCGCGCCGGCGGCGGGCCAACCCCTCCCCTCCCGGCAGCCTACAACTTTTCGCGCTCCCATGCGTAATGGTTTGCACAGGTTCGATACAAAATGCATCGCATGCCGGGTGCAGATGAAAAGTCAGGAGTTGGAAAGACAATGGAGTCGCGATCAAATACGAATTATCTGTGGGGCCTGGGGCTGGTCGTCCTGGGTGTGTTGTTTCTGGTAGATCAGTTCTTCCCCTTCCTCACTGACCTGATCTGGGCCGTCGCCCTGGCCGTGGGTGGGGTGGTCATCTTCACCGTCTACCAGAAGGACAAAGAGCGCTGGTGGCTGCTGATCCCGGCCTACGCGCTGGTAGCCGTCGCCGGTATGATCGTCCTCGAAACGATCTTCCCACGCGCCGAAAATCTGAGCGGTGCCTTCGCGATGTTCGCCGTTGCCGCCCCCTTCATTTACGTCTATCTGCGCAATAACAAGAACTGGTGGGCGCTGATCCCCGGCGGGACGATGGCCTTGATCGGCCTGGGGCTGCTGATCAGCTCGCTCGTGACGGTGCTGCCTGCCCTCCTGATCGTGGCCGGTATCTACCTGCTGGTGCGCAACTTCAGCGGGGGCAAAGCGAAAAGCGCCCCAAGCGCACCCAGGACCGGCCCGGAGGCCGATAAACCCAAATAACGGGATGGCCGAATAGGCTTCCCCCTCGAAGACGTGCGCTCTTATCGGGGCGGGCTGGGGGACCGCCCCGGAGCGCATTGTCATGTCCATCCGTGTGTGTGCGCGTCCGCCCGAAAACGACCGATCATATAGATGACAAGGAGCCGGAGATGGAATCTGAAACCAACCGCAAGGCCATCACCGCCAGACGGCTGGCAGGTGCCGCGTTGATTCTGGTGGGGGTGATGATGCTGCTGGGCCGGGCGACCTTCCGCGCCCACCGGCTGGCGGGGCGATCTGTTCGGGCCGTGTCGCGCGTTGCCGCGTCTCTCCCGGACGCCCCGGAGAGAGTAGAGCTTCCCGACCTGCCGCCCGTCCCTGCTATGCCGCCCATGCCCGGTCGCCCTTATCCCCGGTTCCGCTTCTGGATGGGTCGGCCCGGCCCCGGCATGATCGCGCTGATCCTGACGGGCGCGGGTATCTATCTGGTGACACAGTATCTAAACAAGAGACGGCGCGGCGACCCTGTGCCTGCAACCGGCCCCGGAGCCGACGGACCGCCTGCCGTCTAACGCTGGTGGATCTCAATAGAAGGAGCGAGTCGATATGGAGGCACAGTTAAACCAAAACCGGGCCGCCCATTCCAACTGGCTGTGGGGGGCGCTGCTCATCGTCCTGGGGCTGATCTTCCTGGTCAGCCAGTCTGCCGCCTGGAATACGGACGACATGCTCCCGGTGATCATCCTCGCCGGAGTCGGCACCACTTTCCTCATCGTCTACCGCAACGACCGCGAGCGCCGCTGGCCGCTCATTCCGGCGTCCGGCTGCTGGGCGATTGCCGGTGGCCTGCTGCTGGGTGCTCTGCTGTCGCCCGGCGGGCTGTTCCACATCTTCCGCTTCTACGAGGATGAGATCATCGGGGCCTACGTGGCCTGTGTTATCTCGGCCCCGTTCATCTACTTCCTCAGGCGAACCAGGAAGCACTGGCTTCTGATCGTCCCGGCCATCGCGCTGGCGGCTGCTGGCGGGGCCATGCTCGACGCTGTGCTCACACAGAGCCGGTTGTTTCGCTTCCTCGGTTACTACTTCGACGCGCTGATGGGCACCTATGTCGCTGCCGTCCTCTCCGCCCCGTTCGTCTACGCCTACGCGCATAC
>CAZRXG010000025.1:28215-38539 GCA_964603985.1 uncultured Anaerolineae bacterium | reverse complement strand
CAGAAAGCCCGGCTGGCTCATTCTGCCATTCATGGCGCTGGCGATTGTGGGCGGCATCACGCTCGACCTGATGATTTCGCAGGGCGGCCTGTTTTACGCCCTCGACCCCGGTTACTACTACTACGACGCGCTGATGGGCACCTACGTTGCTGCCGTCCTCTCCGCCCCATTCGTCTACGCCTATGTGCGTACCAGAAAGCCCGGCTGGCTCATTCTGCCATTCATGGCGCTGGCGATTGTGGGCGGCGTCACGCTCGACCTGATGCTCTCGCAGGGCGGCCCGCTTTACTTCCTCAACCACAATTCGGACGAGATCATAGGGGCCTACGTGGCCGCCGTTTTTGCCGCGCCTTTCTTTTACCTCCACACCCGTGATCGCAGGCGCTGGTGGGCGCTGGCCGCTGGTGGGGTGCTGGCGTCGATCAGCGTGGGCTGCCTGCTGGCCGGACTTGCCCGGCTGATCCCGGTGGCGCTCATCGGGGTCGGCATCTTCCTGCTGGCGCGGCAGTTCGTCGCCAGCAGGCCGCAACCGGCGCTCACCGGCCCCGAAGCCGACCAGCCACCTGCCACCCAGGGCGATTGATCCCTGACGGGATTTCCCGATACCGCAAGGGCGAGGCGCAACACCACACTCCCCCTCGCCCTTGCTGCCTTTCCTCCTGAATGGTACCTCTCTGCTATTTGTGAGCCGCGTCCCGGCGTGATAGACTCAAATCAGGGTAATAGCTGTTATGAAACGAAATTTCATCTCGGTCACGTGGACCCCAGGCGTCGACATCGGCGACGCGCAAACGCTTGGCCGCACCATAGAGGATATTTACAGCCTCCTGCGGCCGCACTTTGGCGTCCCCGATCAGTTCGACCCGCTGCCTGCCGTGCGCATCTTTGGCGCGTGGAGCATCCCGGCCGTCCCCCAGGAGGCCGCCTACTCCAACATCGAGTGGTACGTGAGGCGCAGCCTCGCCAACGACGAGCAGCACATCCTTGCTTCGCGCTACCTGGAGACCGTCATCCTGGAACCCTGGCAGGGCACCACCCCTCACTTTGACCTGGCTCTGACCGAGATGGCCCTCCTCGACGACCTCACCGAGGAGGCTGCCCCGTCGGAGGCGCTTGGCTTCTGTCAGCCCGGCCTGGTCTCGCTGATCTCCACCGCTCTTTTTGGGGGGATCAAGAACCCCACCCACCGTAAGCTCGCTCTACAGCACGTCTTCGCCCACTATGTGGGGCGCATGTTCGACGTGCCGCGCATCACCCGCAGCGGGGACGTGGAGGAACGTCACGGCAGGCTCTACTGCACCAACCCCTGCGCCATACGCTTCACCCACACACCCACCCAGGCGCTCACCTTCGCCGAGGAGCAGGTCGCCGAAGGCGCAGTCTACTGCGACGCCTGCCAGAGGGACATCGCCGCTCAGATCACCGGTTTCCACTACGGCCTGAACTGAGATCGCTGCTGCCCCCATCGCGATTATCACCTCGTCGTCGGACATGACTCGTTCCGGTAACATCTTCTTTTGAGCGAAACACACCCCGCCGGTAACATCTTAGCCGAGTGAATGCGATGCCTTGACAACAAATGCCCGTTTGGAATATACTGGCTTACCGCTTATGGTGAGGCGAGAGGAGAAAAGGCATTCGCAGACTGAGGAGAAGGCTCCCGCCTTTCTCTCGCAAGTTTGAGTACATCCCAAAGGGAAGATGCTCTCAAGCAGGGACCAGGCAACCCGATGACCGTCGCACTGCCTGGACGATCCCGTTGTCGATTCTTTGCAGTCGGCGAGGCAAAGCTCTAGGCATTACCAATTCGATCCGGCAAAGTAGAGAGGCCCAGGGATACCTTAGAATGTTCGACTATTGAACATAACAACACCACCGTCGACTTTCACCGCCGCGAGAACCATAGCCCACCAACCCGCACGCGATGGACAGTAGCTCCCTCCCGCGGTGCGCCGCACCGCGGTGAAAAAACATATCTGACGTGCTTGTCATAAAAGGAGGTGCCAGCGACCGAAGTGCAGTGTTCCTGCTATTGCTGTGTACACACCGGTAGCAGAGATGGTCGATCACACGTCGGGTTCAACTGCGCGTGATCGGTCAAGAGTAACTCAAAGCACACATTGATAGGGAGGAAAGACATAATGTTTAAGAGGAGAACCCTTCTACTTATCGGCCTGCTGCTCGCTCTGAGCATGATCCTGGCCGCCTGCGCCACCCCTACTCCGACCCCCACGGTCGAAGAGGCAGAGGAGGTTGAAGAGCCAGAGGAGGTCGAGGAAGAGGTTGAGATCGACTGCATGGGTGCAGCGGCGGGTGACGAGGTCACGATGCTGTACCAGTGGTCGGGTGTGGAAGAAGAGAAGTTGAACCAGATTCTCAAGCCGCTGGTGGACGCATGCGGCATCGTGCTCAAGCCAGAGTCGACGCGCGACCAGGCGCTGCTGGACACCCGCGTGCAGGCCGGGACGCCGCCCGACATCGCCTTCTGGAACGTGACCCAGCTTGAACAGTACCAGGATCAACTGGTGACACTGGACGATCTGGGTGTGCACGAGGAAAACTACGCCGGCTTCTGGAAGAAGCTGGGCTCGGTCGATGGGAAGTGGTTGGGTCTGTCCGTCAAGGCAGACATCAAGACCATCATCTGGTACAGCCCGGTGAACTTCGAGGCGTTCGGCTATGAAGTCCCGGAGACCTGGGACGAGCTGGACGCGCTGGTCGAGCAGATGGTGGCCGACGGCAACGTACCCTGGTCGATGGGGCTGGAGTCGGAGGACGCCACCGGCTGGACCGGCTCGGACTTCATCCAGGACATCCTGCTGGTCAAGCAAGGCCCGGCCTACGTTGAGGGCCTGATGGATGGCTCGATCCCCTACAACGACGAGGGCGTGAAGGAAGCCTACGAGATCTACGGCAAGTGGGCGGCTGACGAGGCCTACACCGTCGGCGGCGCACAGGGCACACTGTCCATTGGCTTCGTGGAGGCGATCTACAAGGTCTTCTCCGACCCGCCCGAAGCGATGATGGTCAAGCAGTCCGGCTTCGCCGGTGGAGAAATCGCCGGGCAGTACCCCGACCTGGAGTACGGCACCGACTACGACTTCTTCGGTGTGCCGGGTGCCCAGGGCGTGCAGGGTGGCTCGGACTGGATGATGGCCTTCAGCGACAAGGCTGCCGTCAAGGCGATCTTCGCCTACCTCAGCAGCGACATAGGTGGCGAGGAGTGGGCCAAGGCCGGTTTCGACCTGACCCCCAACATGGCAGGCGAGACGGCCTACACCGACGCCTCGCTGCTCAAGAAGGCCAAGATCCTGGCCGGGGCAACCGGTTTCACGGCGGACCTCGGCGACACCATCCCCGGCGGCTTCGGCAGCGCCGAGTGGGCAGCGATCGTTGACTACCTCAGCGGCGGCGACCTCGACAAGGCGCTGGCCGACGTGGCAGCCGTTCAGGCTGAGGCGTTGGCCGGGCGTCCGGCTGAGGAGCCAATCGACTGCATGGGTGCAGCAGCGGGCGACGAGGTCACGATGCTGTACCAGTGGTCGGGTGTGGAAGAGGAGAAGCTGAACCAGATTCTCAAGCCGCTGGTGGATGAGTGCGGCATCGTGCTCAAGCCGGAGTCGACGCGCGACCAGGCACTGCTGGACACCCGCGTGCAGGCCGGGACGCCACCCGACATCACCTTCTGGAACGTGACCCAGCTTGAACAGTACCAGGATCAACTGGTGGAACTGGACGATCTGGGCGTACACGATGAGAACTACGCCGGCTTCTGGAAGAACATCGGGACCGTCAACGATAAGTGGCTGGGTCTGTCCGTCAAGGTAGACATCAAGACCATCATCTGGTACAGCCCGGTGAACTTCGAGGCGTTCGGCTATGAAGTCCCGGAGACCTGGGACGAGCTGGACGCGCTGGTCGAGCAGATGGTGGCCGACGGCAACGTACCCTGGTCGATGGGGCTGGAGTCGGAGGACGCCACCGGCTGGACCGGCTCGGACTTCATCCAGGACATCCTGCTGGTCAAGCAAGGCCCGGCCTACGTTGAGGGCCTGATGGATGGCTCGATCCCCTACAACGACGAGGGCGTGAAGGAAGCCTACGAGATCTACGGCAAGTGGGCGGCTGACGAGGCCTACACCGTCGGCGGCGCACAGGGCACACTGTCCATTGGCTTCGTGGAGGCGATCTACAAGGTCTTCTCCGACCCGCCCGAAGCGATGATGGTCAAGCAGTCCGGCTTCGCCGGTGGAGAAATCGCCGGGCAGTACCCCGACCTGGAGTACGGCACCGACTACGACTTCTTCGGTGTGCCGGGTGCCCAGGGCATGCAGGGTGGCTCGGACTGGATGATGGCCTTCAGCGACAAGCCCGCCGTCAAGGCGATCTTCGCCTACCTCAGCAGCGACAAGGGTGGTGAGGAGTGGGCCAAGGCTGGCTTCGACCTGACCCCCAACACGGCAGGCGAGACGGCCTACACCGACGCCGCGCTGCTCAAGAAGGCCAAGATCCTGGCCGGGGCGACCGGCTTCACGGCGGACCTCGGTGACACCATCCCCGGCGGCTTCGGCAGCGCCGAGTGGAAGGCAATCGTCGACTACCTCAGCGGCGGCGACCTCGACGCTGCGCTGGCCGACGTGGCAGCCGTTCAGGCCGAGGCGTTAAAGTAGCCTCATCTCAGTATCGCAAAACAGGGGACGTTCCCGGTCGGGAACGTCCCCGATCTGCTACACCCAACCGGTCAATCCCCCGCCTCTGCCCACTGAGGCAGGACGCGGGTACATACATACGTTCATGCAAGTTTCGCGAGGAGGGGTGTAATGACCACCAAGACCGTTGCGCGAAAAGCGAGACGGGAAAGCTCAGCTCCCCAGATCATGAGACAGGGCGCGGTGACCCCATGGCTATACCTGGCCCCCGCCTTGCTGGTTATGACTTTCTTTATCGTTTATCCAATGCTCAACACCCTCAACCTGAGCTTCAAGAACCGGGACGGCACGGCTTCGGCGGCGGAGATGTGTGTGGAGGGTAAGTCGTGTTGGGGCGTCTTCGAGAACTACCACTACGCCCTGACCGGTGAGCTTGACACAGGCTCTCCCAAGACGATCTGGAAGTCGTTCTGGCAGTCCTCTTACGGCAACAACCTCAAGTGGGTTCTGCTGATGGTCACCGGCACGGTCGCTCTGGGCCTGCTGATCGCCTTGCTGTCCGACCGGGTCAAGTACGAGCCGTTAGCCAAGGCCATCATCTTCATGCCGATGGCGATCTCGTTCGTCGGGGCCGGTGTTATCTGGAAGTTCGTTTACGACTTTGGAACGCAGCAGGTCCAGATCGGCCTGCTGAACGCCATCGTCACTGCGCTGGGCGGGGAGCCGGTTGCCTGGCTGTCCACGCCGCAGCTTAACACGCTGGCCCTGATCGTCGTCGGCATCTGGATGTGGACCGGCTTCTGCATGACCATCCTCTCTGCTTCCCTGAAGTCGGTTCCCGAAGAGATCCTCGAAGCGGCCCGCGTCGATGGGGCCACCGAGTGGACGGTCTTCTGGAAGATCATCGTGCCTATCATCATGCCGACCATTGTGGTCGTCATCACCACGATGGTCATCAACGTGCTCAAGATCTTTGACATCGTGTACGTGATGACCGGCGGCAACTTCGGAACCGAGGTAATCGCCAACCGCATGTACACCGAGATGTACATAAACTTCAACACCGGACGCGGCACGGCCGTCGCCGTTGTGCTCATCGTCTTCATCGTCCCCTTCATGATCGTCAATATTCGCCGCTTCCGCCAACAGGAGGCCATCCGATGATAGAGAAAATCAGATACCGTTTGAGCCTCTTGCCCACTCATATTGCCATCATTGCCCTGTGCCTCATCTGGCTGGTGCCAACGTTCGGGCTGCTGGTTACGTCACTGCGGCCTTTCCAGGACGTGAACTCGTCCGGCTGGTGGACGGTGCTCTCTCCCCCGCGAGGGGCGGACGAGTATTCGGAGTACTGCGCCGAGTGTCATGGCAGCGACGGTACGGCGCTTGCAGAGGCCGACCTGACCGACCCTGACCTGATAGGCGAATACCCGCGCTCGCTGCAACTGCTCGCCCTGCTCCGCCGGGACATCGACGGCCAGCCTCACATGGGCGACGTTCCCCTGCCGGAGGCACAGGCCGCCGCCGATATCGCCGTCTATCTCAAGCGTATATCGGGCATTGAGGCCCCACCGCGCTTCACGATCAGCAACTACGTGGACGCCGTGATGGGCTACCGGGGAACCCGTACCTACATTGACGACTGCGCGACAGGCGAGCAGGCGCTCGACCTGAACTGCAACATCTCCGACCTGCTCAACCCCAGAGGCATGGGACGCGCCTTCCTCAACACCCTGATCGTGACCATCCCGGCGACCATCCTGCCGATCCTGTTTGCCGCCTTCGCCGCTTACGCCTTCGCCTGGCTGGATTTCCGGGGTCGGATGTGGCTGTTCGCCCTGCTGGTCGGCTTGCAGGTGGTGCCGCTCCAGATGACGCTGGTGCCCATCTCGCGCCTCTACGCCCAACTGGGCCTGAACGGCACCTTCCTCGGTGTGTGGCTCTTCCACACCGGCTTTGGCATGCCGTACGCCATCTACCTGATGCGCAACTTCCTGGGCGCGCTGCCGCGCGACCTGTTCGAGTCGGCCTACCTTGACGGGGCCTCGCACTGGACCGCCTTCACGCGCCTGGCCCTGCCGCTGGCAACACCGGCCATCGCCTCACTGGGGATCTTCCAGTTCCTCTGGGTGTGGAACGACCTGCTGGTGGCGCTCGTTTTCCTGGGCGGCACGAACCCTGTGCTGACCTACCAGATCGGCAACATGGTGACCTCGCTGGGCGCAGGCTGGCACCTGCTGACCGCGGCGGCGTTCCTCTCGTTCCTGCTGCCGATGCTGGTCTTCTTCAGCCTGCAGCGCTTCTTCGTGCGCGGCATGCTGGCCGGGTCGGTGAAGGGCTAGGAACCGCCTGCCGGGAAGCCGGTAACGGTATATCAAGAACAGCGGGCTATCGATTTGCCCTACCCGCCGGAGTGCCTTTCGGCGGGAGATCGGTAGCCCGCCCCGGCTGCCGACCGCCCGACAGAGTGTATATGAGCAACAGAAACGATACTCCCTGGTACAAAACCGCCACCTTCTACCAGATCTACCTCCGCGCCTTCAATGACGGCAGCGGCGACGGTCACGGCGATCTTCCCGGCGCAATCGCCAGGCTCGACTACCTCGAAAGCCTGGGGGTTGACTGTGTGTGGCTGATGCCAATGTATCCCTCGCCCCTCAAGGACGACGGGTACGACATCGCCGACTTCTACGGCATCCACTCCGACTACGGCACGCTCCGCGACCTGGAGCACTTCGTTGAGCAGGCCCACGCGCGCGGCATCCGCGTGATCGCCGACCTGGTCATCAACCACACCTCGGACGAGCATCCCTGGTTCGTCGAGGCGCGCTCCTCGCGTGATAACCCCAAACGTGACTGGTACGTGTGGAGCGACACCGACCAACGCTATACAGAGACGCGCATCATCTTCCTCGACGTTGAGCCTTCTAACTGGACCTACGACGAGCACACGGGCCAGTATTACTGGCATCGCTTTTACTCCTCGCAGCCCGACCTCAACTACGACAATCCCGAGGTGCGGCAGGCCATGCTCGACGTGGCGGGGTTCTGGCTGGATAAGGGGCTTGACGGCTTCCGCGTGGACGCCGTGCCCTATCTTTATGAGCGCGAGGGGACGGACTGCGAGAATCTGCCGGAGACGCACGCCTACCTCAAGCGTATGCGGCGCTTCGTGGAGGAGCGCTGGCCGCACGCCGTCCTGCTCTGCGAGGCCAACCAGCCGCCCCGCGACGTGGTCGACTACTTCGGCGACGCCGACGAGTTCCACATGGGGTTTCACTTCCCCATGATGCCGCGTATTTTCATGGCGCTGCGCTCCGGCGACGGGGGTAAGCTCCGCCAGATCATGGAGGACACTCCGCCCATCCCGGAAACCTGCCAGTGGTGCACCTTCCTGCGCAACCACGACGAGCTTACCCTGGAGATGGTCAGCGAGGAGGAGCGCCGGTGGATGTGGCAAGAATACGCCCCGGAACCGCGCATGCGCCTCAACCTGGGCATCCGCCGCCGCCTGGCCCCCCTCCTCGATAACAACCCGGACAAGATTATGCTGGCCTACCGCCTGCTTTTCTCGATGCCGGGCGCACCCATCATCTACTACGGCGACGAGATCGGGATGGGGGACAACATCTGGCTGGAGGATCGCAACGGCGTGCGCACCCCCATGCAGTGGAATGACGGCCCCAACGCCGGTTTCTCGTCGGCCCCGGCGGAGCAGCTTTACGCCCCCCTGATCGACGACCGGGTCTACGGCTGCCAGACCGTCAACGTCGCCCACCAGGAGGGTGACCCGGCGACGTTGCTGAACCGGATGCGCGCCCTGATCGCGCTGCGTAGGCGCCACCCGGCTTTTGCACTGGGGACGCTGGAGTTTCTGGAGTCAGGCAGCAGCGCCGTGCTGGCCTTCGTCTGTGCGTATGAGGATGAAGCTTTCGTCGTGGCGCACAACCTCAGCGCGGCGGGGCAATCTGTCACGCTGGGCCTGTCGAGGTTTGCGGGGCGGGTTCCGCTCGACGTGCTGGACGAGTCGACGGATTTCCCCCCGGTCGGCGATGCGCCGTACCCCCTCCGCCTGGCTCCCTACCAGAGTGTGTGGCTGCGCGTCTAAGGGAGAGGCGCGGTCGCGTTGATTCGCTCGGCCCCGGTCATCTCCTGCCCGTTTCCAGGAGCGACCAGACGCAGGCTACACCCGTGATTAGACGGGGCAGGCAGTCAGACCTGCCCCGTCTAACCAGAGCTTTACTCTGCGGATTAATTGGCGATAGAGACCCGCTAGCGAATCGCCAGCTCGGTGTCGGCGTCGAACAGGTGCATGTTGTCGGCGTTCATGACGGGTTGGAAGGTGCCTCCAACGCGGGCGGAGGTGCGCGGGTCGACGCGGGCGGTATACTCCAGAGCACCCGACTTCAGGTAGACGAAGACCTCGTTGCCCATCAGCTCGGTAACGTCGACCGCTGCATCGACCCGAACAGGCGTGATGCCGGGCGGTACGTAGTCGGGGTCGTGGATGTCCTCCGGGCGGACGCCGAGAACTACCCGCTCGCTGGGGGCACCGCCCCACGCCGCCCTGTACTTGTCCGGCGCTCTGACGCGGAACGCACCGGTGTCAACGTAAACGTCACCGTTCTGCTGCACCAGCGTCGAGTCGAAGAAGTTCATGCTTGGGCTGCCGATGAACCCCGCGACGAAGACGTTGCCCGGCTGGTCGTACAGCGTCTGCGGCGTGTCGATCTGCTGCAGCAGGCCGTCTTTGAGCACCGCGATGCGTGATCCCATCGTCATGGCCTCGGTCTGGTCGTGTGTGACGTAGATGAAGGTCGTCTCAAGACGCTGGTGGAGGCGCTGGATCATGGCACGGGCTTCGACGCGCAGCTTGGCGTCAAGGTTGGAAAGCGGCTCGTCCATCAGGAAGACGGCAGGCTCGCGCACAATCGCACGCCCGACTGCGACACGCTGCCGCTGACCGCCGGACAGTGCCCTGGGCTTGCGTTCGAGCAGTTCCTCAATTCCCAGTTCGGCTGCCGCATAGTGAACGCGCGACTCGATCTCGTCCCTTGGCGTATTACGCAGCTTCAGGCCGAAGGCCATATTGTCATAGACGCTCATGTGAGGGTACAGCGCATATGACTGGAAGACCATCGCGATGTCGCGGTCTTTGGGCGGGACATCGTTGACCAACCGCTCACCGATGAAGATCTCACCCTCGCTGATGCTCTCCAGGCCCGCCAGCATGCGCAGCGACGTGCTTTTGCCGCATCCCGAGGGGCCGACAAAGACAAGGAACTCTTTATCTTTAATCGTGATGTCAAGATCGCTGACCGCCACGACATCACCGAAGCGCTTGGTGACGTGTTCGTATGTGACGCTTGCCATTTGTCCTCCTTAGATCAACATTGAGATATGATCATTGCTTGGCCCCAGGCATTTACCCGATTGTGATCGGCGCGGAAAGGCAAGTTACTCTCACTCCTGGACAGTCGAGGGCTGTTCAGCCACCTGATGCCGGGCCAGCGATTGCGGCCTCCTGCTCCTCGCCGATGCGGCTCCCACGATCCTGGGGGTACAATCGATTATAACACATAAAGATAGGGATGGAACAAGTAACCCGGCAGTGCGTACACGAACAAGTTATCAAAAGGCCCTTCGTCCATCTGTAAACGTTTGTACGCGTTCAT
>CAZRXG010000025.1:0-28115 GCA_964603985.1 uncultured Anaerolineae bacterium | reverse complement strand
CTGTACGCGTTCATCTGTACGCGTTCATCTGTACGCGTTCATCTGTACGCGTTCATCTGTACGCGTTCACCTGTATAGCGCGGGCGCTCATCCCTTGGCCCGATACTGGAGCGCCTCCGCCAGGTGATGCGCCCTGATCACCTCGCTCCCCTCCAGGTCCGCAATCGTGCGGCTCACCTTCAACACCCGGTGGTAGGCCCGCGCACTGAGCTGCATCTGCTGCATCGCCGAGCGCATCAACGCCTCACTCTCCGCATCCAGCTTCGCATACTCCACGACCTCGCGTACCCCCATGTCGGCGTTGCACAGCAGCCTGTGCTCCTCACCCTCGGTCAACCCGGCAAAGCGCGCCATCTGCCGTTCACGGGCCGCCTGCACCCGCTTCTGGATCCCCTCCGACGGTTCGCCGCGCCGCTCATCGGATAGCTTATCGTAATCCACGCGCGGCACGTCGACGTGAATGTCGATCCGGTCGAGCATCGGCCCCGAAACCCGCTGCCGGTAGCGGGTGATCATCGCCGGGCTGCACGTACACGGCCTGACCGGGTCACCCAGGTACCCACACGGGCATGGATTTGAGGCCGTGATCAGCAGGAAACTGGACGGAAAGGTCACCGCACCGGAGGCCCGGCTGACGGTCACGATGCGGTCTTCGAGCGGCTGGCGCAGCGCCTCCAACTTGTGCCCGAACTCCGGGAGTTCATCCAGGAAAAGCACTCCCCTATGCGCCAGGCTGATCTCGCCGGGGCGCGGCCACGACCCACCCCCAACCAGCCCGGCGTGGCTGATGGTGTGGTGCGGTGCCCGGAACGGTCGCCGCCGGATCAGCGGCACATCTTCGGTGAGCATATCGCAGACCGAGTAGATGCGCGTCACTTCCAGCGCCTCTTCGAGCGTCATTTCCGGCAGGATGCCCGGCACGGCCCGCGCCAGCAGCGTTTTACCCACACCCGGCGCGCCCATCATGGCAAGGTTATGCCCGCCCGCCGCTGCTACCTCCACCGCCCGTTTGACGTGCTCCTGCCCCTTCACGTCTGCAAAGTCGGTCAGGTAGGCAGGAGGTCCCTCGGAGAGGGGCAGGTTGGCGCGGTCGAAAGCCGGGACCACGTCCAGTCCCAGCAGGTGCTCGACCAACGAGATCAGGTGATCGACGGGGATGACCTCGATGTCGGGGACAAACGACGCTTCGGCGGCGTCAACAGCCGGGACGAAGACCCGCTCCAGGCCCAGCTCGCGCGCCAGGTAGGCCGCCGAGATCACGCCGCGCACGTGCCGCACGCTGCCGTCAAGTGATAGCTCGCCTACAATCAGCGAGCCGTCCGCCACATCCGGCGGGATCTGCCCGCTGGCCGCCAGCAGCCCCAGCGCAATCGGGAGGTCATAGGCCGGGCCTTCTTTACGCAGGTCGGCAGGCGCGAGGTTGATCGTCAGGCGTCGCTGGCCGGGGAAGGTCAACCCGCTGTTGCGGATGGCCGCCCACACGCGCTCCCGCGACTCCCTGACGGCGATGCTGGGCAGCCCGACCAGCGTCACGCCCGGCATCCCGCGCGCGACGTATACCTCGACCTCGACCAGGATGCCCTCCAGCCCCATCAGCGCGCAACTGTTGACCTTGGCCAGCACCATGCACCTCCCTCTTTGCGCGCCAATCGTAGCATGGAGACAGTCAGGCGGGCAAACACGGGGTCTGACACATCCCGCTTTTCACCGCCGGGAGATTGTGGTACGCTTCCCCGCACACACCGGTCAGTTGTGAGGAGGAGCCAGGATGATATTTCGACGACGCCTGATCGAGCGGCAGCGCGCCGCCGGGTACATGTTCACCATGATGATCGCCTTTGCGGTCTCGATACTGGTCACCCGCATCTTCCTGGAGCTAACCGGCTACCCGCAGATCGGCAACTCGGATCTGCACATCGCCCACGTGCTGTGGGGCGGCCTGATCGTCGCAGTGGGGGCAGCACTGCCGCTGATCTTCAGCAATACCTCAATCTACGGCATCAGCGCCGCGCTGAGCGGGGTCGGCCTGGGGCTGTTCTTCGACGAGGTGGGCAAGTTCCTGACCCAGGACAACGACTACTTCTTCCGTCCCGCCGCGTCGATCATCTACATCCTGTTCCTGCTCGGCATCTACGTATACATCACCGTGCGGCGCGGTGAGCCGGACGACCAGATGCGCCTGCACCACGCGCTGGCGGCGATGCAGGAGATCGTCGACGGTGACCTGGACGTGCAGGAGAAGAAGGAGTTGGAAGCCCTGCTGAGCGGGATCACCGGCGAAGCTGACATCCCCGACGTGCGCGAGCTTGCCGGTGAGCTGTTGGGCTTTGTCCAGACCCAGGCCGACACCACCGACGCGCGCCCCACTCCGGTCCGTGACCGGCTGCGAGATGCCGGGCGCTGGATTGCCGCTCACGTCCTGACGCAGCCGATCACGCGCTGGCTGCTGATCGTCAGCATGGGGCTGCTGGGGATCGTGTCCCTCATCGACCTGAGCGCCTTCTTAAGCGCCCTCGACGACCCAGGCCAGATCTCGGTGCTGCTTGAAAGCTGGGTCGCCCGCGGCGACCTGACCGGCGCTCAGGAGAGCCTGTGGTTTGCGCTGATGATCGGGCTGAAGGCGGTCGTCGGGCTGGCGCTCATCGCCGGACTGATCTTCTTCCTCGCCGGGCGCGAGCGGCGTGGGATCGCCCTCGCACTGGCGGGGCTGCTGCTCTCGGTCACGCTCTTCGACATGCTGCTGTTCTACTTCGAGCAGTTCATCGCCGCCGCCCGCGCCACGCTGGATTTCATCATCATCGCCGGGTTGAGCTTCTACAATACGCGCTACCTGAGGCCCGTCAGGCAGGGCGGCAAAAAGAAAGACCCCGGCTGAGCCAGGGCCATCAGCATACTCTCAACAGCACACGCAATCTCGACCGGCGGGCCAGGGGCCGCGTCACTTCTCACAGCCGCGACAGGATGACTCTTATGGGCCGCGCCGCCCGCCGGATTTGCTCTTGCGCTGGGCAACCGGGTGAACGTCGTCCTCGTCCTCCCGGAGCGTATCGGCGACGCGGGTGAAGCTATCGACCAGCCGCCCGGACGAGATCGCCATCGCCTCCAGGACATCGGGCAGGTACTCGATGATGTTCTCCAGCGACGCCACCAGCAGGAACTCGCTGCCCAACGTGAACAGCACAATGCTCTGCAGAATTGCCGTCACGTAAAGGGCGAATCCCTGCGCATCACCGACGCGGAAGGTCACGTCGGTCCCGATATCGGCGATCATGGCCGCACCGGCCAGCACCGCAAACAGCCAGTTGCGCCGCTCCAGGGCCATGAACCCGAAGGCTACCTGCACCAACTGCGGCAGCGCCCCGACGAACCACGCTTCCGCGTCGGACACGCGCTGGGTTCCCAGCCGGAAGTACCCGTACACGCTGGTGATGTAATCGGTCACGAACAGAAAAACCGAAACGGCCAGCAGGGCCACCAATACCAGAAACACCAGCAGCATCGCGGCTGGCTTCTGACGCCAGTTCGCGCCTAATGGAATGACTAATCGGCGGGCCATAGATGTGTTCTCTCCCTTTGTCTGCGTTCCGCGTACCCAACTATAGTATACGCCGACTTCGTTGAAAAGTTGACCCGGATGCGGCGCAACACGCCCGGTGGTTGCCGACGGCGACGCAAAGTGCCACAATTAGGTGACGCGCGTTGTGCGCGCCAGTTTCCTGGGAGGTAACACGTGTCTGACTTTCGTCTGATGATCGCCGGCCCCGTCGACGCAGATGACGAGACCCTGGCCGCTATCTCTGAACAGACCATGCCCCACTATGGAGCCAGATGGATGCCGGTCTTCGAAGAGATCACCGGGCTGCTCAAGCGGCTGTTCCAGACTCAAGGCGACGTTGTCATGATGCCCGGCCCCGGCAGCAGCGCCTTCGAAGCCGGGCTGAGCAGCCTGGTTCCCGCCGGGGAGAGTGCCTGCCTGCCCTCAAACGGGTTCTTCGGAGAGCGAACCCGGCAGATCGCCGAGGCGAACGGCATCCGCCCCTGGGTGGTTGATTTCCCACTGGGCGAGCCTGTCGACCCCGACCGGCTTCGCGAACAGTTGAAAGAGTGGATTCCCCAGGCCAGCGCCGAGGGGCAGCCCATCCGCGCGTTGGGCATCGTCCACCACGAGACGGGCACCGGCGTGCTCAACCCGCTGGGCGAGATCGCAGCAGTGGCGAAGGAGTTCGACCTGCCGGTCGTCGTCGACGCCGTCTCCTCACTGGGCGGCACCAGGCTCCCGGTCGACGAGTGGGGCATCGACGTTTGCGTCACCGTGCCGAATAAGTGCCTGGGCGTACCGCCCGGCCTGGCGCTGGTCTCCGTCAGCAGGCGGGCCTGGGACATGGCCGACGCGAATCCCGGCCAACACGGCTGGTACCAGGATCTTCGCACGTGGGCCTGGTACATGGAAAACTGGGCCGCGTGGCACCCCTACCCGATTACCATGCCGACCAACAACATCATGGCGCTTCACAAGCGTCTGACCACCGTCTTTGAGATCGGGTTGGAAGCCTACCAGGGGATCTTCGCCACAGCCGCCCGGCAGGTGCGTGAGGGAATGGGCGCGCTGGGCTTCACACTCTTCCCCGACCCGGCCTATGCCGCCCCGATGCTCAGCGCACTGAACACCCGCCCGGACGTTGACCTGAGCGACATGCTGCGTTACCTGCTGGAGGAGCACCGGATCATGGTGTCGGGCGGGTTGGGCGAGCTGCACGGGAAGGTCTTCCGTGTGGGACACATGGGGCGCGCGGCAGAGCCGGAGTACACCGAGGCGTTTCTCGAAGGGGTGCGGGCCTACCTGCACGCGAAGGCGCTGAACCTGAGCGCCGACTAAACGCACAAAGACCCCGGCGCGCGCTTACCAGCCACTCGCCTCGAAGATCAGCTTCAGGAACGCGGCCCTCTCTTCCGCCGTCATGGGGCGCGGCTGGGAATAGTATTCGATCACGCCGGTGAACAACACGGTCGAGATGTGCCGTCCCGCGTAAAAGACATGCCGGTCGGCGAACATCTGCCGGTTCTCAAGCTCCGGCTGGTCGAAGAACAGGTTGCCGACCCCGTAGTGGATGAACGCCCCGCCGGTGAAGGCGAACCCCTGCGGGCGGTGGGCCTGGCTGCCGCTGACGATGTCGGCTCCGGCGGCGGCCAACTGCTCGAAGTCGGTGACCTGCTGGAAGCTTGGCTCGTGGCTGTCGCGCTCCTGGTATTGCAGCGTGGCGATCACGACATCGGCCTCGTTGTTGGCCTTGAGCGCGGCGATCCGCTCCGTGATCGCCGCCCAGTCGTCGCAGGGAGCCGCGCCCGGCGAGGACTCCGTCGCCCAGGCTGTATACGGCCCCGCCGAGTTGCAGCCCACAAAGGCGATGCGCGTGCCGTCGGGGGCCAGCACGACGCGCGGCGCGAGTGCATCTTCCAGGTCACTCCCGCCGCCGTAGTAGACGATGCCGCCGTTCTTGTACAGATCCAGCGTGTAGTCGAAGGCGGCAGTGCCCACGTCGTTGTTGTGGTTGCCGGTCAGCTCGACGATATCCAACCCGATCGTTTGCAGAAGCGAAAAGTGCGTCGGCTGCGAGCAAAAGTCAAGCGGCGGGCCTTCCCACTTCGGCGCAGGGCACTGGGGCGTAAAGGAGACCTCGTTGCTGGTGTGGAGAATGTCCGCCTCGGCCAGGAAGGGCAGGATCTGCTCGGCGGGGAAGTCCACGCCCTTGACCACCATCTGCGAGGCCGTGGCGCGCACCAGCGCGGTGACGCCTGTCATGGTGACGTTGGTCAACCGGGCCGGGTCGCGGTTGGTCGGCTGCCACACTCCGCTCCCCTGGAGCATCGTCGCGGCCTGCACGGCGGCCTCGCTGCCGGCCAGCACCCCCACCCGGATGGTGAGCGGGTAGGTGGTTGTGTTGAGCGCCTTATCCAGCACCGACTGGCCGTCCAGCGAGAGGATCTTCCAGCGCGGCTCAAGCGCCTCGAAGGGCAGCACACTGATCGACGGGCGCACACTCCAGGCGATGTCAACCAGCCCCCCTGCGTCACCCATGTTCAGCGGCAGCCCCCCAGCGGGCGGCCCCACCTGCGCGATCAGCAGGTCGGCCACGCTGGCCGGGACAACGACCTGCGGCGGCGTCTCAAAACCCGGCAGGGCCGCCGCGTCGCCGGTCAGCCAGTAATTCTGCAAACCGGCCCACGAGACCTCATCCGGCACGGTGGGGAAAGGCGCGGCCACGACGTAAATCCACTCCGCAGCCAGGACGGCATCCGGGCCGGGGTTGAGCACCACGCGCAGCGTTGCGCCGTCGGCGGAATCTGACAGGACAAACCCGGCCTGCGCCAGCGCCGGGCCGACGCGGTCGGCAATCGTCTGCGGCACGCCGGGCTGAATCCAGGAGCTTTCCGGCGCGAGGGTCGGCGGTTCGGTGGAAACGGCCTCCGGTGCGGCGAGGCCCTCTTCGCCAAGCGTGGGCAGCGGCGCGGGCAACGCCGTTGAGCTGCTACAGGCTGCCAGTGCCAGCCCGACCACCAGACAGCACAAGGCCGAGGTCGCGTATCGTCGTCGCGTCATGATCACCACCCTGCGGCGTAGAAGCCGAGATATTGTGCCAGATTGGCCCGCCAGTAGTCGGCGTTGTGCCTGCCGGGAAGGCCCACGTAGGCGTGCGGGACATCGCGCTCCACCAGCGCGTAGTGCAGGTCGGCAGTCGGGGCCGACATGCCCAGCTCGTCGTCCGCGCCGCAGTCAACGTGAATGCGGAGCGCGTCGCCCGGACTCAGTTGCTTCGCCAGGTGAACCGGGTCGCGCCGGGCGAAAGCTTCCTCATCGCCCAGCCCGAATATCCAGGGCGGGCCAAGCCGCTCGGCGGTGAAGAGAAAAGGGCTGTGAATGCCGACTGCGCCGAAGTGCCGGGGATGCGTGAACGCCAGCACCGCCGCCCCGGCCCCTCCCATTGACACACCGCCGATCGCCCGCCCGGCCCGGTCGGTGCGTGTCTGCTCGGTTCGCTCGACGGTGGGGATCACATCCTGGAGAATGTAGTCCGCGTAATCGCCGTAACCGTCAAGCGCACCTGCGTAGAAGTCGGGAGCCAGCCTGACAATCATGCTGAAGTCGCCGCCGGGGTCCTCCGCGTTAACGAAGAAACTCTTGTCACCCTGTGGCATCACGGCGATGAAGGGCGGGATCGTCCCGGCATTGATCAGGTGATCGGCGACCTGGTGGAACCGCAGCTCGTCCGTCCAGTAGTGCTCGTCCTCGCCCCAGGGGTGCAGCAGGTAGACGACCGGGTAGCGGACGTTGAAGTCGCCATAGTAGGGCGGCAGATAAAGGCACAGCCGCATGGGTTTGCAGAGCGCCCGGCTGTGGATGGTCCGGTCTTTTATGCATCCTTTGACAGATGCCATAGGGTGTCCTTGTCGAGAGAGTCTGGTGCCGGTATGGTCGAGCCTGGCCGGGAGTCTACCATATAGGGAGGCGTCTGTCAGGGCCAGATGGCGGCTCGACTGCGCCCGATCCCCCGGCGACAGGTGTTTGTCCGCACCCGGGAGGTGTGATAGAGTCGATTCCCCGCAGGCTCGCTACGGGGACCCCGTCAACCGGGACTCTGGTGATACGATGACACCATTCCAGCAGAGAGGAAAAACCCATGCAGTATGTTCAATTAGCGATACTGGTAAGCGTGGCAGTGCTGTTGCTGGTCGCCGTGCTGGCCCTGATCATCGCCCGCCGGACGCGGCAGATGGGTGAGACATCCGACCAGCTTAAAAAGATGGCCCCTGATGCCAAGGTCGAAGACTACGAGAGACCGTCGACCATCGTAGCTGAGCAGATCGAAGAGATGGTCAAGCGCAAGCTGGTGCAATACCCCGACCTGTCCGACACCGTGCTTGACTTCGGGACAATGCCCGACGGGACGATAGACATCTGGGTCAATCGAAAGCAGTACGATGACGCGGAAGACATCCCCGACGAGCGTATCCGCCAGGCGATCAAGGAGGCTGTGGAAGAGTTCAATGCCTAGAACGTGACCTCTTTTTGAGAGGATCGTATGATCGACGGCCACGCCGACATCCGGTAGCCGCCCCAAACAACCGTCCGGGCGATACCTGAGTCCTCTCTCGCCGCACGGGTCGTCTCACGGCACGATCAGAGAGACCCGCCCGTCTGCGAGGGCGGGCTTTTTTGCTGCAAAGAGCCGGGCGAGGGAACCGGGATCTGAGAAGCGGCATCCGGCGATCTTCGACAGCAGGCGGCGTTTGTGGTAGACTCCGCCCGCACGCATCGGAAGAGCGCGCAGATGCGTGTATTTTCATGCCTGACACATTTGCGCGCCCAAGAGGTGTACCCTTGAACAATACAACCAATTCTGACGCTGCCCCATCCTACGTCGGTTCGATTGCTCCGCACGGGGGCACGCTGATCAACCGCATGCTGCGCGGGGAGATGGCCGAAGCCACCCGCGAGATGGCCGGAGGGTTAAAGACCATTGTCTTACCGCCGATGAACATCTCCGACCTGGAACTGATCGCAATCGGCGCGCTCAGCCCACTGACGGGCTTTATGGGCCAGGCAGATTACACCAATGTGGTGCACGACATGTACCTGACGAACGGCCTGCCCTGGACGATCCCTGTGACCCTGCCGGTCGACGCGGAGACGGCTGCCGACATCGAGGTCGGGCAGTCGGCGGCGCTGGCCGAGCCTGCACCTGAGGGTGACCTGCACCTGATGGGCGTGATCGAGGTCAGCGAGAAATACACCTACGACAAGGCTGTCGAGGCCGAGAAGGTCTACCGCACGACCGAGGACAAGCATCCCGGCGTGGCGCGGATCTACAAGCAGGGTGAAGTTTTGCTGGCCGGTGAGATCTGGGTTTTCGAGCTGCCGCTGGCCGCCAGGACCGACTTCCCGGAGCTGCGGCACACCCCGGCCCAGTCGCGCCGCTTGTTCGCGCGCTCCGGCTGGCGGCGCACCGTCGCCTTCCAAACGCGCAACCCGATCCACCGCGCGCACGAGTACATCCAGAAAACGGCGCTTGAGATCGTCGACGGTCTTTTCCTGCACCCGCTGGTCGGGGAGACCAAAGCGGACGACATCCCCGCCGACGTGCGCATCGAGAGCTACCAGGCGATCCTGCGTGACTACTACCCCGCCGAGCGCGTGCTGCTGGGCGTCTTCCCGGCGGCCATGCGCTACGCCGGGCCACGTGAGGCCATCTTCCACGCCATCGCCCGCAAGAACTACGGCTGCACGCACTTCATCGTGGGGCGCGACCACGCAGGCGTCAAGGGCTACTATGGCACCTATGACGCGCACTACATCTTCGACGAGTTCGATGACGCCGCAATAGGCATCACGCCGCTGTTCTTCGACCACGCCTTTTACTGCAAGAAGTGCGGCGGGATCGTCAGCGCGAAGACCTGCCCACACGACCCCTCTCATCACGTCTTCCTGTCCGGCACGCAGGTGCGCGAGATGCTGGAACGCGGTGAGATGCTGCCGGAGGAGTTCACGCGCCCGGAGGTCAGCAGGGTGTTGATCGAAGGGATGCGCCGCAAGAAGTCAGAAAAGTAGAGTCAAGTACCCGACAGTCGATCTGCCGGTACGCTGGTTGATGAAAGAGTGAATAAGCCATGTTTAAACGATTGCGTCGCTCGCGCGACCGCAAGGTGATGGTGATCGGCCTGGACTGCGCTGCGCCCGAGCTGGTTTTCGACAAGTGGCGGGACGAACTACCGACCTTCAACAAGCTTTATTCGGGCGGCGTGTACGGCGAGCTTCAGTCGAGCATCCCGGCCATCACCGTCCCGGCCTGGTCGTCGATGATGTCAAGCAAAGACCCCGGCACGCTGGGCATTTACGGCTTCCGCAACCGGCGCAACTACACCTACGACGACCTGTACATCGCCACCGGTGCGGCGGTCAAGGAGCCGCGCACATGGGAGATTCTGGGCGAGGCCGGGAAGCAGGTGGTGCTGGTCGGTGTGCCGCAGACCTTCCCCATCAAGCCGGTGAACGGCGTCCTGGTCTCCAGCTTCCTGACGCCCAGCCTGGAGAGCGGCTTCACCTTCCCCAGTGAGATGGCTGAGAAGATCATGTCGATTGCGCCGCGCTACGAGGTCGACGTCCGCAACTTCCGCACGCCCGATAAAGACTGGCTGCTCAAGCAGTTGTGGGACATGACCGAGATGCGCTTCGAGGTGCTTAACTACCTCCAGGAGAGCCAGCCCTGGGATTACTTCATGTGGGTGGAGATGGGCGTGGACCGCATCCACCACGGCATGTGGTCGTTCATGGATCACGAGCACCGCAAGTACGAACCGGGCAACAAGTACGAGGACGCGATCAAAGAGTACTACCAGATGATCGACGCTCAGATGGCCCGCATGCTGAATAAGATCGACGACAATACGATGGTGCTGGTGGTCTCCGATCACGGCGGCAAGAAGATGGACGGCGGCATCTGCATCAACGAGTGGCTGTGGCGCAACGGTTACCTGACGCTCAAGGAGGAGCCGCCGGAAGACCAGTTCGACGAGAATGGCAGGCGCGTCCTGACGCCGCTGGCCAAGGTCGAGATCGACTGGGAGAAAACAATTGCCTGGGGCGAGGGCGGCTACTACGGGCGCGTCTTCCTGAACGTCGAGGGCCGCGAGCCGCAGGGCGTGATCAAACGCGAGGACTACGAGCGCGTCCGCGACGAGCTGATCGAGCGCTTCAAGGCGATCCCCGACCCCGACGGGAACGACATCGGCACGGTGGTCTACAAGCCGCAGGAGATTTACCACAAGGTGCGCAACATCCCGCCCGACCTGATCATCTACTGGGGCAACCTGGACTGGCGCTCGGTGGGCAGCTTCGGGCACGGGGGCATCTACACCTTCGAGAATGACACCGGCCCCGACGACGCCAACCACGCCTCGAATGGCATGTTCATCCTGTACGATCCACGCCAACCGGAATCGAACCGGGAGATCAAGGGCCGCCAGTTGATGGACGTTGCCCCGACGATCCTGGATCTGATGGGCGTACCCGTGCCGGGCGACATGCAGGGTAAGCACTTGCTGGGCGACTGAAAACCGGGGATGCCGCGCTCATCTGCCCGTCTGGATCGCTTCGTCTGGATCGTGCTGGCGGCGGCGCTGGTGCTGCGCATCGCCGTCCTGGTGGCGTTCTACATCGACGGAGACCCGCACGGTGGCGACGCGAGCTACTACATGCACGCCGCGCGGCGACCGTGGCGGCTCTGGCTTCCCAACAACCCGGCGGGGGCCTTCACCTCCGTCGGGCCGGTCTACCCGCTTTTCCTGCTCCCGTTTCTGAACCTCATCCCCGACAGCGCGCCCGTCGCGCAGATGGTCGCGGTGCGCTCCGGGCAGGTGGTGCTCGACACGCTGACGGTGGTGCTGGTCTACCTGATCGCCCGCCACCTGTTCGGCCAGCGAGTGGCACGCGTGGCGCTCGTCGCGCAGGCGCTCGACGCGCGTTACATTTTCGTGCTTGGCTCGGTCGCCACCGAGACGCTGTTCATCGCGCTGTTCGCGGCGTTCATGCTGGTCTACCTGCGGGCCGCCGCGCAGGACGGCTGGGGAACGTACCGGCTGGCGGGGCTGATCCTGGGCATCGCCGTCCTGACCAGACCGCAGCCGATCCTGTTTCCGGCTTTGCTGGCGATCCACGCGCTGCTGCGCCCAGAAGAGCGGCGGCGCGCGCTCGGCGGGGTCGCCTGGCTGACCGGCGTGATGATCCTGGTGATCACGCCCTGGATGGCGCGCACCGCGCTGATCAGCGGGGAGCTTGTCCCCATCGCCAACTCGGCTTTCAGCCACATCTGGCGATCCTCACGTGAAGATGGCCGAGAGCTGACCGGCAGGGCCTTTGCCCAGGCCAAGGCCGAGACCCTCGCCTACGGGGAGGAGGACGTACACACCGAGGGCGGCGAGTACCTGTCAGCCGGGGTCGAGAACATCCTATCCGCGCCGGGGCAGTGGATGGGGCGCATGGCCGGTGACACGCTCGGCGCGTACCTCCAGCCCTACGGTACGGTCATGCTCGTGCCCCGGTCCGAGGTTGGCGCCCGCCAGGTGCTGGAGAGCTTCTTGCGCGGGCGGGCCTCGGCGCGTGATGTGTTGACCATCCCCGGCCTGTGGCGGCGTCTGCTGATGTACATCTGGCATTTCTGGGGTCTGCTGGGCGGGCTGGTGGGGGTGGTGCTGGCCTGGCGAGAGCGCTGGCGGCGGATCTTCCCGCTCGCGGCGTGGGTCGTGTACGCGACGGCGGTAGCCGCTCCCCTGCTGATCGAGGCGCGCTACGTCTTCGTTGCGATGTTTGCCTTCACCATCCTGGCCGCTTACGCCAGCGTGCGCCTCTGGGACAGGCTCGCACCCGGCCTCAAGGCCCGGCTGCAAGGTGGTGCCTGAGCCTTCTCAGGAATCGCCCTCCTCGTCCTCGCCCGGCGATTCGTCCTCCTGCCCCTCTACCTCTACCTCTGCTTCTGCCTCTTCCTCGTCACCGGCATCGCCGGGAGCTTCGTCCGCTTTGCGCCGATACAACTGCGATCCCAGCAGGGCCAGCCCCAGCGACACAACGTACGTCAGCGCGTCGCCCGCGATCCGGGCGGCAGCCGCCGCAGTGGGGAAGATACGACCGATGCCCAGCCGGACCAGCGCGATGACGGCCAGCGCCAGGACGCCCATCACCAGAGCATGCAGCAACGCGCGCTCGCCCTCCAGGCGGCGGGCCAGCGCAAACCCGTGCGCCAGCGCGAGCAGGGCGATCAGCCCACGCACCGACCACCCGTAGACCGGCCCGGCGACAAAGCCTGCGCTCAGGGTGGCGATCTCCTCGCTGGGCAGATCGGGTTGGGTAAAGCCCAGGTAAGCGGCGCGCCCGAACGATGCGATCAGCGCGTAGGCCAGCGCCAGAAACACGAACATGAAGCCGGTCTGCCGGATGGCCTGCCAGTTGAAAGCGCCGTCGGCGTCTGACATGTGTGCCTCCATAGACGTTAACGCAGAATCAGCAGCAGCGCAGGAATACTAACCGCGCTGATGAGCGTTGTCCAGAGTATCATCCGCGATGCGAGCGCCGGGTCCCGGTCGAACTCCAGGGCGAGGATATAGGTATTGATGGCAACCGGCACGCCCATCGCCACGATCAGGATGCGTGACATCTCAGGCTCGAAGTTGAAGGCCAGAGTCAGCGCCGCCGCAGCCAGAGGAGAGACGATCAGGCGTATCACCGTCACCACCGCGACCGGCCCCGTATCGCCTGCCACCTGGCTCCTTGAGAGCTGCGCGCCGAGCGTCACCAGCGCCATCACGATGAACCCGACGACCAACTGATCAAACGGCACCTGGATCGGTGGGGGCAGCGTGACGTGCAGGATGCGCAGCGCGGAGCCAAGCGCGATGGCGTACAGAGTCGGGTACCGGACCAGCCTGGACAGCGACTGCCTGAAACCATCCTGTCCAGCACCGAACAGCACCACTCCAACGGTGAAAACGAGGATCACCTGGGCGGCCAGCACCATCGTGATGACGCTGACCCCCTGCTGGCCGAACGCCACCAGCATCATCGGGATACCGTAGTTCCCGAAGTTGGAGAACACGGTTCCCAGGACCAGGGTGGGCCGCTGTTCGGCCAGCGACCCAACCGAAAACACCACCATAGCCAGCAAAAAAAGAATGCCCGTGTGAACCAGCGTAAAGGCGCCAATCCTCAGGATCTCGTCGATCTGGAGATCGGTCTCGTAGACCAGCATGAACAGCGCGGCGGGCAGTAAGATGTAGAAGTTCAGCCTGGAGAGCGTCGTTATATCCGGCTTGAGGAGCCTGTCGGCGAGGAAGCCGATCCCGATCAGGACGAAGAGCGGCAGCGCGCTTGACGAGAAGACATCGAGAAACAGCATGGTAATCCTGGTTTGCCCGTTGTAAGCAGCTTTGAGGGCGCTCGTATCTTTGTAGTGCTGCGATCAGCGTGGAGAGGGTATCGGGGAAAAGGCGGACTGTCAACCGGCATCCGCCTGCGAAGAAGGCTTCCGCCCGGCGCGCTCAGGACGTGTGCGGGGCGGGCTGGGTGCTCTCGTCCGGGCTGTCGCGCTCGATCAGCGGGCGCAGCACGAAGCGCATCCACTGCCTGGTGATGGTCTCGATGGGAACCTCGATCAATATCTGGTTGATCAGCATGATCCCCTCTTGCTCGTTGCGCGCTCCCCAGCCTGCCCGCGCCGATTCGAGGTGCGGCTGCGCCTCCTGCGGATCGTCGTGGTAAAAGAGCGCCATGCCCAGCGTCCCCCGCAGAAGCGTGCGGGCCGAGCCGAATCCCGCCGTCTCGCCCAGCGCCCCCAGAATGTCGCGGCTGCGGCGGATGGCGTCGTAGACGTGCCCGCTCCGGGCCAGCGCCCACACCAGCCCGGCCTCGACCCGCCAGTAGAGGTCGCCGGGGTGCGCGCGCGGGGCCGCCGGAGAGACCCGCGTCAGCACGCTGGCGGCGCGGGCCGGGTCAACCGCCAGCAGGACCAGGCCCAGCTTGCCTAAAAGCATCGCCGGAGCGCTCGCCGGAGCCAATTCGCCGTAGGCCCAGGCTGCCTGCTCGTAGTCCTCTTCGACGGCGTAGAGATCCCCCAGCGCCTCGGCCATGGCAATCTGTTCCCCGGCGAAGGCAGGCGAGGCTGCGGCGACCTCGGCTCCGCGCCGGTACAGCGCCATCACCTGCCTCCGATCTCCGGCCTGGCGTGCCCGCGTCAGCGCCATCCCGATCACCGTCAGGGCGCGCTCGACATCGCCGATCTTGAGATAGTGGTAGGTCGCGTTCTCGACGCGCAACCTGCGGCCCGTGCTGGGGACGGCGTAATAATCCCCCGCCCGGCGGTGGAGATCGGCTCGCTGCTCGGACGGGAGGCTCTCGTAGAGGGTCTCATGCATCAGGCGCTGGGCAAAGCGGTAGCTTGCACGCCGCGCTGTGCCCGTGCGCTCCAGCCAGCCCACCTCGACCAGCGCCGTGAGGTCGGCGTACAGTGTGTCGCTGTAGGGCCGACCGCGCAGCGTGCCCAGCGCGCCGATCCGGAAACCATCACCCAGGACGGCACTGTACTCCAACAACTGGCGTTGGTGCCCCGGCAGGTGGTCGAGCCGCTTGAGGATCAATTCCTCGACCGAGGAAAGCGTCACATCCCCGGCAAGGCCGATCTGGCCGGAGGCGTCCTCCTCGCCGATCTGCCCGGCCTCGCGCAGGTGCTCGATCAGCAGGGTGGTAAACAACGGGTGCCCGGCGGTGTGCGCCCACAGGCGATCCGCCAGCCCGGTTGCCAGACCCTTGCCCTCAAGCAGGGCCGTGACGAGGCCAAGTGTCTCTTCCTGTGTGAGATATGGCAGGTCAAGCACGGACATGCCAAAAGCCATCTGGAGCCGCTCCGGCGCGTCCGGTGCGAAGGTCGCCAGCAGCAGCATGGGCTGCCTGACAAGCTCCTCCGCCAGGGAGATGAGAACCACCTGGGCGGCATGATGGGCCTGGTCCAGGTCGTCGAAGATCAGGAGCGCCCGGTGCCCCCGTCTGGCGAGTCCTTCCAACAAGTGCGCCAGGGTGTCCGTCAGGGCCGCCTCCTCCGAGGGGTTGGCGGGTATCTCGGTGTGCGACTGGGCATCCTGCGCGGGGGCGTCCTGCGCGGCAGGCAGGTTGAGCAGATCGCCGAAGTCGGGGATCAGCTCGGGCAGGTCAAGGTAGGTCAGCCCCTCCACGAGCTGCGTGCGCTGGATCTCCGCCGGGCGACCGGCGTCGACGCCCAGGAGCACCCGGACGAGGTCGGTGATAGGCTGGTAGGGACGATGAAGACTCCCCCGGCAGACGATGAAGACCACCGTCATATCCTGGCCGTCGGCCTCCGCCGCCGCCTGGTGAGCCAGCCGCGTCTTCCCGGCCCCGCTCGCGGCGCGGATGGCGAGACCGCCGCCGCGACCGTCACGCGTCTCTTTTAACCGCGCCTGGATGGCCTCGACCTCTGCCTGCCGCCCGATGAAAGGCGTCGCGTAGGCGGGCAGATGCTTCCGCCCGGCATCGGCGACGGGTTGCTCGACATCGCTCATGATGCGCTCGTTGGCTCCTCTTCCTGCTTGATGTACGGATGATAGTACGAGGACACAGACGGGGCAAGTCGGTGGACGCCAGTGGGCGCAGCCCGCGAGCCGACTCGCCTGTTGGGGCGGTTGGTGAGCCGCCCGCCGCGCTCAGGCCGCCGGAAAATCGCCCGCCGATGGCCGCCCGCCCAGTGAGGTGGCCGCCCGCACGCCGTTGAGCACGGCCCCGGCGAAGACCTCGGCGGCGTAGGCCCCCACGACGTTCACGTCGGCGGACTTTTTGCCCGTCGCCAGCGCGAAGATGGTGTCGCCATCGAACAGGGTGTGTGCCGGGCGGATCGTGCGTGCCAGCCCGGCCTGGGCCATCTGCGCGACTTTGTTGGCCTGCTCTTTGGTCAGCCCGGCGTTGGTCGCCACGACGCCGATCACCGTGCTGCGGCCGGCGAAGCGCATGGCCGTCTTGCCAATGAACGTGCGCAGGGTAGCCAGCGTGTCGGCGAACTCCTTCCCGCCCGGCGGCTTGCGCGTCCCGGCGACGATCTGGTCGCCGACCGGGTCGATCACGTCGCCGAAGGCGTTGACGGCGACCAGCGCGCCGACCACCAGCCCGCCGCCCAGGTCCACGCTGGCCGTGCCGATGCCGCTTTTGGTCTGGAAACCCGGCCCGAACGCATTGCCGACGCAGGCCCCCGTCCCGGCCCCGACGCACCCCTGCTCAAGCGGGCCGTCGGTGGCCGCCTGGCAGGCGGCGAGGCCCATCGCCGCATCGGGGCGGACGTCCGGGTCGCCTATCGTCAGGTCGAACAGCACCGCCGCCGGGACGATAGGCACGCGTGCCACCCCGGCGTCGAAGCCAACCCGCCGCTCCTCAAGGTAGGCCATCACGCCTCCGGCGGCATCCAGCCCGAAGGCACTGCCCCCGGTCAGCAGCACCGCGTGAGCCTTCTCGACCATGTGCAGCGGGCGCAGCAGGTCGGTCTCACGCGTGCCGGGCGCACCGCCCCGCTGGTCAACCCCGCCGACCGCGCCGTCCTCGCACAGGACGACCGTGCAGCCGGTGATGGCCCCAAGGTCGTGGGCGTGGCCCACCCTGATCCCCGGCACGTCGGTGATGGCGTTGTGTCGCGTTTTAGCCACCGGTTTACCCTTCCGAATCAAAAAGCGCGGCCCTGGAACCTCGCAGCGCCGCGCTCATCTATCAATCTGGAGTTTCCTCGTCCGGCACGACCTCGGCCTCGGCCAGGTCCTCGACGATCTCCAGCGCCTGCTCAAGCATCAGTTCGGGCACCATCACGTCGATCAATCCCAGCAGGCCGACGTTGACCGGCAGGGCGCGGCTGGCCGCCTCGCGCCGGAGGCGGGCCGGGATGCCCTGGTCACCGAGGCGGGCCACCGTCATGTAGGCCTGCACCTGGTTGAACACCGTCAGTGCAGGCACCCACGACGCGGGTTCGTCGTCGCCTTTACCCGCCTCGCCGCTGACCTCCTGGCTGCGCTCCGCCTTTTTCCGCCGCGCAAGGCCAAGCCGCCCCCGTAACAACAATCCCCGTGCTACCACCCTCGCCAATGCCATCTCTAAAGCTCGTCGTCGTGCGGCACCAAGCTGTCGATCAGGTCAACCAGATCGGCAAGCTGGCGGTGCATCACGTCCACCGCCGCCTGGTGCTGCATGTGCAGCGGGCCCATCTCGCCCGTGCGGAACAGGTTCATGTTGCCCAGCAGCTCGGTGAGCGGGCGGCGCATGTAGAGCGCCATCTCCACAGCGCCCTGGCGCTTGGCCCGCTCGGTGCTGGCTGCATCCCCCTGGTGCGCCCGAAGCTGGTTGTAGGCCACTTCAAGCTGCCGGGAGCGTTCCTGCATCGCAGAGAAAAAGCGCACGTTGACGACCGCGATGGCGGCATAATCGGCCAGCGCCGTCATCAGGTCTCTCATGTGATACTCAAAGGCGAGGCGCGTGTTGGCCACCCACAGCAGGCCGATGGGCCGTTCGTGGATGACCAGCGGCGCGTAGATGATGGCCCGCGCGTCTTCCTGCGCCGGTTGGAACTGCTGGAAATCCTCGCTGGTGGCGATGTAGGTCTCCTGGGAGCGCATGACGAGCGAGGCAAGCCCATCCTCGACCTGCTGGCCCATCCGATCCAGCAGGTTGCGGCTCAGATTCTGACCGGCGTGCAGGACCAGTCCTTCTGAGGAGGAATCCCTGAGGAACAGGCCAGCCGACTCGGCCCTGGTCAAATAGACGGCGGCGCGCACCACACGGTCAAAGACCTGCTCCGGCCTTCCCAGCGCCGTCACCGATTTGCCGATCCCCATCAGGGTTTTAAGCTCGGTAAGGCGCTGCTGGGCTTCTTGGGCAGCGTACTGGACTTCGGCGAGCAGGGTTTCTCGCTCGCGGCGCAGGCGGATCTCTTTCAGAGAGCGCTCAACCGCCTGGATGACCTCGGCCTCGCGCAGCGGGCGGACCAGGTAATCCTTCGCGCCCAACCGGAAAGCGTGGAGCGCTTCCCCCTCGTATCCCCTGTCGGTCAGGACGATGACCGGTATGTCAATCGCCTGAGCATTCAAGGCAGCCAGGATATCCTGGCCGCTGAGTCCCTCCAGGTCAAGGTCGAGCAGCAGCACATCCGGTGGGTTTTCCATGATCAAGGACAGACCTATCCCACCGTTGTCTATCCACTCAGCATCGTAGCCAAAAGGCTCCAGGGCTGTCTCGACCAGAAGGGACGCCTCATGACGGTCACTATCGATCACCAGGACTCTATCTCGGTTATCGCCCACTGTTAGCCTCTCCGCATGGAAAACACCCCAGCAAAGCCCATTATAGCACTGCTGGTAATCCGTGCTCAAATTCCCCGAACCGTGACTCACACGAGAAATCCCGGCAAAATGCGCCCATAGGCCACAAAACACGGGCAATTCGGCGAAAAAGCTGTCATAATTAGCAGACAAAACACTAAAAAAGATCGGGAGAAGATATGAGTTCTGAGGAACGCAGCCGTAGAAAACCCCCCAACGAGCCACGCGACGACGACGACGTGATCGTGATCCCCAAGTCCTGGGTGATCAGCGCCGGTGTAGGAGTGGTAGCCCTTGTGCTAGGCGGGCTGATCGGGTACCTGATGGCACTCTTTGCCTTCAACCGCGGTATAGACCAGACGGTGGCAGCGCTGGCCGAGCAGATCGGGGCCGCCGAGCAGCAGCCTTCGACCACGGATGACATCAGCGCGGACGACGATCCCTTCCTGGGACCGAAAAACGCGCCGGTCACCATCATCGAGTTCAGCGACTTCAGGTGTGGATACTGCAAACGCTTCCGTGACGAAACGCTGGATGCCCTGTTTGACGAGTACGGTGACCAGATCCGCTTCGTATACCGTGACTTCCCGGCCGTGGGCGGCGATCGGGCCGCCCAGGCAGCGGAGTGCGCTCACGAGCAGGATGCGTTCTGGGAATACCACGACGGATTGTTCACCGACCCGGGCGCGTACAGCACAATCGACGACTACGTCGCGCTGGCCGGGCAGGTGGGGAACATTGACACAGACCAATTCCGCGAGTGCCTGGAGACGGGGAAATACAGCAGCGAGGTTGACGACGACGCCAGCGACGCCCGCTCCCACGGCGTCTCCGGCACACCGACCTTCTTCATCAACGGGGTGCAGTTGGTCGGCGCACAGCCGCTGTCTGCTTTCCAGCAGATCATCGATGAAGAGCTGGAGAAGTAGCACGCCAGGCAGAGTCCGTCCCGTAAAAAACGGCGGCGAGGGAATGTCCTCGCCGCCCTGCTCGTTCGCGGAGCAAAACACCGATCAGAGGTGATGCCCGGAGCCGGGCAAGGAAAACCGTGCGGACGTGCCGTTCCCGGCCGGTGAGTGGGTCAGACCGACGGCCCGGCTTCGGCTACGTCTTCGGCCTGCCCCGGCGGCGCGACCACAAGCTCCAGCCCGCGACGCTCCAGCACGCGCACCAACTGGCCCGCCTCGACCACTTCCTGTGAGTGGGCGCGCCACAGTTCGCCCTGGATTCGCACCGTGCCGACCGGGTCGAGCGTGCTGACGACCTCACCTTGCATGCCGATCAGCGCGTCGGCATCCAACCGCTTGGCCTTACTCTGGATGCGCAGGCCCGGCAGCAGGATGATCTGGTGGTAGGCCAGCGCAACGGCATTGAGCAGGATGATCGACCAGATGCTGGGACGTGATCCTGCACGAAACAGAAAGATCGAACCTATTATCTGGAACAGCATGCCCACGACGATGAGATACCAGAAATCCGAGAAGTAGATCAGCGCCAGGAAGCACCCCAGCGCGATGACCAGCATCACGACGCCGACCGGGTTCGCGGGCAGCACGATCAACCCCACACCGGCGATAATCAGGACAACCAGCGCCAGCGCTTCGGGCACCCCTGTGCCGGGGACGTAAATGCCCGTAATCGCCAGCCACATACCGGCCATCACGACGGCGTAAATGACCTCCGGCCCAACGGATTGGGCGAACTCGGCCAGGTTGGACAACGTATCGGCCATAACACCCTCAGTCAGTCGTATTCACACGCTTTGTGTCTCGATCAGGGGCGGTAACGGGGATAAACAGCCGGAAGCAGCTTCCCTCTCCGACCTCGCTCTCCACTTCGATGTGCCCCCCATGAAGCTGCGCGACGTGCTCTGCAATCGCAAGCCCAACACCGGCCCCCTGCTGCTCGTACTCGTCCCGGTTGACCTGGTGGAACGCATTGAACAGCATCGGCTGCTCGTCGGGAGGAATACCCTGCCCTTTGTCTGATACGGCAAAGGTTAAGTAGCGGTCGTCGGCCTCGACCTTAACCGTGACCGGCATCTTTTTACCGGGCGGGGAAAACTTGATGGCGTTGTCGATCAGGTGCCGCAGGGTGATTCTGAGATAGTTGCGCTCGCCCTCAAAAGTGGGCAGCGCCCCCTCGACGACCAGTTTAAGATCGACACCCGCATTGTCGACCCTGACCTGCAGCGACTTGATGACCCCTTGAACGAGTCCTTCCAGATCGGTGATCTCCTCTTTTCGCCGCTCGTACATCTTGGTGCCATAGCCGCTCTCAAGCTCGGCCAGCGTCAGGAAGCTCTCGATCAGGAACCACAGGCGCTCACTTCCGTCAACTATGCCGCTGACGTACTGGCGCAGTTCGGACGAGTGCTTAAAGGAGGGGCTTTGTTCCAGCAGATCGGCGTAGGCCAGGATCAGGCTGATGGGGGTCCGAAACTCGTGGTTGATGATGGTCAGAATGCGATGCCTGAGCGCGTCGAACCGCGACTCCTGCAAGGCGTCTAACTGCTCGCGGCGGCTCAGGCAAGACTGAATGGACACCAGTAAGTCCTGAAATTCGAAGGGCTTGATCAGGTAGTCGTCCACCCCACGCAGCTTCCCATCGCGGACATCCTCCTTCTCGCCTTTGGCCGTCAGGAATATGAAGGGGATTGACAGCCACTCCGGGCGCTCCTTGACCTCCGCCAGAAGTTGGTAACCGTCCATATTGGGCATGCGAATATCGGAGACGATCAGGTCGGGATGGCTGGGCATCTTTCCGAGCAATTTGAGCGCATCGGCCCCATCCATGGCGCTGGAAACCTCGTAGCCCGCCATCACCAGCAGGTCGGACATACCAGTCAGAAGAGCGCGATCATCCTCGACCAGCAGGATGTGATGCCTCTTCATTGCACCGTTATCCTTTAACGACATGTTCCACCCGTGTGCATCATGGAGTAAGACCACCAGGTGTTCCCGTGAGTGACGATTCGCTGGCAGTATATCACAACTCACCACTCTGCGCCCCCTGGCCGGGCGCAGCGGGTGAAAGAACTCGTTTGCTGACAAGTCACTCGTGCACCCGGCTGCGATTGAGATACATACGTCTTCAAACAACCTGATAGGTTTCGGATGTAGTCGGCGGCATGATCCCGTTGTATGGGGGCTGATTTCGGGCTAGAATGGGGAGCGGGCAAGACCGAACACATTACCATTTGTGAGTATCCTCAAGCTTATGACCGATCACCTCTGGACACCCTGGCGTATGCCCTACCTCAAAGGCGAGTCTCCGGGTCACGACGATGAGTGCATCTTCTGCCACAAGGCGCACTCAGACGACGACGCAGCCGAGCACGTGCTGGCTCGCGGTGAGCGGTGCTTTGTCACGCTCAACCTGTATCCCTACAACAACGGCCACCTGATGGTCGTGCCCTACCAACACGTGGGGAAGCTGGACGAGTTGGACGAGGCCACCCTCACCGAGCTTATGTGCCTTACTCAGCAGGCAATGCGGGTGCTGCGGGCTGCCTACAACCCGGATGGGTTTAACATCGGGATTAACCAGGGGCAGGCCGCGGGAGCCGGTGTTGCCGCGCACTTACACCAGCACGTCGTCCCTCGTTGGGCAGGCGACACGAGCTACATGACCGTGATCGCCGAAACCCGCACGATCCCCGAATGGATCGACGAAACATACGCGCGTTTGCATGCCTTGTGGGATGAGATGTTCCCGCACGGCACCACACAAAACAATCAGAAAAGGAAAAGTGATGACCAATCATAACCAACGCGAACCCGTTATCTTAGGTGCTGTTCGCACCCCCGTCGGCAGGCTGATGGGCTGCCTCGCCCCCGTGAGCGCGCCCCAGTTGGGAGCACTGGTTGTACGCGAGGCCGTCGCGCGCGCGGGCATCGACCCGGTAGCGGTCGACGAGGTGTACATGGGACAGGTGGTGCAGGCCGGGAGCGGTCAGGCCCCCGCCCGACAGGCGGCCATACACGGTGGGCTGCCCGGCCACGTCGGGGCCACCACGGTCAACAAGATATGCGGCTCCGGCCTGAAGACCCTCATGATCGCGGCCAACGCGATCCGCGTGGGAGACGGCGATCTGTACATCGCCGGCGGCATGGAGAGCATGAGCCAGGCTCCCTTCCTGGTGCCGAAGGGGCGCAGCGGGCAGAAGCTCGGCCACATGGAGCTGCTCGACTCGGACATCACGGATGGCCTGTGGTGCTCGTTTGAGGACTGGCTGATGGGCAACGCAGCCGAGTTGATCGCCGAGAAGTTCGGAGTGACTCGCCAGGACATGGACGAGTTCGCATTGGGGAGCCACCAAAAGGCCATCGCCGCCATCGACGAGGGGCGCTTCAAGGACGAGATCCTGCCCGTCGAAATCAAAACCCGCAAGGGCGTGACCGTCGTCGATACGGACGAGGCACCTCGTCGTGACACCTCAATGGAGGCGCTGGCCAAGCTGCCCCCGGTTTTCCGGGAGGATGGGAAGGTCACGGCCGGGAACTCGCCGGGCCTCAACGACGGCGCGGCGGCGGTTGTGCTCGCCAGCCGGGCCAAGGCCGATGAGATGGGCATCAAGCCGCTGGCCAGAGTGGTCGCCCAGGGACAGGCCGCCGTCGAGCCAAAGTGGCTGTTCGCCGCCCCTGCCAAGGCGATGCCAATTGTCCTGGAGCGGGCCGGGTGGTCGCTGGACGACGTTGATCTGGTCGAGCTGAACGAAGCCTTTGCTGCCCAGGCGCTCGCCAACGGGCGCGACATGACGCAGCAGGGCCACAACTGGGACTGGGACAAGGTCAACGTGAACGGCGGAGCGGTGGCGCTCGGTCACCCCATCGGGTGCAGTGGGGCGCGGGTGCTGGTCACGCTGCTGTACGCGCTCAAGGCGCGCGGCCTGACGCGCGGCCTGGCTGCGCTGTGTCTGGGGGGTGGCGAGGCCGTCGGCGCGGCAATCGAGCTCGAATAATCGCCAGGTTACGAACAGACACACACAGACCACCCGGCCAAGCCGGGTGGTCTGCTTTCGTTTCTCCTGAGCTACGGAGCGGGGCGCGCCGGGGCAATCCCGGACGCTTCGCAAAACGCCCCTACTTGATCTCCGCCGTCGCGCCTTCCGCCTCGAGCTTGGCCTTGGCATCCTCGGCCAGCTCCCTCGCGACGCCCTCCAGGACGACGCTGGGCGCGCCCTCGACCAGTTCCTTGGCCTCCCCAAGCCCCAGTTCAGTCAGGCCGCGCACGGCCTTGATGACCTGGATCTTCTTGGGGCCGATCTCGGCCAGCACCACGTCGAACTCGGTCTTCTCTTCTTCGGCACCGCCGTCACCGCCGGGCATCATGCCAGGCATTGCAGCGACGGCCATCGGCGCGGCAGCGGTAACGCCCCACTGCTCTTCCAGCATTTCCTTGAGCTGTGCCGCCTCCAGGAGTGTCAGGCTGCTCAGCTCCTCAACCAGTTTTTCCAGATCGGCCATGATAGTTTATCGATCCTCCTCAGATAAAAAGGTGATGTGATGATGACTCACGCTACTCGGTCGCCGCGGCGGGCACACCCTCGCCCTGCTCGACGTAGGCATTAAGGACATTGATCACCTGGGCCACGCCAGCCTGGACGACACCGACCAGATTGGCCACAGGCGCATCAAACAGGCCAAGGATCTGCGCCCGGAGCACTTCCAGCGGCGGCAGGTCGGCGATGGACTCGATCTGCCTGACGCTCAGCAGATCCTCCCCCATCAGGCCGCCCTGGATCATCAGGAAGTCCGATTCGTCGGCGTACTCGGTCAGCGCCTTGGCGACGCCTGGGATCTCATCAAAGCAAAAACCGATGGCAATCGGCGTGTCGCTCAGGTACTCAGGCACCGCGTAGCCGCCATCCTCAAGCGCACGCTTGAGCAGCGTGAGCTTGACGACGCGGTAGGTGCCGTTGGCTTCACGCACAGCGCGGCGCAACCGGGTCATTTCCGTGTTGTTCAGGCCACGATACTCGGTGAAGATGAGCGCCCTGCTCTGGCCGAGCATGTCCGCGTATTCGGCGACAAGCTCTTCTTTACGCTTTCTTGTTAGTGCCAATCTACACTCGCCTCCCTTCTTTCCCGGCACCGAGGCCGGTGAATGCGCATCTAAAGCAAAAGGTCTTCGCCTGCCAGACGAAGACCAGCGCACCTTTTACGTTTTCCGCACCCACACCACGTGGATCGGGTTTCGCGCGTCCTTCGCCTCGGCGGGCAGAATTAGCCGGTGAACAGAGCCTTTCGCCTTATTCACGCAGCACCAGCGGTCTTCGGCGATAATCAGTCGTATTCGGTTGTACGGGTAGAACACCCCGCTGACGGGGCGGGATTATACCGCGCGCCGGTGCGGGGTGCCAGCTACTTGGCTTCCAGCGCCAGGGCCAGATTAGGATCGACTTTGATCCCCGGCCCCATCGTGGACGTGACAACCAGCTTCCGGACGTACACGCCTTTCATAGACGCAGGCCGTGCACGACGGATCGCGTCCATAAGCGCGGTGAAGTTCTCCATCAAAGCATCAACCTCGAAGCTGGCCTTGCCAATGGGCACGTGCAGGTTGGCCGTGCGGTCGTTGCGATACTCGACGCGGCCCGCCCGCGCCTCCTCGATGACGCGCGGGATGTCCTCCGGCTGGACGACCGTCCCGGCCTTTGGGCTGGGCATCAGCCCGCGCGGCCCCAGCACCTTGCCCAGACGCCCGATCTTGCGCATCATCTCCGGCACGGCGACCGCCATGTCGAAGTCGGTAAAACCCTCTTTGTCGATTCGCTCGATGATCTCGTCGGAGCCAACGATGTCGGCCCCCGCCTGTTCGGCGGTGCGGGCTGCATCGCCCTCCGCAAAGACGAGCACACGCACCGTCCTGCCCAACCCGGCTGGCATCAGGAGCACGCCGCGAATCTGCTGCTCGGCATGGCGCGGGTCGATGCCCAGCCGCATGTGAACTTCGACGGTTTCGTCAAAGCGGGCTTTGGCAAACTGCCTGACAAGCTCAAGCGCCTCACGCGGCTCGTGGAGCCTGTCCCGGTCTAGTTCTGCGAGGCTGTCGCGATATTTCTTGCCGTGTTTTGGCATGGTGTTCTCCTTGTGGTGTTGACGGGGCCTCCCGGTCGCGGGTAGCCCCTCCCACGTTGATCGGCTATTCGTCGGAGACGATGACGCCCATGTTACGGGCCGTGCCCTCGATCTGCCTCATGGCCGCTTCGAGGTCGTAGGCGTTCAGGTCGGGCATCTTGATCTCGGCGATCTCGCGCAACTGGGCGCGCGTCAGCGTGCCGACCTTCTCCAGATTCGGCTCCGAGGAGCCTTTCTCAATACCCAGCGCCTTGCGGATCAGCGAGGCGGTGGGCGGCGTCTTCAAGATGAATTTGAACGACTGGTCCGAGTAGATCGTGATCTCCGCCGGGATGATGTCGCCAATGCGCCCGGCCGTGCGGGCGTTGTACTCTTTGCAGAACTGCATCAGGTTGATGCCGTGCTGCGCCAGTGCCGGGCCAATTGGCGGCGCCGGGTTGGCTTTTCCGGCTTCGATCTCTAACTTGACGACTGCGACGACCTTTTTTGCCATGTTGTTCTCTGCTCCGCTTCGGTTTAAAAGACGGGCAGCCGATGACCGTCAGTCGGCCCGGCTGCTCGCTGGCAGCTTGCTCAGATCTTCTCGACTTGTAAGAAGTCAAGCTCAACCGGTGTCTCGCGCCCGAAGAAGGACACCATCACCCGGACCTTGGTGCGCTCGGTGTCAATCTCCCCCACAACGCCGATGATGTCATTGAAGGGGCCGTCGACGATACGCACCTTTTCGCCGGGCTTGAACGACACCTTGACGACCGGCGCTTCGGACTCCATGCGGCGCATGATCTGGCTGACTTCCTCTTCGCGCAGCGGGGTAGGCGTGTTGCCCATCCCGACGAAGCCCGTCACGCCCGGTGTGTTACGCACCACGTACCACGAGTCTTCGTCCATGATCATCTGCACCAGGATGTATCCCGGAAACACGCGGCGCTCAACGGTGCGCCGTTTGCCGTCTTTGATCTCGATCTCTTCCTCGGTCGGGATGATCACGTCAAAGATCTTGTCCTCCATGCCCATGGTCTCAATGCGCTGCTCGATGGCATGGCGGACTTTGTTCTCATAGCCTGAGTAGCAGTGCACCACGTACCAGTGCCGCTCGTCCTCCGGCTCTTCTTCGAGTGCCTCTTCTGATGCTTCCTCTGTCGCCGGTGAATCCGGCTGTTCCTCCAATTCGGAGTCTGCGGGCAGGCTGTCCTCTTCCGGCTCTTCGTCTGGAGCTTCCAATGTCACTTCGTCTGCCACGATGTGCATCTCCTTAACAACCACACACTTCCACGCCAGTATCGAGGGTGTACACCCCACCTAAACCAGCAGGCCAGCAAGCTGTCGGAAGAGCAGGTCGAGAAGGCCCAGGAAGATTGTGAAGACCGCCATGGTGCCCAGAACGATAAGGGTAAGACGGAGGGTTTGCTGACGAGACGGCCAGGCGACCTTTCTCAGCTCGCTGGCCGTGTCCTGGAAGTAGCGGATCACCGGGTTGCGGCTCTTCGGGCTTTTGTGCTGGACATCTCGCTTGCCGGATGGCCGGCGCTTACCCGAAGCAGCTTTTGGCTCTCGCCGAGCTTGCTTTACCTCTGCTACTTGCCCCTGACTGTCTTTTCGTTCGCGTGTTCGTGCCACTCTATTATCCCCGTCTCCAAGCTTGCTACAGTTCAAGACACCGCCATAGCGACGGTGTCTTGAGGAACGTTATAAGACAGGCGAGCCAGGACTTGAACCCGGAACCTACGGTTTTGGAGACCGTTGCTCTGCCAAATTGAGCTACTCGCCTACGCCGGGCCTACACCCTGAGGGTATTATACCGACATCAAGTAGGATGTACAAACACCCTACTTCGTCTCGCGGTGCAGGGTATGTTGCCGACACCGTCGGCAGTATTTCATTAATTCAAGCCGCTGCGGGTCGTTGCGGCGGTTCTTTTCGCTGGTATAGTTCCGCTCACGACACTCTGTGCACTCCAGAGTGATCACGTGGCGGGTACCTTTCTTAGCCATACTTTCCTCAGCCGTCCAGGATCAACGAGGCGGGGCTAAGTTGCCCCGCCTGGCAACTGGCTACGTCGTCGTTACTCTAAAATGTCAGTGATCACGCCTGCGCCGACGGTCAGGCCGCCCTCACGGATGGCGAACTGCGAGC
>CAZRXG010000024.1:0-65199 GCA_964603985.1 uncultured Anaerolineae bacterium | reverse complement strand
GATGTGCGCCCCGGCAAATTTGCCCTGACGTGCAGTTTTGCAGCCTCCGGCTGCAAAACTTGCCTAAGTAATCATCCTCCAGAGGATGATTACGACGGGCAGGGCCAACTGAATAACGGTTTGGTCGCCCTGGATCAGCGAGGGGATCAGGCCGAACATGGCGCTTTGACTTGGCGAAGCATGTTTCCCCCGGTACAATCAGGAACCTGAGGGAAGAAGGAATTGGGGTACCATGGTTGTATCTTTCGACGAATTCAGAGCCAGACTAGAGCACCAACGCGACAAACTCCAGGCCGAACTGGCAGAGGCCCGCGCCCAGGCCGGTAACGGCCTAGGCTACAGCACTCACCAAGCCGATCATGGCTCGGAAGCCTTCGAGCAGGCCGCCGACCTCGCCATGCGTCAAAACGCCGAGCGGCTGCTCTATGAGGTTGAACGGGCGCTCCAGCGCATCGAAGCGGGAACCTATGGCATCTGTCATGACTGCGGTGAGGCGATAGACCCGGCCCGCCTGACGGCCATCCCCTACGCCCGCTACTGCATGGACTGCGCCAGCCGCCACGAGAGGAGTTGAGCGGGGCTTCCCCGTCGATGAGCGCCGAAGCCTCCGGTGAGCGCGTCATCCACGCCGCTACCGATGCGGAAGGCGAGCGTCTGGATCGCTTCCTCGCCACCGCCATCCCCGGCCTGAGCCGCAGCGAAGCCCAGCGTCTTATCAGAGAAGAAGCGGTGCTGGTCAACGCGCACCCGGCTAAGCCTGCCTACCGGCTCTCGGCGGGTGACGAGATCACCATCGCAATACCGCCCCCCGAAGCACAGGAAGTTCTCCCCGAAGACATCCCACTGGACGTGCTGTATGAAGACGCCGACCTGGTTGCCGTCAATAAACCGGCGGGCATGGTAGTGCATCCCGCTTTCGGCAACTGGAGCGGCACGCTGGTCAACGCGGCGCTGGCGCGCTGGCCGCAGATGCGTGGGGTTGGTGGGGAGGAGCGGGCGGGGATCGTGCACCGGCTGGATAAGGGAACCTCCGGCGTGGTCGTCCTGGCTAAAACCCCCGACGCGCTGGCCGCTTTGCAGGCGCAGTTCAAGGCACGCACGATCTACAAGCGCTACCTCGCCCTGGTTGAGGGGGTGCCCGCCAGCAGCGAGGGCATCATCGAAGCACCCATCGGGCGCGATCCCAAACAGCGCAAACGCATGGCCGTGGTGCACGATGGGCGTCCATCCGCCACGCGCTATGATGTGCTCGAAGACCTGACCACCCACACCCTGCTCAAGGTCGAACCGCAGACCGGGCGCACGCACCAGATCCGCGTACATCTGGCCTGGTTGGGGCATCCCGTCGTCGGGGACCGGGTGTACGGCTACCGCAGGCAGCGCATCAAGATGAAGCGGTTGTTCCTGCATGCTGCCGAGCTGCACGTTGACTCGCCCTCGACGGGCGAGCGGCTGCGCTTTGACGCGCCGCTGCCGGTGGGCCTGGAGGACATCCTGACCAAGCTGCGTCGCGCGCAGGGTGGGGTGTGGTAGATAAGGAGAATGACGCCGCGACGGCGCGCGAACAGTCCGATTGCCCCCCACCTCCATCTCCGGTATTATCACCCCAACACCACTGTAACTCTCAGAGTCGGGACTCACGGTGAGCGAGCAATTCAACACTGCACCGCACAGGCAGCGCCGCCCCGGACACGCATTCGTGCCACGCGCCAAAGGCACGTCGCCACAGCAGCAGGCCCGGTGGCGCGCCCGCAACGCTCGCCCGGTCGACCTGGATGCCGAGCGGAAGCACATCCTGGCTTATGTGGAAGCGATCCGGGCCGAGCCGGACTGGGACGGCGAGTCGTATAACCACATCTCGCGCCGCATGGCGCGCGCGGGCCACCCGCAAACCAGCAAGGCTAACCTGCGGCGCGGCTACCTGGCATTGGTTGAGGTCGGAGCCGTTGAGGCGGACGAGCTTGTCCTGCGCCGCCTGACGATGAAGCCCACCCGCACGCTGAGCGGGGTAGCGCCCGTCACCGTGCTCACTAAGCCCGTCCCCTGCCCCGGCACGTGTATCTTCTGCCCGGACGACCTCCGCATGCCCAAAAGCTACCTCAGCAACGAGCCAGGCGCGATGCGCGCGCTGATGCTGGAGTTTGACCCCTACCAGCAGGTCGCCTTCCGCCTGGGGGCGATGGGCAACATCGGCCACACGACCGACAAGGTCGAGCTGCTGATCCTGGGCGGCACGTGGTCGAGCTACCCGCATGACTACCAGGAGTGGTTTGTCCGGCGCTGCTTCGATGCGATGAACGGCGTCGAGGCGGCAACGCTCGAAGAGGCGCACTGCCTCAATGAGCGCGCGTCCCACCGCAACGTCGGCCTGACCGTCGAAACCCGCCCTGACTATATCACCCTGGAGGAGACACGCCGCCTGCGTCGGTTGGGCGTCACGCGCGTGCAACTGGGCGTCCAGAGCCTCGACGATCAGATCCTGGCGCGCAACAGGCGCGGTGAGACCGTCGCCGACGCCCGGCGGGCAGTACGACTGCTGCGGGGCGCGGGGTTCAAAGTGGCCCTGCACTGGATGCCGAATCTGCTCGGCGCGACGCCGGAGTCCGACCTGGCCGATTTCCGGCGCTTCTGGGATGACCCGGCCCTCCGCCCGGATGAGATGAAGCTCTATCCTACCGGCCTGCTGCGCGGCACCGAACTGTACGATCACTACCTGCACGGCGAGTATCACCCCTACAGTGAGGAAGAGCTTACCGGGCTGCTGGCGGCCTGCAAGAGGCTGGTGCCGGAATACTGCCGCCTCAATCGGGTGATGCGCGACATCCCTGCGCCGGAGATCGTCGATGGGGTGGTCACCTCCAACCTGCGGCAGATCGTACAGCGCAGGCTCGTCGAGGCCGGGACACCCTGCCGCTGCATCCGCTGCCGCGAAGTGCGCGGTGAGCGGGTCGACCCGGCGGAGATCCGCATTGCAGCGATTCCCTATGACACCGACCACAGCCGCGAGGTGTTCATCAGCGCCGTCACGCCGGGCGACCGGCTGGCGGGCTTCCTGCGCCTCTCGCTGCCGACGGCCCCGGCCCCCATCGAGGAGGTCAACGGACAGGCGATCATCCGGCAGGTGCAGGTCTACGGCCCGGCGCTGGCGCTGGATGACGAGTCCGATGGGCAGGCGCAGCACCAGGGCATCGGCGGGCGGCTGATTGAGGAGGCGCGCAGGCGAGCGCAGGCAGCGGGCTACACGCGGCTGGCCGTCATTGCCGCCGTCGGGACACGGGAGTATTATCGGCGGCAGGGTTTCGAGCTGGGCAGGCTCTACATGAGCACATCACTGTAGCGGCGAAGGGAGATCATGCGACCACTTTCGACGCGCCTTATCTGGAACGTCCTATGTGGGCGGGAGACCGGCCCTTTTGGAGCCAACGTGCACTATCACCCGCGCATTGGCTCGACGAACGGCCTGGCCCGCGAGCTGGCCGCCAACCACGCGCCGGAGGGCACACTGGTCATCACGGACGAGCAGACCGCCGGGCGGGGTCGCATGGGCCGGGTGTGGGAAGCGCCACCCAACACCAGCCTGCTGATGTCGGTGATCTTCCGTCCGGGGATACCGCCGGGGATAGCCTACCGGGTTGTGACGGCCTGCGGGCTGGCAATTGCCGAGGCGTGCGAAGCACTGGCGGACGTGCAGGTCGTGGTGAAGTGGCCGAATGACTTACAGATCGGCGGGAAGAAATTCGCCGGGATACTGCCGGAGAGCGCCGTTGTGGGCGAAGACCTGCTGTGGATCGTGGTGGGGATGGGCATCAACGTGAACCAGATCTTTGAAGCGGGCGACCCTCTGGGCGAGACGGCCACCAGCCTGCGGGTGGCGACCGGCAGTGAGCACGACCGGGCGGCCCTGCTGGCGGAGATCATGACGCGGTTGAGTGGCTGGTACGCGCGTTTGGGCGACGACGCGCTGCCCGAAGCGTGGCGAGCGCGCTGCGTGACCATCGGACAGCGGGTCCGGGCCGGGGTGCCGGGCGGGTCACTTGAGGGGCTGGCGGAGGATATTGACCCAAGCGGCGCGCTGTGGCTGCGCGATGATACCGGCCAGCGTCACCGGCTGAACGCAGGCGAGACCACCTTGCTTCTCTAGTCGCTTGTTACGGCTTCTGCGGCTGCGGTATAATCCCACCGGGAAATACCCAAACAGAACAGACCAACGCTTTATTGACATCACGAGACGAGATATCTCATGTCCGCAGTCATTTTCCCATTTACAGCCATCGTCGGGCAGGCGCGCATGATGCGCGCTCTGATTCTTAATGCCGTTGACCCGCGAATCGGGGGAGTGCTGATTCGCGGAGAACGTGGCACGGCGAAAAGCACTGCTGCGCGTGCGCTGGCAGCCTTGCTGCCGGAGATCCGGGTCGTGGCCGACTGCCGGTTTAGCTGCGACCCCGAACGCCCCGAGACGTGGTGCGACGAGTGCCGCGAGCGTTCTGCCCTGGGAGAGGATCTCCCCATCACGACCCGGCGCATCCGGCTGGTGGATCTGCCGGTCAGCGCCACCGAGGACCGTGTGGTCGGGACGTTGGACATTGAGAAGGCCATCCAGCGCGGGGAGCGCCACTTCGAGCCGGGGGTGCTGGCGGCGGCCAACCGGGGCATCCTTTACGTGGATGAGGTGAACCTGCTGGACGATCACGTCGTTGACCTGCTGCTCGACTCGGCGGCGATGGGCATCAACGTGGTTGAGCGGGAGGGAATCAGCTTCACCCACCCGGCGCGCTTCATGTTGATCGGGACGATGAACCCGGAAGAAGGTGACCTGCGGCCCCAACTGCTGGACCGGTTCGCGCTGTGCGTCGATGTGCGTGGCCTGATTCACTCAGCCGAACGCATGGCCGTGTTGGAGCGGTGCATCGAGTTTGAGGAAGATCCGGTCGTCTTCCGTGAGGAATGGCTTCCCCAGGAGGAACAACTCTCACGGACGGTAGCCCACGCAAAGCAGATCGTTGACCAAGTCACCTACACGCGCCGCGACCTGTCCACCATCGCCAACCTGACGGCCAGCCTGCACGTGGATGGGCACCGCGCCGACCTGGTCATTCTCAAGACGGCACGGGCACACGCCGCCTTCGACGGGCGAAGCACCATCACCGAGCACGACATCCTGCTGGCAGCCGAACTGGCGCTGCCGCATCGCCTCAAACGCAGCCCCCTCGATGAGACTCCGGTCAGCCTGCATGACCTCGAAGAACGCCTCGAGCAGGCTCGCAGCGGGGATGAGTCGTCTGGGATGGCCGATGAGCAGATGGCCGACGAGGGCCTGGAAGTAAAAAAAAACATGACGTATTAGACGAGAGCGCCCCCGTTGACGAGACGCCGGAGGCGACCCCCACCGAGGCCGCCCGCCAGCAGGTAGTCTTCCAGACCCAGGACGCGCACTGGTGGGAAGGCGGGCAGGAAGTTCAGCCCGGCGAAGAGTTCAAAATCACACGACAGCTGGATACCAAACTCGACCGGCTCACGCGGCGGCAGAGCGGTCGGCGCAGCCAATCGCCCACCGATCTCAAGCGCGGGCGCTACATCCAGGCACGCCCGGCCCACGATGGCACAAGCGACATTGCCTTCGACGCCACGATACGGGCAGCAGCACCCTACCAGATAGAGCGCGACAGGGGGGATCTCGCCTTTGCCATCCGGAAGCACGATTTGCAGCGCAAGGTGCGCGTCAAGAAGCAGGCCAACCTAGTGGTGTTCGTGGTCGATGCTTCGTGGAGCATGGCCGTGGCCGAGCGTATGTCGGCTACCAAAGGCGCGATCATGTCGCTGCTGACCGACGCCTACCAGCGGCGGGACCGGGTCGGGCTGGTCGTCTTCCAGAAGGACCGGGCGCAGCTCGTCCTGCCGCCGACCAACTCGGTGGAGCTAGCCAGGAAGGCACTGGTCGATATTCCTGTGGGCGGGAAAACGCCGCTCTCGGCCGGGCTGGCGCTGACCCTGGAGGTCTTCAAGCGCGATAAACTCTCGCACCCGGATGCCATGCCGCTGCTGATCCTGCTGACCGACGGGGCGGGCAACGTCTCGATGGGCAACCTGCCCCCCCAGGAGGAGGCGCACCTGATCGCCGACCAGATCCGCGAGACGGACATCCGGTCGGTCGTGATCAACATGGAGCACGCCAGCTTTGACCAGGGCTTAGCCAAGCAACTGGCCGACCGGTTGGACGGCCCGTGCTACACACTGCAAGAGTTGCGGGCGGATCTGCTGTACCACACCGTGCGCGAGGAGATGAAGGTCGGGCAGGCCTAGATTTCCACCGGGCATGATGACACCCCCCGGCATAGGTCTCGCCAGCCGGGGGGTGTCTGATTCACGGCCACAGCGTGAGAGCTACTCGCCGAGGACCTCGTCCGTGACGAAGTCGAAAAGCTCCGGGTCGCTCCAGTCTCCTGGGTAGGGGAGCACACTCAGCCCGTACCAACGCTCGACGATGCGGCGGAAGATCGGCGCGGCTACGCCGGATCCCTGTCCACTGTTCTCAACCATCACCGCGATGGCAAGCTCGGGCTCCTCGTAAGGGACGAAGCCGATAAACCAGGCGATGGGTGGAGCGCCCGGCTTGGAGACCTGGGCCGTGCCGGTCTTCCCGGCGGCGGAGATTCCCATGCTGCCCAGCCGGTACTGGGCAGTGCCGATCGTCGGATTGTTTACCACTCCGCGCATGCCCTCGCGGATGGCCTCAAAATGCTCCGGCTCAAGCGGAACCGTATTGAGCACGACCGGCTCAAAGACGAGGATCGGCTCCTCGCCGATCAGGCCGATGCGATCCACAAGCTGGGGCTGGTAGACCGTCCCGCCGTTGGCGATGGTGGCCACCATAACGGCCATCTGGAGCGGCGTGACCTGAATAGGCCCCTGCCCGATGGCGACATTGACGCTGTCCGCGATGTCCCACTGCTCACCGCGCTCCTGCCACAGCCAGTCGGGATCGGGGACCTGCCCGGCTTCCTCTGCGATCTGGATGCCTAGCTCCTGCCCTAACCCGAACTGGCGGGCGTAATCCGCAAGCAGGCTGAAGTCCTCCTTGCCGGTGACAAAGCCAACCTGATAGAAATAGGGGTTGCACGAGGCCGTCAGAGCCTGCGGAAGGTTGAGCGTGCCGTGTCCCTCTTCGTACCAGTCGTAGCGCAGGTTTTCGGGGTCGCTGCCAAGCCCATCCCACACACCGGTGCAGGTGTACGTGGTGTCGGGATCGTAGAGGCCACTCCCCAGCGCGGTCGCCGCCGAGATGATCTTGAAGATCGAGCCAGCGGGGTATAGGCCCTGCGTCGCGCGGTTCAGGAAGGGCTTGCGAGGGTCGTTAAACAGGTTGCTCAGGTACTCCGGGGTAGCCTGGGGGTGGTTGTTGTAGGGATGCAGCACATTGGGGTCGAAGTACGGGTAGCTGGCCATAGCCAGGACATCGCCGCTATTGACATCCAGAACGACTACCGCTGCGCCGCCTGAGGTGGGCGCCCACGTCTCGGTCGAAACGCGGTAGGCTTCCTCAATCGCGTCCTGGACGATAGCCTGCAACTCTTTATCGATGGTAGTATAGACGCCCTGGGCAGGCTCGGGACTGCGCCGGGCAACCTCGGCGAAGTACTCGCCACTGGGTGTGTAGGCGCTTAAGATGCCGCCCGCCGTTCCGGCCAGGTAAGTCTCGCCCCACAGCTCCAACCCGCTCAACCCGACGATCTCGTCACCCCGGTAGCCACGGCCCTTGTAGGCATCCAACTGCTCTTCGGGGATGAAGCTGGTGTAGCCCAGGACGTGGGGGGCAAGCAGGTTGAAGTAGCGACGCCCGGTTTTCTCGGCGAAGTAAAGGCCGGGGTAGCTGCTGAGAGCGCTCCAGTTGGCCTGGATAGTCTCGGCGTCGGCGTCACCAAGTGCCCAGTACTGATCTTCGGGCAGACCCGCATAGTTCTGCCGGATCTCGTCGGGTGGGATGCGCAGGACCTGGCTGAGCAGATTGAGCATCCGGCCTTCGTAGTCCGAGCTGATCTCGCCAGGAACGATCTGGACGGTGAACGCCTCGGCGTTGGCCGCCACCAGCCACTGGCCGTTGCGGTCGTAGATGTTGGCGCGGGCGGGTGTCTCGACCTCAAGCTGGAGAGTATTGCCTCCGGCCAACTCAGGGAAGATCAACGCCGGTGTCCAGGCGACGCCCCAGCGCTCGTCGTCGAAGACCAGGTTCATGGTCGTCTCTTGTTCGATCTCACCCAGCGCGTGGGTCGTATACTTCACGTGGAAGACCAGTTGCGCCGTCGTCCCGGTGGACTGGAGGGCGGACAGCGGCGTCGCCTCAACGCCGACCTGTGTCATCGTCCCCGCCGTGGTGGCATAGGTGTCGGTGAATTCTTCGAGGCTGTACTCGAGTTGGCTATTTGGCGAGAGCAAACTGTACATGCCCGCGTAATCGCCCGCCATCCAGGCACTCAAAAAGGCGTTGGCGACACCGTCGGGGTCCTGCGTGACATCGACGGCGGTGGGAGTGGCCTGAGCGCTGGTCGAGGGCGATGAGGTGGGTGAGGAAGACGGCAGGAAGGCGCACGCACTCAACAGCACACTGACGAGAAGGAACAGAGAAACAAGTTGTTTTTTCACCATAACTCCTGTAAAGCCTGCTTTTACAACCTGTTATGCAAATACAACTCAAGGGGCCGGTCTCCGGCTCTGCGCTTCCGGCCCCTGCGTGGTCCTTCAAAAGCGGGCCAGATTATAGCCCGTGTAGGGGTGGTCAGCAATGCGCGGCCCCTACGGCCCCCCAACGATGACCCGCCCGCACGGTCCCGCGAACACTCCCCGGGGAGGATGCACCTGACAGGAGCGAGCTTGTCATGCCCGGCGGAGTAGGGGGGCGGTCTCTATCGCCCGACTTGTCTGATCGCCGCCCTTGTTGTAGGCTACTGAGGAGTAGCGGGTGATAGAAGCCGTCTCAACGAGTAGCGAGGGAATCAGCATGACCGTCGAACCCGATTTCTGGGAAGTCTCGTGGCAGTTTGAGGGCGAGGCATTTGAGGCCGTGCGCTCGATGGGTGAGGAACTGACCTACAAGGCGCAATCCACGATCTTCAAAGAGGGCGACGAAGGCGACGCCATGTACCTGGTAATGGAGGGATACGCGCTCGTGGTCGGCATCGACCGGCGAACCGGCACCGAGCAGACGCTCAGCATCATCGCGGCGGGGCAGTCGTTCGGGGAGCTGGCCCTGCTGGTGCAGCAGCCTCGCCTGGCGACCGTCCTGGCCGGAACCGATATCCGGGTGCTCAAGGTGACGCCTGCGACGTTGGAAGCCCTTGAGGAGAAGGAAGCTCGCGGCGCTGCCATCCTGTACAAAAAGCTGGCCCGCACGCTGGCCGAAGAGCTGATCATCAGGGGCGAACTGCCCAGCGGGCGCAAAAAATAGGTCGCAGCCTCACCAACTGAAGCCTCACACGTACCGCAGCACCGACCCCGGATGGCGTCGCTTCAACTCCCCGTATAGGGCGCACAACTGCCACAGGAGCGCCAGCCCGGCTGCCCAGAAGATCGCCGTCGCGAGTAATCTGGCATCAAACAGGCCCGCGAATGGACGCGGGGCGACCTTATACAGCCACAGGTGAGACAGGTAGAAGAAGAGCGGCACGCGCCCCATCGTCGCGATAGCCCCCGTAAGGCCGCGCTTGAAATCCAGTCGATCCTGCAGCGCGACCCCCAGCGCCAGGATGAAGCACATCCCCCCCAGCGTGAACAGCAGAAAAGCCGGACTTGGCGGGTACTTTGAGACGTACAGCCAGTCGACAAGGGCGCTGCCCTGGCGCGGCAGGAGGTTGCCGTAGCCGTTCAGCAGCCGCACGACAAACCACGCGGCATACAACACGCCCCCTGTCCCGGCCAGCCCCAATGCCAGCCGCCGGGGCTGCGACCAATCGAAGCGATGCAGGAAAATGCCAAAGCACCAGCCGAGACCCATCACGCCCAGCCAGGGAATGATGGGGTAGAGACCGACATATGGGTAGAAATCAAAGCGTGGCTCGTGCGTGATGACGTGCAGATAATGACCCAGGGGCGCGGTACGGCCGTCGGGGATGAAGTCGAGGTTCAGGAGGGGGTGGCCGAGGATAATGACCGCCGAGAGGGCCAGGATGACGGGCGGGGGCAGGAAGCGCAGGGCACTGAACAGCACCAGACACACGCCGATGCAGGCGATCACACCGAAGTAAAGCCGCGGCAGATCGAATGCCGGGGCAACGAGCAGCGCCTCAAACGCCAGAAGCACCATTCCACGGACGACCATATGCAGTGATAGGCTGGCCTGGGACTGTCCCCGTGCCAGACGCCTGGCCGCCGAGAGCGCCAGTGACGTACCCGCCAGGAAGATGAACGTCGGCGCGACAAAGTGGGTCACAAAGCGCAGCAGGAACTGTGTCAGGCTCGGGAACGCGGGCTGCATCCCCATCAGCCCTTCGTTGGCCCGCCGACCGGGGTTCCAGAATGCCGAAGCGTGATCCCATGCCATCAGCACCATCACGAGGCCACGCCCAAAGTCGATAAACGGCAGACGGGGCACAGGCTCATTTGCCGGATTGGGGGGTTGTTTCATAGTGCGTTTACCGCCTCATCTGGCGTGTGTGCGCCAGGGTCGGGCAGGGCCATTATACACGATTGGCTTTATTGCAGATTCAAGGGGCGCACGGTAGAATGCAGCCCACATGAGGTACACTCGCAAAGTCCAGACAGGGGGCGGCAAAAGCAGTCGGGCCGCCTTTTCGCTGTACAAGGATCTGATCATTTGGAGACGATCACGGGCATACTGGCGCAAATCAGGATGCGCCTCGGCAGCCTACCTAAACGAACCTGGATCATGATCGGTGGTGGCGTGCTGATCGCCGCCGTCGTGGTAGTACTGATCGTGGTGCTGGTGCCGGGTCGAGATGGGGCATATGTCAGGCTCGACGCGGCCAACCCGACCACGTCCCACCCCGACGGCCTGGTTGTCAGGCTGGCCGAGGGAACCGAAGCGGCACAGGTCGAGATCGAGAGCATTCCGCGCGAGACTTTCCTCACCGGCCAGGCAGATAAATCGTGGCGCGCGGCACGCGAAGCTCTGCCCGCCTACCTGACCCCGCTCAGCCCGATCTACACTGTGAGAGGGCGCGATGAGGGACAGATCGTCGCGGAGATGGCGATCCCCAACGAGGCGGACCCTCTGGCGCTGCTTGACCTCTACCGGTGGGACGAGGAAACCGGTGCCTGGGTCTTCGTGCCCGGCGATCAGGATCAGGCCCGCCAGGTGATTGTCTTCCAGCCGGAGAGCCTGCCGATCAGCGTGCTCGCCGGGCGCGTCGAACCGCAGTCGCCGGCCGTGGGCGTGATCTTCAGCGTAGGGAGCCCCGATCTCGACCCCAACTATGGCCTCGCCATTCTGGAGGGCGTCTATATCTCCGCCGAAGGTGAGTTCGTCGGCGAACCGGTCAGCGGTGACGGCTCAACCGTGATGCCGCTGATCGAAAATCGGCTGGGCGGGCTGACCACTTATACCGATCCCGCCCGGCAGGATACCATCGTTAACTACCTGATGCCGCTCCTCACCCCCTACGATGGCCTGGTGCTCGACTTCGACCCCGGTGAGGGCTATGCCGAACTCGTCGCCAGGCTGGCCGAAGAGGTTCACGCGCACGGCAAACGCCTGGACATTGTCCTGCGCGGTCTCTCTCCATCGGCCTACGACCCCGCCACGCTGGCCCGCCATGCAGACCACATCCTGGTCGCCCCTGGCGACAACCCGACGGTTTACCTGCCCAACGGCCCCGCCCAGGAGATGCTGGCCGGATTGGTAGACATGGTCGACCGCAACAAACTCGGCCTGCTGGTCAGCGGCCTGAACGTCGACGTGAGCGGCGAGAGCGTGACACCCATCCAGACGGAAGACGCGATGGCACTTTTCGGGAGCATCCAGCCGATCGAGGGTTACATTGACCCCACCGTCCCGATAGTGCCGGGCAACCCCGTCCCCTTCCGTCTCACCGGCCAGATCGACTCGATGGGCTTCGACGTACCGCTTGGCATGAATTACCTGACCTATCACGACGAAGCCACGCAGTTGCATCACGTCTATTTTGGTTCGGCCCAAAACTTGAAGCGTAAGCTGGCCTGGGCCCGCTACTACGGCCTGAGAACCGTCGTTGTGCATGGCCTCGTCCACCCGGATGCGCCTCATCGCCTGGGGGATGGCATCAGCGCCTTTCTCAACCAGCAGCCTATCAGCGACCCGGAACCGTTGGCGATTGTGTGGCGCACGCAAACCTCGTCCGGGGCCAGCCTGAGCCAGGCCCAGGGCGACCTCACGCTGCTGCAATACCTGTGGCAGGCCGTCGCCGAACCGGGCCTGTACGTCGTCAGCGCCGGGATCAGCGGCCAGTCGGGCGAGAGCGGGCGCGGGCAGGTGGTCGTCGAGGTGGGCGCGGCCCCTCCCAACGCCGACCAGCCGACGCCGACCGCCACACCCGATCCGGGAGCCACGCCCAACCCGGACGAGACATCGGCGCCCGCCGCGGAACCCACCCAGGCCCCGGTCGGCGACGCAATTGCGCCCGGCGCGTTTGAACTGGGCGGCCAGACACACACGCTCGAACACCCGGACGCGATGCGACAGGCGGGCATGACCTGGGTCAAGTTCCAGCATAAGTGGGGCCGCGGTGACGATCCCAGTGGATCGGTCGGCGGGCGCATCTCTCAGGCGCACTCGCTGGGGTTCAAGGTGCTTTTGAGCATCCCCGGCGGCGATCACCCCGACGCCATCGACTACAACGCCTACGTCAAATACCTGGCCGGGGTCGCCGCGCTGGGGCCGGATGCCATCGAGGTTTGGAACGAGATGAACCTCGACCGCGAGTGGCCTTACGGGCAGATCGACGGCGCGAACTACGTCAACAACATGCTTGCGCCCGCTTACCAGGCCATTAAAGCTGCGAATCCAAACGTGATGGTCATCTCCGGCGCACCATCGCCTACCGGTTACTGGGGTGGGTGTGCGCCTGAGGGCTGCGACGACTGGTTCTACCTCGCGCAGATGCGTGATGCGGGGGCCGCCAATCACCTGGACTGCGTTGGCATCCACTACAACGAGGGCATCATCCCACCGTCCCAGACCAGCGGCGACCCGCGCAGCGAGCACTACACACGCTACTTCTTCGGCATGCTAGACCTGTACTACGGGACTTTCGGCAAGCCGCTGTGCTTCACCGAACTGGGTTATCTCTCGCCCGAAGGCTACGGTGCGCTGCCGCAGGCTTTCTCCTGGGCGCAGAACACGTCCGTCGCCGAGCAGGCCGCCTGGCTGGCCGAGGCGGCGGTGCTCTCGTCGCAGAGTGGCAAAGTGCGCCTGATGATCATCTTCAACGTGGACTTCACCGTCTACGGCTCGGACCCGCAGGGCGGCTACGCGATCATCCGCCCTGGCGGGGGCTGCCCGGCCTGCGATACCCTGCACGCAGTGCAGCCTTGAGATGAGGTCGTAGACGCTTCATGTTTGAGGAACCAACCAAGCTGGCTCCGACTGCGCCGGACGCTCGCCCATCCACTCCCCGGCAGGAGCAACCCACCTGGCTCGCGCGGGCCATCAGCCTGTTCAGGGGCGTTCCTACGAAGTGGGGAGTGATTGCCCTGGCCGGCATTGTGCTGGTCGTCGCCGGGCTGCTGGTGGTGGGGAGCGGGCGATCTACCCGCCTCACGGGCGGGGAGCCAAGCATGCGCGTTGACGAGTACCTGAACGTTACGCTTGAGGGTAAGCGGGCTGCCCGCGTGCGTGTCGAGGTAACCCCGGCGGATAACGTCTTCGGGGGGGACATAGAACGCCGGTGGCTGGCTGCCGCGGAGGCCCTACCGGCCTATCTCAAGCCAATCAGCCCGATCTACGAGATCACCACACGCAGCGCAGACGTGCGGCTGGTCTTTGGCCTCGGCGAGGACGCGGCTGCTTATGCCCTCTACCGGTGGGATGCACAGGCCGGTCAGTGGCGCTTCGTCCCGGCACAGATCGATGCCGAGGCGGGCGCACTTCGGGCGCAGCCGGTTAAGGGGCCGGTTGCCCTCTTCTGGCACGGCGCAGTTGCCCCCCTGATCGGCACGATCTTAACCGGGGATCAGTCACTCGACGGGACATACGCAGCGGCCATCAACCTGCTGCTCGTCGAGGGGGCCGAGGCACAGGCCGACGGCACGCTCGATACCGGGGCCCTGGATACAGACAACCTGCCGGTCGGCAGCTACACTGTTCTGCCGCTCATCCGCCCGTCCGACCCGGTGGCGCTTGGCGAATTGCTCGGAAGCAACAGCGCCCGGAAAGCGCACGTTGAAAGCGTCTCGGCCCTGCTCGCCGGGCAGGAATTCGCGGGGGTGGCGCTCGATTACGGAGAGATAGACGACGCCCACCAAGCGGCTTTCCACGCGCTGGCCAAGGATCTCGCGTCAGAACTGGGTGGGAAGGACAAGCTGCTTGCTCTGCGCCTGCCTACGCCGGTTCAGACCGACTCCGGCTGGGATGGCGGCCCATATGACTGGGGGAAACTAGGGGAACTGGCCGACATTCTGATCGTCACGCCGCCGGGCAGCCCCGGCGAGTACGTTCCCGGCGGGCTGACCGACCGGTTTCTGACGTGGGCCAGCGGCGAGGTGAGCGGCATCAAGCTTTACGTCGCGTTCTCCACCCTGAGCATTGATGAGTGGGCCGGTCAGCTCAATCCCATCACCTACGAGTATGCGCTCACGCCGCTGGGTGAGGTCGATGTCAGTCCGGAGTCTCCCGGCACTGCGCTTCACCCGGAGTCGGGCCAGACGTTTGCCTTTGACCTGGTGGGAGAGGCCGGTAACGTCACCCGTGACCGGCAGAGCGGTATTTATTACTACGAGATCTCCGCCGGGGGCGGCGAACACCGCATCTGGTTGATGACGGCGGCTGCGCTACGTGAGCGCCTCGACTGGGTTGCGGCCCATCACGTCGGCGGCATCATCATCGAGGATCTGCTCGCCGAGGACAACGCCGCCGGGATGCTCATCGCAGTGCAGGAGTTCAAAGTCGGCCAGCCCTCCACCCTGAACCCGACCCTATCTTTGCAGTGGACGGTGCAGGATGCCAGCGGTGCGGTCCTGTCCGAGGCAATCACCGACCTGGGCACGGGGCTGGAGTGGACGCCGGAATCGGAAGGTGAGTACGTCGTCAGCGCGGATCTGGTCGGAGGGGACATCTCTGAGCGCGGCGCGATGGCGCTCATCGTTGGCGGCGAGACGGTGGGCGTCGTGCCCAGCCAGGAGGCCGTCGTGGTCGGCGCACCGGACGAGATGCCCGCCCAGGCCTCCGACCAGGAGGTGCCCATCCCTGACGATCTGCCGCCGCCTCTCGTGCCAGCGGGAGCATTCGGCAACTTCGAACTGGGCGGCCAGACCAACCACGTCATCCGCAACCCCGACTGGATGCGCGAGGCGGGCATGGATTGGGTCAAGTTCCAACTGGCCTGGGGCGAAGACATGGACCCGCGCGTCGCTTGGGACCTGATCGACCGTGGGCGGAGCGAAAATTTCAAGGTGCTGCTCAGCATCACCGGCCAGGCCAAGTACCCGACGGAGATCGACGTAGAAGCCTATCTCGACTTCCTGCGGGGCGTGGCATACTACGGGCCGGATGCCATCGAGGTGTGGAACGAGGTCAACATCGACCGTGAGTGGCCGCGTGGCCAGATCGACGGCGGGCGCTACACGCGCGAGTTGCTCGCCCCGGCCTACAACGCCATTAAGAGCGTTAACCCGAACATCATGGTGATCTCGGCTGCTCCCGCGCCGACCGGCGCGTACTTCGGCGAGGGGGGATGCTCCTTGCAGGGTTACGGCTGCGACGACTGGCTCTATCTGCAGCAGATGGCCGAGGCGGGCGCGGTCAACTACATGGACTGTGTGGGCGCACACTACAACTCCGGCGCGACGCCGCCCTCGTGGGGGACCGGCCACCCCGCCGACCCCGGTTACCAGCACTATAGCTGGTACTTCAAGGGCATGCTCCAACTGTACGGGGGCACATTTGCCCGGCCCGTCTGCTTCACCGAACTGGGGTATCTCAGTGGGGAGGGCTACGGCGGCGTGCCGGAGCGCTTTAGCTGGGCTGCCAATACAATCGTTGCTCAGCAGGCTGCCTGGCTGGCCGAGGCGGCGCAGTTATGCAAGGAAAGCGGCCAGGTGCGCCTGATGATCGTGTGGAACGTCGACTTCACCTATTGGGGCGACGATCCGATGGCCGGGTACGCCATTATACGACCCAACGGCAGTTGCCCGGCTTGCACTGCCTTGGGTAATGTTATGCACTGAGGTACTATCAGAGGGATTTCCGGGTGGCCGAGTCCACCCAAATCGTGGCGCGAGTATCATGAGAATGGCACGGAGAACACGTATGTTCAAACCGAAAAAGCTGCTTCTGCCGGTTATTGGGCTTGTGTTGGCCGGTGTACTGGTTTCCTGCGGCGCATCCGGCGGCCTGGCCCGTGCGGCTCATCCCATCTCTGAGAAGATCGACAGTGAGAACCCCACCGCTTCACACCCTGACGGTATCAGCATCATCCTGGTGGGCGAAGGATCAACACGCGTGAGCCTGGGGTCCATCCCCCGTGAGTTATTCCTGTCCGGAGAGAAGAAGGGCGAGTCCCGGGCAGCCATGGAAGCCCTGCCGTCCTATCTGGCAATGAAAAGCCCGCTCTATACCCTTGAGCGGCGCAGCGAGGATGTCCAGACTCTGGTGGAGATCCTGATCCCCAACGATTCACAGCCATACAACACACTCGATCTCTACCGTTGGGACACCGAAGAAGATAAATGGATCTTCGTGCCGGGGCGCGTCGATGCTGAAGCCGGGAAGATATACACCGACGAATTTCCGGACAACGTCGCCGTCTTCCAGAGCAGAGCCGTCACGCCGCTGATCAGCACCGTGCTGGAGGCGGATCAGGTGCTGACCGGCGAGGTAGCCTCGTCACTCAACATGGTGTTCCCGGCCGGGTTGCAGGTGCAGGCCGATGGCTCTCTGAACGGAGTCCTGGCGAGTGGCTGGCAACTCGGTGTGGGGTACGCGGTTGTGCCGCTCATTCGTGCCAATGGTCTCGCGATCAGCAGTGTGATCAACAACGAGGCCAGCCTGGCGCTGCACATCCAGGATTTGCAGACATTTGTCGTCAGCGGCGATTACAACGGCGTTGCCATCGACTACCAGGGCATCGCCCTCACCGACCGCGAGGCGTTCACCCAGTTCATCGTTGACCTGGCCGCAGCCCTGGATGAGTACAACAAGCTGCTGGTCGTTTTTCTGCCACAACCGGCAGGTGAATCTCCTGCCTGGGACCCCGGCGGGTATGACTGGCAGGGTATCGGCGCGGCTGCCGATGCCGTCGTAGTCATGACCAGCAACGATCCGCGCAACTTTGCCATCGACGGCAATGCTCTCAGCCTGTTGGCCTGGGCGGTGAACAGGGTCAGCCGCCTGAAGATACATGTGGCCTTCTCGTCGCTGAGCGTCATCAAGGCCGTAGACGAGACTTATAACCTTATTAGCTACGACGAGGCGCTGGCGGGACTTGGGGCCGTGAGCCTGGAGACCGAAAAACCGAAAGGGGGCTACAAACCGGGCAAGGAACTGACGTTCGTGCTGGATGGCCCGGCAGTCAAACTGAAGCCCCAGGAGGACACCGGTACTTACTCCTACAAGCTGGAGGACGCCGAGGGCACGCGCCGTGTCTGGATCGTCATGGCCAACACCGTCCGGGCGCGCCTCGATATGGCATCTGCCTACAACATCGGCGGCATGGTTGTCAATGGCCTACTGGCCGAGGGCAACGATGCCGGTATGCTGACGGCCATCAACGAATTCAAGGCCACCAGTGTGTCATCTGTGCCAAGTCAGATGGTGATGGAGTGGGTGGTCAGCGACGCGAGCGGCGCGGTTTTGGACGAGAGCACCGGCCTCGGCACGCCGTTTGTGTGGAAGGCTGCCAAGGCGGGCGAATACACTGTGCAGGGCCGGGTGGTTGGCGGGCGGGTCTCCGACCGAGGATCGGTGTCGGTGAAGGTCAAGTCCGGGGAGGACGAGGAGGAGGACACTCCCGAACCGACCCAGGCCCCGGCCAGCAATCCGGCCTCGGCAGGCGACAACCCGCCGCCTACAGACACCCCGGCTCCGACCGAGTCCACACCGCCACCCTCCGCCGGTGTGGCCGGGGCGGACGGCGGCGGATTTGAGCTGGGGGGGCAGGTTCCGGGTTCGCTGGGCCACGTCAACGAGATGGTGCACGCCGGTATGTCGTGGGTCAAGTTCCAGGTCAAGTGGAGTCCGGGCCTGGATCCCAGCGTGGCCGGTGGCTTCATCGCAGGGGGCAAGGCAGCGGGCTTCAAGGTGCTGATCAGCACCCCCGGCCCGTTCTCGCCAGCCAGCATTGACTATAACAACTACGTTGAGTTCATACGCGGCGTGGCGAGCTACCAGCCCGATGCGATTGAGATCTGGAACGAGATGAACCTGTACACGGAGTGGCCGCGCGGGCAGTACAGCCCCACCGATTACGTCAACAACATGCTGGCCCCCAGCTTCAACGCGATCAAGTCGGTCAGCCCCAACACGATGGTCATCATCGGCGCGCTGGCTCCCACCGGCGTGGACGACATGGACATCGCCATGGCCGACTACCGCTACCTGCAAGGGCTGGCTGCGGCCGGTGCGGCAAACTATGCGAACTGCGTGGGCGCGCACCACAACGCCGGGGCGACCTCGCCTTCGGCCACGACCGGCCATCCGGCAGACGGCGGGGGTGGGCATCATAGCTGGTACTTCAAGCCGACCATCGACGTTTACTACTACGGTCTGGGCGGCGCGCTGCCAGTGTGCCTGACCGAGTTTGGCTACGTCACCGGGGAGGGATACGGCGCGCTGCCTACCAACTGGAGTTGGGGGTCCGCCATCACGGTCGCCGATCAGGCGGCCTGGCTGGCCGAAGGCGTGCAGATCGCGCGGGGGTTGGGCTACGTTCGGCTGGCGATCATCTGGAACGTTGACTTCACCAGTTGGGGGGATGACCCGCAGGCCGGTTACGCCATCGTCCGGCCCGGCGGCGTATGCCCTGCCTGCGATGCACTGCATAATGTGATGTACTAAGGAGGCCGAGCACGATGACGGGAACCGGCAAAACACGTCTCACTTCGAAACAAATTCGCATCCTGGCAGGAGTCTGGGTCGGCGTGGTGGTGCTGGTCGGGGTCTGCACATTCCTGGGCATCCTGTGGGCGCTGAGGTCCTCCAACGAGGAAGCGGCCTCCCCGGCAGAGGGTGACCAGCCCATCGTCCCGCAGGGCGCACAGACAACACCCACACAGCCCCTTGCGCCGGGCGACGCTGCGGCCACTCAGGTGCTCGACACCCCCCTCCCGCAGCCTACCATCCCGCCCCGCCAGGATCGGTCTTTTGGATACGGCATCCAGTCGCAGTTTGAAAGGAACACCGATCCGACGCTGGGCCAGGTTGAGCAACTGGGTATGAACTGGATCAAACAGCAGATCCGGTGGGCCGACCTGGAGCCGGTGCAGGGGTCGCCCAACTGGGACGCGCTCGACGCACTGTTCACCGCCACCTCGAAGCACAACATCAAGGTTCTGGCGAGTGTCGTCGCTGCGCCGGATTGGGCGCGCTCGGTGACGGGCGACGGTAAGGTCGGGCCGCCCGACGATCCCCAGACGTTCGCCAATTACATCTCGCGACTTATCCAGCGTTATCCCGGCATGATTCACGCCATCGAGGTGTGGAACGAGCCGAATCTATCCGAGCGCGGCTGGTACACCGGCGGGACGTTGAATGCACAGGATTACATCGACCTCCTGGCCCCGACCGCGCAGGCCATCCGCGAGGCCGACCCTAACATCATCATCGTCAGCGCGGCGCTGGCTCCCACCGGCGTCAATGACGGCGTCATTGCCATAGACGACTTCGTCTACACGCAGCAGATGATCGACGTCGGGCTGCTGGATTACGTGGACTGCGTGGGCGCGCACGCCAACGGCATCAATCTGCCGCCTGACGTAGCCTACGATGCGGGCTACAACGACCCGACGGCCATCTTTCGCGGCCCGTTCGACAACCCGCATCATAGCTGGTCGTTCTACTCCACCCTGCGGGGCTACCACGACCTGATCGTCGCCGCCGGGGGGGACACGCCCGTATGCGTCACCGAGTTCGGCTGGGCAACGCTCGAAGGCATGGAAGGCGAGCCTCTGCGCCCCGACTTCGACTTCGCCTACGACAACTCCCTGGAAGAGCAAGCCGACAACATTGTGAATGCCTTCCAGTCCATGCACGATTGGGGTTTCGTGTGGTTCGCCATCCTGTTCAACCTCGACTACTCGCCCAAGAACGGCGGAGATCCCAAGGCTGACTCAACCATGTTCAGCATCGTGATGCCTGACGGCTCACCGCGACCGGCTTTTGAAGCCCTGCGTGATATGCCCAAGCCGCCCTAAACCGGCAGCCGTGAGGCACGCGCAGCGTAAGCAGGCACCACGCCCCGGGCTACCTTCCGACCGGGCCCGGGGCGTTTACGTGTCTATCTGTTGGCTCAAAGACGATTCGCTTTTTCGTTTGCTTATGAACCCACGATCCCGAAAACACACGCGGAACAAGATGGTCGCTCTGCTGCTGGTCGTCGGCCTGGCCGGCTGCCGACAGGCTTCCATCACCGGCACACCCGACCCCCAGAACACACCCGCCCCCACGTCAACGCCCACCCCGCCGCCGGGGCCAACGCCGGAGGTCGCCCAACTGGTGCCTGCCCCCGCGCCAGCCGTGCACGTGTCGCTGTGGTGGCACGAGCACATGGCCCGCCGCGACCTTGAACTGGTGCAGGATATGGGCTTTCGCTGGGTCAAGCAGGCTTTCGCCTGGCGCGATCTTGAGACCATCGAGAAGGGTCGCTACGACTGGTGGCGTGCCGACCGCATCGTGGAGGACGCCGAGGAGTTCGGGTTATTCCTCATCGTGCGGCTGGATCGCCAGCCCTTCTGGGCGCAGGCCGACGGTGGCGCGCATCCCCTTGAGAACGCTCCACCCGCCGACCTGGAGGACTTCCAAGACTTCTGCTACACCGTCGCCGACCGCTACCGGGGGCGCATCAAAGCCTACCAGATATGGAACGAGCCAAACCTGGCCCGCGAGTGGGGCGATCAGCCGCCCGACCCGGCGGAGTACGTCGAGCTGCTGAAGCACTGCTACATGGGCATCAAGGCTGCCGACCCGGACGCGATCACGATCTCGGCGGGGCTGGCTCCGACCGGCACCGGTCTGCCGGTTGCCATCCCTGACGACGAATTCCTGCGGGGAATGTACGAGGCGGGGGGAGCGGCCTACTTCGATATGCTGGGCCTCAACGCGCCGGGCTACGCGGCCCCGCCCGAAACGTCACCTGAAGAGGCCGCCGACACGCCGGAGTACGGGGGACATCGCTGGAACGCCTTCCGCCACGTCGAGGACATGCGTGAGATCATGGTGCAGTACGGTGATGGACATAAGCAGATCGCCGTCCTGGAGATGGGCTGGACGACCGATCCCATTCACCCGGAATACTCGTGGTTCGCCGTCACCGAGGAGCAGCAGGCCGATTATCTGGTCAGAGCCTATTGGTGGGCACGCGAACACTGGCAGCCCTGGATCGGCATCATGACCACCATCTACATTTCTGACCCGTACTGGACGCCGGAGGACGAGGAGTACTGGTGGAGTCTCACCTTCCCTGGGTGGCCGGAGGCGACCCTCAGGCCGGCCTACGAGGCGCTCAGCCAGCTACCCGATTGGAGCGACGGGTTCTACGACGATCAGGACCGGGATTGATTCCGGGTTGTTTTTAGAAGATCGCCAGTACGTAGTATAATTAGCATATCCGACAGGCCACAGACGTGAGTATTGAGGTTATCATGTCCTACGTATTGATTGTCGACGACGATAAAGTCATGGCGGAAGCCATTGCGGATATGGTCAGCCTGTTCGACTGGGAAACCCAGATCGCGCATGGCCCGCGCCCGGCGATACAGGCCATACAGAGCAATCCCCCGGCCCTGATCCTGCTCGACCTCAACATGCCCGGCGTCGATGGGATGGAAGTTTGCCGCTTCATCAAGCGTGACCCGATCGCCGGCCCGATCCCCGTCGTTTTCGTGACGGCTGAGGACGCCCCCTCGGTCAAGCAGGCGGCCCTCAACGCAGGCGCATCGGATTACCTGGTCAAGCCGATAGACATCGACCACCTGGAGGCCATTCTTGACAAGCTGGAGACGTAGCTTTCCTACGCCCCGCCCTTAGAGACGACGAGAGCGCAATCCAACAATGGGATTGCGCTCTTATACTTTGCTTCAGTATCTGGCTATGCTTACTCCGCCAGGCTGGTTCCAGGCAGTTTCGCGGCCAACTGCCCCAGCAGATGCCCGAGGAAGTACATGAGCACCGGCGTTGCCACCAAGGTGCCCAATCCAAGAGTAATGCTCGATGCCACGCTGACGATCAGCGAGGCCAGGATAGAGTACAGGATGACCATGCCAAAGTCGCCGAGGTTTTCACGCACCAGCGAAAAGTTCGTGCCGAACTGCATGAACGTGCTGAACTCCTCAACGTCGATGTAGCGAGTGTACCCGGCCATGAACACCACCATTGCAACAATGTAATAGATGATCCACAGGCAACTGCAGCAGATCGTGAGCACACCGGCGACGCCACCCATAGCTGTAAGATCTTCGCTATCGGCCCCGCCGAATAACACGCCCTGAGTTGCAAGGATTACACAGACGAAGAGAAGCGTCGGTATCTGGTAAACAAGCATTGCCAGGAAGAGCATGAAGCCCTTTCCTATGTGGCCGCCAAAATCGCTCCAGTCCGGCAGCGGCTCCGGGTCGTTGTTCTTGACACGCTTGGAGATCTCAAAAGACCAGCCGTACAAGGCAAGCGCACCGGCAATAGGAATAAACTGTATCAGAACACCCAGCCCCAGCTTCTTCAACCACTCTTCGTCCTCGAAGGGGAATGAAAATGCTTTCATGAAATCCATGTAGAGAACCTCCTCCATAAGTTCGGAACTGATGAAACCACAAGGCAGCCTCATTATAGGGTTTTGAAAAGCTTTGTCAAACTCGCAGAAAGCTCGAAAAATGCCCTATGGACAACCCCGGGGGGACTCGCTATAATGCGGCGCGGCCTCCACGGGCCGCCACAGGATAGAGCACACCGAAACAGACGACTTGTGATGCTATGAGCCAGACACAACCTCCTTATTACGGCACATCTCCCTCACCGGCCCCGCCACCCCGGTCAAGGCGGCCTTCAAGGATCAGGCGGATTCTTTCATCCACCGTTCTGCTGGTGGGCATCATCGTCTGTGTGCTGCTGGCATCCATTGGCATCGGCGCTTTTGGGGGGGCGATGGCCGGGCAAAAGGAGCGCGGCTTCCGTGCCACCCAGACCACGACTGCCGGTCTCGACCTGCAATTCGGCCTCGGCCTCTCCGACCTCGAAGGGGAGCGCTACGAGTTGGCTGCCCAGCGATTCCGCTGGATTCTTGAACGCGACCCCGACTACCCCTCCGCCGCCGAGCGGCTGGCCGAAGCCGAGCGCCGCATAACCGAGGCGGGTGGGGGCACGGCTGTACCAACGCTCCCGCCCAGCGATACCGAAAACCCCGACGAGTTATTCGCCGAGGCTCAGAGCTACTTCGACGATCAGCAGTGGGAGAATGCCATCACGCGCCTGCAGGAGCTACAGGCACTCGACCCGCGCTACCAGGAGATCGAAGTCAAGGAGATGCTCTATGAGTCCCTTACGTCGCTGGGGCTGATCTACATTCGTGGGGACCGGATCGAGGAGGGGCTGTTCCTCCTCGACCAGGCCGCCGTTATCCGGCCCCTGGAGGACCAGATCGAGGGCGAACGCCACCTTGCCACGCTCTACGTCACAGGCCGTACTTATTGGAGCCTGAACTGGCCGGTCGTCATCCAGAATTTGCAGGTTATTTACGATACGGTCCCGGCTTACCGGGACGTGGCAGAGCGCCTGTGGGAGGCACGCGTCAAATACGGCGATCAACTGGCCGCACAGGGGTCACAATGCGGGGCCGCCGAGCAGTATTCAACCGCTCTGGAGATACGGGAGGACAGCGTGCTGCAAGAGAAATACGAAACCGCAGCCAGCGCCTGCGCCCACCCAACGCTCACCGCGACGGTGACCCCGGAGGTCACACCCGGCCCGACGCCGACGAAAACGCCTCTGGGGAACATCCCTTGATGTTTACAGTGGAGACCGGTATACTTCTGGCGTGATGCGGGGCGTGGCGCAGTCGGATAGCGCGCTGCGTTTGGGACGCAGAGGTCGCCGGTTCAAGTCCGGCCGCCCCGACTGGACAGGAAGAGACGCGGCTGGCTCACATCTGTGAGCCAGCCGGTTTTGCATCTACAAAAAGAACGACAGGACAACCAGCGCGCCGATCAGCACGGCGGCAATGATGCCGATACGCCCCAGGTCCTCGGCCACGTAGCGGTATTCGGTCGCCAGATCGACCTGCTTGTCGGCCCTGGCCTTCGGAGACGCGCCGGTCTTGCTGGCGGGCACTCTGCGTCTTGTCGTTTTACGGCTGCGACTGCTGCGTGAACTGCGTTTTGCCATCTGATTTCATCCTCTATGTGTTACAAGTCACCACCCATTGCGGGCGGCAGATTATTCGACCAACTCGCCAACGACGACGATCCGGTCGGAATCGACCATGTAGGGATAGCACGAGATCAGGGTCACGATAGGTTCCTGCGTCGGGGCCATCACGCTGACCTCGGTCGGCTCGGTGATGCGCCAGTAGGCGACGCGGTATACGTACTCGCGGTTCAGCGTCTGCACGACGACCTGGTCGCCTTCCTGTAGATCCTCGAGGCGGCGGAAGATCCCGCCGAAGATGTCGTTGTGAGCCGAGAGCACGATGTTCCCCGGCTCGCCTGGATCGGGCGTCCCGATGTGCTGCCCGACGCCCTTCTTGAGCTGTTCCCAACCATCGCCCTGCACAATCGGCGCGTCGACGCCGATGGCGGGGATGCGCAGCCGGATGGCGTTGCCGGGGCCGGGCGTCGGGGCGATGGCCGGGCCAGCGAACTGCTGCTCGACGAGGGGCTTGAGATGCTGCGGAACTTCGTCGTAGTTAGGCTGTGAGCCGCCGGGCGAGGTAGGCGGTGTGTGCCCGCCGGGCAGGACGACCGCGCTGATGATCGGGGTCGCGGTCGGCGTGGGCAGTTCGGCAATGACGCTGGCCTGGGCAGCAGCAGCCTCGCGGTTTATGTCGCGCAGGGTCGCAGCCCCAAATACCATTATGGCGACCAGGCCAAGCGCGGCGAGCACCTCGATGGCGAATAACAGATTATCGCGCAGGGTGCGTTTCCCCCGCCCGCGTGCCGCCCGGTCGTCAGGCTCCGATTCCTGCACAACCGACCTGCGGGCAGGGTCGGCGTCGCCCTGGTGCCCTGGTGAGGGAGGTGAAGCTTCACCCGGCAGGGGGAGATCCCCCCGCCGCCGCCCTTGATCCTCGTAGCGTCGCAGGCGCTCCATCCTCGCCTGGAGCTTTCTGGTGCGGAGGATTTGCTCCAATTCTTCGATTGACAGGTCGTCTACCGACCGGCGATCACGCACCCTTGCACCCTCATCTCGACTGTGTAAATCGCTTATCCCCGGTTCCCTCTGCTGTCCGGCGCACCGGATCATACCACTTATCGAGGCGTTCGTCTCGTGAAGCGGCTGGCCGAGCAGCCCGACCGACGATAAAAAGCAGATGTCGCCCCCCGGCGTGCATCTGCGTCATACGCTGGCAGCCGCTTAGATCTCAGTCCTTCTTGGACGCAACTGCGAAGACCTCGCGCTCAAAAAACCAGCTAAAGGGGACCCAGTGGAAGGCCACATGGCGCAACGTGGCCAGCACAGGCCCTTCGTCGCGGCTCTGAGGCGGCGTGTCGAGCCAGACCCGGCTCTTGAACCCGGCCCGCGACAGGGTCCGGCGCATGCTGAACATATCCTGCTCGTTGACGTGGACCTGCTCGTTGACGGATACGCCGAACTGGCGCGGGTTCCTAGGGTAGTTTGTGCCCTGCCCCATCAACGTCCGCACCAGCCGCACCAGGGGATAGGCGTACCGGTCGTAGGACCGGTTTGGCGCAGTGTGTACAATCAGCCGCCCGTCCGGCTTGAGCACCCGCCGGACCTCCAAAAGCGCCTGGTGCAGCTCCCAGGGGTAGAGGTGCTCCACAATGTCGAACATCAAGACGCGGTCAAAGGTCTGGTCGGCGAATGGCAGATATTTGGCATCCGCCCGGCATACACCCATCTTACCAGGTGGGCTGCTGCGGGCCTCGTCTCCGATCAGGTCGCGAGTCATCCGCGCGGCTACCGGGGCGTAGTCGATCCCGAAGGCGTGCGCACCCAGCCGCGCGCAGTGCTGGACGATCTCGCCGCGCCCACAGCCCACGTCGAGCGCCATCATGCCCGGCTCGATCTCGGTGACCTGGAACGCAGCCGCAAGCCGCCGCGAGAGGTGTTCGCCCTCGCTCGCCAGCCACTCCTCGTACCCCTCACAGGCCGTGAGGAAGTACTCCTCGGTATACAGGTCAGGGGAAAGAGACGGACGTGTCTTTTCGTCTTCCAACAGTCTTCTTAAGTCCTCGTAAGATGATGACGACGCATCTGCAAAGCGGACTCCCGGTTATGGCAACAGGTCTCCCGTCCTGCTCACTCCTGGAACACGCGCGCCAGTTTGCCCTTCACGTTGACCACCTCGGCCCGGATCTGCGTCAGTGAGATCGACATCTCCCAGCCGACGGTCAGGGTGATCGCGCCCTCGATGTGGGCCGAGTAAAGCAGGAGATTGGCGCGCTCCGCCGTCTCTTCGTCGTCGATGGTCTCCTCTTCGAAGCGGATCAATTCGCGCGCCGGGCGGGTTGCGCCCTCGTTCCAGATCCGGCCCGCCAGCTTGGCGATATGCTCGACGACGGCGGGATTATCCGTCCCGGCGTAGCTGATGACATCGCCGTCCTGCGAGAGCACCGCCGGCAGGGTATCCAAGGCCTGGCTCAGGCCATCGAGGATCGTCTGCGTCTTCTCTACCTGCTGCTCCGACACGGCCAACCGCTCGTGAAGCGGCGGCGGCTCGTCGGGCAGGGAACTGCTGTCCAGCATCGGTTACATCCCTTTACACCGGTAATTCCAGCCGCCATTTTACAGCACCTTATGGTTCGTCACAAGACGCTTTTGCCCCGCCCCCACACGTGCAGACCCTGTGAGTCAGGCAAGGTACGGCTCCAGCGCCTCGTTAACGTCGCGTGCGACCCGGTCGGCAGCTTTACTCAGCGCCTCCCGCTTTGACTCTTCGGGGGCCACTCCGACTGCCTCAAAGCCCGCCTCAATTCCCGCCGCGTTGAGCATCTCGACGGCCCGGCGACCGGCCTGGATGCCGCCTGTTGCGTCTTCGAAGACAACGACGCGTGTTATCTCCCCCTCAAGCCGGGCCAGCGGCTCCTCCAGCCCCCCCTCTTCGACCAGCGTCGCTGCCGCTTCAAGCGCGGCTTTCTCGTGGCCGGTGCGTGCTGCTCCAATTGCGGCCAGGGCGTGCACCGGCGACGGCTTGACGTAAGTGTGTGAGCCTTGGTTGCGTTGGGTGGAGAGCCATATCATGCGCCCGGAAGCGATCAAGGGGAGGTCAGCCTCAAGGCCAAGCAGCTCCAACGCCAGCTCGCCCTCCGGTGGGTACCGTCCCCTGTCTAACGCTGCCTGCTCTTCAGGCGAGAGGTCGGCGGGGGGCAGGCTGGGCCGGGCCGTAAGAGCGACCATCCCATAGTTGTCGGCGGCAATCAGGTCTTGCAGGCGCCTTTTGATTTCGGGGGTGAGAGCTGAGCGATCCTCTTTTACCAGAAAGCTCTCGGTCTCGAACTCAGGGGGCATACCATAGGTCTTGGCGAAAAGCTCGTGCCCCAGCGTGTAGTGCTGGAAGATGCGGGCGACCGGTGCGTCGGGCGGGTGGATGTCCTCCAGTAGCTCGGACAGCACCGCGTGGAGTGCCGGGACGGCGCGCTCGGCCAGATAGGCCAGTACCGGCTCCTCCGTGTGAACGCCCTCAGGGTTGCGGGCCAACACCTCGCGGCTCAGGCCGATCAGATCGGGCCGTCTGATGCGGATCCCGCTTTCCCTGATCGCCGCCAGCGTCTCGTCGAGCGTGGGGCGTGCCAGATCGGGGCGCTGCGAGACGGCGTCTACCAGCACGGCCGCGACGACCATCGGCCCGGAGATCCACTCGTTTGTCATGCCGCACGCCTCGAAGAAGGCGTTTTCCTCGTAGGTCAGCCCGACGGGGGACTGGCCCATCTGCGCCGCGAAGTAGTCAACAGTCGCGCGCAGTGACTCCTTGTAACCCTTGGGATAGACGAGCACGCCGTCGATGTCAAACAGCAGCAGGGTGTGCTTGGTCAAGGGGCGTTCTCCTCTCGCGTTAATGAAGATGGGTGTTTTGGGACGCCTTTCCTAGTGGCGGAAGTGTCGCATCCCGGTGAAGCACATCGCCAGCCCCAGCCGGTCGGCGGCGGCGATCACCTGCTCGTCGCGGACCGAGCCGCCCGGCTGCACAATGGCGGTGATCCCAACTTCGGCGGCGGCTTCTGGCCCATCGGGGAAGGGGAAGAAGGCGTCCGATGCCATCACCGCACCCTGCGCCTGCTCCCCGGCCTTGTAGGCGGCGTGCTTCACCGCATCGACGCGGCTGGGTAGCCCCCCGCCGATGCCAACCGTCGCCTGCCCGCGCGCGAACACGATGGCGTTGCTCTTGACGTGTTTCACGACCCACCACGCAAAGCGCAGGGCGGCCATTTCTTCGCCGGTCGGGGCGCGCTGCGTCACAACCTTCCACTCAACGACGTCACCCCGGTCAGGCGTCTGGGCCAGCAGCCCGCCGCGCACGCTGCGCAGGATGTAGCCGCGATCGGCTTCCGGCATCATCTGGAGCAGGCGGCAGTTCTTACGCGCCGATAGAATCTCGCGGGCTGCGTCGGTGAAGCCCGGCGCGGCAATCGCCTCGACGAACAGGTCGCCAAGCGCCCCGGCAATCGTCTCGTCGAAGGGCCGGTTGCAGGCGATCACCCCGCCGAAAGCCGACACCGGGTCGGAGGCGAGTGCGGCGCGAAAGGTCGCGGCCAGGTCGTCGCCGCAGGCGATCCCGCACGGGCTGAGGTGCTTGACGATCACGACCGTCGGCGCGTCGAAGTCCTCCGCTGCCGTCCAGGCCGCATCGAGGTCGAGCAGGTTGTTGTAGGACAGCGGTTTGCCCTGGAGCAGGTCGCCACCCAGCGGCCCCACGCCCGGCGGCGCGTAAAGCGCGGCCTGCTGGTGAGGGTTCTCGCCGTAGCGCAGAACCTGCGCCTGCGGCAGCGTGAGGGCCAATGCCTGCGGCAGTGCAGCTTCCGCCTCGCCGGTCAGGTAGGCGGTGATGGCCTCGTCGTAGGCCGCCGTCACGCCGAACGCCTTCATGGCCAGCCGTTGGCGCGCCTCCGGCGTGGTATCGCCGTGTGCCTGGAACTCGGACAGCACGGCGTCGTAGTCGTCCGGTGTGGTGACGACCGTCACGCGCCCGAAGTTCTTGGCCGCCGCGCGGATCAGCGCCACGCCGCCGATGTCGATCTGCTCGACGGCCTGGTCGAGGGTGACGCCGGGGCGGGAGACCGTTTCGACGAAGGGGTACAGGTTGACGACCACCAGGTCGATGGGTGACCAGCCCTGCGCGTCCAGCGTGGCGCGGTCGTCGCCCGTCTCCTGGGCCAGGATGCCGCCGTGTATTGCCGGGTGGAGTGTCTTGACGCGCCCGCCCAGCACGCTCGGCAGGCCGGTGAGGTCTTCGACCGTCGTCACGTCGAGGCCCGCCTCGCGCAGGGCGTTCCCCGTCCCGCCGCTGGCGACCAGCTCGACGCCAAGCTCACTCAGGCTGTGCGCAAAATCGACCAACCCGGATTTGTCGTAGACGCTGAGTAATGCACGTGTCATTTAAACCGCCTTTCAAGTTCGGCTGCAACATCGTCCGGCGTCAGCCCGCGCGCCGCGAGCAGCACCAGACTGTGATAGGCAAGATCGGCCAGCTCGCTGACCAGCCGCTCGTCGCCCTGCCCTTTGGCGGCGACGATCACCTCCGCGATCTCCTCGCCGATCTTCTTCAAGATCTCGTCCTCGCCTGCTGCGAGGAGGCGATTGGTGTACGACCCCTCTTTTGGATTGGCCTGCCGGTCCCTGATGACTTCAAAAATCCGGCTCAGTATACCGGTCATTGGGCCTCCTGGGGTGGTGACTCATCGCCGACGGGGGGCAGTTGGCGGAAGAAGCAGCTTCTCTCACCGGTGTGGCAGGCAGGCCCGGCGGGATGCACCCTGACCAGCAGCGTGTCGGCGTCGCAGTCGACGTGGATGCTGACCACCTGCTGCACGTTACCGCTGGTCGCGCCTTTGTGCCACAGCTCCCGGCGGCTGCGACTCCAGAAGTGCGTCTCGCCCGTCTGCTGCGTCTGGCGCAGCGATTCGGCGTTCATCCAGGCCATCATCAGCACCTCGCCGCTGTCGGCATCCTGCACGATGGCCGGGGCAAGCCCCTGCGCGTTCCACTTGATGGCTATGCGTTCAGTCAAGCGACGCCTCCTCAAACGGCCTGACCGGGACGCCGCGCCCGATGAGGTAGCACTTCAGGTCGCCAATGCTCAGGTCGCGGAAGTGAAAGAGGCTGGCGGCCAGTGCTGCGTCGGCTTTGCCCTCGGTCAGCGCGTCGTAGAAGTGTTCTTTTTTGCCCGCGCCGCCAGAGGCGATCACCGGGATGTCAACCGCCTCGGCGATGGTGCGGGTCAGTCGCAGCTCGTAACCGACCTGCGTGCCGTCGCGATCCATGCTGGTCAGCAGGATCTCGCCCGCGCCCCGCGCCTCAACTTCTTTGGCCCACTCGACCGCGTCGATCCCGGTCGGAATGCGCCCGCCGTTGATGTACACCTCGTACATCGACCCGTCCCACCGGGCATCGACGGCAACCACGATGCACTGGCTGCCGAAGCGCTTCGCCCCCTCGGCGATCAGATCCGGGGTGCGCACGGCGGCGCTGTTGATCGAGATTTTATCCGCACCGGCCAGCAGCGTATCACGCATGTCGTCCACGCTGCGGATGCCGCCGCCCACCGCAAAGGGGATGAAGATCGAGTCCGCCACCCCACGCACCACGTCGAGCATGGTCTCGCGGGCTTCGTGGGTGGCCGTGATGTCGAGGAAAGTCAATTCGTCCGCGCCCTCGGCATCGTAGACCTGGGCGTGCTCAACCGGGTCGCCTGCGTCACGCAGGTTGACGAAGTTGACGCCCTTGACCACGCGCCCGGCGTGTACGTCCAGGCAGGGTATGATGCGCTTTGCCAGCATTATGGTCTCCTCTCAGTTTTCGGATTCGCAGTTCGCGCGGATGGCGTCCTCCAGCGTGAACGCTCCCGTGTACAGCGCCTTGCCGATCACCACCCCGGCGATCCTGGCCTTTGCTGCCGCCAGCGCCCGCACGTCGTCCAGCGAGGCAACGCCCCCGGACGCAATCACGCTCAGGCCGGTTTCGCGGGCCAGTCGGGCCGTCGCCTCGACGTTGACGCCCGTCAGCCCGCCGTCGCGGCTGATGTCGGTGTACAGCGCGTGCCTGACGCCCATATCTGCGAAGCGTCTGCCCAGCCCGACTGGCGTCCAGTCGCTTTGTTCCTGCCAGCCGTGCGTCGCCACTCTGTTCCCTTGCGCGTCGAGGGCGACGGCCACCGCCTCCGGACCGAAGTGCCTCACAGCCTCGCCCGCCGCGTCAGGCTGCCTCACGGCCAGCGTGCCAAGTATGACCCGCGCCGCCCCGGCCTCAAGTGCCTGCTGTGCATCCTCCGGCGAGCGCAGGCCGCCGCCGAACTGGATCGGAAGCCCGACCTGTGCCAACTGTGAGAGGATCGCCAGGTTCGACGATGCCTCGCCCAGTGCACCGTCCAGGTTGATGACGTGCAGCCATCCGGCCCCGGCGTCTCGCCAGCGCTGCGCAGTCGCCAGCGGGTCGTCGCTGTGGACGGTTTCCCGCGCCGGGTCGCCCTGAACCAGCCGCACGACGCGCCCGCCGCGCAGGTCGATGGCAGGATAGACGATCATGATGCACCGCCCATCTCGATGAAGTTCTCGAGAATACGCAGCCCGACGCGCTGGCTCTTCTCCGGGTGGCATTGGATGCCGAAGATATTGCCCTGCCCCACCACCGAGGCGAAGGCGATGCCGTACTCTGTGGTGGCAAGCACGCTGTCGGCGTTGTCGGGCCGGGCGTAGTACGAATGCACGAAGTAGGCATACGCGCCGTCCGGCACACCGGCCAGCAGGGGGCTGTTGCATTGGATGTGCAGCCCGTTCCAGCCGATGTGGGGCACCTTGGGGCCGTCGGGCGGGAAACGGGTGACGCACCCCGGCAGCAGGCCCAAACCCTCGTGGAGGCCCATCTCGTCGCTGCTCTCAAAAAGGTATTGCAGCCCCAGGCAGATGCCCAGCAGGGGCGTGCCCGCCTCGACGGCTGTCCTGATAGGTGCTTCAAAGCCCGCGTCGCGCAGACGGGCTATCCCCGCGCCGAACGCGCCCACGCCCGGCAGCACGATCTTGTCCGCGCCGTCGAGTTGGTCGGGCGTGCTGGCGGTGATCACCTGCACGCCGAGGTGGGTCAGCGTATTGCGCACGCTGCGCAAGTTCCCGGCTCCGTAGTCAATGATTGCGATGGTCATGCCGTCAGCGTCCCTTTCGTGCTGGGGATACCGCCCCACCGCCCGTCGATCCGGGTGGCAGCGTCCAGCGCGCGTCCCAGTGCCTTAAACAATGCCTCCGCCTTGTGGTGATCGTCGCGCCCATAGAGCACGTGAGCGTGCAGGTTCAGCTCCCCGTTGAAGGCGATGGACTCGAAGACGTGCGCCACCAGCGAGGTGGGCATGGTGCCCAGCATCGGCGCGTCGAAGGTGGCCTCGATCACCACGTAGGGACGGCCACTCAGGTCGATGACCACCCGCGCCAGTGCCTCATCCATCGGGACGTAGGTCGCCCCCATGCGCACGATGCCCCTGCGGTCGCCGAGCGCCTGCGCCAGCGCCTGCCCGAAGGCGATAGCCACGTCCTCGACGGTGTGGTGGGCGTCGATGTGCAGGTCGCCGGTGGCCCTGACGCTCAGGTCGAACAGGCCGTGCACTGCCACGTGGTGCAGCATGTGGTCAAAGAAGCCGACGCCCGTGTCGATGTCAGCCTGGCCGCTCCCATCCAGATCGAGCGTTAACTCGATCTGCGTCTCGTTGGTGACCCGTTTAACCGTTGCCCGGCGCTCGCTCATGCTTGTGCTCCTATTCTCCTGAGTGCGGCCAGCAGCGCGTCGGTGTGCTCCGGCTTACCCGCCGATATGCGGATGTGGTCGCGCAGCCCCGGCTTGTCGAAGTACCGGATGAGGATGCCCTCCTCCTCGGCCAGCCGCCGCTTGAGCCGGGCGGCATCCACGCCGACCACCCGGCACAGCACAAAGTTGCTGCGGCTGGGGTAGGGCTCCAGGTAGGGGATGTTTGCCAATTCGCGCTCCAGGCGCTCGCGCTCGGCGATCACCTGCCGCACGCGCGCCTGCAACGTGGATAAATCTGCCAGCGATGCCTGCGCTGCCGCGTCCGCCGCGACGTTCAGGTTGTACGGCTGCTTGATCTTCCACAGGTGCTCCATCAGTGCCAGCGGGAACACGCCGTAGCCGACCCGCAGCCCGGCCAGCCCGGCCCACTTGCTGAAGGTGCGCAGCACGATCAGGTTGGGCGCTTCAGGGACGCGCTGCACTGCGCTCTCCGCGCCGCTGAACTCAATGTAAGCCTCGTCGGCCACCACCACCAATGGGAGCCTCAGCAGGCGATCCAGGTCGGCGGGGTCGAGTAGGCCGCCGTCGGGATTGTTGGGCGTCGCGACGAACAGCAGCCTGGCGTTCTCCCGGCAGGCCGCCTGCTCGATCCCCTCAACGTCGAGGGTGAAATCCGCCCGGCGCGGCACGCTCACCATCCGCGCCCCCGACAGTGCAGCGTCGAAGGCGTACATGCCAAAGGTCGGTGGGCAGTTGATGATGGCATCGCCGGGGTTCAGGAACAGCCGCATGATCAGGTCGATCAGCTCGTCGGCCCCCGCCCCGGCCAGAATATACGCGGCATCGACGCCCAGGTATTCGGACAGCATCGCGCGCAGCTTACGTGCCTCCGGGTCGGGGTAGATGGGCGCTCTGGCGTCGATCTGCCTGAGCGCGGCCAGCGCCCTGGGGGATGGCCCGTAGGGGTTCTCGTTGGCGTCCAGCTTGACGATCTGCTCCGGCGGGCGGCCTAACTGCTCGCTCAGCACCTCGAAGGGCAGGATGGGCGTATAAGGCTCCATCCGCAGGATGTCATCCCGGACCAGCCCGGCTGCCTTGATGTGGAGCTTTATATCACTCATTGGGCCTCACTCCTCGCATCGGCGGCGGCGGCGTGGGCCGTCAATTCCTCGGCACGGGCCAGCGTGGCAGCCGGGGCGCTCAGTCGGGCGGTGGTTTGCGGCTGCAACCCGATCACACCCGTCACTTTGACAAAGTCCAGCACGTTCAGCCCTGACGCAAAGCGGGCCGTGCCGCCGGTGGGCAGGCTGTGGCTCGGCCCGGCCACGTAGTCGCCCAGCACCTCAAATGAGTGTTCACCGAGGAAGATCGCACCGGCATGCCTGACCTTGCCCAGCCAGTTGAACGGCTCTTCGACCGAGAGCTGCAGGTGTTCGGCGGCATACTCGTCGGCCAGATCGAAGGCGGTCTCAAGGTCGGGCACGATGATCACGCCGCCCCGGTGTGCCAGCGACTCCCGGAAGATCGCCCTGCGGCTCAGGTCGGCGGCCTGCGCCTCGACCTCGGCGGCGACTGCCCCTGCCAGGTCGCGGCTGGGCGTGACGAGGATCGCCTGGGCCAGCACGTCGTGCTCGGCCTGCGCCAGCAGGTCGGCGGCGACGTAGGCCGGGTTGGCGTGCTCGTCGGCGATGATCAGCGTCTCGGTCGGCCCCAGCAGCCCCTCGATGCCCACCGCGCCGTACACCTGCCGCTTGGCGAGCGTCACGAACAGGTTGCCCGGCCCGACGATCTTGTCCACGCGGGGGACGCTCTCGGTGCCGTAGGCCATCGCTGCGATGGCCTGCGCCCCGCCGAGCTTGTACACCCGCTCGACCCCGGCGACGTGCGCTGCCGCCAGAATCACGGGCGGCAACGAGCCATCGCGCCCCGGCGGCGTGCAGGCGATGATCCCCTTAACCCCGGCCACCTGGGCGGGGATCGCGCTCATCAGCAGCGAGGATGGAAGCGGGGCGGTGCCGCCCGGCACGTAAACGCCCACCCGGTCAACCGGCAGGATGACCTGGCCCAGGACGCCTTCTTCGCCCACATCCAGCCATGAGGTGAGCGGCTGCTGCCGGTAGAAGCGCTCGATCCGCTGTGCGGACAGTCTCAGCGCGTCGATGACCTCCGGCGGTGTGGCCTCAACCCCCGCCGTGATCTCCTCCGGCGAAGCGGACAGCGCGTCAAGTGCCACCCGGTCGATGCGCTCCATCCAGGCGCGCAGTGCGTTGTCGCCGCCTGCCCGCACGTCGCCGATCACCCGTCGAACCGCCTGCTCCGGCGTCAGCGGCTCGCCGAAGATAGCCTCGATGCTTTTCCTGACGCTTTCGGTCACCTCAAGCTCGTCGGGCGGAACGCGCCGCAGGATGCCCTGCCGGGCTTCCTCGAGTTCGTAGATACGCAGCAGACCGCTCATGCGTTTATCTCCTCTTTGCCCAGGTCGGCCAGCAGACGCTGGTAGCGGGCGGGGCGCTCCTCGAAAATGTAGGTGGCCGGGGTCGCAACCACGCCGCTCCCGCCAATGGCGCGCAACTGCTGGATGGCACGGTACAGCTTCTCAGACGAAACCACGATGTTTACCGCCCACCAGCCGCCTTCCTGTGAGGGGGAGATGATCGGCGAGATCGTGGGGCCTTGCAGCCCGCCCAGTTCGGTCTGGGTGAACATGCGCCCGGCAACTTCCTCCGCCGACCCGCCCCGCATGTTGGCAAACACCAGGTATTTATCGCGTGCCTGGAGGTGGGCCTCGATGAATTCCAGCATGTGGCACGTGGCGGACAGCACCGCCTGGCGGCGCTCAAGCGACTCCCGGTTGCCGATCAGCACCGCCTGCGCCTCGACAATGGTGCCGTCCGGCAGCGGCTTCAGATGGTTATCCCGCAGCGTCGTGCCGGTGGTGGTGATGTCAACGATGAAGTCCGCATAGCCAACCGTCGGGGCGGCCTCCAGCGCGCCGTCCGCACTGACGATGCGTATTCCTTCGACTCCGTGCTCATCGAAGAAACGGCGCGCCGAATGGGTGTGCTTGGTGGCGGCACGAAGCCCTCTCTCGCTTTCTGCCCTGGCGGCCAGTCCGGCCAGGTCATCGACCGTGTCCCACTCGTCGGGTACGGCCACGACCAGGTCGCATTCCCCGTAGCCCAGCGACTCGTGGACCAGCACAACCTCGTCGAATGCGTCGCCCAGCGACTCGTAGACCGTATCGTAGCCGGTAATGCCCAGGTCGACATCCCCGGCGGCAACGCTTTTAGCAATGTCGCGTGCGCGCTGGAACAGCACCAGCACCTCCGGCAGGGCCGGGATGCGCGCGCTGTACTGGCGGGGGTTGGTCTTGTTAACTCGCAGACCGCAGTCTCTCAAGAAGCGGAACGTTTCGTCTTCCAGGTGGCCCTTACTCGGCAGTGCCAGCCGAACCTGGGGTGAGGAGTCCATAGCATACTCTCCCGATCCTGTCGATCAATCAAAAAAGCCTCCCCGCTGCTCCGGGGAGGCCAGTGAACTCTCAGTCACTTTTTGGTATCGTTGATGCTTTTTATCCAGCCAAGCACCATCGCCGCCACCGGGCCAGCAGCCAATTGGCGTCATGATGATGGTGATGATGGACGTGGATAGACACAGTTTTGTTCAGCATCGCGCAGGGAGTATATCCCCATCATGGCCTCGTGTCAAAAGAACGCACTCACTCGGCAGGACGAGAAAGTAGAGGAGAGGTTCTGTACGTCAGCCTCACTTCAATGTACTTCACAGCTATCTCGCGGTTTTCCTCAACTTTTTCATGCTTCCATTCGCCCAGATGGTCTTTACGTGCTTCGTTTCCTCTTGTACAATGGAGGTATCTCCTGGCGGTCAGGCCTGTAACAACCCTGGTCGAATAATTATCACCAACATCAAGAATAACCGTATCCTCAACCCGTCAACAGGGTTTTATATGATGGGTTGTTGCGTGTGCAACACTATGGTGTGGGAGAGGAGGTGAGACCTGTCACTTCGTGAGGAGGCTCGCCCCCTTAGCGGGGATTCGCGCAGCTTCATCCAGCTTCATTCATCGCTGACGCAGACATCGACCCTTCATAATCAACACGCGTATGCGTGAAGTCTCTTTTGCTCACCTAAACATATCATATAAGGAGAGAGAGCGATGTCACTTGCTGTTCTTGTTATTTCAGTAGTCTTGCTCTTCGTGGTGGGCTACCAGGTCTACGCACGCAAGATGGACCGCGATGTCATGGAGGCGGATCCTGAGCGTGCTACGCCTGCCACCATGTACCAGGACGGCGTGGACTTCATGCCTGCCTCGGCCAGTGTGCTGTTTGGCTATCAGTTCAAGTCAATTGCAGCACTGGGGCCGATCGTTGGCCCGATCACGGCCCTCCAGTACGGATGGCTGCCCGCGCTGTTGTGGATCATCATCGGCACGTTCTTCATCGGGTGGGTGCAGGACTACGCATCAGCCCTGCTGTCCATGCGCAACGAGGGCATGACGATGGGCGGCCTGAGCTACAAGCTCATCTCGCCCCGCTCGCGCGGCCTGCTGCTGTCCTTCCTGTATATCTACCTGCTGCTGATCATGGGTGCCTTTGGTGCCATCATCTCGCCCCTGTTGGCTAACCCGGTGGTGCCTTTCGGCTTCCTGATCATCGTGCTGGCCGGTGTGCTGGCGGGGCAGATGACCTACCGCTGGAAGCAAGACCTGCTGCTGACGACTGTCATCACCGTCTTGATCGCGCTGGTCGGCGCCTGGGTGGGCACGCTGCCGCTCTTCGCCGGCCCGAACGGTGTCGTGGCCTGGATCAACGGCCTGGCGGGCGGTGAGGGCGGCGTCCTGTACGCGACCCAGTTCGGCGCTCCCGTGACGTGGAGCTTCGTCTTCTGGGCAATCATGATGATGCTCTTCTGCTACCTGGGGTCGGTGCTGCCCATCTGGCGCTTCGCCCAGCCGGTCAACTACACCTCGTTCTGGTTCGTGGCGATCAGCATGGTGCTCTCGGTACTGGGCATCACCATTGCCACCTTCACCGACCCGGTCAGCACCAGCTTCAAGATCCCGGCCTACGTCAAGTTCAACCAGCCGCATCTGGGGCCAATGTGGCCGCTCCTGTTCGTGACCATTGCGTGCGGCGCGATCTCGGGCTGGCACAGCCTGGTAAGCACCTCAGGCACGGCGCGCCAGCTTGAGAAGGAGACCGACACCCTGCCGGTGGGCGGCGGCGCGATGTTCCTGGAGGGTGTGTTGGCGGTGCTGGCGTTGATCATGGGCGTGACCCTGATCGCCAAAGCGGACGGCACCGCCATCTATGACGCGGCCCAGGACTACAAGCTGGTGGCCGGCGCCGCCGGGGTGTTCGCGGGCGGCATGGCCCGCTTCATGAACGTGGTCGGTGTCCCCACGAGCCTGGGTAGTGCGGTAGGTTCGATCTTCCTGGTCGTGATGGGCATCACCATCATGCAGCTGGTGGTCCGCTTCATGCGCATTGCCAGCGCGGAACTGCTGGGCGACGCGATCCCGGCCCTCAAGAACCCGCATGTGGGCAGCATCGTGGCCCTACTGCTGACACTGCTCATCGTCTTCACGGGCTACTGGCAGTGGATCTGGGTGCTGTTCGGCGGCTCCAACCAGCTCTTTGCGAGCCTGGCGTTGCTGCTGGTCACCATCTGGCTGGCCGGTCAGAAGAAGCGCCACGCCTGGGTGGGCATCCCGGCCATCTTCATGTACGTGACCACCATAGCCGCCTTGCTGTGGGTGTCCATCCGCAACGCGCTGATCATGGGCATCGTCAATGCCAAGCCTGGCACGGGGGTCGTGTTCTACATCGGCAACGCAATCTCGGCCCTGTTTGGCCTCTACATGGCGGTAGCAGCGATCCTGCTGGGCATCGACGCTCTAAAGGCCTTCAACAAGGCCCAGGCCGAAGCGCCAGCAGGGGCAGCGGCCGGCGACTAGTCACGCACGAGATACTATATGCAGGGAGAGGCAGACCGGTGTCCGCCTCTCCCTCTCTCGTTACCGGGCTTTTTGCGAACCTGGGTGGGTCGACTGGCAGACAATGCGGCATACAGAGCCGGAGAAGACAATGGAGCATCAGCCGCTTGACATCGAGGTCGTGACGCACGTCACGGGGAGCATGATCCACTGCCGACACTGCCAGGTCTTCGTTGACCGCGCAGGTGTCGGGGGCCGGGTCCACCAGGAGAACCTGCAATCTTACCCCGAAGAGTTCACCCACGACTGGGAGCGCGTGTCCGGGTGGGTGCTGGATCTGGCTGCGACCTTTCCGGGGCAGCTCGTGATCCGCATCACCGATGCCCAGTCCCTGCGCGGGCTGTGGAAGTCGCTGACCAGAGGAGTTCGCAGGTACCCGACTTTCATCGTCGGCGGCAGGGAGACGTATCACGGCTGGGACCGGGAGCACCTCAACGGGATGATCCGGCAACATCTTTCCGCAGCGGAGGGCTGACAGGGGCAGGCAGGTGGGCATAGAACTGGTCGTTACCATTGTGGTGCGGGGCGATGATCTGGACCTCCAGGCACCCCGCGGCTTCCGGTACGTGAGTGAGGTGTTTGAGGAAGCCGGTCTGCGCGACCTGACCGATGCGGGACCACCGTTCACCTTCTGGCAGCGAGTGCGAATACTGCGGCGCGCGCTGGAGCGCGAGTTTGGGGGCCGGGTAGCGATACGCATACTGAACCTCTGGACACCCAGGGGGCTTGTGTTTTGCGCCCGCCACCGGCTGCGTGAGTTCCCATGCCTGGTGATCGGCGGGCAGTGCCACCCGTTGGACATGTCCCTCAGTGAATTCGTAGGAGCCGTCGGGCAGGCTCTGGAGCAGGTGGTGTGATAGATACTCCTGCCTGATCGCGCCCGGCTGTCATATATCGCGTAATTATTCGGCAACTTGCCGCGCCAGATGCTTTGCGTTAGTATCCTGGCTTAGGCGAGAAACGGACGGTTGGGTTCCTTATTACGAGCCACATATTCACCGGGCCATACACATGCAGCGACTGCCACGCTCAGATCGAATGTTCAGGACGTGTTCCACAGTTAGAGAAGCGAAACAAGCCCACCGACACATGAAACTCACAACGCGATCACCGGGCAACTAGAGACGATAAACGCTCGCGATGCGACATTGGCCCCTCAAGGGAGACGTGTCGCAGTGGAGCGAAGTTTCCCTGCCTGAGCAGGGAAAGTGTCCTCTGTCTTTGCAGATTTTACAATTTCGCGCGTGCGCCGGAGAGACTGACTCCCTCCGAGCAGACGCAAAAAACAAAAAGTGCAAAGATAGTGGTGTCAAAACCAATACGACAAGAGAGGAATACTCATGAGCGAGAACGTAAATCCCGAGGCCACACAGCCCGAAGAAGAAGCGAAAGAAAGTTTCTTCCAAAAGGCCAAGCGCGCGTTCAGCGACTACATCTACGGCATGGCCGCCCACGAGATGACTCGCCAGGCGCTCAAGACGCGCGGCAGCATGGAGCACCTGTTTATTCTGATCACCATGGGCGACCTGCTGGGCGTCCCCATCTTGCCTCCTTACTACTCCCTGCGCTTACTTCCCTACGTTGTCCCGCAGATCAGCACCTGGAAGCGCCGCATGCTGCGCGAGAAGGACCTGACCGACGCCCTGGCCTAGAACCGGCTTTTTTACCATCAAGGGAAATCTGCTCCCCCATCGAATGTGTGAGGAGAAATCGTAAATGTCACTGGCGAAAATCTTCGAGGAGCACCCCGAACGCCGCTACATCATGTTTGGCGGCAAGGGGGGCCTCGGTAAAACAACCTTCAGCGCTGCCACCGCGCATTATCTGGCTTCCCAGGGACACCGTGTACTTGTCTTCTCGGTGGACCCACAGGCATCGCTGTCCGACATCTTCCAGCGCGACATCTTCGGCAAGGGCGTGGTTGAGATCGCCCCAAACCTGTATGCCCAGGAGATCGACGCCGACCAGCGGATCAAGGAGTACCAGGAGGAGATCCGCCAAAAGATCTTTGACATGTACCACCTGGACAAGATTCCCGACGAGATCGAGAGCTACATCCAGGCGGCTGCCGCCGAACCGGCCATGGAGGAGAGCGCCATCTTTGACCAGGTGGTTGACATCGTCGTGGCCGGGGGATTTGATTACTACATCTACGATCTGGTCCCGCTCGGCCACGCGCTCTACTACCTGAGCATGGCCTCGGTGTACGACGAGTGGATCGGCCGCATCACCGGGCTGCGCGAAGAGATGCGCGAATACGAGCAGATGGCGGCGCGGATCCAGCGCAGCAGGCAGCTCAATGAGGATCTGATCCTGAACGAGCTCCAATACATCAAGGATCGCATCTCCACCTCGGCCAGCATCCTGACCGACAAGGTCAAGACCGCCTTCTTCTTTGTACTGGTGCCAGAGGAGATGATCCTGATCGACACCCAGAATGCAGCCGAGCTCTTTTTGAAGTTTGATGTCCCACTCTCAGGTTACATCGTCAACCGCGTGCTACCCGACCTGATCATGTCAGAGGCGGGGGTGCCGGATTACCTGCGCAGCCGCTATAAGATGCAGGGCGAATACCTTGAGAAGATCGACAACCTGTTCGGCGACCAGGTGCTGGCACGCGTTCCGGAATTTGAGCGTGACATCACCGGCATGGAGATGATCGAACGGATGGCGGAGGCCATGTTCGGCACCTAGCAGGTATAAGCGGGGCCGCCGTGACACCCTGGCGTGACCTCGCCACCCATCTGACACGACGTTAAAGAGAGGACAGCCATGACGCTGCAAATCACCGATTCGGTAACCGATTTTGTGGAGGCTCATCCCGGCCTCAAATACACCTTTTTCGGTGGCAAGGGAGGCGTTGGCAAGACCGTGCTGGCGGGCGCGGCTGCACTGGGTTTCGCCCAGCGCGGGCGCCGTACGCTGCTGGCCAGCACCAACCCGGTCCACAGCCTGAGTGGTCTGCTCGACCAGAATGTGTTCGGCAGACACGTTGCAATCGAGGGTGTCGATAACCTGTGGGCTTACGAGATCGACACCAAAGACACCATCGAGAAGAGCAAGGTCGAAATCCGCGAGAAGATCGACTGGTTCCTGAGATATGCGGAGATCCGCACCCAGGCCGAGCAGTTCGTCGAGAGCGCCACGATGAACCCGGCCTTCGAAGAGTCGGCCATGTTTGAGAACATGATCGACCTGATGTTTGAGGACGAATACGAGGTGTACGTCTTCGACACGGCCCCCACCGCCAACGCGCGGCGCCTGCTGGGGATGTCATCCGTCTACTCGCTGTGGGTCAACAAGATGCTGAAGAGTCGTGAAGAGGCCCAGGCGATGCGGCTCAGTCTTTCTTACAGCAAGAAGAAGCAGGAGAAAGACCCGCTGATGGATTACCTGCTCTCCTTCCAGGACCGGATGGGCCACGCCAAGGATCTCCTGACCGACGACGCCATGACCGCTTTCTTCTTCGTGACCCTGCCGGAGGCACTACCCATCGCCGTGATCCGCCGCTTCATCGACTGGTTCACCGAGTTCGGCATCCCGATCGGCGGGGTGGTGGTCAACATGAAGATCGAGGAAGAGGTCGTTGGCGACGATGCGCCGGAGTTCGTGCGCAACCGCGTCGCCATGCAGCAGGAGTACATGCAAGAGATCGATGAGACCTTTGGCGCGCTGGTGCGGGCGATTGTGCCGCTCTACGAGACCGAGGTACGCGGCGTACCCATGCTGAAACGCGTGGCCGACGCGATGTTCGGCCAACCAGAAGTGGCCGGGTGATGTGAGACGCAAGGATGTGCGACGACAAGCTGGTACGGCACGATATCGCCATCAGAAACGTGCTCTATGGGCAGGCGCACTTCATCACGTTGCGGCTGCCTGAAAGCTGGGACCTTGCTCCTGGCCTCAGTCGCCCGGAGATCGCGGCCACGCACGAGCGCTGCAACCGCAAACTGGTCGCCTGTGGGAGAGCGTGGTACGTACTCTACCACCGGGAGCAAGGATGGGCTGTGGAACTGCTGCTGGAGAGCAGCCCACAACGACGACGCAAGCTCAAGCCCCCTGGGGGCGGAGAGACGCTTGAGGTGCACGGCCATCCCGCGCAGGTGCGTCGCTGGCAGCGGCGGCGTGGGCTGTTCCGGCCCAAGACGATCTCGTTTGTTGAGGTAACGTATAACTGCGAGCAGAGCGACCGCCGCATCCGGTTGGAACTAAGCGGGCGCTGTCCCCCCGAAGGCTTCGAGGAAGTGCTGCGCGTGGTACCGGAGTGGTGGTGCCACTAGGATCGGCTGCCCTGACCTGCTGCAGTGGCAACTGCCGCCAGATCGTCGTACAACTCAGCGGCATTCCCTCCCCTCTCGTAAAGCCCGGCCAGCGAGAGGATGAGGATCAGGTGGGGAGCTTCTCTGCTCCACGAGATGCTCTGGACGTGCGTCTCATACTTCTCAAGTAGAGGAGTGAGTGCCGCGCGCAGTGTGTCGGCATCCCGGCCACGGGCACCCACCAGCAGATCTCGGGGCCCGCCTTCGATGCTCCAGGGCCGATCCTTCTCGGCTTGCATCTGGCGGGCCGCCTTGCTTCTGGGTGGGGCGACCTCAAGCTCGGCCTGAGGGGCAGATCGTAGCCGGGCTCTGACGATCACCCGGTCGCGTTTGCCGCGCAGCAGGTCGGCGAGAAACAGGGGCAGCAGTTCGCGGGAGGCCAGCAGGTAGATAATCTCGAGATCGCGGAAGGGCGGCTCGGCCTTGCGCACCTGGATTCGAGCGCCCGATCCGGACGAGCCGATCCAGCGGGCAGCCGTTTCGCCGCCCAGGCGATCCAGGCCATTTCGCAGCCAGTGAAAGACGGTGATGCCGCGCCGCCGGTTGAAGAATGAGGCGACCACGTACCATACGGCCAGGAAAACGATCAGCCCAATCAGGATTCTTTGTGAACTGGGTGTCATCGGGTTCTCTCCAAAGGAGTGGTAGTAGATATCATGACCGACCAGGCTGAGCAATCTGACGGCACAACGCTCATTTCCCACCTGCGGCGCGCGTGGGAGCACTTTGTCTCCTGGCTGCGGGGGTTCATCTTCGGTGTGACCTACTACGAGATGTATATGACCCTGCGCCGCGAACGGGCCGACCGGGAGCACCTCTTCGTATTGATCAGCTTCGGCGACCTGCTCGGCATTCCGATTTTACCACCCTACTACTCGATGCGCCTGCTGCCCTTCGTCGTTCCCCTGCTGGAGAGCTGGAAACGCCGCATGCTGCGGGAAAAGGATCTCACGGATCTGGTAGGCTAAACCGTCGAGGCAGGAGATCAGCCTGCCCGTGCACGGTGCTCCTGGGGAAGCAGCACGCTGTAGATAAAGGTGTTCACCGGCACCGGTACCCCCAGCTCCGCTCCTTTTCGCATCACGAATCCGTTTTGCGCCTCCAGTTCCGAGGGTCTGCCCTCCATGATGTCGCGCTGCATCGAGGCGGTTGCGTCCGGGGCAAGGTTATCGCAGAAGGCCATCGCCTCCGGCACGGCATCGTCGCCTAGCCGGACGCCACTGGCCGCAGCCAGCGCCTCGATCTCGCGCATGGAACGCTCTAACATCTGGCGCGACTCGGCGCAGGCCATCAGTTCACCGGCCAGAGCACGCGTCACCGCTCCCATGCCACTGTACGAGGCTATGAAAAGGAACTTTGTCCAGCGCACCTTGTTGATCGCGGTTGACAGCTCGACGGGGGCGCCGGTTCGCTTGAGCGTGGCGGTGATGGCCTCTACCCTGGGTGTGACCTGCCCATCCAGTTCACCCAGGGCGATGCTCCGAAATTCACTCCTCTGCTGAATTACGCCCGGCCCGGCGATGGCGCTCACGATATAACACACGCCCCCCAGGACGTGCTCAGGTCCCAGGATGGCCGCCACGCGTTCAGAGGCGTCGACGCCGTTTTGTAGCGGCAAGACGACCGTCTCAGGCCCGATCAAGGGGCGCATTGCCTCGGTTGCCTCCTCGATCTGGTAGGTCTTGGTTGCGAACAGCACCAGGTCGACCGGCCCGACCGTCGATGGGTCGTCGGTTGCCTGCGCGGGCCTGACCGTGAAATCACCGTGCACGCTCTCGACGCGCAGCCCGTCCGTCTGGATGGCCCGCAGGTGCTCACCGCGCGCGATGAACGTCACATCCTCGCCCGCCCGTGCCAGCAGGCCGCCGAAGTATCCGCCGACGCCGCCGGTCCCCATTACCGCGATACGCATGTCTGTCTCCTCCTGCAATGATTAGCTCCGATGTTGTATTCATGGGCCACCGCGACCGGGCGTCGCGGCTCCCAGGGAATCGGTATGAGTTTAGTCGATTTGATGCACAAGCCAAATGGCCGTTGCATGAGAGGCGCGCATTTTACCCCGGCGGCTGCCTGACGGCCAGGCGGCCGGGCGGATAGTCCGTGACCTCGCGGATCGCCTCGTAGAGCGGGCGAAGCTGGCGGTACATACGCTTATAGACGCCCTGGTATAGATCGTCGTAGACGCGGTGCACAGCCGGGTCCGGCTCAAACGTCCGGCCAATGCGGGTCATCCCGGCGACGGCAGTCTCGAAGTCGGGGTGCAGGCCGAGACCGACGGCCACGTCAATCGCCGCGCCCAGCCCCGACGCCTCGTAGGTGTGCGGGCGCGAGGCAGGCAGGCCGAACACGTCGGCTGCGATCTGGAGTGCCACATCGCTCTGCGAGCCGCCGCCCGCAACACGCAACTCGGTGATCGGCACACGGCTGCGCCGCTCGGTGCGCTCCTTGCCTTCACGCAGGGCGTAGGCCAGCCCTTCGAGGATGGCACGGTAGAAGTGGGCGCGGGTGTGCACGTCGCCCCAGCCGATGACGGCACCCTTGGCCTCCGGGCCGGGCACCCGCAGGCCCGGCGACCAGTAGGGCTGGAGCACCAGGCCCATCGAGCCGGGCGGCACATCCTCGACCAGATCGTCAAACAGTTGCTCGACCTGCACGCCCCGCTCCTCGGCGAGCATCTGCTCCAGCAGGCCGAACTCTTTTTTGAACCAGCTTACCATCCAGAAGCCGCGATACACCTGGACCTCCAGGCTGTAGGCGTCGGGGACAGCGGAGGGATAGGGCGGGATGAGGGGAATGACCTCGACGTAGCGCCTGTGAGTGGTGTTGATGGTAGCGGTGGTGCCGTAGCTCAGGCAGCCGATGTGCGGCATCAGCGCGCCCGCCCCGATCACCTCGCAGGCTTTGTCGGCGGCAGCAGCGATCAGCGGTAGCCCGGCGGGGATGCCCGTCGCGGCGCTGGCCTGGGCGGTGATCTCGCCCAGCGGTTGAGCCGGGGGCACCAGGTCGGGGAGCTTTTCCGGCTGTATGGGAACGGCCTGCCACTTCCAGTTGCCGGGCCTGGCCCAAGCTCCGGCCTTGTAATCAAACGGCACGTATCCCACTTGGCAGCCGACCGAATCGACCAGCCGCCCGGTCAGGCAGTGGGTCAGGTAGCCGGACAGGAAGAGGTACTTGTGGGTTTGTGCCCATATCTCCGGCTGGTGGGTCATGATCCAGTTGGCTTCAGCCTCGGCCTGGAGGTAGGCCACCGTCTCGCGCTCGCCTGCCAGCGCGAAGAGCAGGCCCCACAGCCCGCCGACCGGTCTGAGACCTTCGGTGCGGCGCTGATCGAGCCAGACAATGGCCGGGCGTAGGGGCTTCCCGCTGCGGTCGAGGTTGATGACGGTGGATCGCTGGGTGGTGACGCCCACCCCGGCTATCGCGTCGCGTGGGATGTCGGTGCTCTCCCAGAGTTGGTGGCAGGCCCGGCACAGCGCGCCCCAGTAAAGCTCCGGATCTTGCTCCGCCCAACCGGGGCGGGGGGAGACATACGGCTCGATGGTGATCTGCGAGCGGCCCAGCAGTTCCCCACGCGGGTCGAACAACAGGGCACGCACGCTTTGGGTGCCGTTGTCGATCACGAGCAGAATGTCCCCGGTCATTCACCCTCCGATCTGGATCGCAAAAGAGGGACAGTCCATCTCAAACTGCCCCTCCTGTGCAAACGGGTAGCTTATGCTACGGCGGCGGCTCTGGGGGGGCGGACGTCCACCGGCGTGCTGTAGTGCATCCGCCAGCAGGTGAGATAGTTTACCACTTCCTGCTCCCAGCGGGTATCGTCCCAGCCAAGCTCCGCCTGAACCAGGTGACGGACGCGCGGCAGGTGCTTCTTGCCGCCGTTGGGTGCCAGCAGGCCGATCCGCACGCGGCGCAGCAGCAGATCGTCGAGGTGGATGACAGACTCGTGGCGGGCCGCCCAGCGAAACTCGAACCAGTGAACCGGTAGCCCGTCGACGCGCTCACGCTCGTCTTCGGGAACCCGGGCAGCGAAATCAAGGATACCGGCCCCGTAGCGGGCGGCCAGGCGCAGCACTTCGTCGCGGGCCAGGCCGGGCGGCGGCTCCACGACGGGCGGGGTGGGGTCGAGGGCGTTCAGGTGGTCGTCAACCGGGGCCATGCGGGGAAGCTGCCGCCGCAGCGCCCTGAGCGCGTCGAGCGCCATGCAGCGGAAGGTGGTCAGCTTGCCGCCGGTGACGGTCAGCAGGCCGTTCTCGTTCCATATGGCGTGCTCGCGGCTTTCCTTGGAAGGGTCAACCTCCTGTCCACTGCCGATCACGGCGCGGACGCCGGAGAAGGTCGAGAGCACGTCGTCTGCCGTGAGCGCCAGACGGGGGAAGTGATCCTGCGCGGCGTGCAGCAGGTAGGCGACCTCTTCGGGCGTGATAGCCGGTTCCCGGTCGAGGTCGTAGGGGTGGTCGAGGTCGGTCGTGCCGAGCAGCGTGACGCCCTCCCAGGGGAAGGCATAGACAGGCCGCTCATCGTCGGGGTGAGGGAAGGAGATGGCCTGGTAGACAGGGAAGCGGTCCTGGCGAAAGAGCAGGTGGCTGCCGCGCAGCGGGCGGATGCGCCGCACCGCGCCGACCTTTCCACGCAGCCGGTCGGCCCAGGCACCGGTGGCGTTGACCACGGCGGCGGCGCGCGCCTCGTACACGCGGTCGGTGTTGCGGTCGCGCACGACGACGCCCTTTACCCGCCCGATCCTGTCGCGCAGCAGGCCCTCGACGCGAGCGTGGTTAATGGCGACCGCGTGACCGGTCTTCACACCCTCGCGGATGACACGCAGCACCAGGCGCGCGTCGTCGGTCTGCGCGTCGTAAAAGCGCAGGCCGCCCGTCAGGTGGTCGTCCGCCAGGCCGGGCGACATCATGCGCACTTCGTGGCGGTCATACGTCTGGTGGGCGCGCCAGCGGCCGCTCATCCAGGCGGACATGTACAGACCGGCCTCGACCATCCAGCCGGACAACCTGTCGGTGTCGTAGGTGGGATACAGGAAAGGCAGCGGCTCGATCAGACCGATGCCCTCTTCGAGCAGCGTCTCGCGCTCGTGGACGGCCTGCCACGTCAGCCGGAACTGGAAGTTCCCCAGGTAGCGCAGGCCGCCGTGCACCAGCTTGGACGAGCGGCTGGACGTGCCCGACGCAAAGTCGTTCTGCTCAAGCAGCAGCACGTTCAGGCCGACGCGCACGGCCTCGCGCAGGATTCCCGCGCCGGTGATCCCGCCCCCGACGACGATCAGATCCCGGTGGTCGGACAGACAGCTCCAGGCCGTCTCGCGGTCAGGTGTGCCGTACAACATGTCACACACTCCCTATACCTCTTCCAATTCGGCGGCGCGCACCAGTTTGCCCGGATTGAGGATGCCGTCCGGGTCACAGCACCGCATTGCATCGATAATCAGCTTAATGCCCAACTCACCCTTTTCCGCCTCCAGGTACGGGGCATGATCGACGCCCACGCCATGCTGGTGGCTGATCGTCCCTCCGTGAGCCACAACCGCCTGACTGGCGGCGTGCTTCATGCGGCCCCAGTATTCAAGCTGCCGATCCGGGTCGGGCAGCACGCGGAAGATGAAAGTGACGTAGATGCTGGAGCCGGTGGGGTAGACGTGCGAGAGATGGGCGAACACAAATACCTTCTCACCGGTGCCCGCCAGCGCCTCTTCGATGGCGTGGATGATCGCCTCGGCGGTGAGAAGCACATCCGACCAGGGGACGATGGTTTCCAGTGTGTCGATGGCGTAGCCGTGCTCCCACAGTGTGTTGCGTAGATATGGGGTCGTGAAGCGGCTCCTGGCCCACGTCTTGCCCATGTACTGCCCGGTGTGAAGCCCGCCGTGCTTACGGGCAATCCGGATGGCGTGCCGCCGCGCGCGGCGAACGGTGGCCGCGTCGCCGGTTGTGCCCAGCAGCAGCATACACTTCTCGCCGCGCCGGTAGCCGATTAAGTCCAGGCCGGTGTGGGCGAAGCTGACCAGATCCTCGTGTCCGGCCAACGTGAGGTTGGCCTCGGTCTCTGCCGCGTTGCTCAGACGGAGCATCGAAAGCGGCAGCCGGGCCTGGGCCATCGCCCGGACGGCTTCGACGCCCGCCCCCCAACCGGGGAAGAAGATCCCGTGAAACTCCTCGCGCTCCGGCAGCGGCGAGATGCGAACCGTCGCCCGGCTGACGACCCCCAGACGGCCCTCCGAGCCGAGCACGAGCTGGCGCAGGTCCGGCCCGGCAGCGCTGGCGGGGTAGGGGTTCATCGCCAGCGTGCCGGTGGGTGTCACCAACCGCCCACCGGCGAAGAGGTGCTCGATCCGCCCGTAGTGCAGCGACTGCTGCCCGCTTGACCGGGCGGCGATCCAGCCGCCGAGAGTCGACAGCTCGAAAGATTGGGGAAAGTGCCCCAGCGTGTAGCCGTGCGTGCGCAGGGCAGCCTCCAGATTTGGCCCCCCGATGCCTGCCCCGAAGGTTGCCAGGCGGCTTTTTTCGTCCAGGTGAAGGAAGTGGCTCATCCGCGAGAGGTCGACCGTGAGCGCCGGTGAGCCACCGGGTTCCGGGTTGATCCCACCGACGACGCTGGTGCCGCCGCCGTAGGGGATCAGCACCGCCCCGCAGCGGCTGGCGTAGGCAAACAGGTCCGCCAGGTCGTCATCACCTTCAGGATAGGCAACACCATCGGTGAACCTGGCGACCTGCCCGCTGCGCATGGCGACCCAGTCAGGCAGTGACTGCCCGCGCGCGTGCCGGATACGGTCTTCTGGATCAACGCGTACCAGGGGATGGCCGGGAAGCTCCGAAGGGGGGACGGCGCGGGCCAGGTCGGCCAGAGAAACGTCACGGGGCGAGGCGGCCTCGCCGACCTCCTCCCTCAGCCAGACCAGGGCGTTCTCCGGGACGCGATACGTTACGCTGTCATCACCCCAGCCATTCCAGCGCCGCATGATTCCTTTCTCCCCTCACACCTCTCCGAACTGCCGGGCAGCCTGCTCCCACAGGGAAATGCTGCTGCGCATCACACGTTTGACGATCCGGCGAGCCTTTCCGGCCTCGCCGGAGAGAGCCGCCGCCTGCAATTCTGCGTAGAACCGGCGCGAGGAAGCCCTCGACTCCGGCAGCCTGAAGTACAGGGCTGCCATCTGCTCGTAGAACCCCGCAAAGCCGTTCAGGATCAGGGTGTAAACCGGGTTGGTAGACAGCACGGTCAGACGGTGGTGCAGCAACCAGTCCACATGGGCAAACGCGCCGGGATCGTCAGGCAGATCCTCGGTCAGCGTGCCAAGGGCCGCCGCGACGGCGTCGGCGTTGTGCGTGACGGCGGCCTGAGTGTAAGCAGGAGCGAGCGCCAGGCGCACCTCAAGCAGTTGCGGGATAAATACGGCAGGCATGACGGCATGATGCTCAACCAGCGCGGAGAGCGTGTTGAGGTTGCCCTCGATCCAGATATCGCACACGCGGGTTGGCTTGCCGTGCCGGATCTCCAGCCAGCCTTCGGCAGCCAGCCGCTGCAATCCCTCGCGCAGCGTCGAACGCGTCACCCCCAGCATCTCGGAAAGCTGACGCTCGCCCGGCAGCGTGCTGTTAGCCGGGAATGAGCCGTCCAGGATGGCTTCGGTCAGGCGTTTGTAGGTGAGTTCGGCGGGTTTGGCGGGTGCAGACCAGTCGGGGAGTTGGCTCATGAGTCGCTCCTATCACTTCTTGCATACTGGTCAGTGGTCTGACCAGTTACTCCCAGTGTAGACCGTCTTTTGCCCGGAGTCAAGGGGCAGCGTGGTGGTCTGACACATTGCCTGTTGACTCAAGGAAGACACAGCCGGGGGGCGCGTCGAGTCACAAACAACCCATCAATGCCGGGCTTTATGAAACCTCCTCCGCGATGTTCAGTCGCGGAGGAGATCGCAGACAGATCGGAATATGTGCCACTTCACGGCAAACCGGTGTCAATCGCGGGTTATGCCGAGCGCCTGGTTGAGATCGGCCATCAGGTCGGTGGGATCTTCGATGCCAACCGAGAGGCGCAGCGTCCCCTCGGTGATGCCCTGTGCGGCGCGCTCCTCCGGCGACAGACTGCGGTGCGAGGATGTGGCCGGGTGAGAGATCAGGCTGTTGACATCGCCCAGGCTGGTGACAGGCCGGATGATCTTGAGCCGCTCGACGAAGGCGAAAGCGCCCTCTCGATCCAGCCCCTCGATCTGGAAGGCCATCACAGCCCCAAAGTAGTTGCGGCGGAAAAGTACGCGGGCGGCGGCGTGAGCCTGCTCGTCCGGCTCAAGCCCGGGATAGTACACCCGCCCGACTCCCGGCTGCCCATCCAGCCAGGCGGCGATCTGGCGCGCACTGAAGCAGGCGTGACTCATGCGGACGGCCAGCGTGCGCAGCCCGCGCAGCGCCAGCCAGGACTCGAATGCGCCGGGCATCGCGCCCAGGAGCTTACGGTGGCTGCGCGCCACCTGCACCAGGTCGGTGCGCCCGACGACGACGCCGCCCAGCACGTCGCCGTGCCCGTTGAGAAACTTGGTCGTGCTGTGTACAACCAGATCGGCCCCCAGCTCAAGCGGGCGCAGCAGGAAGGGCGTGGAGAAGGTGTTATCGACGATCAGGGCGGCCTCGGCGATTTGCGCCATCTCGGCAATGAGGTCGACCCGCACGACGCGGACCAGGGGATTGGTCAGCACCTCGCAGATGACAACCGTCGGGCCGGACTGGGTAATGACCTGGCGGGTGGCTTCGAGGTCGAGGAAATCGGCGTAGTGGACGGTTACACGCATGCTGGCCGCGAGCCATTCAAGCAGGGAGCGCGTCGCCCCGTAGAGTTGCTCGGCGGCGACGATCACACCGCCGGGCGGCACGAGGGCCAGGATCGCGGCGTGCAGGGCAGCCATACCGCTGCTGAAGCCGACTGCCGCCTGCGCGCCCTCCAGGCCGGCGACGGTCTCCTCAAAGGCGGCCTGGGTGGGGCCGCCGTGCCGGGCGTAGATGTAGCCTGCTGTATCGTCGGCCAGCGCCTGGTCGGTTGCCTCCATGGTGGGATGAATGAAGCCAACGGAGGGCGTGAGCGGTGGCACGGCAGGCGCGCCGCTGCCGGTTGGCGCTTCGCAGCCGGCCAGGACGGCCAGCGTGTAGATGCTGAGTGACTCGTCTGTCATTGGCTGTTCTCTCCCACTACGCAAGGATACAAACCACGGTGCGGTGTCTCGCCTCACCTGACTTTAGAGGTAATTTTAAAGTTAGGCAAGTTCACGCTAAACTTAGAGTGAGGGAGAGCACAACACCGCAATTGACCCCGAACAGGAGGAAGGACCCCGATGCAGGTCTTACGCGCCAATGTCGGAACCGGCGATGTTCGATACGAGGACATCCCCGAAGGTTGGAAGCGGTACGGAGGACGTGCCCTGGTGGCCCGTTTCCTGCTGGACGACGTCCCACCGGCGTGTGACCCGCTTGGCCCGGACAACAGGCTGATCTGGGCTCCGGGGCTGCTGGTGGGGCACATGCTCTCCAGCGTGGACCGGATCTCGGTGGGGGGGAAAAGTCCGTTGACCGGCGGCGCGAAGGAGGCCAATGCGGGAGGCAGCACCGGGATGCGCATGGCGTGGCTGCGGCTGTCCGCGCTGATCGTCGAGGGGGATCCATCCCCTGATGATGGCTGGCGGCTGCTCTATATCGGTGAGGGCGGCGCGCACTTTGAACCGGCTGATGACCTGACTGGGCTGGGCCTGCAGGAGACCGGTGAGCGCCTTAGAGAACGCTTCAATGACCGGATCGGCGTCTCGGCTATCGGCCCGGCGGGCGAGATGCTTTACCGCTCGGCGGGCATCGCGCACATGGATAACGACCGCAACCTGACGCGTATCTCGGCGCGCGGTGGGCTGGGTGCGGTGATGGGATCAAAGCGCCTTAGGGCAGTGATCTTCGATCACCCGCGCGCCAACCAGCCGGAGGTGGTGGACAAGGAACTGTTCCGCGATGCTTCAAAGCGCTATCTCAAGGCACTGCAAGACCATCCCCAGACCGGCGAGGTCTTCCCTTTCTACGGCACGGCGGCGATGGTCAACTTGTGCAACTCGCTGGGGGGAATACCAACCCGCAACTTCTCGGCGGGCAGCTTCGAAGGGGCAGAAGCCATCAGCGGCGAGACGATCCGCAAGCTGAACGAGTCACGCGGCGGAGACATCTCACACGCCTGCATGGCGGGCTGCATCATCGGGTGCTCGAATGTGTATCACGGGCCGGACGGCGAAAAACTCGTCACGCCGCTGGAGTACGAGACCATCGGCCTGATGGGCTCCAACCTGGGCATCGACAACCCCGACGTAATCGCCCGGATGAACGCCGTTGCCAACGACCTGGGGGTGGACACGATTGAGGTCGGCGCTGCGATAGGCGTCGCCGCCGAGGCGGGTCTGATGGCGTTTGGCGACGGGGAGCGCGCGCTTGAGTTGATGGAAGAGGCCCGGTGGGGCACGCCGCTGGGGCGGATCATCGGGAATGGGGCGGAGTTGGCCGGTAAGGTGCTGGGCGTGCAGCGCATCCCTGCCGTCAAGGGGCAGGCGATCTCGGCCTACGATCCGCGTGCCATAAAGGGGACGGGTGTCACCTACGCCACCTCGCCGCAGGGGGCCGATCACACCAGCGGCCTGACGATCCGGGCCAAGGTCGATCACACCGATCCTGAGGGGCAGGCTGAGCTTTCGCGGGCGGCGCAGTACAAGATGGCGGGCTGCGACTCGCTGGGTGTGTGCATCTTCGGCGGGTTCGTGATGAACGCCGCGCTGGCCCGCGACCTGGTCAACGGGCGCTACGGCTGGAATGTAGGCGAGGATTACCTGACCACGCTGGGGCGTGAGTCAATCCTGATGGAGCGCCAGTTCAACCGGCAGGCAGGCTTCACCAGAGAGGACGACCGCATCCCGGAATGGATGACGCGCGAGGAGCTGCCGCCGCTTGGCACGGCTTTTGACGTACCGGAAGAAGAGTTAGACGCGATCTTTGAGGAATGAGGCGGACGGGCACAGTTACTTGCCCGCGGCTGCCTGAATCGCCTCCTCATACAGCGCGATCATCTTCCCAACCTGCCCGCGCCACGAGAACCCCCCCAGCGCATACTCGGCGCAGTACGGGCCTTTGGTCTGTTTTGCGCCCCCACGCACCTGATCGATGATGGCCTGTGCCAGCGCAGGCGGGTCGTCCATCGGGACGAGCGCGCCCACCTCGTCGCTGATGAAATCCGGCAGGCCCCCGGCGTTGGTCGCGACGACGGGCGTGCCGCAGGCCAGCGCCTCGATGGCGACCAGGCCGAACGGCTCAACACGCGACGGGACGGTCGAGCAGTCGGCCAGGTTATAGAGCTTCGCGACCTCAGGCTGGGGGGTATGCCCCAGAAAGTACACCCCCTTGAGACCCAGGTCGGCGGCCTGCGCCTCAATCTGAGGGCGCAACTCCCCGTCCCCCATCATAACGGTGATCACGTCGCCCAGCTCTTTTTCGTAGATGGCGGCTGCATCGATTAGCACGTCGATGCCCTTGAAGTCGGTGAACTTGCCCACAAAGGTCACGATGTAGGTGGGGTTTTCGGGCAGGCCGTGCGCGCGCAGGACTTCGGCCCGGTCCAGGCCGGGTATCACCTTGAAGATGGTATCGGGGAAGCCATTCCAGATCAGGCGCAGCCTGTCGTCGGGCAGGCGATACAACTCCTGAGCATCTTGCATGACCTGCCTGGAGATGGCGATGATGGCGTGAGCATCGTGCGCGCCCTCAAGCGCGATCTGCCGGTAAGCCTCATATTTGCGGAAGCCCATCAGGTCGGTGCCGTGCGTGGTGGCGACGTAGGGCACGCCAACCTGAGCGGCGACATAGGCCGTCACCCAAAGGTGGTTGGCGTGGATCACGTCGGGCTGCCACTCATCGACGGCAGCCCGGATGGTCTGGTGGAAGGCGGCAACGTAGGCGGCGCGCTGGTCGGCATCCAGGTCGCCAAACTGGACGTGGCTCTTAGGATGGGTGGTGAAGCAGGGGAAGTTGAAAGGCAGGCGGTCGCCCGGCTCCTCATCCTCCGGGGTGAAAAGGATCGTCCGCACGGGGAAAGGGAAGCCCGTTACCGGCTCGTGGTCGGGGACGATGGCGAGGGCTTCGTGCCCGGCCTTGACGACTTCCCACGCGACATTCTGCGCGTAGATGCCGCTGCCCGATCCCTCCAGCGGAAAATGGTTAGGAATAAGCACGCGCATTTTTGGTCACCTCCACCAGAACACCTGCTCAGAACTCGCGATGCACCCACCGACCACCGACCATCGTGCCCGGCACCTCCGTCTCGCCGATGGTCGCCGGGTCGCAGGTGTAGATGTCCTGTCCCAGCACAACTAGGTCGGCAAGATACCCCGGCGCAAGCCGTCCCAGGCGATCCTCCATCCCGGCAGCATAGGCCGCGCCGAGCGTGAAACCGCGCACCGCCTCGTCAACCGTCAGCCGCCCGCGTCCGTCCTTGCCGGAGCGCCATCCCTCCGGGCCGGGGGAGCCGTCGGCGCGGCAGCGGGTGACGGCAGCCCGGATGTTGGGCAGCGGCTCAACAGGCTCTATCGGCGCGTCGCTGCCCAACGCGAGCGGCGCACCCGCGTCAAGCTGCAAGCGCCAATTGTAGGCATAGTCAGCGCGGTCGCCCCAGTAGGTGTCGGCCATGACCATGTCGGACATGGCATGGTTGGGCTGCATCGAGGCGACGATGCCCAGTTGACCGAGCCGCCCCGCGTCGTCGGGGTGGATGATCTGGACGTGTTCGATGCGGTGGCGCATGTGATCCGGCCTGACGCCGCGCGCTGCCTCCTCTTTGCGAACAGCCTCGTAGACGTTCAACACGTGATGCACTGCCCGGTCACCGATGGCATGGATCGTCGAGGGCAAACCGGCGGCGCTGGCTCTGCTGACGTTCTCCTTCATCTCTTCCGGGTCGGTGACGCAGATGCCGGTGTTGTCCGGCTCGCCCACGTATGGCTCGACCATCCAGGCGGTGCGCGGGCCAAGTGCACCGTCGGCGAAGGATTTCACCCCGCCGATGCGCAGAAAATCGTCTCCGAAGCCCCAGCGAAGCCCCAGCGCAATCGCCTGGTCGAGCAGCCCGACCGGGATGTTTTTGACGATGCGCAGGCTGAGCTCGCCGCGTGCCCGGAGCACCTGGTAAGCCTGGAAAGCCAGCGCCCCGTCGAAGTCGTGGATGCAGGTCAGGCCACCCCGGTGCGCTCGCGCGATGGCCGTTTTGACCTGTTCGGCGAGTTGCTCAGGTGTGGCTTCAGGGATGATCGAGGCGACCAACTCCATCGCGGTCTCGAAGAGCACGCCGGTCGGGTGGCCGGACTCGTCGCGTGCGATCTGGCCGCCGGGCGGGTCGGGCGTGTCGGCGGTGACGCCCGCCAACCGCAGCGCCGCCGAGTTGACCCAGGCGGCGTGTGCGGAGTGCGCGTCGAGGTAGACCGGGTGGCTGGGAACCAGCGCGTCAAGCTGTGCGGCGGTCGGGAAGGCACGATCCGGCCAACTATCCTGCGCCCAGCCGCGCCCGCGTACCCACTCGCCGGGAGGAGTTTGCGACGCCCCCGCAGCGACCAGTTCGGCGGCCTGCCGGGCCGAGGTCGCGATGGTCAGGTCGACACCGTGCAGGAAACGCGCATACCACGAAAGGTGCACGTGCGCGTCCGTCAGGCCGGGAATGACCAGTCGGCCTTCCAGGTTGATCGCCTCACCACCGGGGGCGAGCAGGTCACGTATCTCGTCGTCGCCACCCACAGCGATCACCCTGCCATCGCGGACGGCAAGCGCCTGGGCGTGGGGACGGGCGTCGTGCTGGGTGCGGATGTGGCCGTTGTAGAGAACCGTTTCAGCGTGCATGGTCGTTCCTATTGCTGTGTGCAGCCGTGCCGATGGCGTCGGAGTGGATTTGGACAAATCGGTCCCGATACCATTGTACACGATGCCCCGTCCGCTGTGTATCTCTATCGGGGATGAGAGCGAGGTGATGGCAGTCCTATCCGTTCTCCGGCCGGCGACAGCCGGGCCAATGTCCTATTCCTCCGCTTCTTCGCCCCTTCTGTCCAGCCACATTACGCGGAACACCTCTGCGTATCCGTAACCCACCTCTTCGCCTGCCTCGGCGTTCCACCCCCGGACCCTGTCCGCCGCATCAGGCCCAACCTGCGACTCGTGGCACAGCAGCGCCTCCAGCTTGCGCTCAATCGTGCCCGAAATGTCCACCGCGACGTCCGGCTTGAGCGTCAACGTCATATAAAGCTCCCTGACGTCGTGCGGCCTGTAGCCCTCGTCGAGCAGCTCCGGGAATATCGGGCGCGTCCCCGCACTGGGGAAGACGGCGTAGATCGCCGCCTCACCCGCCGCCCGGTGATCGGGATGGTTGACATAATCGCCCCGCACGAAGACCGTGGTTGGGTCCTGACAGATCACGCGCTCAGGGCGCACCTCGCGGATCAGGCGGGTGAGTTCGCGGCGCAGTTCTATGGTCGGCTCAAGCAAGCCATCGCTGTAGCCAAGAAAACGCACGTCCTCCACACCAACGGCTCTGGCCGCCCCGATCTGTTCCTCTCGGCGTTGCTCGGCCAGTTCCGCCGGGTCGACCCCCGGCTCGTTGCTACCCGCAGCGCCGTCGGTGATGATGCAGTAGGTAACCTCTGCTCCCTCGTTTACCCAACGCGCGATGCTGCCCGCCACGCCAAATTCGATGTCGTCCGGATGTGCCACGATGACGAGGACGCGTTCCGGTGTTGTTGAGTTATCTTGTTCCATATTGCCTGTTCAATCTCTATGCAGTCACAGTCCAGAAGGCCAGCCCGGATTTTACTGAGGCACGATGACATAATGCAACATCTCTACGGCGCTCCCAAACCGGCCCATTCTTTGAGCTTTGCGGCCCGGCGTTCTGCAGCGCTCAAGAGACCTGCAAGGTTGCTGCCTCCTCCCCGGCGTCCTCCCGGCTGCCCTCAAATCCAAAACATGCCCTAATTTGTGACATTAGGTGTCACAACACTGCGATATACTTAAGATGAGAGTGGTATATGTATTGGTTGAAAAGGATATGGCCGTGCTGGAAGAACAGTTTTACCCCATAGGAGAGAAACAGGGCCTTACTGTCAGTCGGGGCGGCGGTCGGCGCGCCTCGAAGGTGTTGCTCAACCTGATGCGCGACACCAGCGCGCCAACCCTCATCTGGCTGGCGGAACGCTACGGCCTGCGCCGCATCCCCGGCCTCTCCAGACGCGATCTGATCATGCGCATCCTGCGCCGCCTCTCCGCCAGCGATTTGAAGCGCCTGCAGCAGGACCTGATCGCGGCACGCTTCGGGCCGCTCACGGTGGACGGCCTGCTGGAAATGGCGCTCCACCAGGACGCGCAGCGTCTAGGGCGACCCGGTAAGCCCCGCCTCGATCAGGTGTCGGCAGGAGACGCCGTCCTGGTCGAGGGTGGCACCAGGCGCTGGGTTTACACCATGCGCGGCCACGACGCCGAGATCGACCTCGCCGGGCGCAGGTTGAGCTGCGACTGCACGTTCTTCGATTTTGCTTCGCGGCAGAAGGCGCTCTGTAAGCACCTTGCGACGGCTTTCAAGCTGATCCCGGAGGCCTATGCCCGCGAGGCACTGATCGACCTGCTCGTCTCGCGCGAATACGGGGACGGGCAGGCAACGCGCTGGCAGTTTGAAAGTCGCCGCGCCGCCTGAGCGCAGGCCCCGAGAGCGTGGAGGTCTGGCTGTGGAGGAAACGTGGGGGAGCCGCATCACAACGCGCCCCTGAAACGTTTCTCCAGAACTTACGTTGAAAAATGGTGTAAGGGGCATAACGGCCACTCACGTTCCAGCCGCATTTGCCCAGGACACATCCACCTTATCCTCAAACGGAACGGGCCGCGGGGTAACTGCCTCGTGGCCTGTTTCACGTTCACTTCGGCCCTTTGGGTTTCAATATCACTCTCCTACCACACACCCCCGCCAATCACTCTCCACTTTCAATCGTGATTTGCCGTTGATAGTTTTGCCGTGTGCATGGTAAAATCCGGCCACCGCCGGGCGATGTTTTGTGCCCGGGTGAAGCTATTCTGAGGATCCCACCGGCCAAAGCAGGTCCGAATCATGATAATTGAGCACGTCATCGTCATGGCTGCAAGCCCCACCGGGCAGATGGAGCCGCTCACACGGACACGTCCGAAGGCGATGCTGCCGATCATGGGCAAACCCATGATCGCGCGGGTGATGGATGGTTACTACAAGGCCGGGATCCGGCGCTTCACCGTTGTCGTCGGCGAGGGCGAGGGCAGCGTCGCCGAATGGCTGCACGCCCGCTGGCACCCCGATGCAAAGCTGGCCTTCGCGCTGCGGGGGCATCTGCGCGGTACGGCTTCGACGCTCTTTGCCGCCCGCTCCCTGATCGACGGCCCCTTCATCATTGCCCACTGTGATACGCTTGTCCCGGAGGAGCACGTCACCAACCTATGCCAGTACTTTGAGAGTCACCCGGTCGATGCCACCGTCCTGAGTCTGCACCACGCGCCGGAGCAGGCCGTTGAGGCTGCCAGCGTGCTGCTCGACCCGCGTGGCCACGTGATCTACATCTCCGAAAGACCGTCAGACGCACACCAAGCCCACATGACCGCCCTACCGGTCTACGGCTTCACCCCCAGGGTGCTCGACTACCTGGAGCGGGTCCCCATCACCGAGGAGAGCGGCGAGCGTGTCCTGACCACCGCCATCCAGATGATGATCGACGAGGGGCACACGGTGGGGGCGGCCGAAGCGGAGTGGGCGATCAGCCTTCGCAACCCGGATGACCTGATGCAGGCCAATCGCCACTTCCTGGCGCAGTTATCGGCCCCCAGCCTGCTCAGTGACATCCCAACCTCGGTCGAGATCATCCCCCCGGTGCATATTGATCCCGGCGTGGTCGTCCGTGCCAAAGCTCACATTGGCCCTTACGCCTATCTCGAGACAGGCAGCGTCGTCGGGCCGGAGACCGTCATCCGCGATTCTATGGTGCTGGGCCGCCGGATTGGCGCTGGGCAGAAGATTGAAGGCCAGATCATCAACGAGGATTACCCATGAACCGCGAAGAAGCTTTAGCGATTGTCAGAGAATTCACCCAGAATGAGAACCTGATCAAGCACATGCTCGCCGTTGAAGCGGCGATGCGCGCTTATGCGCCCAGGTTCGGCGAGGATGAGGATAGTTGGGGCCTGGTCGGCCTGCTGCACGACTTCGACTGGGAGATCCACCCCAACCTTGACGAACACCCCGCCAAGGGTGCGCCCATCCTGCGTGAGCGCGGCGTATCCGAGGAAGATATCCGCACCATCCTCAGCCACGGGATAGGAACCGGCGTCCCGCGCGAAACGCTGCGCGACAAGGCGCTCTACGCCGTCGACGAGCTGACCGGCCTGATCGTAGCCGTTGCGCTTGTGCGCCCCAGTAAGAGCATCCACGATGTGAAGGTCAAGTCGATCAAGAAGAAGTGGAAGGACAAATCCTTCGCGGCGGGTGCCGACCGCGAGGACATCGAGCGGGGCTGCGAAGAATTGGGCGTCGACCTGTGGGAGGAGCACGTGCCGCTGGTGCTCGGAGCCATGCAGGGCATCGCCGCCGAGCTTGGCCTGGAAGGTCGACCGGAGAGTGCCTGACCGTCAGCCAGGCGTAGCCTCGCCACCTGGGAAAACCCGTCCGGTGGCGGTATACTGCTCCCGTGCCGCCCGGCGATAGGGCGCAGCAGGTAAGCCATATGGGACCCAGGATTCAGTTCGATTTCTCTTCGTTTGATCGCCGCACCCTGATCATCATCATCGGTGGCGTTCTGGTCATTGTGGGCGTGGTCGTCGGCCTCGTCATCTTCTTCGGTGGTGGCGAGGAAGGCGAGCAGCCGGTGGCGGAGGCCACACCGGTCGTCACACGCACTCTTACGCCCACCTTGCCCACATCGCCCACCCCATCGCAGCCCGGCCCACCCACCGACACGCCCACCCCGGCGGCTACCGCGACGCTTGAGCCGTACCAGTACACCGTTCAGGCGGGCGATACGCTCTACTACATCATCCAGCTTTTCGGCTACCGCGAACTGGTCGTCGTCCCTGAGATCCTGAGCCTGAACGACATGGCCAATGAGGCCGACCTGTACGCAGGCCAGGTTCTGCTGATCCCACGCCAGACGCCCACCCCCGGCCCGACGCCCACACTGCACTCTACCACCTTGCCTCAGACCACCGAAGTAGCAGGCGGGGGTGAGGGTGAAAGTGAAGGTGAGGAGACGGGCACGTTACCGGCACCGGCTGCGCCGGAGGCATCCGGGGACTACAGCGGCTGCGGCCCCGATAACCGCTGCGTCTCGCCTGATGGGCAGTACTGGATTCACGAGGTGGTCGAGGGTGACACAGTCGCCGGACTTGCCTGGGCATACTACTCCCGCGTTGACGCCATCCTCCAGGCCAACGATCTTCCCCCCGACCCGATACTCAGCATCGGCGACCTGATCTACGTCCCCATCCTGATCACCAGCACCCCCACCCTGACGCCGACCGGCGGCCCCGATTCGACCGCCACGCCCACCCCAACGCCCGGCCCGCCCTCGCTGCTCGCCCCGACTGACGATAGCACCGTCCCCCGCAACCAGCGGGTCGTGTTGCAGTGGGCCGCCGTGCAGCCGCTGTCTGGCGACCAGTACTATCTGGTGATCGTGCAAAACACCGCCACCGAGGAGGAGTTCAGAGCAACCACCCGCAGCAACGCCTACCGCCTCCCCGACGACCTCCAGCCCGGCCCCGGTCACTCCATCGAGTACGAGTGGCGGATCGCCATCATCAGCGGCAGCAACCCCAACGCGCCGCCCGTCGGTGGTCAGAGCCGTGCCTGGACGTTCACCTGGGGATCGTGACCGGCCCTACCTTGGCCCCAGCCGCCCAAATTCCCTGGCAAGCTGCTCGGCAGAGATGTGGATCATGGTTGGCCGCCCGTGCGGGCAGGTCTGCGGCGACCGACACGCTTCAAGCTCTCGCACCAACGCCTCCATCTCGGCGTAGCTCAACACCTGTCCGGCCTTGATCGCGGCCTGCTTGCACACCCGCCCGATCAACTTCTCTTCGGCTGTCGATTCGGTCGGCATTTCTCCACACTCGATCTCGCCCAGCGCCGCCAGCAGCGCCTCAACCGGATCGCTCTGTGCCACCAGTGCCGGGACCGCCCTCAGCCGGACCGTGTTGCGCCCGAACTCCTCCACTGCAAAGCCAACCGCGTGCAGCACCTCGAAGTTCTCTTCGATCAGCGCCATCTGCTCCGGCAGCAGTTCGACCATCACCGGTTCCAGCAGTTCCTGCGAAGCGACCGCCTCTCCTGCCCGTTCTGCCATGAACTGCTCATACAGGATTCGCTCGTGGGCCGCGTGCTGGTCGATCAGGTACAAGCCCTCCGGCCCTTCCGCCACCAGGTAGGTCGCACCCGCCTGCCCCACGATTCGCAGCATTGGCAGGTTGCGCTTGCGCGTCGAGGGCGCGGTTTCTCCGGCAGCCTGGCCTGTTTCCTCAGGCAGGCGCTGAGATGCGTGCCGACCGGCCTCCTCCATCTCCATGCCCAGCCCTAACTGGTGCATCCGTGCGCCGGTGACCTGCGCCAGCCGGTCGCGGCGCGCTGCCCATTCTGGCGATCCCCAGAACAATCCTTCCCGTGCAGTAGGCGGTGGGGTCTGGTCGACCAGCGTGCGGCGCACCGCGCGCTGCACCGCGCTGAACACCGCGTCCGGCCTCCGGAAGCGTACCTCCGCTTTGGCCGGGTGGACGTTCACGTCGACCTCCTCCGTCGGGATGGCGATCATCACCACCGCCACCGGGTAGCGCCCCGTCATCAGCATCGTGTGATACGCCTGCACGACCGCGTAGGTCAGGCTGGAATCCTGGATCCAGCGCCCGTTGACGAAGATCGTGATCTGGCTGCGGTTCGAGCGGTTCAGGTCAGGCACACCGACGTACCCATCCACCCCGATCGGCGGCAGGTCATCCCGGACCGGCTCTTCGGCCACCGGCTGGATCGCCAGCATCTGGCCCGCTGCTTCGGCCCCGTACACCTCGACCAGCACGTCCAGCAAACTGCCGCTGCCGGGTGTGCGCAGGGCTTCTTTGCCACCCTGGAGCAGTGTAAAGCGAATCTCCGGGTAGGCCATGGCGTAGCGGCTGACGAACGCGCTCACGTGTCTGCGCTCGGTGGTCTCCGTCTTGAGGAACTTCAGGCGTGCGGGTACGTTGTAGAACAGGTTCTCGACCGTGACCAGCGTGCCGCGTGGCGCGCCGACCACCTCCTGGCCGACGATCTCTCCGCCCTCCAGGTGCAGGCGCGTGCCCATCGTCTCGTTGGCTGCGCGTGTGAGCAGCGTCACCCGGCTGACTGCCGCTATCGAGGCCAGCGCCTCCCCCCGGAAGCCCAGCGTCGCGATCCTATCCAGGTCTTCGACCGACCTCAGCTTGCTTGTTGCGTGGCGGTGGAAGGCCAGCTCGACTTCGCCGGATGGGATGCCGGCGCCGTCGTCTGCCACGCGGATCAGGCGCTTGCCGCCCTCCAGCAGCTCGACGCTGATGTGGGACGCCCCGGCGTCGAGCGCGTTCTCGACCAGCTCCTTGACCACGCTGGCCGGGCGCTCAACCACCTCGCCTGCTGCGATCCGGGCGGCGACATCGGGTGGAAGAATGCGAATCGTCATGGGGTGCTCGCTCCAGCGATAGAAGAACCAACCGGCGGTGTTTTTGACCCGCTCACCGGGCTGTGATTGTACCGCACCGTCCGGTGGAACAACCAGATGCTTCGCCTGAGAGGGTGCGACGGTGGATCATGGGAATGGGGGTTGAGCGGCCTGAACACACAGTCAGGCAGTTATTCAGTTTTCACCCTGCGCGGTGGACAGCAAATCTGCCTTTTAACGCACACCTGACAGCCGTGGCGCGCCCGCAGGTCGGCGCAGACCACGTGTGTGTGATGGCCGTGAAGGGCGCTGCGGCCACACCATCCCAGGCGTCCTCTTGACCCGACGCCGCCCGCATGCCACGACCGTGAACGGGCGTGGTGCGCTGCGATCTTGCGGCGGGTGCCCCTCGGACGCGGGACGCATATTCCGGGATGCCGGTTGTGCGTTGTTGGACACTCTCCTCCCCGTCCCACAGGCCCGCCTGACCTCGATCTTACGGCAGTCAGGAAGCCTGGGGACGGCACAGCACTCCCCCCACACATGAGGCAGACGCGGACACCTCGATCTTACGGCAGTGCCGGGACTCGCCTGCCGGGCATGGGTGGGTTGGGTGCTGTGATGTGATTTGGTTGTGGGGCAGACACGCAGGTCTGCCCCTACGTGAACATTGTTC
>CAZRXG010000023.1:0-66828 GCA_964603985.1 uncultured Anaerolineae bacterium | reverse complement strand
ACCCGGGGCGATGTGACACTCGTCACGATCACCAACGTCACCCACTACCACCTCGGCGGTGCCACCCCCGACGAGATCGACGCGCAGATGCTCGCGTTGGGGCCGGTCGATCCACTGGGCGGCCATCACTGGTACGCCCTCACCGAGCCGCTCTTCGACTGGAGCTATCCCTGCCGCTGCGATGATGTGGGCTGCGTCACCGGCCCGCCGACCATCACCCTGACGCTGAGCTACACACTACCGCTGTGGCAGCCCCCCGCCGACGTGAGCGATGTCCTGTCTGAACAGTGGGAAGCGTTTTCGGACGCCCTGCTCGAACACGAGCGCGGGCACGGGGCGCTGGCCGCCGAATGTGCCTGGGCACTCGGCGAGGCATTTGTGACGCTGCCGCCATCCCCCACCTGCCCCCAGGTCGATCAGACAGTGGCGGCAACCGGCGAGGTGGTATTCTTCACCTGCCGTGAGGCACAGCGCCGCTACGAGGCAGAAACCGGACACGGGCGGTCACAGGGTGTCATCTGGCCTCCGTAGGCCGGGCTTGCCGCCCGAATCAAAAAGGGCCGGGTTTGTCCGGCCCACGTGCCACACCAAGCCGGGGATGCTTTCCCACTCAGTCCTCTTTGTTGCCCTCCCCTCCCTCGACCTCCCTGAGCACCGTCCGGTAGCCTTCCCAGTACGTCGGGTAGCGTGGGTTGAAGCCCAACATCTCGCGGGCCTTGCGATTGCTGACCCGCACCGAGTAGCGCATCGGTGGCGGGTCGATCTGCCCCATGTACGGCCGCAGCTCGCTTGTGCCTCCTTTGGGCGGTATCGGCCCGCCGACCCACTCCGCCAGGTCGGTATACAATTTTGCCTGCCGCACCGGCTTGCCGTCGCAGACGTTGAAGATCTCTCCCATCGGGGCCAACTCCACTGCCAGCCGGATCGCCTGTGCAGCATCTCGGACGTGTACCAGCGGCCAGAACATCTGCCCGCCGCTCGTGATCGGAGCCTGCCCGCGTTCCAACCCGTAGAGCAGCCCCTTGGTGTGCAGCGCATCGGCACCATACACCTGTCCCATGCGCAGGATCACCCCCACCGACTTCCGTTCGGCGGTCGACCGCAACAACAAGTCCTCCGCGTCGATGTAGGCCTTGGATGTCGGGTCGGGGTCGGGGGAGAGCGGTGTCTCTTCCGTCACCCAGTCATCGCCGCGATGGCCGTACACGCCGTAAAAACTGGCGAAGACAACCGTCCGCACGCCGTGCGGCTCGCTGGCCGCCAGCAGGCTGCGCAACATGCTGATGACCACCCTGCTACTGTGCGGCCACTTATCCTCGACGGCGGAATCGGTCACGGGTATGGTCGTCGCCAGGTGAACGATGGCATGCATATCAGACAGTGCATCGCTCAGCCGCTCGACGTTATATCCCTGCCCGCTGTATACCGAAGCGTGCATCGCCCGCAGCATGGCCCGGCTGGCATCTGTGCGCGCCAGCCCTACCACGTCATGATCATGCCTGAGAAGCTCAGGGATCAGCGCCCTGCCCAATAACCCTGTCGCTCCAGTAACAAACACCCGCATTGTCCGTGTCCTCTCTCCGGCCTCTGCCCGCCGTCAACGAACGGGCCACCCCAAGAGCAGCCTCAACCGTTCACAGAGCGGGGGGCCAAGAATGAGAATCCCGACGATCACCGATGTCCCCGCGCTGACCAGCACCGCCGCTGCGGCCACGTCCTTGCCGGTCTTCGCCAGGGGGTCAATGTCCGGACTCGCCAGATCGATGATAGCCTCCAGGGCCGTGTTGATCAACTCAGCTGTCCACACCAGGCCCATCGTCAGCGCAATGATCGCCCACTCAACCGTGCTTAACTTCAGCCATAGCCCAACGCCGACCACTCCCACACTGAACGCCGTGTGAATCCACGCATTTTGCTGCGTGCGCAGCACGTGCCAGCACCCGGCAAACGCGTGCCGGAAACTATCCACACGACCGCTGCTCCGCAGGTCAGGAGACGGTCGCTCCGATGTTGTCATGAATTACCTGCGGCTCGAACCGCGTCCATTGCCGCCGACTGCAAAGCCCACATCTCGGCTCGTCGCTCCGGCGTGTCGTGATCGTAGCCCAACAGGTGCAGCACGCCGTGAACGGCCAGCGTCTGTACCTCGATCAGTGTCGGTATGCCGCTCTCCTGTGCCTGCTGCTCGGCGACCGGATAGGCAATGAGCACATCGCCGATGTAGGGCGGCTCACCCGGCTCGGTCGCGTACGGGTCGCCTTCCGGGCTGAAGGCGAGCACGTCCGTCGTCGAGTCGACTCCGGCATACTCCCGGTTCAACTCGTGGATGCGCTCTGCGCTCGTCACCGTCACCGTCAGCGCGCACGGGGCTTCCGCTCCGGCGATGATCAGGCCGTGCCAGGCCGCCAGCCGGATGTTATCCTCATCGACCCCGTAGGAGCCGTCTACCGTGACGTGAATCGTATAATCTCCCATGAAAAACGCTAATCCTTGCTTAATGGGCGGTCGTCTGCGCCGCCTCCTTCGACCGGAAGCTCCTCCCCGGCGGCCCTCGCCCCCGGCTCAGAAGCAACCGGTGTAGGAATCGCTTCGCCATCCGGCAGCGACTCCGACCTGCCCGGCAACTGTGCAGGTTTCTCGTCGCCCGGATACTTCACACGTGGATGGTACATCCCCTTTAAGGCGCGGACAAATGTATCCTGGATCACCTTGATGTCGGTCAGCGTCAGGCCCGATGCGTCAAGCTGGTGCAGTTCGAGCCGCTGCTGAATGATGCGCGTCACAATTGCCTTGATCTCCTCGGTGTTCGCCGGGCGATTGGCACGCACCGCACTTTCGCACCCGTCGGCCAGCATCAGGATGGCCGTCTCCCGGCTGCGGGGGGCCGGGCCATCGTAACGGAAGGCGGACTCGTCCAGTTCCGCTCCTGTCTTAGCCGCCTCCTCACGCGCCTTCTCCAGAAAAAACAGGATCGGCATCGTGCCGTGATGCTCCGCAATAAAAGCGATCACCTCCGGCGGCAGGCGATGCCGTCGTGCCAGGTCGATCCCATCCTCGACGTGCGCCTTGATGATCCGCGCGCTGGCAAACGGACTCAATCCCTTGTGCGGGTCAAGCCCTCCCTCGGTCCGGTTCTCGCCGAAGAAGCCGGGGTTGTTCACCTTGCCGATGTCGTGGTACAGCGTCCCGACGCGCGTCAGCAGGCTGTTGGCACCAATCGCCTCCGCCGCTGCCTCGGCCAGATTGGCCACCGAAAGCGTGTGCTGGTACGTCCCCAGCGCCTCCTGCTGTAGCCGCTTCTGGAGCGGGTGATCGGGGCGGCTCAGATCGATCAGCCGCAGACTCGTCGTCAGGCCCGTCGTCCCGCCGACCACGAACAGGATCACCAGTGCGATCCCCGTCGACAGCAGGCCGTTCAGCAACGCCATCAATAGAAACTGCGCCAGCCGGACCGTATCCACCCTGGCCGGGAGACGGAAGACGAACAACACAGCCGTCCCGGCGATGGCGGCGAAGATCCCGGCCCGGAAGAAAGCGTTCAGGCGCTCCCCGGAGCGCAGGCTGCCCGCCGCCAGCGCGCCGCTCAGCCCGACGAAAACCGCGATCTCCAGCGAGCCGTCGGCCATATAGCCCGCCAGCACCGCCAGCACGACCGTGACCAGCGCCGCCGTCTCGATCCCGACCAGCGCCGTCAGCGCCAGCGACAGCGCCGCCGCCGGGAACAGGTAAGAGGTCAACCGCTGGCCGGGAACCATGATCTGGGCCAGGAGAAGGAAAAGCAGCGCAAGCAGCACGATCAGCAACAGGTGGCCGGGCTTATTGGCCCACGGCGGGTTGAACGCGGCCAGGTAAACGGCCATGGCGACTGCGCTCAACAGGCTGGCTAACAGCGCGCTGGCAGCGTCCTCCCACGTCACCTGTTCCGTCGCCAGCCCCAGTGCCTCCAGCGCCTCCAGGTCAAGCTCGTCGACCGGTTCGCCGGCCCGGATGACGACCTCACCGGCCCGGAATTCCCGCCGGATGTCGAGTACGGCGGCCTCCGCACTGTCCCTGGCCTCCTCGGTTGCGCCCTCATTCAGGTAACTGTTGGCAACGACCAGCTCGCGCGCAACGGACACGGTGAGCGGGATCAGATCCTCCGGCAGGTCGGTGCTGACCTTCAGCTCAAGCTGGTCGACTACCTCACCCTCACGCCCCTCCCTGACCGTCCCGCTCATCGCCTCCTCGACCAGGCTGACCACCTCGTCCTCGACCTGCTCGAACTGGCTGCTGCCTACCGAGAGCAGCGCGGTCATGACATCCGACGCCACGTTTTCCAGAGCTATGATCTCGTTCAGGTAGGTCAACTTGAGATCGGTATCGGCAAAGGAGTCGGCCCGCACGTCCCGCACGAAGTTCATGATCTTGCGGGCCAGGAGCACCTGCTCGCGTCCCTTCCTGGCAGCCGGTGGGTCGTAGATGTCCTTGACGCTCGCCCGGGCCGCCTCACGCGCCGCCTGGGTTTCGATCTGGCTGGTGTAGGCAATATCGCGCGGGGCACGGACATCCTCCGGCGCGATGTCACCCAGTTCAAGGTCGTAACTGGGCGACGGCAGGATCGGGAACAGCAATATCACCGTCGAGACGCCAATAAACAGCAACCCGATCAGCAAGCCGTACACCGCGCGCCACAAGCGCACGATCTGGGTCGCTCGCCCGGATCCCCCGGCAGACGCCTGAGCGTTCATGCTGCTCCCTCGACCGCGCACTCTACCCGGCGAGCAGAGTGCGCACCACCTCACTGACCAGCTTGCCGTCGGCCCGGCCCTGCAGGCGATTCATCAACGGCCCCATGACCTTACCCATGTCGCGCGGGTCACCGGCACCTACTTCGGCGATCACCGCCCGCGCTTCGGCCTCGACCTTCTCCCGCGAGAGTTGTTGGGGCAGGTATCCTTCGAGCATTGCCCGCTCGGCCTGCTCTGCCTCGACAAGGTCGTCGCGCCCGGCCTGCTTCGCGTCGGCGATGGAATCCCCACGCTGCTTGACCAGCTTCTGGATGACCGCCAGCTGCTCCGCTTCGTCGAGCGCGCTGTTCTCGCCAACCTTCTCAGCAGCCAGCGCCGCATCGACGGCCTTGCCGTAAGCGGCCATAGCCTCTTCGTCTTCCTGATTGCTTGGCCGCGTGACGCTGTGCTTCTTCAGCGCTTTCTTGACCAGATCCTCACGCTTGCGCTGCTCGGCCTCGTTGAAAGCCGCCAGCACGCCGCGAATGGCCGTCTTGCGGGCATCAGCGCCGCTTCTCATCGCCTCTTTCAAATCGGCTGTCAGTTGATCTCTTAGGCTTGCCATGCCTTGTCACCTTTTCACACAAGATGCCCGATCATAGCAGGAACACCCTGCCGCGAGCAACGCCGTGCTGCACATCTTAGTATAGCTACAGATTCACGAAAACGAAAAGCGAGCCACCCATTCACCCTCCGGGCGGCTCGCCAACTTCAATATTTCCCGATTGGCACCCCACTCCCGCTCGGATCAGGAGTCACGATAGTCCCGGCCCGCCAGGGGCCCGCCGCCGGGCGGCGATCCGGCGGCTACTTCTTACCCAGCTTGAGCAGCTTAGCCTGACCACCTGGCCGGATGCGGACGACTTCAACCCCTTCCAGTGCCTCCAGCGCAGCCTTGAGCTTCGCTTCGCTGGCCCCCTGCTCCTTGATGCTGATCTCCCCGTGCTCGGCATCCTCACCCCGGAAAACCGTCAGGGAGATGATGTTCCCCCCAGCACTGGCCACCGCCTGTGCGATCTCGGCCAGCTCGCCCGGACGATCCACGACGCGCAGGTCGCAGCGCTGGCCCGGCTGGCCGCCGCCGAGCACCTCGACAAACGCCCTGTAGATGTCCGTCTCGGTGATGATGCCCACCAGCTTATCGCCCTGCATGACGGGCAGGCAACTGACCTTGTTGTCAACCATGAAACGGGCCGCCGCCGCGATGTCACAATCCTCCTCAACGGCCAGCACGGGCGACACCATGATCTGGTCGAGTGTCAGCTTGTCGAGCAGAGTGTAGATCTCGTAGATGCTCAGCGTCGTCGCCGGGGAAGGCGCGGTGCTGAGCAGGTCAACCTCGGACACGATCCCGACCAGCTTGCCGCGCTTATCCACGACCGGCAAACGCCGGAATCCGTGTTCGCGCATCAGCTCGACCGCTTCGCGGTGCGTGGTCTTGGGCGTGGCCGTGATCGGATCGGGTGTCATTCGTCGTTCGACTATCATCTAATGCAATCCTTTCTGCATATGGCTCTCGAAAAACCCTCTTCCTTAATTATAGCTTGCCGATGAACGGGGCACACCAACACGAGGTCATCTGGTGCCGGAGCCAGGCTATCCGGGCGGCCACCCCATCGTGCGCCCGCCCAGCAGGTGAAAGTGAACGTGGAAGATGGACTGCCCCACCCCCCGACCGTTGTTGGCCACCAGCCGGAACGTGCCCGCCACGCCCTCCTGCTCGGCGATCACCCTGGCCGCGTAGACGATCTCCCCCATCAGCGCGGCGTCCTCGGCTTCCAGGTCGGACAGCCGGGCGATGTGTTTCTTGGGCACGATCAGGACGTGCGTCGGCGCGACGGGGTTGATGTCGTGGAAGGCGAACACCGCCTCCGTCTCGTATACTTTGGCGGCGGGCGCTTTCCCCGTCACGATCTTGCAGAAGATGCAGTCGTCCGTCATGCCCGCCCCTACAGCTTGTAGCCGATCATGCGCAGGAACTCTTTGCGATGGGCGATGTCCTCGCCCCCCTCGACGCCCTTGGGGCTGAACCCGTCAACCACACCCACGATTCCCCGCCCCTGATCGGTCTCGGCAACGACCACCTCGGTCGGGTTGGCCGTCGCGCAAAAGACCCGGCATACCTCCGGCACCGCCTTGACAACGTTCAGCACGTTGACCGGGAAGAAGCCCTCGCCCAGGAAAACGATGAAGCTGTGCCCGGCCCCGATGGCCTGCGCGTTCTTCTTCGCCAGATCGATCATCGCCTCGTCGGTCCCCGACCAGCGGATCAGGCATGGCCCCGACGCCTCGCAGAAGGCCACCCCGAACTTGATGCCCGGCACCGCCGTGACCAGCGCCTCGTGTACGTCCTCGACCGTCTTGATGAAGTGCGTCTGACCGAGAATGAAGTTGATCTCCTCCGGCTTCTTAATCGCGACTGTCGTTAATTCCATAGCCTCTCTCCCCTTGAAAAATGATCTCCGGCGGGGTGGTTTGCCAACCACTCCGAATGCGCCGCCATATGCCTCTGTGACGTAAGCCTGAAAAGCCTGACCCGATGCCGGTTCCCTCCGCCCTGAGATGGGACTACCCCATCATATGCAAGGCACGCACATGAGTCAAACGAGGCCGGGCACACGGGTGTGCTTCACAACCTGGGGAGGTAGGCGCAGAGACCCGTCAGGCGACCAACTTCGCCCGTAGGCCACCCTGCGCCAGTCCGGTGATCCGCGCCGGGGTGATCGTGTTCGCCAGGTGCTTGCGTGAGGTGGTGAATACCCGCAGGTAGTTGCCCGTCAGCCCCGACCACACGGAGCCTTCCGGCGTCGCGGCGCGCGCCGACTCCCACAGCACGTCGTAGGTGCGCCCGACGTGCGCCTCCCGGAACGCCGCCCACAGCCGGTCGGAGAGGGCCAGCATCCGGGCGCGGCGCTCCTTTTTGACCGCTGCGGAAACCTGCCCCGGCATCCGGGCCGCCGCCGTGCCGGGCCGGGCCGAATAGGGGAAGACGTGCAGCCGGGCAAAGCCCACCGCCTCGACGAAGCGCAGCGACTCCCCGAACTCGACCTCCGTCTCGCCGGGGAAGCCGACCATCACGTCGGTCGTCAGCGCCAGATCGGGGATGCGCGCCCGCGCCGCCTCGACCAGCGCCGCAAACGACGCCTGAGTCGTGCGGCGGGCCATACGGCGCAGCGTGGCGTCACAGCCCGATTGAAGCGGCAGGTGCAGGTGCGGGCACAGCCGGGCGTCGGCCCACAAATCAAACAGCGCCGGTGAGAGATCCCAGGGCTCCAGCGAGGACAGCCGCAGGCGGGGGATCGACGTTCCGAGCAGCAGCGCCCTCACCAGCCCGATCAGCCCCTCCGTATCGTCCAGGTCGTGCCCATACGAGCCGAGGTGCACGCCGGTCAGCACCGCTTCCCGGTAGCCCATCGCGCACAGCAGGTTGACCTCGCCGACGATCTCGTCCGGCGGGCGGCTGCGCCCCACCCCGCGCGCGAGGGTCGTCACGCAGAAGGTGCAGCGGTTGTCACACCCGTCCTGCGCCTTGACGAAGGCGCGCGTGCGGCCCAGCGTGCCCGGCGGCAGCGGCTCGCGCCCGTAGCGCGGCCTGTCGTCACCCGTCACAAGCCCGACCAGCCGGTCCTTGTCGGCGTTGTCGATCACCTGTGTGACGTTTGGCAGCCCGGCCAGCGCCTCCGGCTCAAGCTGCGCGTAGCAGCCGGTCACGACGATCCGGGCATCCGGGTTGGCACGCCCGGCCTGCCGGATCATCTGGCGGCTCTTGCGGGCGGCCTCGTTGGTCACCGTGCAGGTGTTGATCACCACCAGATCGGCGTCGGCGGCGCGGCGCGCGATGGCATCCCCGCGTGCCGCAAACGCCCGCCCCATGCGCTCGATCTCGGCCTGGTTCAGGCGGCAGCCGACGAAATCCAGGTATACGCGCTGTCCGGCCCTGTCGTCGTGCGCTGTCACGGTCGGGGTTCTCTCATCCTGCAAACGGGAGCGAAGCTATGGCTGCAACTCCGGCGCACCCGGCGAATAGATAATCAGGTTGTCAAAGCCAATCACGGCCACCGCCGGGGTCGTGTTCTCCCCGTCAAAACCGATGAATCCCTGCGCGCCCAACCCGATCTTGCCGCGCATCAGATCGCCGTTCTGCCAGCTATCGACCACCTCGCCGCCCAGGCAGGTTGGCTCGGCGGCAGCCGGGTCCCACAGCGGCTGGACGTTGGGATCGTATGAGATACACAGTGGAAGCGGCGCGCCGTTCACCTCAAAGCGGAAGGTATCGCCCACCGCCCAGACGCGAATCCGGTTGGTCGCGTCGCCAATGCGGATCGCCTGCGATTGGTTCCAATCGCTGACGAGGACGCTTTCGCCGCCGCGCACCTTGCTGAGCGCGTAATAGCCGTCGCTGGAGATATCGAAGCGGTTGTAGTTCCCCGTGTCGGTCAGCCGGAAGATCACCATGATGCCGTTGTCGTTCGGCCCTTCGAGCTTGGTGGCGTCCACCTCCAGCACGAAGTCGTCAAACGTCAGGTTCAGCCCCGACCACGTGCCGGTGTTATCAAGCGCGTTGACGTCCACCACAAGCCGCCCGACCTCGACCGCAGTCCGGACGAACCCGTCGTCGAAGAACTCCCAGTCGGCCAGCACCGCCTCGCTCTCGAAGTCGGCCTGGTACAGCACCCCCGATTCCTGCGCCTCGGCGGGCGGGGGGAGCGTCGGGCGCGGCTCGAAGGCGCTCTCTATGCGCCCCCAGTACAGCCACACAAACGCCACCACGATCAGCAGCGCGATCAGCGCCAGCGGGATCACCCACCACCGGAACCGCCGCCCCTTGCGGCCACGCTCTAAAGCAACGGGTTCTGTTCGCTTTCTAGCCATTGGTCAGATCCATTCTCTGGGACGCAGGATTCACTCCGGCGGATTCTACATGCCGCCCGGCAGCAGGTCAACCGGCGACGCTTCACTCCCGCCTGCCGACGTACACCCCCCGCTTTATCCACCCCACAGGGTCGTAGTGCACGACCGGCAGCCCGGCTGCCTCAAACGCCCCCAGGTAGTCCTCGTGCTCGAACAGGGCCAGCTCGTGCAGCTCGGAGAAGTACTCAACTCCCTCCGGCGTCGCGACCAAGTAGTGCATGTCGAGGATCGTCACGCCCCCGACCACCCGGCTGACGTTCAGCCGCGCGATCTTCAGCTCCGGCTCCTCAACCAGCAGCGCGTGGACGCTCTTATCGAGGGCGTCCTCCGGCGCGAGCCACGCCTCGACGATCAGCAGCCCGCCCGGCAGCACGTGCCGCCCCATATTCGCGACCGCCTGCCGCAGCCGGGGCACGGTCCTGACGTAGCCCACCGAGCTAAACAGGCACGTCACCACGTCAAAGCCCCGCCCCAGGTCAAAGTCGAGCATATCCCCCTGGTGGAAAGGAATGTCGGGGTGCTTCTGGCGGGCGGCGGCCACCATCCCCGCCTCGATGTCCACCCCTTCGACCCGGTAATGCTCCCGCAGGTGCACGAGGTGTCCACCCGTCCCGCAGGCCACGTCGAGCAGCGTCTTGCCGGGCGCGCGCTTATGCTGCTCGATCAGCGCGTGAACCTGCGCGGCCTCGGCGGCGTAATCTTTGAAGCTGTAGAGCGCATCGTAGAACTCAGCGGATTCGGCGAACACAGGATGTCCTCTCCCCCTGCCTTACGGCTCCACCCGGAACCCGGCCTTGCCCAGCACCTCGTCCCGGTACACGATCTCGACAGCGTACTCACCAACCGGCCACGGCCCGGCCTCGTTGCGCAGCACAAACCCGGCGAACCCGGTCCCCTCGTCGGCGGTGTCCAGGAGCGTCTCCGTGATCAACTCACCCTCGTAAAGCCAGCGCGCGTAGACCTCCATCCCCGCCCGGTAGCCCTCCAGCGCCACCGACACGAAAAAGGTGTCCTCCGGGTCGTACACCTCCGTCCCCTCGATGGGCCGGTAAACGTCGTCAAGCGCGGTGGCGGGCGTGACATCCAACACGTTAAGCGGCTGCGGGCGGTGAAACATAAACGTCAGCGCCACCAGCACGGCCAGCATCAGCAGCGTCAGCGCGATGCCCTGCACCGGCTTGCGGCGCTTGGGCGTCAGCCGGTCTTTTTCGTTTCTTCGCAAATGCATAACCCGGTTAACCTCTGGCCCTCTCTACCAACGCGGAGTCTACGCGCGTTTACCAAACGCGCTTGCCAAGCGCCGCTCCTGTCCTACCCCTCGCCGCCCAGCCGCTCCAGCGCCCGCCGCGCCATCGCCCCGAATGGGCCATCCGGCTCCAGCGCCGACGCCCGCCTGTAGTGCGGGACCGCCCGGTGCGGCAGGCCGTCCACTTCCAGCAGCATCCCCAGGTGAACGTGCGCCCGCGCCAGCTTCGGATCGAGCGCCAGCGCCCGGTCAAGCTCCTGGGCGGCCTTCTCCCGCTCCCCGACCAGGAAGTAAGCCCAGCCCAGCGCGTCGCGCACCTGGGCGTCCTCCGGCGCCCTCTCGACCAGCTCCAGCGCCAGCGGCAGCCCCACCTCCTCGACGCGGTACTCCTCATCCACGTAGAACTGGACGCGCAGAATGTGGAAGCGCAGGTCATCCCCCGCCAGGTGAACCGCCTGGTTCATCCACAGTTCGGCCCATTCGAAGGCGTGCTCGGTGCGGTACGTGCTGGCGATCTCGACCGCAAAGGCCGGGTTGCGCGGATCGAGGCTGTAAGCCTGTTCGAAGGCCGCCCGCGCCTCCAGCGGCCGTCCGTACTCTTTCCACGTCAACCCGGCCAGGTAATGCACCAGCGGGCTGTCCGGCGAGAGCGCCAGCGCCTGCTGGGCCGCACCTAACCCCGGCTTGCCCAGCCGCACGCGCACGTAGGCCAGGTAGGCCAGCGCCTCGCCGTAGGCCGGGTTCAGGGCCACCGCCCGCGAGAGCGCCTCCTCGGCCAGCTCCCACTCCTCCAGGCCGATGTCCAGCACGCCCAGCCTCGCGTACGCTAGGTCGGGCGGCTGGGTGGGCCGCTCGAACAGGCTCGCCCGCAAGGGGATCAGCCGCTCCGCCAGTTGCAGATCAAGCGAAGCCGCCGTCGCCAGCGAGATGGCCGCCTTGTCCGGGTCGTCGAGCGCCTGGATCAGGCCCAGCCGGTAGTGCAGGTCGGCGTCGGCAGGGGCCAACTCGGCCAGCGCCTCAAGCGCCTGGGCCGCCTTGCGCCACTCCCCGCGCGCCAGGTAGATGTCGGTCAACTGCGTCATCGACCCGGTATCGGCTGCCCCCCAGAACCGCGCCTCCTCCCAGGCCATCACAGCCGCCTCGATGCGCCCCTGTCCGGCGTAGATCGAGCCAAGCCACAGCATCTCCTCGGCCCGCAGGGGGCGTAGGGCCGCCAGCGCGTTCAGGGAGCGCTCGGCCTCGTCGTAGTGCCCGGCACGCAGTTCGGCCTCCGCCGCTGCCGCCAGGTGATCGAACACCCAGGGCTGGTACAGGTAAGCCTGGTGATACGCCTCGGCTGCACCGGCATAATCCCCCGACCGGGCCGCCGCCCCGGCGCGATCCAGCGCCGAAAGCAGGCTGCGCGGCACCGGGCTTACTTCGAGGATCAGGACGACCACCGCCGCGCCCAGCAGCCGCACCCACACGCCTTCCCGCCAGAACCGCAGCATCAGTCTCCAGAACATCGTTGTCCGCCAGTCCCTCCTCTAAGCCGGGGCGTCAGACCAACCTGTGTTCCGCTCTCGTATTTCCGCCGTGACACCGGGAGCGCGGTGTGACCGGGGAAGTGCGGCGCAGATCCTCCGCAAACGGAATACACGGCACTGCCCCATCGCCGGGGGTAGGATTATATGGGGTTGGCGAAGCATCTGACTCACCCACAGCGGAAAAGAGGGCCTGGGGCGAGCGTATCTGCTCTCAGTCCACCAACTCCTGGATTTTGCTCACGATCCCTGCGAAGTCAAACGGCTTCGGCATGAAGTGTGCATCCAGGTCCTTGAGCTGGCTGCGGGGCGGTGGCTGGTACGCCGACACGATCAGTATCGGGCGGGATTCGCCTGCCTTACGCAGTTTGTCGGCCAGTTGCAGCCCGGTCATGCCGGGCAGCCGGATGTCAAACACCAGCAGGTGGCAGTCGGATACCGGCGGCTTACCGGCCTGTATCTGCTCCATCGCCTCCTCGGCGTCCCCGTAGATCGGGCTGACCGCAATCCCAAACAGATCCAACCCGCTTTTGAGCAGTTCGGCAATGGCAGGCTCGTCCTCGACATACAGAACTTTGATGCCCTCGGTCATCACTTGTCCTCTCCTGATCAGGCTCTCACGTGGGCAAATCTGACTACATTGTAGCCGGATTCAGCCTGGGACGGAAGTGAGAAAAAGGTGGGATATGCAGGCTGCGGAGATCACTCCATTTCCAGGAAGCCCCCACCTGTGGTGGGGGAGGAATGGCCGGAGCCGAAGGCTCCGCAGGGCGAAGCCCTGATGGAGTGTCCAAGCAAACCGGTTCCCGAAGGGACAAAATCCCTAACCACTACCTCTGGTAGTGGTTAGGGATTTTGAGGTTTGCCGTTCACTCGTCGTGCGTGCCGTCCGGCCCTTTATTCCTGACCCCGTTCGCTCCGGCGTTGCTCCCAATGCGCCGCACACCGACGAACACCCCGACCGCAAGGGCAGCGACGGCAGCCGCGGCCCCGCCGTACCGGCGTATTTTGCTCCCGCGCCCGGCCTTTGCCCTTTCCTCTTCCGGCTGCACCTCGGCGACGGTCATCGCGTCCTGCGGGGCGTTCAACTCGCCCGGCCCAGGCCACTCGCGCAAAAGATCGTCGGGCGTGTGCTGCCGGTGAACGATGAGCAGCGTGTCCTCCCCCGGTATGATCCGCGAGCCGTATTTGTTGGCATACACCCGCGTGAACTCCGCACCAAAGAAGAAGACCAGCGCCGAGTAATACACCCACACCAGGAAGGCCAGCAGCGAACCGGCCGTGCCGTAAGCCGATCCAACCCCCCGGTTGGCGAGGTACCAGCCGATCACCAGATTGCCGCCGGACAGCAGCAGCGTGGTCACCGCCGCCCCAATGCTGACATCCTTCCAGGCGACTTCTGCGTCGGGCAGGACCTTGTAGATGACGGCGATGGCGAAGTTCAGCAGGGCGAAGGAGAGCAGGAATTTCAAGCCCTGTAGGGCGTAAAGCAGGCGCAGGCCCTCGGTCAGGTGAGGCATCATCTCGGCGATCACCCGGCGCAGCGCCGAGAGCGAGGTATCCAGCGCCAGCGAAACCAGCAGCAGCGCACAGGCCCCGAAGACCATCGCAAACGCCAGGGCGCGCCCCCGGATGATGCCCAGCACGCCGCGCATCCTGCCGTTGGGCCGGTGCCTGATCCCCCAGGCTGTGTTGAGCGCGCGCTTGATCTGCCAGAACACGTTCGACGCGCCGAACAGCAACGTCAAGAGGGCAATCGCGGTGGCGAAAACCCCCTGCCGGGGCAGGTTGGCCCGGTACACGATGTCCCCGATGGTGACGGCCACGTCGTGCCCGGCGATCTCCTCGGTCTGGGTGACAAGCTCGCTCTCGGCTATTTCCGCACCGTACACGGTCCCCGCAAACACAACGGTGAAGATCAGCAGCGGGGCGAGAGAAAGCGCGGCGTAAAAAGAGATCGCCGCACCAAGCAGGATCGCACCATCGCGCTGCCAGGCCTCAAACGTCTCTTTTAACAGATCGAGTATTGCCTTAACCAGTTTCATTGTTGTCTGTCACGGCGCGCCGTCGCGCGCGGTCGCCACATTGTACCGGGATTCAGCCCGGCAGGGTAGCAATACAGAACGGGGTGAGCGCGTCGGCACTCACCCCGCACGATGTGTTCCTCCTGGCCCCCGGCCCCCGAAGGAGGCCGGACGCCTGAGAAGATCACCTACCTAGCTTCTGCTTGAAGACCTCCGTCAGCGCCGGGACCACCTTGAACAGGTCATCGACGATGCCGTAGTGGGCCAGCGAAAAGATCGGCGCTTCGGGGTCCTTGTTGATCGCCACGATGATCTTGCTGGTGCGCATCCCGGCCTGATGCTGGATCGCACCGCTGATCCCGGCGGCGACGTACAGATCCGGCGAGACCGTCTTGCCCGTCTGCCCGACCTGGTGCTCGTAGGGGATCCAGCCCGCATCGACCGCCGCACGGCTCGCGCCGAGCGCCGCGCCGAGCACGCCGACCAGCTCCCGGAGCGGCTCGTAGCCCTCCGGCCCGCCGACGCCCCGCCCGCCCGACACGATGATCGCCGCGTCGGTCAGGCTGACATCGCCCCCGGCGCTCTCGAAGCCGACCACCTTGGTCGCGACCCCGTCCTCGGCCTTCACCGCCTCGACCGCCTCGACGTTCCCACTGCGGCCCGCGTCAGGCTCCGGCGTGGGGAATGCGCGCGTGCGGATGGTCAGCATCTGGATGTCGCCGTCGGTGACCGCGACCGTCGACATCAGCTTGCCCGAATAAGCGGGGACGGTCGCCTGTACCACGCCGTCGACCAGCTCCGCGCCGACCACGTCCGAGACCAGCCCGGCCTCCAGGTCAACCGCCGCCGCGCCCATGATGTCGCTGCCGCGCGTCGTCCCGCCCGCCAGGATGATCTTCGGCCCGCGCTCGCCCGCCAGCTTGCTCAGCAGCGACGCATACGGGTCAACGCGGAAGTCGGCCAGCGATTCGTCCTCACAGACGATGGCGTTGTCCGCCCCGCGCCTGATCGCTTCCTCGGCCAGCGCGGCGGCGTTTGTCCCGAAGACCAGCGCCGTCACGTCCGCGCCCAGGCCATCCGCCAGTGTGCGTCCCAGCCCGACCGCCTCCCAGGAGACGTTGGCTGCTTTACCCTCGTGCTGTTCAATCCATACCCAGACGCTCATGGCTATATCACCTTTTCCCCGATCAGCCTGTCGGCCAGCGTGGCCGCCGCTTCTTCAGCCGATTCGGCCTCGATGATCTCACACTCGCCTTCACGCGGCGGCAGCGCGTAGATCTCCTGCCAGGTCACCCTGGCCTTGACCGCCCCGTCCAGCTCGATGTCCGCCGCGCTCCACACCGGGATCTCGACCTTGGACGCCTTGCGGATGCCCATGAACGACGGGTAGCGCGGCTCGTTGATGTCCTTGACCACGCTGAGCACCGCCGGGAGCGTGCTCTCGACGACCTGCTTGCCTTCTTCCAACAGGCGCTCCACCTTGATCGTCTTCGCGTCGAAGTCGATCTCCAGGATCTTGGAGATGAAGGTCAGCGTGTTCCACCCCAGCCGACGGCCCACCTGAACCGCCGTCTGGCCGGAGCCGCCGTCGGTCGTCACCTTGCCCAGGATAACCAGCCCTGCGTCGTCTACCTTCTTGATGCCCTGCGCCAGCGCGTGCGAGAGCAGCAGGGCGTCGGCGTTTTCCAGCGCCGGGTCGCTGATCAGGATCGCCTGGTCGCACCCCATCGCGATGGCGTGCTTGAGCGCCTCTTTAGTCACCTCTGTGCCGACGGCCAGCACCGTGCAGCCGTCCGCGCCCTTGTTCTCGACAAGCTGTAACCCCTCCTCGACCGCGTACTCGTCCCAGGGGTTGATGACCAGCGGCGAATCGCCCCAGGTCACCACGCCGCCCGTCCCGACCTCAACCTTGGCTGCGGTGTCGGGCGTTTCCTTGGTACATGCGACTATTCGCAACTTGGAACCCTCCCTTCCCGTTTGGCTTTGGGTGTCCGATTGGTGGGTGATATTTGAGGATCTATCCTCTGGTTTTCTATTGTACCATAAAAAACCTACCGTCCGGTAGGTAGGCGCTCAGAACGCGACATCCGGCGCTGCTCTTTTCCCGAAAGCCCTTGCCTCCCCCACCCGCGAGAGGTATAAATTGCCCGGTCACATCAGATGAGAAAGGCAGTTCACATCGCCATGGGCGAAAACGAAGCCCCACAACGCAAACAAACCCTGCGCGTCCCATCAATCAACCTCCAGCCCTACCTGCAGCGCCTCATGTACTGGCTGAGCGGTCGGCTGGACCGCACACACCTCCCCGAGGAGTTCATCCTGATCGGGACCGCGCTGGTCGTTGGCCTCGGTGCCGGGCTGGGCGCGGTAGCCTTCCGCTACCTGATCAGCGGCGTGGGCCGGGTGGGCTACCAGATCATACCATCGCTCGTCCCCGGCTGGGGCAAGGCGTACGTCGTGATCGTCCCCCTCGTCGGCGGCGCGCTGGTCGGGCCGATGATCTTTTTCTTCGCCCGCGAGGCCAAGGGACACGGCGTCCCCGAAGTGATGGAGGCCATCGCCCTGCGTGGTGGGCGCATCCGCCCCCAGGTGGCGGTGGTGAAGGCCCTCGCCTCTTCGCTCTGCATCGGGAGCGGCGGCTCGGTCGGGCGCGAAGGCCCCATCGTGCAGATCGGGGCGGCGCTCGGATCGTCGCTGGGACAGGTGCTCCGCCTGTCGGATGACCGCACCCGCAACCTGGTCGCCTGCGGGGCGGCGGGCGGCATCGCCGCCACCTTCAACGCGCCGATTGCAGGCGTGATCTTCGCCCTGGAGCTGATCCTCGGCGAGTTCAGCGTGCGCTACTTCAGCACCGTCGTCATCTCGGCGGTGGCCGCCGGGGCGGTCGGGCGGGCCTTCTTCGGCGATATCCCGGCCTTCGCCATCCCGACCGAGTACCAGCTCAACTGCGCGTGGGAGTTCCTCTTCTACCCGATCCTGGGCGCGCTGGCCGCGCTGACCGGCGTAGTCTTCACCCGCGCACTCTACTGGACCGAGGACCTGTTTGACAAGTGGAAAGCCGTGCCTGAGTGGGTGCAACCGGCCGTCGGCGGGGCCTTGCTGGGTGGGCTGGCCCTGGCCTACCCACTCGTCACCGGCATCACCTGGGATCGCACCCCCCAGATATTCAACGTCGGCTACGACATGATCGAGGCCGCGCTGACCAATCAGCTCACCCTCTCGGTCGTCCTGGCCCTGCTGGTGCTGAAGCTGCTGGCCACCAGCCTGACGCTCGGATCGGGCGGGTCGGGCGGCGTGTTCGCGCCCTCGCTGTTCATGGGGGCAATGCTCGGTTCGGGCTTCGGCCGAATCCTCAACAGCCTGTTCCCGGCGATCACCGCGCCGCCGGGCGCGTACGCGCTGGTCGGCATGGCCGCCGTCTTCTCCGCCGCCGGGCATGCGCCGATCACGGCGGTGCTGATCCTGTTCGAGCTGACCGGCGACTACCGCATCGTCCTGCCCCTGATGCTGACCACCGTCGTCGCCACCGCGCTGTCGCGCCTGCTCATGCACGGCGAGTCGGTCTACACCCTCAAGCTGACGCGCCGGGGCATCCACCTGCGACGTGGCCGCGACGTGGACGTGCTGCAAGGCGTCCTGGTTGAGGAGATCATGACCCACCAAATCGACACCGTCACGGCGACGGCCACCATCGTCGAGCTTTCCGAGGCGTTCACCCACACCCACCATCACGGCTTCCCGGTGCTGGACGAGAACGGTAAATTGTGGGGCATCGTCACCATCGTCGACCTTGAGCGCGCGGTGGCTCACAACATGCCGCGCGCCACCACCGTCGCCGAGATCGCCACGCCCCGGGAGAAGCTGCTGATCGCCTATCCCGACGAACCGATAGGCGACGTGCTGGCCCGCATGAGCAGGCGCGGCCTGGGGCGCATCCCGGTTGTCTCCCGCGACGACCCCGGTCACCTGCTGGGCCTGATCCGCCGCGCCGACATCGTCGATGCCTACAACGTCGCCCTCACCCGCCGCACCGAGCTTCGCCACCGCGCCCAGCGCATGGAGCAGCGCAGCGCCGACGAAGGCACCGAATTCATCGAGCTAACGCTTGGCGAGGGGCATCAGGCAGTCGGCAAGGCCGTCCGGGAGGTCGCCTCGACCCTGCACAACGACTGCATCCTGATCTCGATCCGGCGCGGCGACAAAACGCTGATCCCGCACGGCAACACCGTGCTCCAGCCCGGCGACCACGTCACCGCTTTCGTCCGCACCGCAGCCACCGAATCACTGTACGCCTGCCTGCTGGGGGAAACGCCGTAGTCGGAGACGTTCAGGCCCCGGCGTCACCGCCGTCAGCCGTGGGCAGCTTCCGCCGGGAGCGGCTCCAGACGAACGCCGCCACCAGCCCGATCATCGACGCCGCCGAGATCGCCAGCCCCAGGATGACCGTCGGCGGGCGGAAGACCAGCCTGACGGTGTGCTGGCCCGGCTCCTCGATATACACGCCGCGAAAGGCGAGGTTCACGCGGTAGATCGGCACGCGCTCCCCATCGACGGTCGCCCGCCAGCCGGGATACAGCACCTCACTCGTCACCAGGTAGGCCGGGGAGGGTGTGTAAACGTCGTACACCAGCTTGTTAGGCTCGTAGGCGGCGAACGACACGCGCGCATCGGGCGGGCGCGTCCCGTCCAGCGCGGGGCCGTTCTCGACGTAGACCACCGCACCGGGGTCCCACTCGTTGCGATGAACCAGATTCCAGCCGTCCTCGACCGAGGCGACGGGCACCGCCTCGTAGACCAGATGCACCAGCGGCAGCGCGCCCAGGTTGAGGTAGATCGTCACGCCCGAATCCGCCGTATAGACCGGCACGAAGCTCTCGTCGCCCGGCTGGCTTCCGGCGATGACGTATTTGACGCCCAGATAGTCGTACAGCGGCGTTCCCCGCGCACCGACGCTCCAGTAGAACGCCTCGTAGTGCGCCAGGCTCAACGGGTTGAAGGAGCCGTGAATGTCGTACAGCGTGCCGGTCAGCGCGCCCAGGCTCGGCTGCCAGAGCGCGGTCGCGCTTTCGATGCGGTACGGCGACGCGGGCGCGCCGGGCGTCTCGGCCAGCCACGCCAGGGCGTCCTCGTGCTGGTAGCCGGTCAGCGGGTCGTCGTACTGCACCTCGACGCCGATGCCGTTGGCGATCATCTCGACCGCCAGCACCGCGACCGCAGCCCACCCGACGGCGCGCCAGGGGATCGCCTGGAGCGCGAACGCGGCCAGGATCACCGCGCCGAAGTCGAAAAGCAGCACGTAGCGCGCCGGGACGCGGAACTGCGCGACGCCGGGCACCACCCGGTAGGCGATCCGGTGCAGCGGAAAGTACTGGCCGAAGGCCATCAGCAGCGCCAGGATGGCCGTTATCGCCAGGAAGACGGCCAGCCCGCTGCGGCGCTTCCCGATCCCGATCACCAGCCCGGCCACGGCCAGCGCCAGCGTCAGCGCGCCCATGTAGCCCATCTCAACGCGATCCCAACCGGCGTAGAAGGTGAGCACGCTGCGCCCCGGCACGCTGGGGGCGATCAGCCCGATCAGCGCCCTGGGCGGCAGGCTGAACTGCGAGGCCAGTTCGTAGCCGAACCCGCCCCGCTCGGTGTAGCCGATCATCTCGACGGTCGGCAGCCAGCCCGCCGCGCTGAGGCCCATCCCCAGGATGCCGACCAGCGCCGTCATGCCCACCGCCGTGAGCGCCGCGCGCGGCGACTCGCGCAGGCGGGCGACGACCCACCACAGGCCCGCCGCACAGACGAGCAGTGCGATCATGTAGGTGATCTGGCCGTTCCCTGCCAACGCGCTCAGCGCAAAGGCGACGGCAGCCAACGCCGCCCAGCGCCAATCCGTATCGCGCAGCGCGCGCCACGTCCCCAGGAAAACCGTCGGCAGCCAGACGGCGGAGGCGATCATGTTGAGGTGCCCCTGGTGCATCACGAACATGTCGGACAGCATCCAGGCGACGGCAGCCAGCGCCGAGGGTGCCGGAGCGAAGCGCTCGTCCGCGCCCAGCAGGCGCAGGCAGGCGTACATCGCCACGCCCGCCAGCCAGATGTGGAAGACGACCAGCCCCTCAAGCGCCTGGTAGGACACGCCGGTGAGCAGCATGATCAGCAGGTTGGGCGGGTAGAGCGCGGCGGTCTGGTTGTCGGCCCAGAAGGGCATCCCACTGTACACGTGCGGGTTCCAGAGCGGCAGCCGCCCGCTTCGCAGCATGCGCGAGGCGAAGCGGTAGTTGGGCCACATGAAGGAGACCAGGTCGCCCCCACCGTAGGGCACCCACCCGCCGCGCAGCCACAATGGTGAGAAGAAGGCCGCCACCACCAGCGTGATGACCGCCAGCGCGATCCAGTCGCCGCGCGTAAACGAAAGCGACCTGAGAAAGCCAGGCCACCGCCTGCGCTGCGGGGCGTCAGATGTCGGGGCGGGTTGATTTACGGATGGCTCGGTCATGGCAGTTGACACTCACTCAAGTCTGGTTTTGGGGAACGGAATCCCAGGGCAGGGAGTGTACAGTAGGGGGCGGCCCCTGTGCAAATTGTGGCGACTCACGGGTGGCTCATCTCCAGAAAGAACGCGTGCACCCGGTCGTACTTCCGTCCCATGACCACCCGAATATCCCCACCGGTCATGTTGTAGACAATCGACCACTCCGTAGGATATTCCCTACTCGATGACGAAACGTCCGCCAGCAGCCCCAGCGCCCCACCCATCGTGAGCAGCCCGTTCGCTTCGCCGAGCACACCGGTCGCCGTCTCGTACCGGTCGCACAGATGGGGGCGCTCCCCTGCGTCGGTTCCCGTGATGATGAAGTTGGTCGAAACCTGCCAGGGTTTCTCGCTGCGCAGCACCACCATCTCCCCGTCCACAAACTCGACCACAGCAGAATGCCGCGCCGCGTCGGCGATCAGGTAGTGCAGGTCGACATCGCCGAAGTCGATGTTGTAATTACCCATCAGCTCAACCGCCTCGTCGACCGTCCGCGCGTAATCCAGCATCAGGCGAACGATCGCAAGTGAGTCGAGCGTCACCTTTGATGGATCGTCTTCCAGGTCGGCGCTTGGGACCGCCATTATCCCGACGGTCAGCCCGTGCTCGTTCATGCCGTCGAAGGGCAGGTAAGGCGCGTACAACAGGTCGCTCAGGTCGGTCCCTTCCACTATCTCTTCGTCAAATCCCAGGTACTCGATGTCCACCATCGACACCGAGGCGTACCCGTTGGGCGGGTCGGTGAACAGCAGCAGCGTTACCCGGTGTATCCAGTCGAAATTGCGCCCCAGGATCGCGTCGCCGCCCTCGTTCAACGCGGCAAAGGTGGTGCACGCCCAGTCCGGCATCGGGGCAGAAGAAGCTACCCCGGCGCGGTGGCCCTGCCAGACGCCCCTCTCCAGGAATTCGTCGAAGCCGTAGTCGCCGTAATACGTCATCGTGTACAGCGGAAAGTCGTCCACCTTTTCCAAGCTGGCGAGCGTCCGGTCCTCATCCGAGGCATAGGAACTGCCCGGCTCTCCAACCGGCTCGACGAGTAAGGCAGCCAGGCCCACAGCACCCAGCAGCACGACAACAGCCACGATCAGCCACAGGCGTAACCTTGATTTGCCGTCGGGTTGGCTCATTCTGACCTCCTCCGTGTCCATAAGACGTGGGCGAGGTGCGGGCCGGTGGGATGGGATGGGTACTCAATCTAGCTCTATAAGGTGCTGGCGCAATCGGGAGAGAAAATCGCCGGGACTCGGTGGAGCGTTTCATTCACGTTGGCTGCAACGCTAACTGCGCGTTAGCTACCGGCAGTCTGTTGAGGCTCGTCGCCGGGCGGGCTGATGGGGCTGGAGAGCACCTTGACTATGCAAACCGGGTTCATGAGGAGCATCGGCACGTCTTCACGATACGCCTTGTATTCCTCCCCAAACTTCTCCACCAGCTCCTTCTCTTCAACCAGGAACAGGAACCCGAAGATCCACGCCCACTGGATGACGGTGACGATCACGAAAGTCCAGGGAAGCCCGATCAGCAGACCGAGGGATGCCATAAAGAAGCCAATCCCCAGGTGGTGGGGATGCCTGACGCATTGATAGACATCCGTGACCATCAGCCGCGTCGTCCATCCCCACCCTACAGGCTCCCCCATGATCCGGAGCAGCTTCCCGGTTCTCTTAAGCAGAAAGTGCGTCAGCGTCACCCCGACCAGACCCACCAGGCGCACCCACCAGGGAAAAGGGTCGGTCTTGAGAGCGAGGTCGATGATCAGCCCCCCGGCAACAGACACGACGACCAGTGCAAGCCAGAGTATCAGCCGCTTGCGGCATATAGACATACCTGCCTACCCCCATCCTGCATTCCCAGGCTGCAAGCGTCGGATGCAGCCAATACGAACACGCGGCAGTTTAACACGGCCCGCCCGGCCGGCCCAATAGACCCTCACTCATTCGTGCTTGCACCGCCCCCCAATTGCCCCCCTCTTCCCCATCGGCTACAATCCACTTAGCCATGAACCTGATTCTTACGCACGAAAACGCCGACTTTGATGCCATCGCCGCGCAGTTGGCCGCCCACCGGCTGGTGCCGGACGCGACGCCCGTCCTGCCGCGCAACCTGCACCGCAACGTGCGCCACTTCGTGCGGCTCTACTGGGACGAGTTGCCCTTCATCCACGCCAAAGACCTGCCTCGCGACCCGGTCGAGCGCGTCGTCGTCGTCGACACCCAGCACGTGCAAACCATGCGCGGCATGAGCGATCAGACCGCCGTCCAGATCATCGATCACCACACCCGCCGCGACTCGCTCGACCCGACCTGGCAGGTGACCATCGACGAGCTTGGCGCGACCACCACCATCCTCTGCGAGCGCCTGCGCGCCGGGGGTGCCACGCTCACACCCGTCGAGGCCACTTTGCTGGCGCTCGGCATCTACGAAGACACCGGCTCGCTGACCTACGGCGCGACCACCGCCCGCGACGTGTACGCCGCCGCCTGGCTGCTGGAGCGCGGCGCGCTGCTCGACGTGATCAACGAGTTTCTGCACCACCCGCTCGCCGAGGAGCAGATCGACCTCTACGAGCGCCTGCTGGAAAACGCCCAGTCTCACGATGTCGAGGGCCACCCGGTCGTCATCGCCGCCGCCTCGGCCCCCGACCTGGTCGAGGAGGTGGCCTCGCTCGCCCACAAGATCCGCGACCTGCTCGAACCGGCGGCCATCTTCCTGCTGGTCGACCTCGGCTCGCACATCCAGCTTGTCGCCCGCAGCGCCGTCGACGCGATTGACGTGGGCGAGGTCGCCGAGCGCTTCGGCGGCGGCGGGCACGCCCGCGCGGCTGCCGGGATCATCCGCGATATGACGCTCACCCAGGCGCACAACGCCCTGCTGGAGGTGCTGCCGCGCCTCGCCCGGCCCGGCCTGACCGTCGCCGACCTGATGTCGCACGGCGTCCAGACCTTCCCGCCCGACACCCGCGCCGACGAGGCCGCCGCCGTCATACGGCGCTATGGCTACGAGGGCTACCCCATCGTCGAGGGGGGCCGCATCATCGGCCTGCTCACCCGCCGCGCCGTCGACCGGGCCATCGATCACGGCCTGATCGGCGTCCGCGTCGACCGCCTGATGGATGCCGGAAACGTCTCCGTCCGCCCCACCGATTCCGTCGCCACGCTGCAAAACGTGATGATGACCACCGGCTGGGGGCAGGTTCCGGTGGTCGACGAGGCCGGGGAGATCGGCGGCGTCGTCACCCGCACCGACCTGATCCAGCACATGGGCCACACCCGCCCGGCCATCAGCCGCCGGGCCGAGATCACCCGACGCCTCGAAGCCGCCCTCCCGCCTGCCCTGATGGCCCTGGTGCGCGAGACCGGGCGCATCGCCGGGGAGATGAACCTCAACCTGTACGTCGTCGGCGGGTTCGTCCGCGACCTGCTGCTCGACCTACCCACCACCGACATGGACTTCGTCGTCGAGGGCGACGCCATCGCCCTCACCCGCGCCCTGCGTGACGAGTTCGGCGGCGACATGCGCTCGCACGCCCGCTTCGGCACCGGCAAGTGGATGCTCACCCCCGCCATCTGGCAGGAGATCGCCGCCCGCCTCGACGTACCGGCCAACGACCTGGCCCGCTGCCCACCCCACATCGACTTCGTCACCGCCCGCACCGAGTTCTACCACGCCCCGACCGCCCTGCCGGAGGTCGAGCGCAGCAGCATCAAGCTCGACCTGCACCGCCGCGACTTCACCATTAACACCCTCGCCATCCGCCTCGACCCATACAACTTCGGCCAGCTGCTCGACTTCTACGGCGGCGACGCCGACCTGCGCGAGAAGCGCATCCGCGTGCTGCACAGCATCAGCTTCATCGACGACCCGACCCGCATCCTGCGCGCCGTCCGCCTGGAGCAGCGCCTCGGCTTCACAATCGAGCCGCGCACCGGCGAGTTGATCAGGCACGCACTCCCGCTGCTCGACCGCGTCAGCGGCGACCGCATCCGCCACGAGATCGAGCTCATCCTCGAAGAACCGGCCCCGGAGCACGCACTGAGCCGCCTGGACGACCTGGGCGTGCTGCGTGCCATCCACCCCGACTTTCCCCACTGCGACGACTGGCTCCTCGCCGCCTTCCGCGCCCTGCGCCACGCAGTCGAGCGCCCGCTGTGGCCCGAGCTGGGCACCCACCTCGTGGGCACCCACGAAGTGGGCACCCACTTCGACCTGGTGCTGCCCTACTTCCACCTGCTGACCTACCGCCTCGACCCGGACGCGCTGTGGGCCATCTGCCGCCGCATCAGGGTCCGGCGGCGCACGATCACCGACCTGGAGCAGGTTCAACGCCTGCGCGCCCGCATGGACGACCTGTCCCGGTCGCTGCGCCCCAGTCAGGTCTACGCCATCCTGAGCGGGACTAACGACCGCGTCCTGGCTTCGCTGTGGGCCGCCGCGCCGATGGCTGTCGCCCGCGACCAGATCGCCGATTACGCCCGCCGCCTGCGCCACGTCTCGCCCATCGCGGATGGCGAGGCGCTCAAGGCGCGCGGCCTCAAGCCCGGCCCGCGCTTTGGCACCATCCTGGAGACGCTGCGCGCGGCCTGGCTCGACGGCGAGGTGACCGGCGCGGAGGAAGAGGCGGCACTGCTCGACCGCCTGATCGCAGAGGAGGCACTCCCACACACGGAGTAAGCCGCCGCCTATGCGCCTTTACTGCCGCCCCTGTTAGAACGGCTTACCTGATCAGGCGCAAGTTTGTTACAGTAATGAACAGTATTTCGCACAAAAATCGCCTATAATCCAATTAAGGCACAGGCTCTTGCCGCACTCCGTCGCATGCACGTAGAGGCCAACCACCGCCGGTGTACATGCCATGAAAGCAGAATACAAAGCCATTGTCATATCAATTGCAGCCGGGCTTTTTCTGTGGCTCGTTGACGCCGTCCTGGACACTCTCTTCTTCTACGAGGGATCGTTTTTTGCGCTGCTGATCACCGACGTGCCCCACCCGGAGTTATACATGCGTCTGGTGGGGGTAGCCTGCTTCCTGGCCCTCGGTTTCGCCGGATCGCGGATGCTGACCCGGCAGCGGCAGGCCGAGGAGTCAATCCGGGGGTCGGAGGAGAAGTACCGCGACCTGGTAGAAAACCTGAACGACGTGATCTACGCCCTTGACAGGGAGGGGATGCTGACCTACGTCAGCCCCGCCATCGAATCGCTGATCGGATATACGCCCTCGCAGGTCATCGGACGCCCTTTTGCCGGTTTTATCTACCCCCAGGACCTGCTGCGCATCAGGGAGAACTTCAAGCGCATCATCTCCGGCCAGCTTGTCGGGCCGAACGAGTACCGCCTCGTGACCAGGTCCGGCGAGATCCGCTGGATACGCACCTTCACCCGCCCAACCAGTGTAGAAGGCCGCGTCGTGGGAGTGCAGGGCGTGCTGGCCGACGTTACCGAGCGCAGACAGGCCGAGGAGGCGCTGCGCGAGAGTGAGCAGAAGCTGCGCGGGGTCATTGAGCAGTCCAGCGACGGCATCGTCCTGGTAGACGAAGAGGGACTTATCATCGAGTGGAACCGCAGGCAGGAAGAGATCACCGGTCGGGCGCGCGCCGAGGTACTGGGTCGGCCTGTATGGGATGTCCTGATCCAGATGAGGCCGGGTGAGCAGCAAACCCCCGCCGCGTGTGAGCAACTGAAGGCGGCGGTACGCAGCTTTCTCAAGACAGGTGAGGCACCCTGGTTGAATCGGCTGGAAGAAGCCGAGATCCAGCGCCCCGACGGAGAGCGCCGCTTTGCCCAGACGGTGATGTTCTCTGTCAAGACGGACAAAGGTTTCATGGCGAGCAGCGCCACGCGCGACATCACCGAGCGCCGCAGGGCAGAGGAGACGCTCCACCGCCAGACCGAAGAGCTGGAAGCCCTGCGCAGGGTGACGCTGGACATCACCACCGAACTCGACCTCGAGGCGCTTCTGCACACGCTCGCCAGGAGCGCGGTCACGCTGCTTGGGGTTGCAGGAGGCGGTATCTACCTGCACCGCCCGGAGCGCGACGTCATCGAGTGGATCGTGAGCGTCGGGGAGGGATTGGCTCCGGTGGGCGCGGTGCTCAAGCGCGGCGAGGGCGCTTCGGGCAAAGTGTGGGAAAGCGGCGAACCGCTCATCGTGAATGACTACGCCACGTGGGAGGGGCGCGCGGCCATCTACGACACCTACAACCTGGGAACCGTCCTGGCCGTGCCAATTCGCTGGGGCGACGAGTTCCTGGGCGTCATCGACGCCATCGCCGACGTTCCCCGCACCTTCTCAGAGCACGACGCCGACCTGCTGGGCCTGTTCGCTGCGCAGACCGCCATCGCCATTAAGAATGCGCGCCTGTTCGACACCATCCGTCATCACACCGAGGATCTGGAGGCGCGCGTGGCCGAGCGCACCGCCGAGCTGACGGAAGCCAACCAACAGTTAAAACAGCAGATCGCCGAGCGGACGAAGGCCGAGGAGGCCCTACGGCGGCAGGAAAAGGAGTTGGAGTTTTTCATCGAGCACACCCCGTCAGCCGTCGCGATGTTCGACCGGGACATGCGTTACCTGGTCACCAGCCGCCGCTGGCTGGAGGATTACCGGCTGGGCGACCAGGACATCATCGGTCGCTCGCACTATGAGGTGTTCCCTGAGACCCCTGAGCGCTGGAAGGAGATCCACCGGCGCTGCCTGGCCGGGTCGGTGGAGCGCTGCGAGGAGGACCCCTTCCCGCGCGCCGACGGCTCCCTGGACTGGGTGCGCTGGGAGCTGCACCCCTGGCGCAACGCAGCCGGGGAGATCGGCGGCATCATCATGTTCACCGAGGTGATCACCGAGCGCAAGCAGGCCCAGGACGAGTTGCAGACCGCCCACGAACGCCTGCTGGCGCTTGCCCGCCTGCGGGACGAGTTCGTCGCCAACGTCTCGCACGAGCTGCGCACGCCCATCGCCAGCCTGAAACTGTACCATCACCTGCTCGGAGTCAGGCCCGATAAACGCGACAGTTATCTCTCGACCCTGCACCGCGAGACGGAGCGGCTGGAGCACATCGTCGAAGACCTGCTCTACCTCTCGCGCCTGGATCGCGAACAGGTGGCACTCAAACTCAACCCCATCGACCTCAACGCGCTGATCTCGGCCTACGTCACCGACCGTTCGCCGCTGGCCGACGAACGCGGGCTGAAACTCACCTTCCACGGGCGACGCGACCTGCCCGACATGCTGGCCGACCGCACGCTGCTGGAGCGCGTCCTGAGCATCCTGCTGACCAACGCCATCAGCTACACGCCCGCCGGTGGCCGGGTGCAGGTCGAGACCCACACCCGCCGCTCGGAGGGCCAGCGCTGGGTGGGGTTCAGCGTCAGCGATAACGGTCTTGGCATTCCGCCCGACGAACAGCCGCGCCTGTTCGAACGCTTCTTCCGGGGCAAAGCGAGCCGCGATACCGGCACGCCGGGCACCGGCCTGGGGTTGGCTACGGCCCGGGAGATCGTGGAGCGGCACGCGGGCCGGATAGAAGCCGAAAGCGAGGGGATACCGGGCCGGGGGGCCACGTTCACCGTGTGGCTGCCCGCCGCCGGAGCCAGACCACTCAGGGCCGACCACCATCCGACAGGGGAAGTGCGATGAGCACGCTATCTATACCCGCAGTCGTCATGGCCAGCATCACGTTTTACGTTGGTGCCTACCACCTGCTGGTTTACCTGGGGCGGAGAGAGCACCGCGAGGATCTCACGTTCGCCCTGCTGTGCCTGGCCGTGGGCCTCTATGCCGCGTTATGTGCCGGTCTGTACAACGCGACCTCGGTGGCCGAAGGCGCGCAGTGGCAGCGAAGACAGTTCATTGTCCTGCCGCTGGTCGTCACCGCCTTTCTGTGGTTCGCAGCCGACTACACCGGCCAGTTATCGAAAAAGGTCCTCTACGCCTTCACGGCTTACTACGCGGTCGCCGTCATCATCCAGATGACAGTCCGCAACGACCTGACCTGGATCGTAGACCCGCCCGCCATCAAAGTGATCCACCTGCCCTTCAGCCTGACGGTCACCTATTACGAGGCCAACCAGGGCTTGCTCACCGACATCCAGGGTGCCATCGGGCTGGCGGCCGGTCTCTACGTCCTGTGGGGCGGCGTGTGCTTCTACCGGGGCGGCAACCGGCAGCAGGCCCTCCCACTGCTCGCGGCCATGGGCATCTTCTTTGCAGCCGGGATCAACGACACCGCCGTCAGCGTCGGCCTGTACAATTTCATCTACACCATGGAGTACGCCTACGCGGGCATGGTGCTGCTGATGACGCGTTCGCTGTCGATCGCGGTGGTGCAGGCCGCGGCGGTGGAAGGGGCGCTGCAGCAGCACGCCGAACGCCTGCGAGTCCTGCACGCAATCGACCAGGCCATCCTGGCCGCCCGCTCACCGGAGGAGATCGCCCGTGTCGCTCTGCTCAGCATCCGGCAACTGGTGCCCTGCCAGCGTGCCAGCATCGCCCTGTTCGACCCCGAGACCGGCATGGGCCGGGTGCTCGCCATCCACGCCAACGGCGAGACAAAGCTGGGCACCGGAGCGCCCCTGCTGGACATCGCGTCCCTGGTCGCGGACCTGCGGCAGGGTGAGATCCGGGTGATAGACGATATTCAGAGCCTCCCTGAGTTGCACCCCAGACAGCAGACCCTGCAAGCCGAGGGGATACGCACCTACCTCAACATCCCGCTCAGATTCCAGGACACCCTGATCGGCTCGCTCAACCTGGGGACGGCACAGCCGAATGCCTTTGGCGAGGAACACATCGAGATCGCCCGCGAGGTGGCCGACCAGGTAGCCATCGCCATCCACCAGACCCACCTGCTCGACTCCGAGCGCGAGCAGCGCGTACTGGCCGAGGCGCTGTGTGCCTCGGCGGCTGCGCTCAGCGGCACCCTCGCCCTGGACGAGGTGCTGGCGCGCATCCTCGATAACGTGGGCCGCGTGGTGCCCCACGACGCGGCCAACATCATGCTCATCGAGGAAGGCGTCGCCCGCATCGTCGGACGCCGGGGCTACGCCGAGCGCGGGCTGGACGAGGCCGTGCTGGCCGCGCGCTACCCGGTTGACGACACGGCCAACCTGCACCACATGCTTGAGACCGGCGAGAGCCTGCTCCTGCCCGATGTACCGCAGTATCCCGGCTGGGTGCGCACCGACCAGACGCGCTGGATACACTCATACGTGGGGGCCCCGGTTCATCTCGAAGGGCGTGTCATCGGCTTCGTCAACCTCGACAGCGCCACGACCGACTTCTTCACCCCCGAACATGCCAGGCGGCTACAGGCTTTCACCGATCAGGCGGCGGTCGCCATCCGCAACGCCCGCCTGTTTGAGGCCGAGCAGCAGCGCCGCCGCGTCGCCGAGACCCTGCGCCAGGCGGCTGCGGTTCTCGGCTCGACGCTGGAACTGGACGAGGTGCTTGACCTGATCCTGCAACAACTGCGCGGCGTGATAGCCTATGACAGCGCCACCATCCAGTTGATCGAGGACGACCACCTGCTGGTCATGGCCGCCCAGGGCTTCGAGCGAGCGGAGCGGGTGGTCGGCCTTGAATTCCCCATCGTGTCCAAGTTTCCCAACATGCGCGTCATCACCGGGAAGAAGCCGTTGGCCATCAACGATGTCACCCACGACTACCCCCACTTCCAGGACGAGGCGACCACCTACGAGTCGGGCCACATCCGGGCCTGGCTGGGTGTGCCCCTGACCGTCAAAGACCAGGTGATCGGCATGATCACCCTCGACCGCACCGAGGTGCAGCCCTACACAGACGAGGACGTTGAACTGGCGATGGCCCTCGCCAACCAGGCCGCCATCGCCGTCGAGAACGCCTGGCTGCACCGCACCACCCAGGAGCGGGCCACCCGCCTGGAGTTGGTCGGACAACTGGGCCGCCGGTCGACCGCCATCCTCGCCCCCGACGAGCTGATCCACCAGGCGGTTGAGCTGATCGGCGAGACGTTCGGGTACTATTACACCTGCATCCTGCTGGTAGAGGGCGACGAGCTCGTGTTCCGCGCGACAACGTTCCCGGCCATGAAACCGCTGGAAGGCCAGATCCGGCTCCATGTCGGGGCCGAGGGCATCACTGGCTGGGTGGCGGACAAAGGAGAGCCGCTGCTCGTGCCGGACGTCAGCCGGGATTCCCGCTTCTACTTCGTGGAGGAGGCCGAACTGGCGACGTGCTCCGAGCTGGCGGTGCCCATCAAGCTCCGCGATCAGGTCATCGGCGTGCTGGACGTGCAGAGCAACGAGCTAGATGCCTTCTCCGAGACCGACGTTGCGACGCTGCAAACCATCGCCGACCAACTGGCCGTGGCTATCAACAACGCGCGCCTGTTCGAGCAGGTGCAGCGGCACGCCGACGAGTTGGAGCGGCGCGTTGCCGAGCGCACCGCCGAGCTTGAGGCGGCCAACAAATACCTCAAGGCCCTCAGCCGGGCACAAGACGAGTTCGTCTCCAACGTCTCGCACGAGCTGCACACGCCCATCACCAGCCTCAAGCTGTACATCCAACTGCTGACCCTCAAGCCGGACATGTTCACCACGTATGTGAACACGCTCGAACGCGAAACCGAGCGGCTGGCTAACCTGATCAATGGGCTGCTCACCCTCTCGCGCCTGGACCAGAACCGCCTGACGATGAACCTCGCGCCGATTGACCTTAACGCCCTGGCCGAGGAGTACGTGACCGACCGCGCGCTGCTGGCCGAAGAGAGGGAGCTGACCCTGACGCTCGACACGCAGCCGGGGCTGCCGGACGTGCAGGCCGACCGCAGCCTGATGGGGCAGGTCTTGAGCATCCTGCTGACCAACGCCCTTAACTACACCCCTGCCGGTGGGCAGGTGGCCGTCAGCACACAGGTGCAGGAGAGCGAAAACCAACAGTGGGTGGGCATGAGCGTGTGCGATACCGGGCCGGGGGTGTCGCCGGAGGAGATGCCGCACGTGTTCAAGCGCTTCTTCCGGGGCCAGGCCGGGCGCAGGTCGGGCGCATCGGGCACCGGCCTGGGACTGTCCATCGCCGAGGAGATCGTCGAGCGACACCACGGTCATGTGGAGGTCGAGAGCGAGGGCGTGCCGGGCAAGGGCGCGACCTTCACCGTATGGCTGCCCGCCGCCGGTTCCGAGGCAGCCGCCACCCAATCCCATCATCCGCCGAACACGCGCACAGGATCCCCATAACTTGCGGGGCCGCCTGCTTCGTGGTAGAAGTGTCGCTTATGAGAACCAGAACACCCCTGCAACGTCACGCGCACCGACTTGCACTTGCAGCGCTGCTCGCCACGACGCTCGCCTGCGGCCCGACCATCGTGCCCATGACCCTGACACCCACCGGCACGGCCTTCCAGCCTCCCACCTCGACGCCCGCGCCCACGCCGACCATCACGCCGACCGTCGAGCCTATTGCGCCACCCACCCCCCTGCCGACCCAGACGCCCATCCCGACGGCCACGCCTTCAACGCCCTGGCTGCCCGGTGAGATACGTGTCTTTCCCGGCCCCTTGCATTACGAGGGCGATGTCTTGAGCGTCGAGGTGATCGTCCACAATCTCGACAAGCTGCCTCCTCAGAAAACCGCCACCCTCTCGGTCGATGGGCAGCTTCCCCTGCCCTCCACACCCGCACCCATCCACAGCGCCCTGCGGGACGATCTGCTCCTCTTCCGCTGGGCCTGGGACACCACCGGTAAGGAAGGGCGGCACGAGCTGACGGCCCGCGTCCCTCTCAACCGCCAGGGCGATGTCCAGGAACTGGTCACCTTCGTCGAAATCCTCCCCCCGGACCGGCGGCCCCACCCGGAACGAACGGCTGAGTGGGCCCGGCGTGATCTGTCCTGCTGCCACCTGAGCTACGTCACCGGCACCGCCGCCGAGCGCGACATCGACCTGATCGCCGACCGGGTCCAACAGAGCGTCACCGCCGTCGAGAGACAGGTGGGGTTCGCCGCCCCCGACAGGCCGGCCCCTATCGTCCTGATCGACAACGTCTGGGGCAACGGGGCCTACACCAACGCCGAGCTTGTCATCAGCTACGTGGACCGCGCCTACACCGGCATCGACCTGGACACCATCGTCCGCCACGAGGCGACCCACTGGGCCGCCCGCTCCCTCCACGCCAACCCGCCCACCATCCTCGCCGAGGGCACCGCCGTCTACGTCGCAGGCGGCCACTACCACCCTGAGCCGATTTCCCGGCGGGCCGCCGCTCTGCTCGATCTGGGCCGCTACATCCCGCTCGCCGAGCTCGCCGACGGCTTCCGTGCCCAACAGCACGAAGTCGCCTACCTGGAGGCCGGGGCACTGGTGGTCTACCTGGTTGATACCTACACCTGGCAGCAGGTCATGGTCCTGTACACCGTCAGGCGCGACGCACGCGGGGCCGAGTGGCTCGACCAGGCTCTCCGCCTGGTGTTCAACACCGGCCTGGAGCAGGTTGAGCAGGATTTCATCGCCTGGCTGCAAAGCCATCCGCCCGACGAGCAACTTGACGACCTGCGCCTGACCATCGACCTATACGACACCATCCGCCGCTACCAGGACCTCTACGCCCCTTACCAGGAGGCGCTCCCCCGCCTCGACGAGGCCCTCGAACTGGGCCTCACCGCCGACTTCATGCGCGAGCCTACCGCCCCCGAAAACGTGGCGCTCGAAGCCATGTTCGTCGCCGCGCATCAGGCCCTCGCCGAAGGCCGCTACATCGGCGTTGAGGCTTTGCTGGACGCGGTCAACGCCACGCTCGACGACGGCAATTTCACCCGTGAGCCGGTCGGCGATTACTTATCCATCACCCGCCTGCTCGCCAAAGAGGGCTACGAAGTCCAGCGCATCAACATCGCGGGCAGCCAGGCCACCGTTCAGGCCATCCAGACCTGGCCCCAGCTTGAGACGCTGACCCTCACGCGTGTGGGCGACGAGTGGCAGATCGCGAATTGACAACTCGCCCCAGACGCGGAATACTACCCGGCAGAACCGTGACCTCTCTCGGGAGACACGATCAAGAGAAGCAGCTATGACTCTACAAATCGATCTTCTGTACACCGGGGACTGCAACGGTTGGGAGCTGGCCGACGAGCTGCTCAGGCAGGCGCTGGCCGACCTGGGGCTTGAAGCGGAGATCACCTACTGGCTGATCGAGAGCGACCGCCAGGCCATCGCCTGGGATTTTCCCGGCTCACCCTCGATCCGCGTCAACGGTCGCGACCTGTTCCCCACCAGGGATATGACCGCCGGGCTGAAGCTGCGCTCCTACGCGACCGAGGAGGGTATGCGCGCTTATCCAACCTACGCCATGTTCTACAATGCGCTGCGCTCTTACGCGAAGTAGTCCTCGTGACGCCCTAGCTCCACCGGCCAAGTGAATCGACCAGGTAGTCGATCACGTCCTCGCTGCTGGCCGCGCCCTCCGGGTCGGCCAGGCACTGACCGGCGTAGATGCGCATCACCTCCAGCCCCACCTGCTGCACCGCCGACCGGATGGCGGCCAACTGCTGGATGATCTCGCGGCAGTCGCGCTCCTCCTCAAGCATACGCTGCACGCCGCGCGCCTGCCCCTCGATGCGGCGCAAGCGCCTGGTGAGCCGGTCGCGCTCCTCCGCCGACTGGACGTGCATGGCCCTTCCCTTCTCAACACTCAGCGACGCGCACGGCGTCGCCACGACTAACTGATGCTTCAACCCACCGGCCCGCACGAGGTGTCGGCACGCACGCTTCCCCCGCTCGACTCGCCGGACGTGAAGCCAATCAGCGAGATCTGGCGGCGTGCGTGCTCGTCTCCACAGACCGGGCAGGTCTGCGGCTCGTCGGATTCGCTGAAGCTCACCCGCTTCTCAAAGGGATGCCCGCACGACGGGCACACGTACTCGTAAATCGGCATAAAACGCGCTACCTCCCTACGACGATATACCGGGGGGGAGTATAGTGTATTTGCCCCCCGCCGTCAAGCCGGGGAACGGCGTGGGATGCACAACCAAGACCAAGTTGTCATAGAAGGTCTCCCCTTCGCAGGATATTAGCATCCCATTCACCGGGGGATGAATCCGCCCGGCTACAGGCGACACTGCCCTCACCCATCTCGGACGGCCAGGCCGTCCTCGATTCGCCCTCTCCCTAAGCGACCTCTGGTCGCCGGGAGAAGGGCAGACTGAGCGCGACCGCAGGTCGGGCGAAGGCGGGTGAGGGCCTGAGCAACAACGTGCCAACGGCGTGCCATCCTCCCCCCAACCGGCTATAATCGAGACCACCAGACCAACACACGGAGGCCGCATGCCCAGACCACAGCTATCACGACGCGCATTCCTGGCCGCCGCCGGTGGCGCTATCGCCGGGCTGGCGCTCCCGCGCACGCTTGGCCGCACCCGCGCCCAGGCGCTTCCGCCCGCCGCACCCCCGTCCTCCGACGGCCTCACCGCCGCCGAGTGGGACTTCGTCCAGCCCCGCCCGGTTCGCCTCGACCTGTGGGGCCGCACCACCGCCACGACCGCCGTCCGCGAGAGCGCCGCACTCAACCAGACCGTCGTCGAGTGGCTGCACCCCAACATCGTGCTGCCGCTCTTCGAGAAGATCCACGCCGAGGGCAGCAACCCCAACAATCCGCTGTGGTACCGCGTGCGTAACGGCTTCGTCTACACCTCTACCATCCAGCCCATCAAGCCCTACCACATGCCCCACGAGATCGCCACCATCGACACGCTGATCGGCGAGGAGCCGGGCTTCTGGGCCGAGGTGATCGTGCCCTACTCGCTGGCCCGCACCGAGCCGAGCGGCCCCGCCGTCCGCCTGGAGGACGACAGCGCGGTCGACCACTTCTACTCCGCCGTACACCGCGTCATCGACGCCGAGCGCGACGGCGCGGGCTACCTGTGGTACAAGGTCTACGACGACAAGAAGAACGCCGATCCGGTCTACATCCTGGCGCGTCACATGCGCGCCCTCCCGCGCGAGGCATTCGAGCCGATCAACCCCGGCGCGAACAAGCGCATCGTCGTCACGCTGGCCGAGCAGCGCATCGACTGCTACGAGGACAACCGGCTCGTCTACAGCACACTGACCTCGTCCGGCGGGGGCGGCTGGGACACGCCCAAAGGCGAGCACGCCGTCGTCTACAAGCAGCCCTCCCGCCACATGTACTCCGACCCGGAGCAGGAAGCCTTCAGCGACCCCGACTTCTTCGACCTGCCCGGCGTGCCCTACAACATCTTCTTCACCACCATGGGGCACGCCATTCACGGCACCTACTGGCACGGCGATTACGGTCGCCCGCGCAGTCACGGCTGCCTGAACGTCTCGCCGGAGGCCGCCCACTGGATCTTTCGCTGGGTCGAGCCGCTCTCGCCCTACGAGGCCGAAGCGTCCGGCAGCGCCCGCGAGCCGGGCACGCCGGTCAGTGTGGTGTGAGGCGGGGGATGGTCTGCCCCCTTGCCAATCCGCTGATTTACAAAGACACACATCCGCGTAATCCGCAAAATCTGCGGTCTGGAACCCCTTCCCGAAGCAGCCGCGCCTTGCTACTTGGCGCATCCCGCAGAACGTGTATAATGGCCCTGGACGGGACAAACTCACACGCCAAGGAGACCGCCAACCCCCATGAGCGAGCGAAAGATCCGCGTACTCGTCGCCAAGCCGGGCCTCGACGGGCACGACCGGGGCGCGAAGGTTGTCGCGCGCGCCCTGCGTGACGCCGGGATGGAAGTGATCTACACCGGCCTGCGCCAGACGCCGGAGATGATCGTCGAGGCCGCCCTCCAGGAAGACGTGAATGTGGTCGGCCTGAGCATCCTCTCCGGCGCGCACATGGCCCTCATGCCGCGCGTCATCGAGCTGCTGCACGCCAACGGCATGGACGACGTGATGGTGCTGCTGGGCGGCATCGTCCCCGACGAAGACGTGCCCCGTCTCAAGGAGATGGGCGTCGCGGCGGTGTTCGGGCCGGGGGCCAGCATGGCCGACATCGTCGCCGTGATCCGCGAAAGGATGGGCGCACGGGCATGAGCCTGGTCGACGACCTGCTCAACGGAGACCGGCGGGCGCTGGCACGCCTGATCACACAGGTTGAGAACGGCGCAGCAGGCACGACCGAGGCGCTCGCCGCGCTGTTCCCGCGCACCGGACGGGCGCACCTTGTCGGGGTGACGGGCGCGCCGGGCACCGGCAAAAGCACGCTCGTCAACCAAGTGGCGCTGGCGCTGCGCCGCGAGGAGAAGACCGTCGCAGTCCTGGCCGTCGACCCGACCAGCCCCTTCAGCGGCGGCGCGATCCTCGGCGACCGCATCCGCATGCGCGACCTGGCCGGTGATCCCGGCGTCTTCATCCGCAGCATGGCGACGCGCGGCAACCTGGGCGGGTTGGCGCGCGCCTCCGCCGACGTGATCAAGGTGCTCGACGCCGCCGGGTTCGACGTGGTGCTGATCGAGACCGTCGGCGCGGGCCAGTCGGAGGTCGACATCGCCCGCCACGCCCAGACCGTCCTGGTCGTCGAGGCCCCCGGCTTCGGCGACGACGTGCAGGCCATCAAGGCCGGTATCCTGGAGATCGCCGACGTGCTGGTCGTCAATAAGGCCGACGACCCGCGCGCCAGCAACACGGCCCGCACGCTGCACATGATGCTCGAATTGAGCGGCGGCGCAGACGGCAGCCGGGCGATGGTCGCCCATCACGGGCAGTTGTTGGAGATGGCCCTGCCGACCGGGCCAGACGGGACGGCGGACGGCTGCGGCTGGGAGGTGCCGGTCTACATGACCAACGCGCTCACCGGCGAGGGCGTCCCCGACCTGCTGGCCGCGCTGTCGGCGCACCGCGCCCACCTGCGCGACAGCGGCGAGCTGGCCCGGCGCGACCGGTCGCGCGTGCTGGCCGAGCTGGACCGCCTGCTGCGCGACGCGCTACTGGAGCGGCTGCTTGAGGAGGTTGACACCTCACGACTGGCCGACCTGGTTGGCCGCGTCGTCGCACGCGAGCTGGTGCCGCAGGCGGCGGTCAAGCTGCTGATCGAAGGAAAAGGGTAGCAGGGGCAACGAACGTCGTTGTCCCTATATTATTATATTTTGGCCAGGACCAAACCATCAGGAGACAGGCCATGACGACCGTTCCCGGAATATTCGGTGAAATCAAGCTGATGGCAGGCACAGGCTGCCCCGGCCTTGCACAGGAGATCTCCGATTACCTGACCCGCGTCTGCAAGCGGGGTATTCCCCTGCTTGAGTGCGATATCAAGAAGTTCAGCAACGACAACATCTTTGTCCGGCTGGGCGAGAGCGTGCGCGGGCAGGACGTGTACATCATCCAGACCATGTCCCGCCCCGTGAACGACAACCTGATGGAAATGCTCATCATGATGGACGCCGTGCGGCGCGACTCGGCGGGGCGCATCACCGCCGTGATCCCCCACATGTCCTACGCGCGCTCGGATAAGAAGGACATGCCCCGCACCCCCATCACCGCCCGTCTGGTGGCCGACATGATCGAGGTGGCCGGGGCCGACCGCTACATGACGATTGACCTGCACGCCGGGCAGATCCAGGGGTTCTTCAGCATCCCCGGCGACGTACTCCGCGCGTTTCACATGCTGAAGGATTACGTCGCGGCGACCGTGCCCATGGACAACCTCACCGTCGCGACGGTCGACCTGGGCTTCGCCAAGGGCGGGCGCAACTGGGCGCGCGAGTTCAATTTGCCGCTGGCCTTCACCGAAAAAATCCGCGAGGAGACCGAGGCAGGCGGCGCGGCGACCTACACCAACCCGCAGGTGTTCGACGAGATGGCGACCGAGGCCGAGGCCATTTCGCTGATCGGCGACGTGGAGGGGTCCGACGTGCTGCTGGTCGACGACGAGGTAGACACCGCCGGGTCGCTGGTCGACGCGATCAGGCTGCTGCGGCGCAAGGGGGCCAGGGACATCACGGTGGTGTTCACGCACGGCGTCTTCTCCGGCCCGGCGCTGGAGCGGCTGACCGAGGTCCATCACGAGGTGCGCGAGTTCATCTTCACCAACACGCTGCCCTATCCGGGGGAGAAGATGCTGCCTAACATGAAGGTCCTCTCGGTGGCCGACCTGCTGGGCGAGGTGATCCGGCGAGCGCACGAGGGGCTGTCGGTCGGGGAGATGTTCAACGAGTAGCCCCGGCGGGCCGCAGCCGGTATCCTTATAGCCGGACGGGCGGGGCAGCTATGCAACCCGTCACCGAACAGCACGTAGAGAATACTGAGGCAGAACTATGCAATTTTCAACCATTGTGAGCATCGTCGGCTGGGTCGTCACCGGCGCGATAGCGGGCTATATTGCCAGCCTGGTGCTGCGCGCCGAGCGGCAGGGGTGTTTCATCAACGTCGCCATCGGGGTCGCGGGCGCGTTTGTCGGCGCGTTCCTGCTGCGATTGTTACTCCCCGGCATGTTCGCGATATTCGGCACCGGCCCGGTCGCCCAGTTCTTCAACGGCATCGTCCACGCCATCGTCGGCGCGGTCATCATCCTGGTCGCCATCGAGATCATCGTGCCCGGCAAGCAGTTGGGCGTGCGCCGCGAAAAGAAGACTCGCCGCCGCCGCTAGTCACGTCTGGGACGGGCAGACTCGCCGCTCCCACCCTCCCGGTTACTCCGGCGTGGGGGTGATCGTCTCTGTCTGCTCGTCGGGGGGTGGAAGCTGCGCCCCTAACTGCTCCTGAGCCCACACCAGGCCGCGCTCGATCTGCCAGGCCAACTGATCTGAGAAGGGCAGTGGTTCGTCCTGCGCCTCGAAGCGGGCCAGCCGCCGCTCGATCAGCGACAGCGCGACCGCGTTGTCGCCGCTCTTCAGCGCCGTGCCGATCTTCTCCAGCGCCTCGATCCAATCGTCCAGGTCGCCCTCCATCTCCTCCGCGACCGCCGGGGGATATTCCTCGTCCAGGCCCTCTTTGGCCGCCTCCACCAGCCCACCCAGCGCCTCCATCACGTCCACCGGCGCGAGCAGGATGCCGCTCTCGACCGGCGGGCGCTCGGCGCTCATCGCGCAGCGGAAGCCGATCTCGTTGCTGGAGGTGGTGGGCCGCACCGGGTTGCGGAACGAGCTGATCGCCAGCCCGGCCTCTCGCGTCCACGAGCCGCCGCGCGTGACGCGCGTCGAGCCCGTGATCGGCCCGGTCGGGTCGAGTGAGATGCCGGTGCGCTTGTAGTAGTCGGAATCGAACCAGTCCGCCACCCACTCCCACACGTTGCCCGCCATGTCGAGCACACCGTAGGCGCTCGCTCCCGCCGGGTGCGACCCGACCGGAGAGGCAGGCCGCACGGCCCCGCTCTCCACGAAGCTCAGCCGGTCGGGCGTGGCAGGCTCATTCCCCCACGGGAACAGCCGGGCGAGCCCCTCGACCGGGTCCCACGCGGCGGCCTTCTCCCACTGGGCCTCGGTCGGCAGCCCGATCACCTGGTTGGCCTGCCCGGCCAACCACAGGCAGTAGGCGGCAGCGGATTCGTAGTTGACGTAGGTGACCGGGAAGTCGGCGTAATCGGGGTTATCAAAGTAGATCGTGTCGCGCGGGGGCTGGCAGAATCCCGCCTCGACGCAGATGTAGTACTGGGCATTGGTCACCTCGGTGCGGTCGAGCCAGTAGTCGGTGAGCATCACCGCGTGCTGAGGCCGGTCGGCGCTCTTACGGTTGGGGTCGTCGGTGCCCATCAGGAAGCGCCCCGCCGGTATAAACTGGAACACGCCCCCGTCGTGAATCCGGTAAGCCCCCGTCCCCACCTCCAGCGGCGTGAACTGGAGCGGCGGCACGGGCGTCGCGGCAGCGCTCTGGAGCGGCGTGGGCGAGGGCGTGATCGTCGGGGTGGGCGTGTTGGTCGGGGTGGGCGTGCTGGTCGGCGTGTGCGTCGCGGTCGCCTCACCCGCCCGCGATGGCAACGTCGGCAGCGCGACGGCCACCGACAGAATCCCGACCGTTTGCAGTAAATATCCGACCGCCGCCAGAAGCAGCAGCGTCACGATCAGCATCACGAAAGACCGCCCCCAGGCCGAGAAGAACGTCCGGCGGCGCTCGCGGCGAAGCTGCTGCTGGGTCAGCCGCTCGGCCTGCTGCCTGGCCCGCTCGATGCGCTGGCGCTCGGCTTCCTCCACCTTCTCGATGCGCTTGTGCTCTTCCCGCAGGCGGCGCTTATCGCGGCGCTCTTCACGTCTGGAGGGGCGGCGCTTGATCACGATCCGCTCGGTGGGCGCGCGCACGTCGTGCAGCGCCTGAGTCGGCATCCCGACCTGCGTCGCGTCACTGCTTGGCCGGGGCAGCGCCTCCTCGCCGGGGTGCGCGTAAGCCCACTCCAGCGCGCTCGCGACCTGCATGGCGTTGGTGAACCGCTCGCGGGGCGACTTGGCCAGCGCCTTCAGGATCACCTGCGTGACCGCCGGTGGCAGGTCGGGGTTGAGGTAGCGCGGGTCGGGGGCGGTGTCGTGCAGGCTGCGCAGGATGGCGTCGATGTCCGACCCGGCCTCGAAGGGCAACTCGCCGGTAGCCAACTCGTAGAGCACCACGCCCAACGAGTACACGTCGCTGGCCGGGGTGGCCGCGCGCGGATCGTGGATCTGCTCCGGGGCCAGGTACTCGAACAGGCCCAGGTCAACGTGGGCCACCTGATCGCCCGCCTCGCGGCTGCGCAGCAGCGCCAGCCCGAACCCATCCACGATGGCCTGGCCGCTGCGCGTGAGGATGACGTTGGCCGGGGTCAGCTCGCCGTGCGTGACGCCGCCGCTGTGAGCGTGTTCGAGCGCGGCGGCGATCTGGCGCACGATGAAGGTGATGTCCTCCGCCTCGATCAGCCGCTCCCCGGCGCGCGCCTCGCCGATCAGCTCGGCCAGCGGGATCCCCTCGACGTGGTCGGTGACCATGTAGTGCCCGCCCTGCACCGCGCCGAAGTCGTACAGCCGCGCGACGTTGGCGTGGCGCAGCCGGGCGATGGCCTTGGCCTCGCGCCGGAAGCGGGTGCTGAAAACCGGGTCATCCTCCAGAAAGCGCCCGGCGATGCGGATAATGACCGGGCGGTCAAGCTCCGGGTGGTGGCCCAGGTAGATCTCAAGCACGCCCTCGGCACCGAGGAACTCGACGATCTCGTACGGGCCGATTGAGCGGCCTATCAGGTCGTTTTCCACAGGTTGTCCTCACAGGCGGAAAGTGTCCGGCGCCCGCGCGCCGCTGGGTCAAGTATAGTGAGGTGTGGATGGCTTCGCCAGCAGTGGTGGGAGATGGGCGGAAAACGTCAGCGCCCAGCCCGGAGGGGGTGAGAATGGCCGGAATAAATCTACAAGGTTCACGCGGGAGCCAGCCCGCGCAGCGGGCTTCGCGGCGAGACGGCTCTACCGTCTCGCCTGTAGCCCGGTGCTTTAGCGCCGGGGGAAAAAGATCTCGCTTGCTGGCTATACAGGCACAATGACACGCACGGCTTCGGGCAGCACAGAGATATGCAGCGGCCCCGGATCGAGCAGCTCGCCATCATAACTGATGGCCTGAGGCGGATCGACCTTGAGGGTTATTTCCTTCCCCCGCCAATGTTGAATCGGATCAAGTATCTGACGGTCGGGCTTCACCGCCCCGGCAACAACGGCCAGCAGCGATTGTAAGTCCGTACCCCGAATGACAACCACGTCCAGTTTGCCATCCTGCAGGTCAATCGTCGGCGACATCGAAATGCCCCCGACCCTGAAATTGACGCAGTTCGCCACCAGACAGGCCACCCCTTCGCTTTCCACCTGCTGGCCGTCTATCGTCAACTGATAACGTACCTGGGGCGTGGCGGTGAGAGCCTGCACCCCGGATAAGGCGTAAGCCATCATCCCAAATCGATCTTTCATGTCACGGTCGGCACGGCGGATCATCTCCGCAAAAATACCGGAGGTCACCGTCACCAGAAATGCCTTATCGCCTACCCGCCCCAGGTCAACCCGGCGCACGGCGTAATCGGTGGCAAGCAGCCCCGCCGATTGTTCCAGCGCCTGGGGAATGCCTAGCTCGCGCGCCAGCACGTTACCTGTCCCACCGGGAAAAATCGCCAACGGCATATCCGTTCCGGCCAGGGCAGTCGACACTTCGGCGACCGTGCCATCACCGCCATAAGCCCCCACGATGTCCACTCCGGCCTGCACCGCTTGCTCGGCCAACCGGTGGGCATCACCGGGCCCGTGCGTGATCGATACATCCCACACCAGCTCGAGCGGTTGGAACACGTCGTTGAAGGTATTGAGAATCGGTTGGTTTTGTCCGGCTGCCGGATTGATGATGATTTGCAGGTGCTGGGTCATCTGCCCCCCTCAATCCGCCGCCGCGTCCGCCCGCGCCTCGATAACCCCCGCGCGCGCCAGCTTGTCCTCCAACATGACCCGGCTCTCTTCCATGCTCTCCGCGATGTACGGGTAGGCCAGCCACCCGTTGCCCAACCCGAACAGCCCGCCCGTCAGCGTGCGCAAGAAGGGCGTGCTCTCGCGGATCGGGTAGAAGGGCAGCCCCAACCCGTTGAAGGGCGGGTTGGCGAAGTACTGGCTGAATCCGTCCAGCCCAATAGGCACCAACGCGATCAGGATGTAGGCCCAGAAAGGCAGATAGGGCACTTTGACGCCCACCCGCTGCAATACGGTGAAGACCACCCCGAACAGCGCCAGCGCCCCGTAGATCGCAACGTCGCGCTGGCACAGCGGCACCTTCCAGCCCATGCGCTCGCTGCCGCGAAAGCCCTTGGCCGCGAAGACCAGACGGTTATCCAGCGTGTGCACGTCGATGCCGTCGAAGTACGGCTCCTGGCTGGCGTATTCCTCGAACGTGCCCATGTCCAGACCCGCCCGCTCGCGCGGGTAGACCGGCTGGTCACCGAACAGGTACCACGAGCGGAAGGCGAACTGGTGGCAGACCGGGCTGTAAATGCGGTGGACGATGTTCCCCAGGCGCATGTAGCCCAGGTGCATGGCCAGCGCCCCACCAAACGGCAGCCCGACGTACAGCAGCACCAGCGCGGTCAGGTAGACCGCCCAGTGGCGGGTGAAGCTCAGCACGATCCGGTTCAGCGCCACCGCGATCATGTGCCCGCATCCCGACCGCGCCTCCTCCGGGCGATCCCCGGTCACCTTGCCCGCCGCTTCGGCGCGTTTGAGCGCCCGCCACAGCGTTTCGTAGTCGAGCGGCGCTTCGAGGCACTCGTCGCCGATCTCGACCACCGGCACGCGCTCGAAGAACGCCTTTTCCAGCGCCGGGTCGCCGCGCACATCGACCTCGCGCACGGTCAGCGCGAAGAGCTGGCCCAGGTCGCGCAGGTCGGCCCTGGCTTTGTCGCACAGCTCGCACTCGTCGTGTGTGTAAAGCGTGACCTCGATGGTCATGACATCCTTATACCGTTCGAACTCATTGCCCGGCTATTGCCCTGGCTATTGCCCCGGCTAATTGCCCTGGCTATTGCCCACTGCCAACCAGCGTAACCAGCCACTCGTCGAGCGTGATAGCCAGGTCAGTGAACCGGGAAAACTGCGCCGAGAGCCGCTGCACCCCGCCGCTGAGCATGATCACGCCGATCACGATCAGCAGCACCCCGCTCACGATCTCGATCACTCGCATGTGTTTTTGCAGCTTGCGCAGCGTGTCGGTCGCCTGATCGAGCAGCAGCGCCGTCAGCAGAAACGGGATGCCCAGCCCCAGCGCGTAGGCGCTCAGCAGCACCGTCGAGCGCAAGGCCGAGCCTGTGAGCACCGCCAGCCCGATCAGCCCTGAGAAGATCGGCCCCAGGCACGGCGACCAGCCCGCCGCGAAGGTGACGCCCATCAGGAACGAGCCGAAGTAGCCCAACTCCTGTTTGGGCGCGCTCTGCCTGCGCGTGTCGTAGTACAGGAACGGGATGCGGATCACGCCCATCGTGTGCAGCCCCAGCACGATGATCAGCAGCCCGCCGATGCGCACCAGCCACTCACCCGACTTTATAACCCCCAACGCAAGCTGGCCGAGCAGCCCGGCCGTGAAGCCGAATACCAGCACGACGATAACCGAGAAACCCAGCACGAAGAAGATACCGTGCAGGAACACGATCCAACGTGAGGGCTGCGCCGTCACGGTGGCGCTGTCACTCTCCGCGCCGCTGCCCACAGCCGCCAGCGAGTTGCTGGCGGTGTTCGTCGCCTGACCGGCCAGGTAGCCGATGTAGACCGGAACCAGCGGCAGCACGCACGGCGTCAGAAACGAAACTAAGCCCCCCAGAACCGCGAGTGGAAGGGTAATATCCTCTGGATTAACAACCATTCACCATCTCCCCTCAAGTCAGGCCGCACAGCGCAGGATTGGCAATCTGCGTAATCCGCGCAATTTGCGGATTGAATATATCTGCTTACCCCGACGCCGCCGGTCGGCCCCTTCTTACCTCCCGGCGGAATCAGCCTCATCCTCAGCCCCCGCCTCCAGCCGCTCCAGGCGGGCCTCGATGTCCCTCGCGCCGCGCATCAGCCGCAGCAGCAAAAACACGATGACGCCGCCCCACACGACGGCGTTGGCGACTGCGATCCAGATCAGCATGACCGGTTTATCCTGGCTGCACCCTCCCACCCGCACCGGTGCTCCGGGGTGGGAGCACAATTAAGAGGCTTCGCCCTTTCCGGCGATTATAACGCGCCGGGGGCGATTATTCTATGATGATGCGCGTGGCGGTCTCGCGCTCGTCGTCTTCCGTCCAGCGGTATTCGTCTTCGTACCCGGCGTAGGGGGTGACCCAGCGGTAGATCCACTTGGCCGCGTCCGAGGTGACGTTGACGCAGCCGTGACTGCGCGGGCGGCCATAGTCATTGTGCCAGTACGTGCCGTGTATCGCCGCCCCCTTGAGCGTGAAAAACGTGCACCACGGCACGCCGGGCAGGTCGAAGAAGTCGTTGATGTCCTGTCCCCCGACCATGTGCCGCGAGGGCGTCTTGCGCTGCACCCGGCGCTCCCCGGAGGGCGTGCCGAAGTGGTGGACGTTGCCCTCGTCGTCGGTGAAGGACGTGCCGGTCGCGATGCGCGCCGAGAAGACGGGGATATCGCCCTCGTAGCAGGTGAGCACCTGCCGCGTGATGCTGACCACGATGCGCTTGTCTTCGGGCAGCACGTCGGGCGAGATGGGGGCAAACTCGTGCTCCTGGATGCGGCGCACGTGCGCGGCCTGCACCCACCATGCCTGCTTCGGCGCGGCGTCGTCGACGATGCGATACCAGGCGCGTCCGTCCGGCTCGTCGGCCCGGTCGATCACGCGGTACACGGTGCCGTAGGCCAGATCATAGTAGCGGCGGCTCTTCAGGCTGGGTTGCCAGTGCTGCCACGAGGTCGGCACGGTGATCTCGCCCCAGAAGCCGCCGCCGATCTCCGCCTCCGGCTCGTGGAACTCCTCGCGCACCGGGACCAGGTAGGAGGAGTGCACGTAGCCGTCGCCCACGTCGTACCACACGTCGTTGTGGGCGTAGGGAGCGGGCGTCTCGGCGTGGAACGCAGCGTAAATCGGCAGCACATCCGCGTAATGAATGTAGCGAACCGCATCAAAGTAGTGCGCCGGGTCCTCCACCACGCGCAGCGTCCAGCCCTCGACGCGGCCCAGCAGGGGCGGGTAATCGTATAGCTCATTGAAGGAGATCGTCTCGTCGTAATCGACACGCACGCGCCCACCGGGGTCGTAAGGGTCGTCGTCCTGAGCGGCAACCCAACGCGCCCGGCGCAGCGCGGCCAGCGCGGTCACGGCGGTGACGCCTGCCTTGAGCACGGTGCGGCGTGATGGCCCGGCCATAATGTGTTCTGGACTTTCGCCAATTCTTGCCAGGCTGATTGCGCGCCTACGTCGCCCGCCAATCCTCGATAGCCGCCAGGGCTACCGGCGTGCCAATCTTCGCGAGTGCGCCTGCTGCCACATCACAGACACGTCTCTCACGTCTCCCCCTCCATGGCACTGCTGCGGTGTTATCCTTATCCTGTATAGCCGCTATCAGGGCCGGAACGGCGCTCTCGTCTCCGATGTTTCCCAATGCATGGGCAGCTCTCATCCGAGCCGACAAATCAGGGTATTGCAGCACTTTAATGATGTCCGGCACGGCTCGTATATCTCCAATGCTGCTCAGCACCTCAAGAGCCTGTGCTCGCACCGATGCGTCGTCTCGTAAGGCATCAATGATGGCTGGCACTTCGCGGAGCATGCCCAATGAGCGAACGGCCCAGCTGCGCACGTTAAGGGCATCATCCGATAGAGCATCTACCAGGCGAGGCACGATGCGTGAGCGAAGGGCCTTCCCTCGTGGCTGCGTCGCAATGTTTCCAAGCTGATCTACAGCGTCCTTACGTACCATTGCGTCCTCGTGGTCAAGCGCATCAAACAGCGCATCAATCGCGTGGGGATCGTCAATCCAGCCCAGGGTGTATGTGGCACAACGGCGTATATGGCGATCATCATCATGCATGGCCGTCACAAGATCGGGAACAGCCGCTGAACCAAAACTTGCCAGTACACGCTCGATGTCCACCATCAAAACACCATGCTCATCCCGTAGCGCGTCGATTAGGTAGGGTATCGCCCGCTCATCTGCAACCTGACTCAGTATCTCTTCTGCTTTCTTGCGCTCACCAGGGTCATAGAGTGTATCCTTATCCCGGAGGCGTTCCTCAATGGGTGATATATCAGGTTTGCTGCTTATCATTTGTCTCCCTACTCCTAAACCATCGCCGAAGTCTCGCCCACTCTCACTCGCTTTGCAAGTGGATGAAATGTGCCTGTACTTTCGCCATTCAGTATAGGCGATTTTTGGAGGGCTGCTTCAGGCTGTCAGCCTGATGATGAACACCCCCTCACCGTTTGCTGTTTTCAGCAACAATTGGCGAAACTACAGTGTGTTGTGTCCTCTTCGACGCCGTTTCTCGAAAGGTTGGCCGGAGCACTCACGAACGCAGCGGCAGCTCAAACAGCCACAGGTCGAAGTCCCGCACCCGCTCCACGCCGCTGCCGGCCAGCGGGCGCTCCAACCCCACGCCGAGCGGCATCATCCACGCCAGCTTATCGTGCCCGCGCTTGGCCGCCAGCCCGCACAGGGCGAGCACCATGCTGTGCAGCGTCGTGTCATCGAGGGCGTCCAGGTAGCCGAGCCGCAGCGGGTTGCTGCTGTGCTCATCAGGTGGCTCGATGAAAAGGATCGCCAGCCCGTGCAGCTTATCGAACTGCCGCCACCCGACGACCTGCACCTGCTCGTCCGCCAGGTAGTCGTGCAGCCGCTCCTCGGTGAGAAAGTACGGCACCCAGCGGCGCAGCGCGAAGCGGTTGACGCGGTGCATCGGCGAGTTGATCAAGTAGCGCTTGACCATCTCAAGGTTCTGCGGCTGGAGGACCTTGAAGCTGCGGTAATCGGCCGGTCGGGGACCGAGCTCCACGATGGCGTAGCTGCCTGTGTGCCGGAAGCCGAGATCCCCCGCGAGCCGGTGCATCATCTCGCTTTCGCTGCTCGCCATGAAGCGCAGCAAGCCCATCCCGTGCTGCCGGAATAACTCCACCATGTGCGCCATCAGCGCCCGCCCGATGCCCTGCCCGCGACGCTCCGGCGCGACCCGCAGCCCTTCCAGCAGCCACTCAGCTTCGCCCAATTCACTCAGCCGGGCGAAGCCGACCATCTGCCCGTCCTGCGTGCCGACGACCAGGTGCGCGTCCGAGTCGGCAGCCCACTTCGCCCACAGGCCCTGATCAATGTAATCTCCACCCGGCCACGTCTCGGCCACGATCTCCGCGACGACCGGCCAGTCGTCCAGAGCGCCTGCGCGGAAAACCAGGCCGGGGGGTATACCGGCGTCGTCGCTCATGATTCCGTTATCTCCTGGGAAGCTTCCTGGTCAGGCTCAGGCTGACAGCCGCCGTCGCCGGAGCGCCGCTGCCGCAGTTGCCGGATGACCTCCGTCGGCGAGGGCGGTGGGGAAGGTGCTTCGGCTGCCTTGAGCTGCGCGTGGGTCAGGCGTACTTTCTTGGGCGCGGAAGGCGGCCCCACCATCGGGAATGGGTCAAGGTCGAACAGCATCGAGTAGACGTAGCGCCCGACGATGCGCAGCGAGGCGATCACCGGCGCGGCCAGCGCCACGCCCAGCACGCCGCCCACGCTTGCCCCGACGATGATGCCGATGATGACCACCATCGGGTGCAGATGCACCTCGCGCCCGATGATGCGCGGGATCAGGTAGTTCAGGTCGAACTGCGTGAAGCCGAGGTGCACCCCGCTCACGATCAGCGCGAACACCACGTTTGAGACCGGCAGCGTGCTCGACCCCTCCAGCAGCGCCAGGATCAGCGCGATGATGATCCAGATCGCGTGCCCCACGCTCGGCAGGAACTCCAGCAGCCCGGCGAGCACGCCCATCAGCACCGGCTGCGGCAGGCCCACAATCGAGCTGGTGATCGTGATAATGACCGATACCGTCAGCGCGAGCGTCAACTGCCCCCGGAAGAAGGACGACCACACGTTGTCGATCTCGATCAGCAGTTTCTCGGCGTCTTTGTCGTACCCCGGCGGCACCAGTCCCTTGACCCAGGTGACGAACTTCGGCGCGTCCTTGGTCAGGTAGAACCCGATCAGCAGCGTGAAGATGACCATCAGCAGGATCTCGGCGATGTTGAACACGACCGTGATCGAGCCGGTGGCCGCCGAGGTGATGAAGTCGGTCAGGGCGGCGGTGATCTGGTCAATGAGACTCTGGACGCCGAAATCGATCCCCAGGATCGTAATGGTCGTGTCGGGGCTGAGTGCATCCACGTATCCGAAGAAGTCGATCAGCTCGTTCCCCAGAACCCGGATCTGCCGGGCGATGACGGGTACCAGCGAGTAAACCACCGGGACGATGATCGCCAGCACGATCAGGTAGATCAGCGCCGCCGCCAGCCCGCGCGGCAGTCTGAGCCGCCCGTTAAGCATCACGACCACCGGCTGGAAGATGTAGGCGATGATCGCGCCGATGATCAGCGGCACAAAAACAATGCTGAACCGCAAGATCGCCACCGCGAGCAGCACAAACAGAATCACGCCCACGGCGATCTTGATGGGTGGGCTCCAGCGTGGCCGCTGGGGGGTTGCTGCGTTGTTTACGTCCGACTGCATGATAATGTATCCCTCTCCCATCGCTAAACACACCGCCCGGCTGACACTGTCCTGGCGTAATCACTACCACTACTTGATAGAAGCGCGTCGCGACGCGCCCCGCCGGGCTGCCTGTACGTCCTCTATAATCCCTACGGGATGTGGGCGGCGTTCCTGCCCCCCAATCACCTCAGCGGTAATGATTCTAACTAAAGGCGGTGTGGCATACAAGTCGGGGGCCGCCGCCTACTCCCGCCCGCCCGCGCCCCCACCCAACGACTCCAGCAACCGCCGGGCGGTCTCGGCGTCGGGGCCAGAGCGCCTCACCGCGAGGTACGCCTCCAGATCGGCGACGGCCTCTCCCACCTGCCCCTCCTCGGCGCGGATCTGCCCCCGCCAGAAGAGCGCCGGGACGTACCCCGCATCGACCAGATTGTCCAGCCGCGAGAGCGCCAGCGAGACGTTACCCCGCCGCCAATCGACGCGGGCGTAGCCCAGCATCAGCGGGTCGCGGCTCCCGTAGCGGAAGACCTGCTGCGCCAGGTAGGTGAAGGCCGCCTGCGGGTCGCTGCGGGCGAGGGCGTCGGCGGCGTCGGCCATGGCCCCGTAAGCGTCGTAAACGCCCGAAACTCCAGACAGCACGCCCAGGTCGGCGGCGCGCTGTAGATCCTCGACCGCCTCCTCGTAACGGCCCAGTGCGATCAGCGTCCGCCCTCGCCAATGATAAGCCGCGAAGCTGTAGGCATCCAGCGCGACCGCCGCCTCGAAGTCAACCAGCGCCTCTTCAGGCTCGTCAAGCGACAGGTGCGCCTCTCCCCGCGCCAGCAGCAGCCCCGCCACCCCCGGATTGGCGGCCAGACCCGCCGCCGCGATCTCGATGGCCGCCCGGTACTGGCGGCTGCCCGACGCGGCCCCGGCAGCGTTCACCCAGGCGTACTCGCGGTAAGGGGCCATCGACTGGGCCGCCTCCAGGTCAACGACGGCGGCCTCCGCCTTGCCCAGGCGCGCATTCGTCATCGCGCGCGCGATGAGCAGGTCGGCGTCGTCGGGGGTCAGGTCGAGCATCCGCCCGTAAACGTCAACCAGATCCTCATATTCCCCCTCCTGATCGAGCAGCAGCGCAAGCTGGCGCAGCGCCTCCATACTTTCTGGGTCGGCCTCGACCGCCGCCCACAGATAATCGAGCGCCGCCTCCGGGTCGCCCTCACGCTGGGCCAGCGCGGCCAGCCGCAGGCGCGGCTCAGCACGCTGCGGGTAGAGCGCGGCCAGCTCCTCGTACGCTGCGACCGCCTCCTCCAGCGCGACCGCCCGCACCATCTCGTCGGGCGTCTGGAGCAGTGTCTCCAGGCCGGGGCCGGGCGTCGGGCTGGGCGTGAGGGTGGCCGTCGGCGTGAAGGTCGGCGTGGGCGAAGGGGTGGCCGTCGGCGTGCGCGTCACGGTCGGTGGGGGCACGGACGGCGGCTCGGTGCCCACCGGTGACGGGCGGCAGGCGGCCAGCAGACCGGCCAAAAGACTCGCCACGAATAACAATCGAACCGCCCTGTCACCCATCGGCACCACCCTCGCCCCCCGGATCACACACAAGCCACCTCCCTACCCCGCTCCCTCTATCCCATCTTTGAGCAGCGAAAGCACGTCCTCCGGGGCGCGGGCGAACTGCATGAGCGCCATGCTGGCCTCACGCACGTAAGCCCCGTCCCCGTAGAAGCGCGCCAGCACGTCACGCCACATCTCACCCACCAGCACAAACGGCTTGGGCGCTATCTCGCCCACCTGGAGCAGACTCCACGTCAACGCGACCTCGCTCAGCGTGCCGATCCCACCCGGCAGCGCGACCGCCGCGTCGCAGCGGGCGACGAGATGATACACCCGCTCGCGCAGCGTCTCATGGCGGATGACCTGATCGACGTAGGCATTGGGGCCGGGCCGCCTGCCCGCGACCTCGAAGATGGCCGCCGTCACGCCGATCACGTGCCCTCCCGCCTCCTTCGCCCCCTTGCTGGCCGCTTCCATCGTGCCGCTGTACCCGCCGGTCATGACGGTGTATCCCGCCCCGGCCAGCAGCCCGCCGAGCCGCTCGGCCTGTGCGTAAGCCGGGTCGCCGGGCCGCACCGACGCCCCGCCGAAGACGCTGACTACCGGTGATGTGCTCATGGATGTGTTTCTCCGTTCGGATCTGGTGTGTGGGGCATGATACCACGAAACGGGGCACCGACGCGACACACTCGCCAAAAGCCCTAAATCGGGTAAACTATCTCTCCGTGAGAGTCCCCAAGAATCGAGGAGGCCCACCATGCCCCCCGGCAGCAAACCCGTCGTCCTGATAACCGGCGCGTCGTCGGGCATCGGCCAGGCGTGTGCCCGCCACCTGCACCAACGCGGCTACCGTGTCTACGGCACCAGCCGCCGCGCCCAATCTCCGGCAGCGCAGGGGCCCGATCTGCCCTTTGCGATGATCCAGATGGACGTTGACAGCGACGACTCCGTCCGGCGTGGGGTTGACCTCATCGTGCAGCAAGAGGGCCGCCTGGATGTCGTGGTCAACAACGCCGGGTTCGGGACCGCCGGGGCCGTCGAGGACACCTCCATCGACGAGGCCAAAGCCCAGTTCGAGACCAGCTTCTTCGGCGTCCTGCGCGTCTGCCGCGCCGTCCTGCCCATCATGCGCGCGCAGCGCTCCGGGATCATCGTCAACGTCGGCTCGATAGCTGGGCTGATCGGCGCGCCTTTCCAGGGCGTGTACAGCGCCAGCAAATTCGCCCTCGAAGGACTGACCGAGGCGTTGAGCGCGGAAGTCCGCCCCTTTGGCATCCGCGTGGCCCTCGTCGAGCCGGGCGACCTGCGCACCGCGTTCACCACCCACCGCCGCACGACCGCGCAGTCCGCCACCAACCCGGCCTACCGCGAGCGGTTCACCGCCGCGCTGGGCGTGGTCGAGGCCGACGAGATGAGCGGCCCCCCACCCGACCGGGCAGCCCGCCTGCTCGAACGCATCATCACCCGCCGCTCGCCGCGCCTGCGCTACGTGGTCGGCCCCCCGTTTGAGAAAGTCGCCGCCCTGCTCAAGAAGGTCGTGCCCGCGCGCCTCTTCGAGTGGGGGCTGATGAAGTATTATAAACTGTGAGACACCACCCTTGTTGCACCAGACCATGCGGCGGGTTATACTCACGCCGTTAACTTGACCGGTGGGCCTGTTCTCCGGCCCGCTTGGTGACATCACAACGGGAGACGTAAACGATATGCCGTTAACCAAGAAAGAAAAAGAGGCAATTTTTAAGGAGTTTGGAACGCACGAAGGCGATACCGGTTCATCGCAGGTACAAATCGCGATGCTGACCAGACGCATCAACCAGCTCATCGACCACTTGAACGTACACGGGCACGATGAGCACTCTCGCCGGGGGCTGCTCAAGATGGTCGGGCGGAGAAGGCGGCTGCTGACTTACCTGCGCCGCACGCAGCCTGACGAATACCAGGTGCTGATCGAGAAGCTCGGTCTGCGCCGCTAGACTGGATGAGGTAGTCCCCCCCCGCGAGTAGAGTGACCACTCTACTCGCTTGCGGTTAGCCAGTTCGCTGGCAGCGCCGGAGGAACAGGAATTGGAAAGTGGAATTAAGAGCGTTTTCTTGATGCCAGTTTCCAGTCCCTGGCCTCCGGTGCATAAGACACATACTTGCACGGAGGCAAAGTTTTAACATGAATAACGCACGACAATTTATAGCACCGATGGGTGATCGTGAGATCACCATCGAAACCGGACACCTGGCCCAACAGGCCGGTGGGGCGGTCACGATCCGTGATGGCGACACCCTGCTCCTCGCCACCGCCACCATGTCCAAGCACCAGCGCGAAGGCATCGACTTCTTCCCGCTCAGCGTCGATCTTGAAGAGCGGCTCTACGCCGCCGGGCGTATCCCCGGTAGCTGGTTCCGCCGCGAGGGCCGCCCGCCGGTCAGCGCCATCCTGATCGCCCGCCTGACCGACCGCCCGCTGCGCCCGCTCTTCCCCCAGGACATGCGCAACGAGATCCAGGTCATTGTCACCCCCCTCTCCCACGACCAGATTCACCAGCACGACATCCTGGCCGTCAACGCGGCCAGCGCCGCCCTCGTCATCTCCGACATCCCCTGGAATGGCCCGATTGGCGCGGTGCGCGTCGGCCTGATCGACGACCAGTTCGTCATCAACCCCACCTACGAGCAGATGGGGCAGTCCACGCTCGACCTGCGCATGGCGGGCACCGAGGACGCCATCCTGATGGTTGAGTGCGCCGCCAACGAGGTCGACGAGGACACCGCTATAAAGGCGTTGGCCTTCGGTCACGAAGCCATGCAGCCCTTCGTCGCGCTCCAGAATCAGATGCGCGACCAGTTGGGCAAAGAGAAGCGCAGCTACGAGACCAAAGAGATCGATGCCCTGCTGCGCGAGTCGGTCGAGAAGCGCGTCGAAGAGCGCATCGTACAGATCATCAGCCAGTACTACGACCGCGACGAGCGCAACGCCGAGCTTGAAGACCTGCGCGAACAGGTCATGCTGGAGTACACCAACGAGGATGAAGAGGAGATCGAGCGCCTCTCACAGGTCAGGGCCGTCATCAGCGATGTCATCAAGGAGCAGGTGCGGCACCGCATCCTGCACGAGGGCATCCGCCCCGATGGCCGCGACTACACCACCATCCGCCCCCTCTCCTCCGAGGTCGGCTTCCTGCCCCGCGCGCACGGCTCCGGCCTCTTCCAGCGCGGCGAGACGCAGGTGATGAGCATCGTCACGCTCGGCACCCCGCACGACGCCCAGGAGTTCGACGGCCTGGAGCCGATTTTCTCCAAGCGCTACCTCCACCACTACAACTTCCCGCCCTTCTCCACCGGCGAGACCTGGTTCCTGCGCGGGCCGAAGCGCCGTGAGATCGGGCACGGCATGCTGGCCGAAAACGCCATCGTGCCCGTTCTCCCCCCCAAAGAGGAGTTCCCTTATACCATCCGCGTCGTCAGCGAGGTGATGAGCTCCAACGGCTCCACCTCGATGGCCTCCGTCTGCGGCAGCACGCTGGCCCTGATGGACGCCGGTGTGCCCCTCGGCTCGCCCGTCGCCGGTATCGCGATGGGCCTCGTCACCGACGGCCAGCAGTACGCCGTCCTGACCGACATCCAGGGCATGGAAGACCACCTGGGCGACATGGACTTCAAGGTGGCCGGTACGGCCAGGGGCATCACTGCCCTGCAGATGGACATCAAGATCGAGGGTCTCTCACACGCCATCATGACCGAGGCGATGGAGCAGGCCCGCACAGCCCGCTTGCAGATCCTGGACAATATGCGGGCCGCCATCTCCGAACCACGCCCCGACCTCAAGCCTTACGCCCCACGCATCACCATCATCCACATCGACCCGGAGAAGATCGGCGCCATCATCGGCAAGGGCGGCGAGACGATCCGCAGCATCCAGAACGAGACCGGTGCCCGCATCGACATCGAGGAAGACGGCACCATCTACATCGCCTCCACCGATGGCCCCGGCGCGATTGAGGCCCGGACGCGCATCGAGGAGCTGACCGAAAGCCCGGAGATTGGCCGCATCTACACCGGACGCGTGACCCGCGTCGAGAACTTCGGCGCGTTCGTCGAGATCCTGCCCGGCACCGATGGCATGGTCCACATCAGCCAGCTTGACACCGGCCACGTCGAGAAAGTGCAGGACGTGGCCCGCGTGGGCGACGAGATCATGGTGATGGTGACCGACATCAGCCCGGACGGCAAGATCCGCCTCAGCCGCCAGGCCGTCCTGGAAGGCTGGTCGGTCGAGGAGGCCCGCGAGCGCGACCGGGGCCGCCGCTCACGCAGCAGCAGCAGCCGGGGCGGGAGCCGGGGTGGCAGCCGGAGTGGTGGCTACAGCCGGGGCGGTGGCAGTCGCAGTGGTGACAGTCGCAGTGGTGGCAGCCGCAGCGGTGGCAGTCGCAGTGGCGGCAGCCGCAGTGGTGGCAGTCGCAGTGGCGGCAGCCGGGACTAAACGGCTTCCCCGCCGTTCGCAGTGCATCCCGCCTGACCAAACTGGCGTAACGCCGGGGCAGGGTCTACTCCCTGCCCCGTTTGTGTACGGCGGCCCGCCGGTTGCCCCCCCACCCTGTTCCCGGTACCATCACGTCTATGCTCGACCGAGTGCTCCGTGACCTCCCCCCAGTCGACACGCTGGCGCTGGCCGCCGGGCTGATCGCCGGCATCGCCGTCCTGCTGCTGATCCGCGCCTGGCAGGTGTGGCAGCACCGGCAGGTGTTTGGCTACGATGTCTACGCCGCCGACACGCTGCGCCACCGTCTGTCCCACTGGGCACGCATCACCGCCCTGATCGTGGCCGTGATCGCCGTCGTGTACCTGTGGCAGACCTGGCAACCGCCCCCCGCGGCCCCCACACTTCAGCCACAGGCCATCCTCGCCGAACGCTCCCCCCTGGAGGGCATGCAGATCGTCATCCCTAACCTGGGCCTGGAGCTTGACGTGATCGAAGCACCCCTCATCGCCCGCCAGTGGGACATCTCGCGCCTGACCGACCAGGTCGCTCACCTGTCCGGGACCGCCTACCCCGGCCAGCCCGGCAACGCAGTCCTGGCCGGTCACGTGACCATCCCCGATGCCGGATGGGGGCCGTTCAAGGAGCTGGATACGCTCCAGACCGGCGATTTTATCTTCGTCGAGCGCGAGGGCGAAACGACGACCTACGAGGTTTTCGACAACCAACTGGTCGAGGCGACGGCTATCGAGGTGGTCTTCCCGACCAACGACCAACGATTGACGCTGATCACCTGCTCCGGCTGGGACGACACAAAAGAGCGGTATACTCACCGCGTCATCGTGGTGGCCCGGCTGGTCCCCTGATGGAACCCGGATTCATCGCGGCTGCAATGGAGATCTGCCCATCCTTAACGCCGGGCAGAGCGTCACCTGTTGGCTGCCGACCGGATCAGCAGTACCAGTTCTTCCCATTCCTCTTCAAACAGGTGCAGCGTGAGGGTCCCCAACTCGATGTTGTAGATGTCCTCCCCATCGCTGTCCTCACCGCGCAGCACGGCGTAGTTCTCTGTCTCAAACAGAAGCTCAAGCTCCGCCGGGTCGCCAAACTGGTCGGCCATCCCTGGCCTCCTTGGTGGATAACTGATGTGCATGTCCCCCATCTCATTATACACCCATTCTGCCGCACCTGGTCCTCCCAATTACGAGCCGACCGGTCCGCCGATTGCCGAAAGCCCAGGCTTGTAGAGGCAGTGGCTTGTCAACCCTCACACCGCCGCTTATACATGTATTTGGTGACCTGGCCTGTGAGTGAGCCTATCGGGAGTATAATCGGGGGCAAACTTAGCCAGGGCACTTAAGAACGGAGCTGACCGATGTGCGTCTCATCTGGGGAGGTCACCTGGAAACGAACCATCCACAGTATCTGCCTTCTTGCAACCTGGTCAGTCTTTGTAGCTTCCTGCGGCACGCTCACCAACGCTCAAGACGCCAATGGTACTCCCCCAAGTTTGTTGGCAACGAGTACCCCAACGGACTCCGGCGTAACTCTCTCTCAGACGGCCAACCCCAATCCCCCTACACCTGTTCTTCCGGCCAATTTGCAGGACGGCGGCTTATTCCAAACGGATACTGCTGGCTGTGCTCTCCCCTGTTGGCAGGGTGTAACCGTAGGCCAGTCCAACCTGGATGATGTCGCGGAGGTGTTTTACGACACCTTCGGCTTTGATAAATCGGTGGATATCACGTCACTGCCTTTGCCGGATTACCACTCACAACCATCACCGGGTGAGATCGCAGTGGTTCATGCCTGGGGATATCAGGCCGAGGGGCCACACATTGAATTCGACTTTCGCTTCGAGCGGGGTTCCGAAGTTCTGACGCAGCTATCAGTTACCTTTTGGGACGTAACGGGACCCTCATTGCAAGAGGTTATCGGCAGTTTAGGAGTCCCCAACCGTGTTTTCATCAATCTCCAAAAAGCGCAGGTTACTTCTACGGCGATACTCTTAATCGTTTATGACGAGGGAATGGTGTTCTTTTTTAGAGACGATGGCACCGTCGAAACACCATCGGGGCCACTGGTGATTTGCCTGAATGAGTCTATGCATCTTGACGAGGTTAACCTTGTAGATCCTCTACCGCACGACCCTTCCAACTTCTCACCGGTGCAGGAGCGTGTAATTGTTCAGCGCATAGAAGACTGGGGACTCAAACCGATTGAAGAGGAAGTCTCCATGAGCATTGAACAATTTACCGAACAAATCACAACAGAAGGTGATGCCTGCGTTTCAGAAAACCCTCTCCTGCCTGAGTAAACGACACAACCAGGCTTTTCCCCGATGATTTCCGGGCATAACTCAATGTTCTCAAGAAGCTATATCCACACTACAAAGCCCTGACGAGATCGGGGATCGGCGAGAACGAGGGAGCTGACGGCTGATAGCTGATGGCTGATAGCTGATGGCTGATAGCTAACAGCTAATCGCTTCCCCCATCAGGAGACACTCGATGGCAGCTCAATCACGCTCAAATCAAAAGGTCAGTACTATCCTCATCGCCTCCAGCATCGCACTCCTGATCGCTGCTGTAGCCTGGCTGGTCTATTCGACACTCCCCCACAAGAATAAGCCAATGCGACCCCGCGACACCGTGATCTGGAAGGTTTCCCATCAGGACACCTACGATGTCTTTTATAGCGTTTACTTCAACCCTGATGGCTCTCAAATGCTTACCAGGTGTGGCAGTAGAGTATGTGTATGGGGTACTGAGACAGGCGAGTTGGTCGGTGACTTGGGCACACCCGCGTCGGTCAGTTCCTCAGCACCGGCAGACATAGGCCCTGTGTACAGCCCCGACGGAAAACTGATCGCCGTTCCTGGGAAGGGTAAAGCTGTCATTATCCAGGCAGAGACGGGGGAGGAAGTGCTGACCCTTGCCGTCCCAGATTCGGTTGTTTATTCGGCCTGGTTTGACCCGGCGAAACCTGAGATTGTAACGGCTGGCAGCGATCAAGTGGCGAGGGTATGGGACTCAAGATCGGGCGAAGAGATCGCTCACTGGCAGGCTGGCCGCTGCTCGGATACCTGGGGCTGCTGGACAGCCGCGTTTTACAGCCATGATGGCGCTTCAATTGTCACTACCGGTGCCGATCACGGTGTGCGCCTGTGGAACGCCGAGACGGGTGAGCTCATCCGTGAATTCGCCGGTCATGATGCCATGGTCATCAGCGCCGACTTCAGTTCGGATGACTCTATGCTTGTGACCGCAGGCTGGGACCACACAGTCAAGATCTGGGATGTCAACAGCGGCAACGTTCTACGCTCCTTCCCAGATATGGGCTGGGCGATGAGAGCAGTTTTCAGCCCTGATGATCGCTTTATTGCGGCAGTCAGTTGGAGTGGGGCTACCGGCTGGGGCGATCATACTATGGCTCTTTTTCTGCTGGATGTTGAGACGGGCGAGCTGGTATATGATTATCCCGAATACTCAAAATACCAATACAGCATCGACTTCCACCCAAATGGTATGAGCCTTGCTGTGGCCGGAGACAACCATCTGGTACTTTACTCCCTGGCAGATGTCACAGAAGTCGTCCCCAACCAATAGGCGGCGCACTCAGCCCCCAGCGCCCCGACCGCCGGTCGGCGGGGATGAGGGAGCTAATGGCTAATAGCTGACGGCTGATAGCTAACAGCTAATCGCCAACCGCTAACCGCTTTCACTCATACGCCAGCGCCTCACGCACGCTGATCTGCGCCGCACGCCGGGCCGGTAGGACACTCGAAGCCGCCCCCAGCACGACCGCCAGCGCCAGCCAGATCAGCACCCCCGGCATGGAATAGGCGTAGTCCAGCGGTTCACCCAGCATGATGACCCCCAGGACATCGGCCAGCATTTTACTGAGCGGGACGGCCAATAGCGCCCCCAGCAGCACGCTGATCAGGCCGATCAAGACGCCCTCGACGACCACCAACCCCCGTATGGAGCGGTTCGACGCGCCGACGGCCCGCATCACCCCGATCTCACGGGTGCGCTCGAGGACGTTCAGGCTCAGCGTTCCCGTCAGGCCCAATCCGCCCACGGCGGCCAGCAGGAACGCCATGCTCAGCATCAGCGCCATCAACGCGTTCAGGGTGATGTCTGCCCCGGCCCGAATCTGCTGGATCGTGCTTGAGCTTTCGATCCCGATGCCAACCTGTTTGAAGTGATCTTCCACCTCCCGCACCACGCGGTACTGGGTGTCCATATCGTGCTGCTCCGTCTTGATGCCCACCATCGTCGACGTGACGCTCGTTCCGGCCACGCGGTCGTAGTAGGCACCGTTGGCAAAGGCCACCCCGGAGCCTTCCGTGTCGTTCATGGTCGGCAGCACACCCACGATCACCCAGCTTTCTTCCACGTCACCCGCCTTGAAGATCACCTCTTCCCCCAGGACCGTCTCCGGCTCGTCTACCAGCAGATTCCCCGACACGACGACTTCATTTGACACATCGAAGTTCAACCAGCGCCCCTCTGTAAGTGACCTCCCGGTAAAGGTCGAATCCGGTGGGATGGCGTTGAAGATCAGGGAGGTCCCCTCGCTGCCATCTTCCCGTACCACGTTGACCATCGTAACGTCCCAGCCCTCGGCGTCGACTACCCCCGGCACGCGCATCGCTTCGCGCTCGACCAGCCGGGTGGGCGTAGGCTCGGAGAGCGTGATACCCACATCGTAGTTCCACATGCTCATCAGCTCTTCGAAGCCGAGCAACACCGCCCGCCGCAAGCTGAGGATCGCGATAAAGACCGCCCCCGCCAACGACAAGGTCAGCAGGGTGAGCGCCAGCCTTCCTTTTCGCCGGAAGGTGTTTCTCAGTGAGAGCAGCAGCGGGCGGGGAAGTCCGCGCACCCGGTGGATCAGCCGGTCGACGAGGTTCTGGCTCACATTCTCCTGGCGAATGCCGTAATCGGACAGCGCCCTGTGGATCGTCATCCGCGCCCCGCCCAGAATGGGGAACAACGACGACAGCAGCGGCACCAGCACGGCCAGGCTCACCTGGACGGCGATGACCGAGGGTTTGATCTGAAAGTGGAGGATGTCGTAATTCGTCAGCGAGGCCGCCCAATCGGTGAAGGCGCGGGCGACGATCATACTGCCCGGTATGGCGAGCACCAGCGAGAGCAGCCCGTAAGACAGCGTGGATACCAGGTAGATGGCCGCAACCTGCCCCCTGCGTGCGCCGACGGCCTTCATCATGCCCACCTGGCGCACCTGTTGCTTGAGGATCGCCGTGATGGTGTTGATCACCAGGAAGGCGCTCAGCAGCAGCGAAAAGACGCCCAGCACCGCCAGGATAGCCACCAATCCGTCGTAAGCGTAGCTGTTCCAGTGCTCACCCGGTTCCGGGACGCTTGTGTTGAAGACGATGTATCCCCCCCGCTCGATGCGCTCCTGGATGTCGCTGGCGGTGTCTTCGATGGCCTCTTTGTCGTCGGCGTTCTCCGCGACGACGATGTACAGCCGGTTGTACAGCCGCGAACCGGTCAGCCATTCAATTGTCTCCAGTGAGACGTAGCCATACGCTTCATGAAAGTACTGGGTTGGGAACTGGACAACGTCGTGCACCGTCCCGGCAACCTGCAATTCACAGCGACGACCGTCCGGCAGTTCGATGTGGGCGGCAGCGGGGAGCGTATAGCCCGGGATTTGAAGTATGGCCCGTTCAAGCAGGACCTCACGTCGTCCCGGCGGCCACTTCCCACTGGATGGAGTGAACGTGCTGATCGCCACGTCGTCGAAGTCCAGGCCGTACAATTCCAGGCCGATCCATTGCTCCGCGTCGAGCCGCATGCTGACCGCTTTGACGACCCGCCCCTCCGCCCGTGCCACCTCGCGCATCCCGGCGACGGATCTGACGAGGTCGTCGTCAAAGGGGGAGATGGTCATCACGATACTGGCCGGGTTGGTCGCCTGATAGGCCGCGTTCAGCTCGTGTTTCAGGATCGTGCGCGAGATTTCCACCACCCCAAAGGCGAACACCCCCGCCGCAATCGCCAGCACGACCAGCGCTGTGCGGAGCTTATTGAGCCACAGATCGCGGAACACTTTATTCCAGCGGGGTGAGAGCAACATGGTCTCCCTGTCAGTTGTGTGTCACCTGCCCGCTTTTCCCGGCAGGGTGATGGTGGTTGGGGTGGATGTGGGCTGCTGCGAAACTTAACCCCAGCGTTGCCGGATTCTACTCAGTCCGCCCTCCCCTCACAAATGAGGCCAAACACCCACCCGCCTCGCTACCCTTGAGCCCATCGAAGTCTGGTACAATTCTGTTAGCACCTCTTGCGACATGGGGAGTGTCCGTTATAGCGGGGCGGGATCAGCGAGGGATAGATGCAATGCCTAAACGAATCAGACCACTGCTGGTTACTGTGCTCGTAGTCACAGTTTATTGTGGTAGCTGCACTATTGCGATGCTGAGCTCAAAACCAGAGCCTGTTGACTGTGAGCTGCTTGCTGTTTCCACCCCAGACCCTCCGCCGGTTTATCCGGGGTCGACTCTGCTGGAACAACAAAACATAGTGGATTCGGAAAATGGGGTTCTGTACGAGCTTTACTACGAAGCCCTGGCCCCACCGGAGAAAGTTGTGGAGTACTACTCGGCACTGGAGTTCGAGTGCGGACCCCGGACGAACTATTCTACTTGCCGTAAAGATGCAGAAACCTTTGGCTTGTACCAAGTCTCCATTTATCAGGACTCACCGACAAAAACTCAATACATGATACGCGTCGGCATGTCTAGGTGTGGGCCAGGGGCCGACTGGTAGAGTTTTCGCTTATGCTCTTTACTATTCCGCGACATGAGAAGTGTCCGTTATAGCGGGGCTGGCCCATCCCGCTTGAGCCAAAGTACTGCGTATGGAGGGTGTATGAAACACGCCCATTGGATCATCGTCGCTCTCCTGACAATAAGCTGTCAGCCAACGACGAAAACAAGCACGGTAGATGTCTCAGCCCCACCAACTCAAATCGCCAACCCTGCGCCAACGGCTTCGCTCACACCCCTTGATATTGCTCCGGCAGAATCGCCCACCGGGATACAACCCACAGATGTACCTCCACAATCTACCCCTACTGTTACACCTGCTTTGCCGACCTCCGGAGACAACTACTTTGATCTGGAAAGCCTGATGCTTGCATCAAGCACGGATTGTATTCTGCCTTGCTGGAACGACTTGATACCCGGACAATCTCAAGAATCGGACGTTCGGCGTGTAATACAAAAAATCTTCTCGATCAACATTTCAGAACTGCCTGATAGGCCATTTACCGACGAGAACGGCGGAAGAGAGTGCTACAAGAATTCATATGCGTGGTACATCGATTATCCGGAGGGTTATGAATACGATCCAATACTCCAGTCTAGAACTTTAGGCAGCTACTATCTGACCGTAACCTTTGAAAAAGAAACCCACATTCTCCAACACCTCAAATTTATGTGGAGCTTCTCGATCATTCCTGAATATGAACTTACTTTGACGCCTCTGGCCTTAATGCAGCAGCAGGGGGTTCCCGATAAAACGTGGATAACTATGAAGACTTACGGTAGTCAGGTTTTTGGATACGTACAGTTTTTGACGCTCTATGAAGAAGGTGTCATTTTTGAGTTTGTGTATGACGATCTCACTTTTGATGTTCTCGGGGATTCCGAAGCACTCTCTACACGAATATGCTTCGGGGACATCAGGAGTACCCCTTTATTCCGTGGAGCAATACACCTTCTTCCTCCGTCTTCCTTCGAGGGCTACGATCTGTCAGAGATGGAGCCCAGCGCATTGGGCGACCTCATCATATACGACCCTCGATACTATCGACCGATAGAAGAAGCCCTGTATGTATCCATGGACAGTGTGCTGGCAACCGCCGGAACTGGAGATGCTTGCATCATCGTCACACGTGACTACTACGATTAGCGCGTTAGCACGGCGAAAAGATGAGAGCAGGCAGGTAGCCGACTAAAGCGGGGCAGGGTCAGTGCCGACCGGAGGTCGGTGGGGGTGAGGGCGGTGAGAAAACAGCGCGCCGCAGTGATGCAGCATCCCACTTAACAAAACACTGGAGTTTCGCCTTTTTGGTTATTTTGGGCGAAACCCCAGTATTTATTTACTATTTTGATGGGTTTCTTAAAGCTGGTTGTGTTGGTGGTCGTGGTAGCTCGTTTGAAAGAGAGTTGGAGGTTCGTCCTTTTCTTCAGTTCTACAGGCTATCCAGTAGACGTTGCTTCTGCTCCTCAAACTCACTCTCTGTCAGCAGACCCTCCTTATAGGCATCTTCCAACTGTTTCAACCGGTCACTGAGGGAGGCATCCTTATCTCCGGCGGCGGGTTCGGGATGGCTCTTGCCGGAGGGCTCCGGTGTTGTCCCGATCGGCACGGTTGTGGACGAGGATTCGCCGCCCGAAAACGTCAGGAACAACAGCAGCCCCCCGATAATCGGTGCTCCACAGAACCCGACAAGGACTTTAGGTGTCGCATCTTTACCACGCCCGTTCTTGTCATAACATCTCAGGTAAAAACCGGTCGTATTGCCGCGCACATCGTTTTGCACAACCGTCTCTGTGCCGATTTCGGTACCCTCTGGACAGTAATACGACTCGTAGATTCCCTGCGTACTCCGCATCAGGCTGGTGATGAGAAATACCGGCCCGGCTAGCACTAACAGCAGCGCGAAAAACCGCAATAGCTTCATTGGATTCCTCCCTGTCGATCTGCGCCAGCAGCCCACCCACTTTCTTGATACCAGACTTTCGCCAGTCAGTATAATCCAACTTGAGCAAAAAGAGAAAAGGCGCAGACTCCTCATCACCCAACACACTGAAGGAGCCAGTAATACTCAAGCCCATCGCCGAAGTCGCACCCGAACTACGCAGTTTCATCGAAGCCTTGCAACTCCCCTTAAACCCTCCATCCCAAGCATTTTTCATTAACAATCGGTGAAAACTCCAGCAGAGCACCGAGCCTGGCCCCGAAACTTTGGTCGCCAACCAGTCCGGCCAGCCAGGCAGTCCCCCCTCGCCCGGCGACCGGGGGTCACTGGGGGTGAGGGCCTGACTGGCTGATCGCCGACTTGTTACCCGCCGACTTCTCTACCGGCCACCGGACTCCCCCTCATCGCTGGCGGGGAGGGGGCTGGGGGGTGGGGTTGCCGCCCCGCTAACCCAAACCGGCCCGCCCGACGCCCGCAGCGCACTTACAGCCAGGCCGTCCTCCCTCTCCTAACACTCGAAGAGCGCGGTCGGGAGAGGGGTCGCCGACCTCCGGTCGGCGGGGGTGAGGGTCGTGAGCAGGCAGCACGTCGCCGTGATGCAGCATCCCACCTAACAACACTCTGCCCCGCTCCGCCGACGGATGAGCCGTCAGGCTCACAGGGGGGTGAGGTCGGTGGGGGTGAGGGCCGCTAATCACCAACCACCCGCCTCGCCACCCTTGAGTCCATCGAAGTCTGGTACAATTTTGTTGGCACCCCAACTCCTCACCGGGGCATCTGTCCCCAGCGGGGTTTGAACGTCAATTCTCCGACATGAGCCAGGATATACAATCTGTGGCAGCTTGGGGACAGATAGTGAAGGGAGCAGCACCTTGGAAGACAACGACCGTGGGTTCCTTATGAAAGCTTTGGACTTAGCTCGTTCTGCCGACCAGGCGGGTGATGTTCCAATAGGCGCAGTTCTGGTAGCTGCTGGGGGGCGGATTGTAGCAGCCGACCGCAACTATAACGTCACCAAGAATGACCGTCTGCAGCATGCAGAAATGCGTGTGCTCCGGCAGGTACAGTTCCAGGTTGACATGGCTCCCCCTCCCTTGACCCTCTACTCCACTCTAGAGCCTTGCCCTATGTGTTTTGGCGCCGCTGTAGTTGCACGCTTGAATCGAATTGTATGGGCCTGCAATGACCCATTTGGGGGAGCGGCTTCTTCGGCGGGGCCCTGGCCGTGGCCGAACTGGCCAACACCCGAAGGGCTGGGCGAACCGTATGACGATCTGCGGGAGGAAAGCCGTCGTTTATTGATGTCTTTCTTTATCAGAAGCAACTGGACGCAGGTTCTTCGTGCATGGGCAAGCGCTGGCTATGATAAACCTCTCAGTTCGGCCTCTTCTGCGTTAGAGGGTTAACGAAACGACGAGCTATGGAACATGCTGCCATGTCGTATTGAGCCTGGCATTTTGAACGGCAGGCGGGCAGGCTTGAGCAGCTTGCCACCACCCGCCCGTACCACCTGCACACCGTCTGGCACGCCTGCGATGGGCTATCCAGGCAGTTCCCCCCTCGCCCAGCGCCCGAAGAGCGCGGCCGGGAGAGGGGTCGCCGACCTCCGGTCGGCGGGGGTGAGGGTCGTGAGCAGGCAGCACATCGCCGTGATGCAGCATCCCACCTAACAACACTCCGCCCCGCTCCGCCGAGTCCCCCCGTGCACGGGGGGACGGATGAGCCGTCAGGCTCACAGGGGGGTGAGGTCGGTGGGGTTGCTGCCCACTAACCCAACCCCAACCACATTCGAACATACGTTCAATTGACACCCCGCTCATTTGTGCTATAATGGATAGAACATGGGTTCTATGCAGGCGCACGGTCATTGCGCCCGCGACGAACCTGCCACACCACCGGCCTGCGAGCGTCCGTGCAGTGAGGCCGCTCCTCAGGCAGAAAGGAGAGAAGCTGCATATCCGGGCATCCCGGCCATAAGCCCTTCGGGGCTTGTTGCGGGCGACGAACCATCGTTCGTCCCCGGCAGC
>CAZRXG010000022.1:62770-67521 GCA_964603985.1 uncultured Anaerolineae bacterium | reverse complement strand
ATCTGCATGACAGCGAGCGGCAGTTCGAAGGGCCGCCGGTTTACAACGTGGTCGCGCCCTTGCAGCAGTGGGCGATCTCGGAGTGGCTGGTGCAGCAGGAAGCCGCCGGGCAGTCGCTGAGCTTTGCGCTGGCGCGTGACCTGATCGCGCAGCGCGACGTGCACCGCAACCGGGCGCAGCTTGCGTTGGATTGGCTGGACAACTGAGGAATCCTCAGCCTTTAAAGCGTTCCCTGTACTCAAACAGCCACTTGATCAAAGCCTTGAGCTGCTTCTTGCGGAAGCTGTAAACCAACTCATAAAACGTGTCTTCCCCCGCCTCCCGCCGTTTGGCCGCCGACCGGGCCAGCCCGTCGAGTGCGGCGCGGCAGGCATCCGGTTGGGCGTCCAGCAGGCGGTCAGGGTCAGACAGCTCCAGGAGGGTGAAGAAGCGCAGTTTGACCGGCAGTTCGGCCCGGCAGCGACGTGACGTCGCCGAACCGGATTCCACCACGCGCGGGCCGGACTGCCCTTTCGGAGAGGGAGGACGGTGATATAATAGCGCAGTCAATCTTAAACCGTGGGAAAGATGCTGTGACACAACTTATAGCGCTGCTGCGCACCATGCGTCCCAAACAATGGGTCAAGAACGGGTTCATCTTCGTGCCTCTGGTGTTCGACCGTAAGCTGTTTGATGTACCTTATGTGCTGGCGACGCTGGCGGGGTTCGGGCTGCTGTGCCTGGTGACCAGCACCATCTACCTGATCAACGACCTGGTCGACATCGACGCCGACCGCGCCCACCCGACGAAGCGCAACCGCCCGCTGCCCTCCGGGAAGCTTTCGAAGGGGCTGGCTACCGGCACGGCCATCGCGCTGCCGGTCGTCGCGCTGCCGCTGGCTTACCTGCTTAAGCCAGCCTTCGCGGCGATCCTGACTGTGTACCTGATCAGCCAGATCGCCTACTCTTTCCGGCTAAAGCAGATCGTGCTGATCGACGTGATGACCATCGCCTCCGGATTCCTGCTGCGCGTCGCGGCAGGCGTGGCACTGGTCGACGTGGTACGGTTTTCACCATGGTTGTACATCTTCACAACCATGCTGGCGCTGTTCATGGGGTTCGGCAAGCGGCGGCAGGAATTGGCACTGCTCCAGGAAAACGCGAACAACCACCGGGCGATCCTGGACGAGTACACCGTCGGGCTGCTGGACGAGATGATCATGATCGTCACCACGGCGACGATCATGACCTATGCACTGTACACCTTCAGCGCCGAGGGGCTGCCGGAAAACCACGCGATGATGCTGACCATCCCCTTTGTGATGTATGGCATCTTCCGCTACCTGTACCTGATCCACGTCAGGGGGGAGGGGGGAGCGCCGGATGAGATCGCGCTGCGTGACCGCCCGATCCAGGCGACGGTGATGCTGTGGGGGATCATGGTAGTCCTGGTTCTGTATATGTCGCGATGACGGGCAGCAGCGCAACGGCCCCCGGTAAAGTTATCCTCTTCGGCGAGCACGCGGTCGTCTACGGGCAACCGGCGCTGGCCGTGCCGGTGCACGACCTCCAGGCAACAGCAAGCGTTCGCAGCGCGCCAGCAGGGAACGGGATCGTGATCCAGGCGAAGGACCTGGGGATCCAGCTTTCGCTGGCCGAAGCTGCCGCCAACGCATTGGCGAAGACGGCACAACTGGTGCTCGACAGGCTCGGAGCTGCCGAGCCGGACGTGCAGATCACGGTGCAATCGACGATCCCGATCGCAGGCGGACTGGGCAGTGGGGCAGCGGTCTCGGCGGCGCTGGCGCGCGCGCTGGCCGACTACCTGGGCCAGCCGCTTGAGGACGATACGCTTTCGGCGCTGGTGTACGAGGTGGAGAAGCTGCATCACGGCACGCCGAGCGGGATCGACAACACGGTGATCTGCCACGCCAAGCCGGTGTACTTCGTGCGCGATAGGGCACTGGAGATCTTTCACGTCGCAAGACCGTTTCACCTGCTGATCGCCGACACGGGTGTGACCAGCCCGACACGGATCGCGGTGGGGGCGGTGCGGGAAGCGTGGACACGTGAACCCGACCGGTACAACCAGTTGTTCGGCCAGATTGGGGAGATCGCAGAGGCGGCGCGGCGGGCGATTGAATCGGGCGCGGTTGAGCGACTCGGCCCGCTGATGACGGAGAATCAGGCCCGCCTGCGGGAGATGGATGTCTCGTCGCCGGAGTTGGAGCGGTTGATCGAGGCGGCGATGCAGGCGGGTGCAGGCGGGGCGAAGCTCTCCGGCGGAGGGCGCGGGGGGAACATGATCGCGTTGGTGGCTCCCGAACAGGCGCCGCACACCGGCGAGGCGCTGCGAGAGGCCGGGGCAACGCGGGTGATGCATACGGTTGTCCGGTAGGCAATTATGCTGACGTTTCTCAAGCTCGGTGGGTCGCTGATCACGGATAAATCGCAGCCGGAGACGGCCCGCAACGACGCGATAGCGCGGCTGGCGGGGGAGATCGCAACGGCGCTGCGGACACGCCCCGACCTCGCGCTGCTGGTCGGGCACGGCAGCGGGAGCTTCGGGCACATCCCGGCGAAGCGACACGGGACGCGCCAGGGGGTTGAAGGGGCCGAGGCGTGGCGCGGATTCGCGGAGGTGGCGGTGGTGGCGGCGCGCCTGAACCAGATCGTGCTTGAGGCGCTGGTTTCGGCAGGTGTGCCGGTCTTGCGCGTCCAGCCCTCGGCGTCGGCGGTCTGCCGGGGCGGGGAGATAATCGCAATGGCAACCCGGCCCATTGAGCGGGCACTCCAGGAGGGGCTGGTTCCGCTGGTCTACGGCGACGTGGCGATTGACGAGGGGCAGGGAGGAACGATCATCAGCACGGAGGACATCTTCGTGTACCTGGCGCGGGCGCTGTCGCCGGGGCGCGTCCTGCTGGCGGGGGAATACGAAGGCGTGCACGACCGGGAGGGAGAGGTGGTAAGGCACGTCACGGCGGACACACTCGCCGAACTGGGGAGCGCACTGGGGGTCTCGGCACAGACGGACGTAACGGGTGGGATGGCGACGAAAGTGGCGCTGATGCTGGAGTTGTGCGAGGCTGTCCCGGGGCTGAGCGTGCATATTTTCTCCGGGCAGATGCCGGGCAACGTGCTGACGGCGCTGACGGAGGAAAAGATTCCCTTCGGCACGCACCTGAGCGCCGGGTTACGGCGATCTAAGGGACCTGGGACACGCGCAAACCGGTATTGAGACAAGATCACGGTAAATGGCTGCACAACTTGCATCCGCACGGAGCTACAGCAACATCGCATTTATCAAATACTGGGGCAACCGCAACGACGTGCTGTGCCTGCCGGAAAACGGCTCAATCTCGATGAACCTGGCGGGGGCGGAGACGGTCACGACGGTACGCTTCGTGGAAGCGCTGCCTGACGACCGCCTGATCCTCAACGAGCAGCCGCAGAGCGGCGACACGCTGGCGCGGGTCAGCAGGCACCTGGACAACATCCGGCGCATCGCGGGCGTGGGCCTGCGGGCGGAAGTGATCTCGCGAAACAACTTCCCGACCGGGACGGGGATCGCGTCGTCGGCGTCGGCCTTCGCGGCGCTGACGGTGGCGGCGTGTGGGGCGCTCGGCCTCGACCTGAGCGAGCAGGCGCTCTCGGCGCTGGCGCGGCTCAGCTCCGGTTCGGCCTGCCGCTCGGTGCCAGGGGGCTACGTGGAGTGGCACGCCGGATACAACCATGACACGTCCTACGCGGAGAGCATCGCACCGCCGGAGCACTGGGATCTGGTTGACCTGGTCGCGATCGTGAGCGAGGCACACAAGGCGGTGGGATCAATAGGTGGACACACGCTGGCACCAACGTCGCCGCTCCAGGCAGCGCGTGTGGCCGACGCGGAACGACGCCTCGACCTATGCCGGAAGGCGATCCTCGAACGGGACTTCGACGCCCTGGCGGAGGTCGCGGAGCACGACACACTGATGATGCACGCCGTGATGATGACCTCGCGCCCGGCGCTGATTTACTGGCTGCCCGCGACGCTGCGCATCATGGAGGCGGTGCGCGGCTGGCGGTCGGACGGCGTACCGGCGTGCTTCACGATAGACGCCGGTCCGAACGTGCACGTGATCACCACTGCGCCCTACCGCGAAAAACTGACCCAAACCCTGCGGCAGATCGAAGGGGTGCGGGATGTTTTGGTTGCAAGGCCAGGCGGGCCAAGCGAACTGCTGTCGGAACACCTGAGCGCATAACGGCAACGGGATGCCCCATTTAGGTAATGGTTCCGGTTGCAGGCCACTCCTACAATAAAGACAGTACGAAAGGGGAGAACACCCAATCGCCTTTCGCAGCCCTGAGCCTCAAGACTGATATTCAGCTTTTGTCTTCAAGCTTCAGACCCAACGAAGCTTCATCTACCGTTTGCCAGGCATCTTGGTCGCAACGAACAGCCAAGATGAGGAACAGTTGTGTTTTTTTATTGCTGCTGGTAAGCTCAGGCCAAGGAGGTGATGCCTGCCCAAAAGACCAGACACAGAACACTATCACACTGGACTCGCTCGTTATACTGTGCAAACTCAGGAGGAGAATAAACATGTCTAAAAAGCTATTCCAGAGCCGCTGGGCCATATTCGTCATCGGCATGTTGATCGGCTGGCTGGTGCTGGCGGCCTGCGCTGCCGCCACCGAGACCGCGCCCGCAGTCGAAGAACCGGCGGTAGAGGAAGCCGCAGCCGAGGAACCGGCAGCCGAAGAAGCCGCAGCCGAGGAACCGGCAG
>CAZRXG010000022.1:50020-62670 GCA_964603985.1 uncultured Anaerolineae bacterium | reverse complement strand
GAAGCCGCAGCCGAGGAACCGGCAGCCGAAGAAGCCGCAGCCGAGGAACCGGCAGTCCAGGCCGAGGGAGGCACACTGGCCGAAGTCCAGGCGCGCGGCGTGCTGAAGTGCGGCGTCAATGCAGAACTGCCCGGCTTCGGCGTGATCGACGCCGACGGCAACAACCAGGGCTTCGACGTGGACTTCTGCAAGGCCATCGCGGCGGCGGTCTTCGGTGACGCCAGCGCGGTTGAGTACATCCCACTAAACGCGGACCAGCGCCTGCCAGCCCTGCAAACCGGGGAGATCGACGTGCTGATCCGCAACACCACGTGGACGCTCACACGCGACACCGACCTGGGCTTAGACTTCACGGTCACGACGTTCTACGATGGGCAGGGCTACATGGTGCGCGCCGGTGAGTTCGAGAGCGTGGAGGAGCTGGACGGAGGAACCATCTGCGTCACCTCCGGGACGACGACCGAGCTTAACCTGGCCGACGACTTCGCCAGGCGCGGCCTGGAATACACGGCCAGCGTGTTCTCGGCGACGGCAGACACGAACGAGACCTTCACAAGTGGAGCATGTGATGCGGAGACCTCTGACAAGTCGCAGCTAGCGGCGCTCCGCTCAGCCGAGCCTAACCCAGAAAACTACGTGATCCTGCCCGACACGATCTCCAAGGAGCCGCTCGGACCGGTGGTGCGCGCAAACGACAGCGAGTGGCGCGACGTGGTGATGTGGACCGTCTTCGCGATGTTTGAAGCTGAAGAGGTGGGGGTCAACCAGGCGAACGTCGATGACTATCTGGAGTCGGATAACCCGGCCGTCCAGAAGCTGCTCGGCCTGGGTGAGAGCAACCTGGGCGCGCTGCTCGGCCTGGAGCAGGACTGGGCCTACCAGATCATCAAGCAGGTCGGGAGCTACAGCGACGTGTATGAGCGTCACCTGACGCCGATCGGAATCACCCGCGAGGGAAGTGCCAATGCACTGTGGGTCGAGGGCGGCCTGATCTACTCGCCCGCCTTCCGTTAAAGTCACCAGCGGTGGTTCAAGGCTTCTATGCAGCCCGGTAGTGATACCGGGCTGCATAGCATAGCGTAGCTATCCACGCGAGGAGAAGGCATGAGCGAAACGTCGGGGATCCTCTCAGCCGAGGAGCACGCGGCAGTCCCGTTGTGGCGCGACGTACGCGTGCTGCGATGGGCCTTCCAGATCATCGTGCTGCTGCTGGCCGTGGCGCTGATCTACATGCTGGGCAACAACCTCATCAACAGCCTGAAAGACGTGGGACTGAGCCTGAACTTCAGGTTTCTCTCCCGTCCCGCCGGCTTTAACATCAGCGAAGGCCCACTCTTTGACCGGAGCGAAACGATGTTCAGGGCCTACCTGGTGGGCGTCGTCAACACGCTGCGCGCAGCAGGCGTGGGCATTCTACTGGCGACAATTCTGGGAGTCTTCGTGGGCATCGCCCGCCTGTCGCACAACTGGCTGGTCAGCCGCATTGCGCTGGTGTACATCGAGATCATGCAGAATACACCCCTACTGGTGCAGTTGTTCTTCTGGTTTACGCTGATCAGGGCGCTACCGGCCCAACGCTTCGGCGAGATACTCAGCCTCCCCACCAATCCCATACGGCTCGGCCCGGTCGAAATCCCACCGCTGGCCTACTTCAGCCAGCGCGCAGCGGCACTGCCGGGCATCGAAGCCCTGGACACATTCAGCACATGGCGTTGGTTCGTGCTGCTGGCCCTGGCGGTGGCAGCGGCGGCCTGGCACCTGCGTATTTACCTGAGCGAGCGGGCCGGACACCCCCCCACCGGTCAGCTCTGGTGGGCGGCGGCCAGCTTCGTGGTCGTGTGCGTGGCTGGCTGGCTGGTCGCAGGCAATGCCCCGCTGCGCGTGACCATCCCCGCGCTGGAAGGGGCCAAGATCGTCAAATACCGGGGCGGCTGGGTCCTGACGAACAACTTCCAGGCGCTGCTGCTGGGGCTGGTGCTCTACACGGCAGCTTTCATCGCCGAGGCAGTGCGCTCCGGCATCCAGTCGGTGCCGTACGGACAGATCGAGGCGGCGACGGCGCTCGGCCTGAAGCGCGGGCAGCAGTTGCGATTGATCATCCTGCCGCAGGCGATGCGCGTCACCATCCCACCGCTGATCAACCAGTACCTCAACCTGACAAAGAACTCCAGCCTTGCGATCGCGGTCGCGTACCCTGACCTGTTCAACATCTCGCAGACCATCGGCAACCAGAGCGGGCAGAACACGCAGATCATCATGATGGTCATGGCCGCGTACCTGAGCATGAGCCTGTCAATCTCACTCCTGATGAACTTCATCAACAGGCGCATGCAGATCAAGGAGCGGTGAACATGGCAGCGAGGACAGACACGATGGAGCGTCACACCTCTCCTCCACCGTCGGAGGCTCCACCCGTTACCGAGGTCGGTGTGCTGGGTTGGATCAAGGAAAACCTGTTCAGTTCGTGGGGCAACGCCGTCCTGACAGTCATTGCCGCCTACTTTATCTACATCGCCGTGCGCCTGTTAATCCGGTTCATCTTCGTCCAGGCGGACTGGACGGTTGTTACCTCAAACCTGGCGCTGTATGCCATCGGTCAGTACCCGCGTGCCCAGGCCTGGCGCACAGCTGCGGCGTTGGGCGTGGTCGTCGCCCTGGGCACTGCGCACGCGCTGCTGTGGAAGCGGTTCGTCGTTGCGCGGCGCATACTGAGCGTGCTGTGGCTTCTGTCGTTCCCGGCCATCTGGGTCATCCTGGCCGGTTTTGAAGGCTCAACCGTGCTGCCAGTGGTGCGCACACAACTGTGGAGCGGGCTGCTGCTGACCATCATGCTGACGGTGGTGGGCATCGTGGTCTCGTTCCCGCTGGGGGTGCTGCTGGCGCTGGGCCGCCGGGGCGACCTGATCATCATCAAGGTGCTGTGCACGATCTACATCGAAGCGATCCGGGGGGTGCCGCTGATCAGCATCCTGTTCATGTCGCAGGTGATGCTGCCGCTGTTCCTGGGAAATGCCAACATAGACGTGGTGCTGCGTGCAATGGCGGGCGTGACGCTGTTCAGCGCCGCCTATCTGGCCGAGAACGTGCGCGGTGGCCTGCAGGCCATCCCGCGAGGGCAGTTCGAGGCGGCGGAGGCGCTCGGCCTCAGCGCGCCGCTGGTCACGGCGTTGATCGTGCTGCCGCAGGCGCTACGGATCGTGATCCCGGCCATCGTGGGGCAGTTCATCAGCCTGTTCAAGGACACCACGCTGGTGAGCATCATCACGCTGCTGGATCTGCTGGGAGTGGCGTCGGCGGCGCTGGCGCAGGACCCGGAGTTCCAATTCCACAAGATGGAGGTCTACCTGTTCCTGGCGGCCATCTACTTCGTGTTCAGCTACGCGATGTCGTCGGCGGCACGGCGGATCGAGGCCGCCACAGGCGAAATGGGCGGCACACGCCAACTGTGATTCGGGAGAGGCAGAGAAAGAGCCATGTCTGAAGAATACACACACTATGAAAGCCGCGCGCTCGACGAAGACATCATCATCTGCGAGGGCGTGTGCAAGTGGTTCGGCGACTTCCAGGCATTGAAGAACATCAGCGCCCGGGTCAGGCGGCAGGAAGTGGTGGTCATCATCGGGCCTTCGGGGTCGGGAAAATCGACCTTTATCCGGACGATCAACCGTCTGGAGGAGCATCAGCGCGGGCGGATCGTTGTGGACGGGATCGAGCTAACCAACGACATCCGCAACATCGCGGCCGTCCGCCAGGAGATCGGGATGGTGTTCCAGCAGTTCAACCTGTTCCCACACCTGACGGTGATGCAGAACATCACGCTGGCACCGATGTGGGTGCGCCGCAAGTCACGCGAGGAGGCAGAAGTCAAAGCTCGCGAGCTGCTGGACCGGGTCGGCATCCCGGAGCAGGCGGACAAGTACCCCGGACAGCTTTCGGGGGGACAGCAGCAGCGCGTGGCCATCGCGCGTGCGCTGGCGATGGAGCCACGCATCATGCTGTTCGACGAGCCGACCTCGGCGCTGGATCCGGAGATGATCAAAGAGGTGCTGGACGTGATGAAGGAACTGGCGCTGTCGGGCATGACCATGCTGGTCGTCACGCACGAGATGGGCTTCGCACGCGAGGTGGCGGACCGCATCTTGTTCTTTGACTTTGGGGTGATCGTGGAGGAAGGCACGGTCGAGCACTTTTTCCACAACCCACAGCACGACCGCACCAAACTTTTCCTGTCCCAGATCCTGTGACTGCCTGAAGGCAGCACCTCGCCCGCGAATTCCACGCATAACGAAAAACATGCCGTTGCGTGCATCAGCGGCATGTTTTTCCTAGGTAGGTGTCTCGTGTGTTAACGAGGCATCAGCTTTCCGGGATCAGCATGGGGCGAAACTTGTAGCCGTACACGATCACCCCGGCATCGCCGTCCGTGCGCAGCTTCCGGGTGACCATTTCCACCCGCATCCCGATCTCCGGTTCGCTTTCAAGATCCGTCAACTGAGCGGTCAGCATCGGCCCTTCGTCAAGCTCGATGAGGGCGATGACGTAGGGAACCTGTTCGGCGAAGCCTTCCGGTGCCTCCAGGACGGTCGTATAGCTGAAGACCGTTCCCTTACCGGCAAAGGTGTAAAGCTCCTGGGCAGGCTTGACGCACCCGGGGCAGGCGTCACGGGGCGGGAAGATGGCCGCACCGCAGTGCGGGCACCGCTCCCCGACCAGCCGGTAGCGCTGAGCAGCCAGTCGCCAGTGGCATGAAACTTCCATTAGAACGATTGCCTCTTCCCCAACTGTGCGCCGACTAGCGCTGAGCCGGTTCCTGGACCTGCGCCTGCTCGCGACCGACGTGCTTGCGCCCGAAGGTGTACATCTCGATGGTGGGCGCGTTACATACATCACACACCGGACGGGGAGCAAAGAACGGCTTCCCGCATTTGCTGCACACCGTACCGGTCAAACCATATCGCTGCCCCTGGAGTCGCCAGTGACGTGGAACTTCCATGTGTAGAATATCTCCTATCCTCTGTGAAACCCGTCCCTATTATGCCTGCTCCTGACTATCAGAAGCTACAACACCACTCTCAAAAGCTATCAAACCACCCCGGCGGGCTACTCAACCGGCTCGAAGATGTGGGTAACGGCGGTGCCGCCCAGGCCGCCCAGGTTCTGCGCCATGCCGATGCGGGCGTCCTCGACCTGGTTGTCGCCCGCCTCGGCGCGCAACTGGAGCACAATCTCCAACGCCTGGTAGACGCCGGTTGCGCCACCGGCGTGCCCCCTGGCTTTCAGGCCGCCGAAGGTTGAAATCGGCAAGCTGCCCTTCAGGCCGATGCCATCCTCGTCAGCGAGCCGGTAGCCCTCGCCGCGTGCGGCAAATCCACAGGCTTCGAGGGCGAGCGTCGAGAGGATGGTAAAGCCATCGTGCAGCTCAAAGACATCGATATCGCGCGGGCCGAGATCGGCCTGCTCGTAAGCCCGCCCGGCGGAGACGTTGGCGGCGGTAAGGGAGAGCGGGTCGGGCCGGTCGTGCAATGGGAGGGTGTCCGTCGCGGCGGAAGAGGCGGCGATACGCACCGGCCTGGGAACGAGGTCGCGCGCGCGCTCAGTGGTGGTCAGGATGAGGGCCGCTGCGCCGTCGCCCAGAGGGGCGGCGTCGAACAGGCTGACCGGAATGGCCACCTGCGGCGCTCTGGCAAACGATTCGGGCTTGAGGCGGTTACGGTACATCGCGTTGGGGTTGAGCGAGCCGTTGGCGTGGGCGTTGACGCTGAACCCGGCGAAATCCGCGATCTCGGCGCCGTGCTCGACCATGTAGCGCCGCATGAGCAGGGCGGCCAGCGCAGCGGGCGTTGCGCCCTGGGCACCCTCGTAGTCGGCGTCCATCGAGGTGGAGAATGCCGTCAGGCGGCGGCTGCCGACCACGTCGGTGACTTTCTCGACGCCCAGCACCAGCGCGAAGTCGACCGCGCCGCTGGTAACGGCCAGATAGCCCTGCCGCAAGGCCGCGCCGCCGGAGGCGTCGGCGGCTTCAACACGCAGGGCCTCGATGCCGCGCATGCCGATGAAATCGGCGAGCAGCGCGCCCAGGTGCTCCTGGTGGGAAAGCTCACCGGCGAGCATGTTGCCCACGTAGAGGGTCTCGACCCGGTCGATGCCCGCGTCGTGCAGAGCCGCGTGCGCAGCGTCAAAGGCCAGATGGCGCAGCGAAGTATCCCAGTGTTCGGCGACGGGGGTCTGCCCCACGCCGATAATGCTTACATCTCTCATCGTATCTTATCCTACTTGATGCGCAGCTTACCCCGGTGACGGGCGTAAGTGGCGTAGTCGATCTCGGTGCGGCGCGCGACGTAGTCACGCGTCCGGGGGGCCAATCCCCGGCGCTCGACGACCAGATCGGTGACGCGCATGGCGATGGCATCGGAGCCAGCGCCGGAGCCGTAGGAAACCAGCAGGATGCGCTGGCCGGGCGTGGCGTCATCGAGGACGGCGCTCAGGCCAAGCAGCGACGACCCGGCGTAAACGTTGCCGACCGCCCCGGCCAGGCTCCCTGTCTCGACCTGCTCGGCGGCGAAGCCGAGCATCTTGGCAGCACGCAGGGGAAACTTGACGTTGGGCTGGTGGAAGACGGCGTAGTCAAAGTCGCCCGCCTCAGCGCCCAACTCGTCCATCAGGACACGCCCGGCGGACACAATGTGCCGGAAGTAGGCCGGCTCGCCGGTGAAGCGGTCGCCGTGAGAGGGGTAGGTCTCGTGCGCGCGCCGCCAGAAGTCGGGCGTGTCGGTGACGTAGGAGTAGGTCCCCTCGAAGACGGCAAGGCTGTTCTCGCCGGGGCCGAGCAGATAGGCCGCGCCACCGGCGGCGGCGGTGTACTCCAGTGCGTCGCCGGGTCGCCCCTGGGCGGTATCCATGCCGATGCTCAGCGCGTAGTCGGCCATGCCGCTGCCCACAAAGCCGATGGCGGCCTGTATTGCCTCGCTGCCCGCCTTGCAGGCGAACTCCCAGTCGGCGGCGAGGGTGTGGGGTGCAATGCCCAGGGCCTCGGCCACGACCGTGGAGCTCGGTTTGACAGCGTAGGGGTGCGACTCGCTGCCGACCCACACCGCCCGCACCTCCTGCGGGTCGACCTGGGCACGGGCCATCGCGTTGCGGGCGGCCTCAATCGACATGGTGATCACGTCTTCGTCGAGGCCGGGCACCGACTTTTCCTGGACGGGCACACCGCCCATCCCGCCGGTCCAGACACGGGCCACCTCGGAGGCGGGCAGGCGGTAACGCGGCACGTATGCGCCGTAGCCTGCGATGCCTACCTCTCTGAGGGGCTTCTGCAGGCGCTCCTTCGGTTTAGGAGAACTTCCGTTTTCGCTCATGAGTTACACTTTCTCTCAATGATGGTCACGTTACTTAACCCCGGTCCCGGTCTGCATCTCGCGCAGGAGCGCTTCGGCGTGGGGCAGGGTGATCTGTCCATCGTTCAACATGCGCTCGACGACGGCGTCCACCTGCTCGCCCGCAGCGCCCGCCGAAATGGCAAGCTGGCGGGCGTGCAGGGCCATATGCCCTTTCTGGATACCCTCGGTTGCCAGAGCGCGCAGGGCGGCCAGATTTTGGGCCAGCCCGACCGACACGATGATCTCGGCCAGCTCACGAGCGGACTGAACGCCCAGGATCTTGAGCGCGGTTTGGGCCACCGGGTGAGCGCGCGTCGTGCCGCCGACGATGCCGACCGCCATGGGCATCTCCAGGCTGCCGACCAGATCCCCCGCGTCGTCCCTGCGCCATGTGCTCAGTGACGTGTAGCGGCCCGACCGGGCGGCGTAGGCGTGCGCCCCGGCCTCGATGGCGCGCCAGTCGTTGCCGGTGGCGATGACGACGGCGTCGACGCCGTTCATGATGCCCTTGTTGTGCGTGGCGGCGCGGTAGGGGTCGGCAGCGGCGAAGGCCCACGCCTCGACGATACCGTCCACGACACGCCCGCCGGGATAATCGTCAAAGGCCAGCGCGTCAGCCGGAATGGTGCACCCGGCGCGGGTCACCCGGCGGTCGGCCAGGTTGGACAGGATGCGCAGCCCGACGCGCCCGCCCGTGATGCGCTCCAGCGGCGCGGCCAAACTCTCACAGGCGGTGTTGATCACGTTAGCGCCCATCGCGTCGCGGCAGTCAAAAATCAGGTGTACGATCAGCATTGGCCCGGCGGGTGTGTCTTCGAGGACATGGACTTCAATATCGCGCGGGCCACCGCCAAGCTCGACGACGACTCTGTCGCAGCAGGCGGCGATCTCCAGCAGCTCCTGTTTGTGCTCCAGGATGGCGGCGCGGGCCGCGCCCAGGTCGGCCAGGTCGAGAATCTGGATCTGGCCGATCATCTCCGGGGGCGTGCTGGAAGCCCGAAAGCCGCCCTTCTCGCGGGCCAGTTTCGCCATGAAGCTGGCCCCGGCAACGACGGAAGGTTCCTCGATGACCATCGGAACCAGCACGTCGCGGTCGTTGATCAGGAAGTTGGCGGCGATCCCAAGCGGCAGCCCGTGAACACCGACCGCGTTCTCGATCAGCTTGTCGGCCAGATCGGGGGTCAGGCCCGCGCCGGACGCGCCCACGAGCGCCGCGCGCTCTTCAGGCGTGAGATCGGCCCAGGCCGCGACCGTATCGGCGCGGTCGGCGAGGGAGCGCTTATAGAAACCGGGCAATCGAGAACTCTGACTCACGTACCATTCCTGTTATCGGGCATACAAAAGCCCACGGTAGCGTGGGCAGCTTGCACAGGGAGACTCTATCGAACCCCGGCTATCAAAAGCTATCAGGGTAGCGTCAGAGGCTATCAAGCGCCTGCGAACACGGTGGGAAGTGGGAAGCGGGGTGGGGGCAAATTGTCCCTTTGTATTGACTCACGTCTCCAGTGGGGGTATAATATAATCGTAATTAAGATGATAAAAATTATCTTTAATCGAGGTAATTTCGAGATGCAGATTTGCAGGTGTCTCAGGCGGGGGCGCATGGGAATCCTCGCTTGAGCTGATAAGTACGTAGCAAGTTTCACCGATTGGCCTCAAGAGGGTGCCCCCGTCCCCGCTGCTGTAGATGATGTCGGCAGCCCGGCGACAGGGCGCGCTCTTTTTTGCTGCCCGGTTGTCACGCTGCCCCGCAGGGGAATCTACTTTCCCCCCCGGCTTTCAAGCACAAATTACATACCGCTGAAGGAAGACCCGCATGGATGCGTGCGTCTATTGCGGGAAGCGGTGGGAGCGAGAAGAGGGAGAGGGCAGGATTGATGGCACAATTACAAACCACCACGACGAGGCTCACACAGCCAGGCGGGATCGCGATCCCGGCGAGAACAGAAGTCGAAGCGCTGGTCGGAAACACGCCGCTGCTGGGCTTCCTGCACATCGGGGCGGACCTGCCAGCAGGCGTCGAGCTATATGCCAAAGCCGAGTGGTACAACCCCGGCGGATCGGTCAAGGACCGCCCGGCACTGAATATCATCCGCCAGGCGGAGCAGCGCGGCGACCTGCGGCCCGGCGTGACGATATTGGACAGCACATCAGGCAACATGGGGATCGCTTACGCGATGATCGGGGCGGCACGCGGTCACCCGGTGAAGCTGGTCGTCCCGGCCAACGCCAGCCCGGAGCGCCTGGCGATCCTGGGCGCTTACGGCGTGGACCTGGTGTTGAGCGACCCAACAGAGGGCACCGATGGGGCGATCCGCGTGGTGCAGGAGATCTATCAGGCCGATCCGGAGCGATACTTCTTCGCCGATCAGTACAACAACCCGGACAACTGGCAGGCCCACTACCTGACGACAGGCGTTGAGATCTGGGAGCAGACCGGTGGCCGGGTGACGCACTTCATCGCCGGGCTGGGCACGAGTGGGACGTTGATGGGGGTCGGGCGGCGGCTGCGGGAGTATAACCCTGCGGTGCGGCTGATCTCGGTGCAGCCGGACTCGCCCTTCCACGGGCTGGAAGGGTTGAAGCACATGCCGTCGGCCATCGTGCCGGGCATCTATGACCAGGCGCTGGCCGACGAAAACCTGGCGATCCGTACCGAGGACGCCCATGCAATGTGCCGCCGCCTGGCCCGCGAGGAGGGGCTGCTGGTGGGCGTCTCGGCAGGGGCGGCGATGGTGGCTGCGCTGCGCGTCGCCGAGCGGCTGGCGGAGGGCGTGATCGTGACCGTCTTCCCTGACAGCGCCGCCAAATATCTCAGCGAGCCGTTCTGGACGGAGGCGTGAACGTACAATGAAGATAACCCTGAGCGCGGAGCATCTGCGGGCCATCGAAGCGCACGGCGAGGCCACATACCCCAATGAGGGGGCGGGCTTTATGCTGGGACGGCGAAACGGTAAGACGGTGAGCGTCGAGGCGCTGCTTCCGGTGGAGAACAGACGCGAAGCCGGGGCGCAGCATAACCGGTACGAACTCGGCCCGCAGGACTTCATGCAGGCCGAGCTTGAGGCGGCGCGGCGAGGACTGGACCTGGTGGGAGTGTTTCACTCGCATCCCGACCACCCGGCGCAACCCAGCGAGTTCGACCGGGAACATGCGTGGCCGAACTTCAGCTACCTGATCACGTCGGTGAGAGAGGGAAAAGCCCGGGTGACGCGGGCGTGGAGTTTGCGCGAGGACCGGACGGCATTTGCCGAGGATTTACTGAAAACCAGATAAGGACACATCGCAAGGAGTTACAATCGAGACATGGCAAAGATACGCATACCATCACCGCTGCGCCCCTACACGAGGGACAGCGAGTACGTTTCGGTGAAAGGGCGGACGGTCGGGGAGGCGCTGAGCGACCTGACGCGCCAGTTCCCCGGCCTGGAGCCGCACCTGTTCAATGACGGGAAGCTGCGGAGCTTCGTCAACGTCTTTCTGGGCGAGGAGGACATCCGCTACCTGAACGGAGTCGAGACACCGATAGCGGAGGGGGATCAACTGCTGATCATCCCGTCGATTGCGGGTGGGTGAGGCTTCGGTCCGTTGGTATTGGGAGGGTAAATAGCGGCATTGAATCGGGGGTATACTGGGATCGGTCGCAAAGGGGCAGTTGATGAACCGCCCCACAAGACATTGTTTTCAGAGGAGATGGGTTGTTATGGGCCTTGTAGACCGGAGCGCCGCCGAGGCGATTGACCTGAGCCACGATGAGATCAGGCGCTACAGCCGCCACCTGATCATGCCGGAAGTGGGCATGAAAGGGCAGCGCAAGCTCAAGGCGGCGAGCGCCCTGCTGATTGGCACGGGCGGGCTCGGCTCGCCGCTGGCGATGTACCTGGCGGCGGTGGGCGTCGGGCGCATTGGGCTGGTGGACTACGACGTGGTGGACGCATCGAACCTGCAACGGCAGGTGATACACGGCACAAAGGACATCGGGCGGCCCAAGCTGGAGAGCGCCAAAGAGACGATGCTGGACATCAACCCGCACATCCGGGTTGACACTTACAGCACGCCGCTGACCTCAGACAACGCGCTCGACATCCTGGGGCCATACGACGTTATCATCGACGGGACGGACAACTTCCCAACACGTTACCTGATCAACGATGCGTGTGTGCTGCTCGGCAAGCCGAACGTGTACGGCAGCATCTTCCGCTTCGAAGGACAGGCGAGCGTGTTCTACGCCAGGGAAGGGCCCTGCTACCGGTGCCTGTTCCCGGAACCGCCCCCACCGGGGCTGGTGCCAAGCTGCGCCGAGGGGGGCGTGCTGGGCGTCCTGCCGGGCGTCATCGGGGCGATCCAGGCGACGGAGGCGATCAAACTGCTCGTGGGGATCGGCGAGACGCTGATCGGGCGGCTGCTGCTCTACGACGCACTGCACATGACTTTTGACTTCGTCAAGCTGCGTAAGAACCCGGACTGCCCGGTGTGCGGCGAGCACCCGACGCTAACAAAACTGATCGACTACGAGCAGTTCTGCGGGATGCCGGGGCACGACCGGAGCGAGTTTCACAGCGAAGCGGAGGGGCTGGTACCGGCCATCAGCGTGCAGGAGGTGAAAGCCAAGCTCGACAGGGGAGAGGATTTCATCCTGCTGGACGTGCGTGACCCGCACGAGTGGGAGATCTCGGACATCCCGGTCGCCACGCACCACATCCCCAAGGACGAGATCCTTGAACATCTGGGTGAGTTGGACACGGCACGCGAGATCGTGGTCTACTGCAAGATGGGTGGACGCAGCGCCGATGTGGTGCAGATGCTCCGCGAACACGGGTACACACGGCTGAAGAACATGGCAGGGGGTATCAACGCGTGGGCCAGGCAGGTCGACCCCAGCCTGCCCGTATACTAACGCCGCCTCCGGGCAGCAGTCCCAGGCACGGTACCCAGGATTATTTGTCTTTCTTATCCTTCTTGTCTTTCTTGTCCTTCTTGTCTTTCTTGTCCTTGTCCGTGGCCTCACTGCTGGGTGTGGGTGTGGGCCCAAGCTCCTCGTCAGAGGGGTCTTCGGACTGGCCCGACGGTGTGGCTTTGGATTTATCGTCAGACTTGTCTTTGGACTTGTCCTTGTCTTTGTCCTTGGATTTGTCGTCCTGCTCGTCCTCAGACTGACCGCCGGATTTGTCCTCCGGCTCGTCCTCAAGCTCGTCCTCGGATTTGTTGTCTTGCTTGTCTTCAGGCTTCCCGCCGGGTGTGTCTTCGGGTTTGCCAGTGGACTTGTCCTCA